>LR134135.1:2555109-3193887 GCA_900635465.1 Lelliottia amnigena
GCAACAAAGGTCTCGGTGTTGCTGGACTTATTCGCGCCCTCTTCTTCCAGATAGCCCGGTACTTTTTTACCCTGCGCAAAGCCAGCGGTGTACTGCCCACGAACGGTCTTCTCACGCACGTTCGAGCGATCGATACGGCGCAGCGACTTGAGGACTTTCACCTTCTCATCACGGATGTTATCCGCTGAAAGGTCAGACGGCGGAGACATCGCAATCATGCACAGAATTTGCAGAAGGTGGTTTTGGATCATGTCGCGCATCTGACCGGCCTGGTCGAAATAGCCCCAACGGCCTTCGATGCCCACTTCCTCGGCCACGGTGATTTCGACGTGATCGATAGTGCGGTTATCCCAGTTATTGGCAAACAGGGAGTTAGCAAAACGCAGCGCCAGCAGGTTCAGTACCGTCTCTTTGCCGAGATAGTGGTCGATACGATAGACCTGACACTCTTCGAAATATTCGCCCACCTGATCGTTGATTTCGCGTGACGTCGCCAGCGAGGTTCCCAGCGGTTTTTCCATCACCACACGCGCTGGTTTTGCGTTGAGTTTCGCTTCACCCAGGCCTTTGCAGATCGCACCAAACGTACTTGGCGGCATGGCAAAATAGTTGATCGTTACGCGATTTTCCTGGTCAAGCATCTCACCGAGGCGTCCGAACGCGGTGGTATCGTTGACATCCAGGTTGCAGAAATCAAGACGACCGCTCAGCGTATCCCATAAACTTTCATCAATTTTCTCTTTCATGAAAGTCTCGATCGCTTCGCGCACCACTTTGGTGTAAGCGTCTTTGTCCCAGTCAGCGCGACCCACGCCCAGGATGCGGGTATCCGGGTGAATCTGGCCTGCTTTTTCCAGTTGATACAGGGAAGGCAGCAATTTACGGCGTGCAAGATCGCCTTTCGCGCCGAAAATGACCAGGTCACATGCCTGGGCTGTTTGCGTTACCGCCATGTCATTCTCCTCAGTTGGATTCCCTGGTGCTTATGCCAGGATATCGTTGTAATTTTATTACAACGCACTGTACTGCTTTTACGTCATTCCCGAAACCATTTGCGCTTATCCTCACGTGCGATAACGCGTTTTTTCGCTCATTATGCGTTTCAGTTAGGGGAATAAGGATGAAACCGCTGAATCTTTGTTCGACCTGATTTTGCCAAAACTCGACAGCGATCAAGTAATGAAAAAAAACAACAACTTTTGATGTCGTTAATTAGCCCTCGGCCAGGCCAGAGGGGTATATTCTTCCTCATTAGAATCACGATTTCTTCTATTAATGAAATCGCTTCCACACGTGAGCGCCTTGTCATAATGAACATGCTGGAAAAAATCCAGTTTCAACTGGAACACCTTAGCAAATCCGAGCGGAAAGTGGCTGAAGTTATTCTCGCCTCCCCTGCTCAGGCCATTCATTCAAGCATCGCCACGCTGGCACAAGAATCCGGTGTGAGCGAGCCCACCGTAAACCGGTTTTGCCGCAGTCTGGAGACGCGTGGTTTTCCTGATTTTAAACTGCATCTGGCGCAAAGTCTGGCAAACGGCACGCCTTATGTAAATCGCAATGTCGACGAAGATGACAGCGTTGAAGCCTACACCGGTAAAATTTTCGAATCGGCGATGGCGACGCTCGATCACGTCCGCCAGTCGCTGGACAGAGCCTCAGTCAATCGCGCCGTGGATTTGCTCACCCAGGCGAAAAAGATTGCCTTCTTTGGCCTTGGCTCATCGGCCGCAGTCGCGCATGATGCGATGAACAAATTTTTCCGTTTTAACGTGCCGGTTATCTATTCTGATGACATCGTCCTGCAACGCATGAGCTGTATGAATTGTAATGAGGATGATGTGGTCGTGCTTATCTCGCACACAGGGCGGACCAAAAGTCTGGTAGAACTGGCGCAGTTAGCGCGTGAAAACGATGCCATGGTCATCGCAATCACCACAGCCGGCACCCCACTGGCACGAGAAGCCACTTTAGCCATAACGCTCGACGTACCGGAAGATACGGACGTCTACATGCCAATGGTGTCCAGACTGGCGCAATTAACCGTCATTGACGTGCTGGCAACCGGTTTTACGCTGCGTCGTGGAGCGAAATTCCGAGATAACTTGAAGCGGGTCAAAGAAGCGCTTAAGGAATCGCGTTTTGATAAAGAGTTGCTCATTAAGGGCGATGTACCCTAAATGATGTTATAAGGTTGTTACTTTTTTCGGTATTCGGTAAGTTTCTACACAGCGCCGAATCAATGTTCACGCAACACCAAAGTTGTTTCAGTCAACGGAGTATTACATGTCCAGAAGGCTTCGCAGAACCAAGATCGTTACCACCTTAGGTCCGGCTACTGACCGCGATAATAACCTCGAGAAAATTATTGCCGCAGGCGCCAACGTGGTACGCATGAACTTCTCTCACGGTACACCAGAAGACCACAAATTACGTGCAGACAAAGTCCGTGAGATCGCGGCTAAACTGGGGCGTCACGTGGCTATCCTCGGTGACCTGCAGGGTCCGAAGATCCGCGTGTCGACATTTAAAGAAGGTAAAGTTTTCCTCAATATCGGCGACAAGTTCCTCCTGGATGCCAACCTGGGTAAAGGTGAAGGCGACAAAGAGAGAGTCGGCATTGACTATAAAGGTCTGCCCGCTGACGTTGTGCCGGGCGATATCCTGCTGCTGGATGATGGTCGCGTACAGCTGAAAGTGCTGGAAGTTCAGGGCATGAAAGTGTTCACCGAAGTCACCGTGGGCGGCCCACTGTCGAACAACAAAGGCATCAATAAACTGGGCGGCGGCCTGTCTGCAGAAGCGCTGACTGAGAAAGATAAGGCTGACATCATCACCGCCGCGCAAATCGGCGTCGACTATCTGGCTGTCTCCTTCCCGCGCTGCGGCGAGGACCTGAATTATGCACGCCGTCTGGCACGCGATGCAGGCTGCGATGCCAAAATCGTCGCGAAAGTCGAACGTGCAGAAGCCGTGTGCAGCCAGGACGCTATGGATGATGTGATTCTGGCCTCTGACGTAGTGATGGTGGCGCGTGGCGATCTGGGTGTTGAAATTGGCGACCCGGAACTCGTTGGGATCCAGAAAGCGCTGATTCGCCGTGCGCGTCAGCTGAATCGCTCGGTGATCACCGCGACTCAGATGATGGAGTCAATGATCACCAATCCAATGCCAACGCGTGCAGAAGTGATGGACGTGGCAAACGCCGTGCTGGATGGGACCGATGCCGTGATGCTCTCGGCGGAAACCGCAGCGGGTCAATATCCTGCTGAAACCGTTGCTGCCATGGCGCGTGTTTGCCTGGGCGCTGGAGAAGATCCCAAGCATTAACGTGTCTAAGCACCGCCTGGATATTCAGTTCGACAATGTGGAAGAAGCGATTTCCATGTCCGCGATGTACGCGGCGAACCATCTGAAAGGCGTAACCGCCATCATTACCATGACGGAATCAGGCCGTACGGCGCTCATGACGTCACGTATCAGCTCTGGTCTGCCTATCTTCGCCATGTCCCGCCACGAGCGCACGCTGAACCTGACGACGCTGTACCGTGGCGTCACGCCAGTGTACTTCGACAGCACCAGTGATGGCGTTGCTGCTGCTAACGATGCCGTTAACTTGCTGCGAGACAAAGGCTACCTGGTGTCCGGCGATATCGTTATTGTCACCCAAGGCGACGTAATGAGCACCATTGGCTCAACAAACACGACGCGTGTCATGACCGTCGAGTAAATGCGTTAGCTGCCGCGCATAAAAAAATCCCCCGTTTCCGGGGATTTTTTATTTCTTCGGATATAACTCTTTGCGTTTGTAAGGCTCTTTTTCGCCTGGCTTACGCGTTTTCAGTAGTTTGAGGATCCAGGTGTACTGCCCCAGATGCGGCCCCACCAGAATTTCGACCTCTTCATTCATGCGACGCGCAATCGTATGATCGTCTGCGGTGAGCAAATCATCCATCGGCGGGCGGACTTCAATGGTCAGTCGATGCGTTTTCCCATCGTAGACCGGGAAGAGAGGTATGACGCGGGCCGCCACACACTTTCATTAAGCGGCCTATCGCGGGGCAGCGTCGCTTTATAAGTGGCAAAGAAATCAACGAATTCGCTGTGCTCAGCGCCATGATCCTGGTCCGGCAAATAGTAACCCCAATATCCCTGACGAACAGATTTGATAAAGGGTTTAATCCCGTCGTTACGCGCATGCAAACGCCCACCGAAGCGGCGGCGTACTGTGTTCCACACGTAATCGAAAATCTTGTTGCCCTGGTTATGGAACATCGCCGCCATCTTCTGGCCCTGCGACGCCATTAGCATCGCGGGAATATCCACCGCCCAGCCGTGCGGCACCAGAAAAATCACTTTCTCATCGTTGCGACGCATCTCCTCGATGATTTCCAGCCCTTTCCAGTCGACGCGATTGATCACTTTTTCGGGTCCGCGTAACGCCAGTTCCCCCATCATCGCCATCGCCTGCGGCGCAGTGGTGAACATGACATCAATAATCGCTTCGCGTTCGGCGTCGGTTTTTTCCGGGAAACAGTAGTACAGGTTGATCTGTGCGCGGCGACGGGCGCTTTTTCCCAATCGACCGGCAAGTAAACCTATTTTACCCAGTAAAGGATCGCGCACAGCGGCGGGAAGTAAGGCGATGCCAGCAAAGGCGTAGACACCGAGCCAGGCCCCCCAGTGGCGCGGATGGCGAAAGGATTTCTCAAACTCGGGAATGTATTCAATATTGTTTTTTTGGGTTTCCATGCTGGTTCCAGGGTCTGGTGACGCACAAAATAATAATGAGGTAGTTTAGCGAGGCAGGCTCAAAGGCACAAAAGAAAAAGCCGGCGCATGTTCGCACCGGCTTTTCAAAACGCGATAAAACTAGTCGAAACGCAGTTGCGGCATCACTTCTTTCACCTGTGCCAGGTAATCGCTGCGATCTTTACCGGTCAGCCCTTCGGTACGCGGCAATTTAGCCGTCAACGGGTTAACCGCCTGCTGGTTAATCCACACTTCATAGTGCAGATGTGGCCCCGTTGAGCGTCCGGTATTGCCTGAAAGCGCAATGCGGTCGCCGCGTTTCACCTTCTGACCCGGCTGAACCAGCAGTTTACGCAGGTGCATGTAGCGGGTGGTGTAGGTGCGACCGTGACGAACGGCAACGTAATACCCTGCCGCGCCGCTGCGTTTAGCAATCACTACTTCACCATCACCCACCGAGAGCACTGGCGTGCCTTGCGGCATCGCGAAGTCAACACCACGGTGTGGCGCGACGCGTCCCGTCACCGGGTTCAGACGGCGTGGATTAAAGTTGGAGGAAATTCGGAATTGCTTCGACGTTGGGAAACGCAGGAATCCTTTAGCCAGCCCGGTCCCGTTACGGTCGTAGAACTTGCCGTCTTCTGCGCGAATCGCGTAATAATCTTTACCGTCAGAGCGTAAACGTACGCCCATCAGTTGGCTCTGCTCGCGCTTGCCGTCCAGCATTTCGCGGGACATCAAAATAGAAAACTCGTCGCCTTTTTTCAGTTTGCGGAAATCCATCTGCCACTGCATCGCTTTGATGACGGAGCTGATTTCACCGCTGGTTAAGCCGGCGTCACGGGCGCTGGCCACAAAACTGCCGCCAACGGTACCTTTCAACACGCTATTAACCCAGTCGCCCTGCTGCATTTCACTGGTCATCTTGAAACCGTTTCCAGCACGATCGTAGGTACGGGTTTCGCGACGGGAGACTTCCCAGGTCAGGCGCTGTAAATCGCCGTCGTTAGTCAGTGTCCAGGAGAGCTGTTGACCAATTTTTAGGTTGCGTAATTCTTTATCTGAGGCAGCAAGCTGGCTGATATCGCCCATCTCAATGCCGTACTGATTCAATACGCTGCTGAGTGTATCCCCTGTCGAAACGACGTATTCATGGATACCGGCTTCATTTGCGGTTTTGTCATCCAGCTCATCCTGAGGGATCGCTTCATCTTCCTGCGGAGCCTGATCGATGGGCTCGCTGGCTTCAGGTAACAACGAGCGGATTTCACTCTTTTCCAGCTCGATGGTTTTAACGATAGGGGCTGAATGCGGGTGGTACACATAGGGCCGCCAGACGGCGACCGCTAAAGTGAGAACTGTAAGAGACCCCAGCATGACGCGGTGGGGTCTAGGCAGATTGTTAAATGCCAGGGCGACAGAGCGGGCTATCTGTTGCACGTATTCACTTCCTCGTTAATCTCCTTTCAGGCAGCTTGAATACTGGTTCGCCAATTGGCTGAGAAACTGCGAATAGCTCGTTTTACTCAACGTAATATTGGTTCCAAGCGGGTCCAGGGTTCCCATGCGCACGGAAGTTCCCCGGGCCACGGCTTCAACGACCGCTGGCCTGAACTGTGGCTCAGCAAAAACGCATGTCGCTTTTTGCTCAACCAACTGTGTTCTTATTTCATGTAAACGCTGCGCACCAGGTTGAATTTCCGGGTTGACGGTGAAATGCCCCAGCGGGGTCAGACCGTAGTGTTTTTCATAGTAGCCATAAGCATCATGAAAAACGAAATACCCTTTTCCTTTCAACGGTGCGAGCTCGTTACCAACCTGCTTATCGGTTGCGGCTAATTGTGCCTCAAAATCTTTCAGGTTGGCGTCTAGTTTGGCTCGACTTTGCGGCATAAGTTCCACTAATTTATCGTGGATTGCAACCGCTGAGAGCCGCGCTATCTCTGGAGAAAGCCAAAGATGCATGTTGTACTCACCGTGATGGTGATGGTCGTCACCTTTTTCACCTTCACCATGGTTGTGCCCTTCATCATGATCGTCGTCATCTGACCCTTTCATGAGCAGCGGTTTCACACCGGCAAGTGCGGCGATGGTGACCTTTTTCTGCTCAGGAGTCTGGCTCGCGGATTTCTGCATGAACGCTTCCATCTCCGGACCAATCCACACCACTAAGTCCGCGTTCTGTAAGCGTTTTGCATCAGATGGACGCAGTGAATAGTCATGTTCTGAAGCACCGTCAGGCAGCAATACCTGCGTTTCAGTGACGCCATCGGCGATGGCAGAGGCGATAAATCCCAGCGGCTTAAGCGAAGCGACAACGGCGGCGTTAACATCTTGTGCTGCGCTACCCCAAAGGGCAGCGGATAATGCTGCGAAAAGAAGCGTATTTTTATGTAACATAATGCAACTTATGATCGTAATGAATGAGTTGAATGTGATATTATAACATTCGATGACTTCTGCAAGCTTAAATTGACATGATGAATTTAGTTTCTCTCGAAAATATCTCGGTCTCATTCGGTCAGCGCCGCGTCCTTTCTGACGTGTCCCTGAATCTGAAACCGGGCAAAATATTGACGTTACTCGGCCCCAATGGTGCAGGTAAATCGACGCTGGTTCGCGTGGTTCTTGGTCTGGTAGCACCTGATGCGGGTGTCATCAAGCGCGACGAAAAACTGCGAATTGGCTACGTACCGCAAAAATTGCACCTGGACTCTACCCTGCCGCTGACCGTGAGTCGTTTTCTGCGGCTGCGTCCCGGTACGCGCAAAGCCGATATTCTCCCTGCGTTAAAGCGCGTTCAGGCAGGCCATCTGATTGAAGCCCCATTGCAAAAACTGTCGGGTGGCGAGACGCAGCGCGTATTGCTGGCGCGAGCGTTACTGAGCCGCCCCCAGCTTCTGGTGCTCGATGAACCGACTCAGGGCGTGGATGTTAACGGTCAGGTTGCACTGTACGACTTAATTGACCAACTCCGTCGCGAGCTGGATTGCGCCGTGCTGATGGTTTCGCACGATCTGCATTTGGTGATGGCGAAAACCGACGAAGTCCTGTGCCTGAATCATCACATCTGCTGTTCGGGTACACCTGAAGTCGTCTCCATGCATCCAGAATTCATTTCGATGTTTGGCTCTCGCGGTGCCGAACAGCTTGGGATTTATCGCCACAACCATAATCATCGCCATGATTTACAGGGACGGATTGTCCTGCGTCGGGGAAATGGACACTCATGATTGAATTGTTATTACCCGGCTGGCTTGCCGGGATTATGCTCGCCTGCGCGGCGGGTCCACTGGGATCATTTGTCGTCTGGCGTCGAATGTCCTACTTCGGCGATACGCTGGCACATGCTTCGCTGTTAGGCGTGGCATTTGGTTTACTGCTGGATGTGAATCCCTTCTATGCGGTCATTGCCGTCACGCTGATGCTGGCCGCCGGCCTGGTGTGGCTCGAAAAACGCCCTCATCTCGCCGTCGATACCCTGTTGGGCATCATGGCGCACAGCGCATTGTCTCTTGGCCTGGTAGTGGTGAGCCTGATGTCGAACATTCGCGTCGACTTGATGGCGTATCTGTTTGGCGATTTGCTGGCGGTGACGCCAGAAGATCTCATCTCTATCGCCATTGGCGTTGTGATTGTGCTGGGGATTTTGCTGTGGCAGTGGCGCAATTTGCTCGCCATGACCGTCAGTGAAGATTTAGCCTTTGTCGATGGCGTTAAGCTTCAGCGTGTGAAGCTGTTGCTGATGCTGGTGACCGCCCTGACAATTGGCGTCGCGATGAAATTTGTCGGTGCGCTTATCATCACATCGTTGCTGATTATTCCGGCAGCAACGGCGCGTCGTTTTGCTCGCACGCCTGAGCAAATGGCAGGAGTCGCCGTGGTTATCGGCATGATTGCGGTCACGGGCGGCTTAACGTTCTCTGCTTTTTACGACACACCTGCAGGCCCGTCGGTCGTGCTCTGTGCCGCGCTCATGTTTATCTTCAGCATGATGAAAAAGCCCGCGAGTTGACGTGAGTACCCTCTCCCACCGGAGAGGGTAAAGCGCGTTAAGGCATTTCCGGAGGGGTGATGCCAAAGTGATTCCACGCACGCACCGTCGCCATACGTCCACGCGGGGTGCGCTGCAAAAATCCCTGCTGAATCAGATAGGGTTCCAGAACGTCCTCAATCGTTTCGCGCTCTTCACCAATCGCCGCCGCAAGGTTATCCAGCCCGACCGGCCCGCCAAAGAATTTATCCAGGATCGCCAGCAGCAGCTTGCGGTCCATATAGTCAAAACCTTCGGCGTCAACGTTAAGCATATCCAGCGCCTGCGCCGCGACGTCCAGGGAGATCGTCCCGTCGTGTTTCACTTCGGCAAAATCGCGCACACGACGCAGCAGACGGTTGGCGATACGTGGCGTACCGCGTGAGCGTTTAGCCACTTCAAATGCGCCATCATCGCTGAGCTCCAGCCCCATAAATCGGGCGCTGCGACCCACGATATATTGCAGATCGGGTACCTGATAAAATTCAAGACGCTGCACAATACCGAAACGATCGCGAAGCGGTGAGGTCAATGATCCTGCACGCGTCGTCGCGCCGATGAGGGTAAACGGTGGCAGGTCGATTTTGATGGAGCGCGCCGCAGGGCCTTCACCGATCATGATATCCAGCTGATAGTCTTCCATCGCCGGATACAGCACTTCTTCGACCACAGGCGAGAGGCGGTGGATTTCATCGATAAATAAAACGTCGTGCGGCTCGAGGTTGGTGAGCATCGCCGCCAAATCCCCTGCCTTTTCCAACACCGGCCCTGACGTGGTACGCAAATTAACGCCCATCTCGTTAGCCACAATATTCGCTAACGTGGTTTTCCCCAGCCCCGGCGGACCAAAAATCAGCAGATGATCGAGCGCTTCACCGCGAAGCTTCGCCGCCTGGATAAAGATTTCCATTTGCGAGCGTACCTGCGGCTGGCCAATGTACTCCTCCAGAAGCTTAGGGCGGATGGCACGATCCACCACATCTTCCGGCTGGTTGCTGGCTGCCGATATCAGGCGGTCTGCTTCAATCATCCTTTACCTCACAATGCAGCGCGGAGCGCTTCACGAATCAGGGTTTCACTATTAGCGTCGGGTTTGGCGATTTTACTCACCATACGGCTGGCTTCCTGAGGCTTATAGCCCAGCGCCACCAGCGCAGCCACCGCTTCTTGCTCAGCGTCATCTGACGTTGGGCCGTTCGGTGACGTCAATACCAGATCGGTGGCAGGCGTAAACAGATCGCCATGCAGACCCTTGAAGCGGTCTTTCATTTCGACAATCAGTCGCTCGGCGGTTTTTTTGCCAATGCCTGGCAATTTGATCAATGCGGCGGGATCTTCACGCTCAACGGCATTCACAAACTGGTGCGCAGACATGCCGGACAAAATCGCCAGCGCCAGCTTCGGCCCCACGCCGTTGGTTTTAATCAGCTCACGGAACAGCATGCGTTCCTGCTTATTGTTGAAACCATACAGCAGCTGCGCATCCTCACGCACCACAAATTGGGTGAAGATGATGGCTTCTTTGCCCGCGTCCGGAAGTTCATAGAAACAGGTCATCGGCATATGGACTTCGTACCCCACGCCTCCTGTTTCAAGCAGGACTAACGGGGGTTGTTTTTCAAGAATAATGCCTCTGAGTCTGCCAATCACATGACGCTCCTGCGTTAAGGGCTAAAGATTTACCGCCATCATAAAAAAAGGCTGGATGTTTATCCAGCCTGATTTGTGATTATCGTAACCGACCTCGCGCCAGACTGAGCCGAGACTCACTCATTTGCATGGAATTTTGGGTCACGTGACAGTGCGTTATCGCAATGGCCAGCGCATCAGCGGCATCCGCTTGCGGGTTCGCCGGGAGTTTTAGCAAGGTACGCACCATGTGCTGTACCTGACTTTTATCCGCACCGCCCGTTCCTACCACAGTCTGCTTGACCTGACGCGCGGCATATTCGAACACGGGCAAATCCTGGTTGACCGCCGCAACAATCGCGACGC
This sequence comes from Lelliottia amnigena, assembly GCA_900635465.1. Taxonomy (NCBI): domain Bacteria; kingdom Pseudomonadati; phylum Pseudomonadota; class Gammaproteobacteria; order Enterobacterales; family Enterobacteriaceae; genus Lelliottia; species Lelliottia amnigena. Next base: position 2,565,890 of record LR134135.1, read on the forward strand.
CGCGCGCCTGGCCCAGCTTCAGCGCTGAATCGGCATTTTTCGCCATAAACACCTGCTCGATGGCGAAGAAGTCCGGCTGAAACTGGGTGATAATTTCCGACACGCCCGCGTAAATCAACTTAAGACGCGAGGGTAAATCATCCACTTTGGTGCGAATGCACCCGCTGCCAAGATAGGTTAACTGACGCCCGACCTGGCGGATAACGCCATAACCGGTGATGCGTGAGCCGGGGTCAATCCCGAGGATAATCGACATCACGCATCTCCTGTAAGGGGTTCAGAGGCTCTCATCAGAGAGTCGCTGCAACCTCATCAGAAATTTCACCGTTATGGTAAACTTCCTGCACGTCATCGCAGTCTTCGAGCATGTCGATCAGACGCAGCAGTTTTGGCGCGGTTTCCGCATCCATGTCCGCTTTGGTTGATGGAATCATGGACACTTCCGCGTTATCCGCTTTCAGACCCATAGCAGCCAGTGCATCACGCACAGCGCCCATCTCTTCCCACGCGGTGTAAACATCAATCGCGCCGTCATCAAAGGTCACAACGTCTTCAGCACCGGCTTCAAGCGCCGCTTCCATAATCGCATCTTCATCGCCCGCATCGAAAGAGATCACCCCTTTCTTGCTAAACAGATAGGCCACGGAACCGTCAGTGCCCAGGTTACCACCAGTTTTGGTGAAGGCATGACGCACTTCAGCAACGGTACGGTTACGGTTGTCAGACAGACACTCGACCATAACCGCTGTACCGCCAGGACCGTAACCTTCATAAATGATGGTTTCCATGTTCGCGTCGTCATCGCCGCCCACGCCACGCGCGATAGCGCGGTTCAGGGTGTCACGCGTCATGTTGTTCGCCAGCGCTTTGTCGATAGCCGCGCGCAGACGTGGGTTGGAACCCGCATCACCGCCGCCCAGACGCGCTGCGGTCACCAGCTCACGAATGATCTTAGTGAAAATTTTACCGCGCTTGGCATCCTGTGCCGCTTTGCGGTGCTTTGTGTTGGCCCACTTACTATGACCTGCCATAAAAAGTTCTCCAAAATTATCCTTCGCCTTTCAGCTTCCAGATGCGTTGGCTGCGCCTGCTTAATCCCGTCACTTACCGAAATAAGCACCTGTCGATTAACGGCCTTGCCGCCTTGCTGGAAACTAAAATGCTCGGAAATTAATTAACATTAATTACAAATTCTTCAATCGCCTGCCGATTGCTCCACGACTTGGTGAGCGCTGCGGCATCTGTCGCATCAACCCAGCGGTAGGTTAAATGTTCTGTGAACACAATTTCCCGTTCGTGGGGCAGCGCAAGACAGAACCATGATTCCGTATTGCGCTTAATTCCCGGCGCATAGCGATGACGTAAATGGCTAAAAATTTCAAACTCCACCGTACGCTGGCAGTTCATCAAGGTCAGTTGCTCGTCGGCAACATCAATCAGGACCTCTTCCTTTACTTCGCGTGCGGCGGCTTGCAGCGCAGTTTCACCCTCTTCCAGACTGCCGGTTACCGACTGCCAGAAATCAGGATCGTCGCGCCGCTGCAACATCAGCACCCGTCTGGTGTCGGCTGCAAAAATGACGACTAACACCGAAACGGGACGCTTAAAGGCCATATCAGTTTTTCTCTTCCTTCTTCACCACGTCGATACCCAGCTCCGCTAAGGATGCAGGATTAGCGAAACTTGGCGCTTCGGTCATCAGACACGCGGCGGCAGTGGTTTTCGGGAAGGCGATAACGTCACGAATGTTATCGGTGCCGGTCAGCAGCATGGTCAAACGATCCAGACCAAACGCCAGACCTGCGTGCGGCGGTGTACCGTACTTCAGCGCATCCAACAGGAAGCCGAATTTCTCGCGCTGTTCCTGTTCGTTGATACCGAGAATGCCAAACACGGTTTGCTGCATGTCACCGCTGTGAATACGCACAGAACCGCCGCCGACTTCGTAGCCGTTGATAACCATGTCGTAGGCGTTAGCAATCGCGGTTTCTGGTGCTGCTTTCAGCTCATCAGCGTTCATATCTTTTGCGGAAGTGAACGGATGGTGCATCGCGGTTAAGCCGCCTTCACCGTCATCTTCAAACATTGGGAAGTCGATAACCCACAGCGGCGCCCATTTGGCTTCGTCGGTCAGGTTCAGGTCTTTACCCAGTTTAAGACGCAGCGCACCGAGTGCATCGGCAACCACTTTTTTGTTATCCGCGCCGAAGAAGATCATATCGCCGTCCTGCGCGTCAGTACGCTCAAGAATGGACTCAACGATTTCGGCGTTCAGGAATTTAGCAACCGGGCTGGTGATCCCTTCGATGCCTTTCGCACGTTCGGTGACTTTAATATAAGCCAGCCCTTTCGCGCCGTAGATCTTCACGAAATTGCCGTAGTCGTCAATTTGTTTACGGCTCAGGCTTGCACCGCCAGGAACGCGCAACGCAGCCACACGGCCTTTTGCATCGTTAGCCGGGCCGGAGAAGACCGCAAATTCAACCGCTTTAAGCAGGTCAGCAACGTCCACCAGCTCCATCGGGTTACGCAGATCCGGTTTATCAGAACCGTAACGACGTTCTGCTTCAGCAAAGGTCATGACAGGGAAATCACCCAGATCCACACCTTTTACATCCAACCACAGGCTGCGAACCAACGCTTCCATCAGCTCACGCACTTGCGGCGCGGTCATGAAGGAGGTTTCGACGTCGATCTGGGTAAATTCAGGCTGACGGTCTGCGCGCAAGTCTTCATCACGGAAGCATTTTACGATCTGGTAGTAGCGATCGAAGCCAGACATCATCAGCAGCTGTTTGAACAGCTGAGGAGACTGTGGCAACGCGTAGAATTTGCCTTTATGGACGCGTGAAGGAACCAGATAATCGCGCGCGCCTTCTGGCGTGGCTTTGGTCAGCATCGGGGTTTCAATATCCAGGAAACCGTGATCGTCCATAAAGCGGCGCACCAGGCTGGTGATTTTGGCGCGCGTTTTCAGGCGCTGAGCCATTTCCGGACGACGCAGATCCAGATAGCGGAATTTCAGACGCGCTTCTTCGGTATTGACGTGGTTGGAGTCAAGCGGCAGCGATTCTGAACGGTTAATAATGGTCAGATCGGACGCGAGCACTTCGATTTCGCCGGTCGCCATGTCCGCATTAATATTTTTTTCGTCACGCGCACGCACGGTGCCGGTAACCTGGATGCAGAACTCATTACGCAGTTCGGAGGCCAGTTTTAACGCCTCTGCACGATCCGGATCGAAGAACACCTGAACGATGCCTTCACGATCGCGTAAATCGATGAAGATTAGGCTACCAAGGTCACGACGACGGTTGACCCAACCACACAGGGTCACCTGCTGTCCGACGTGGGACTGACGTAACTGCCCGCAATATTCTGTACGCATGAGATATCCCTTAATTTAGCCGCAGGCTAAATGTCGCCTGTTTAACAGGCTACTATGTCGCAGCTTTCTGTATGTCACTAATGGGTGAAAAAAGGCGGCTATTATACTGGAAATTCCGCCGTACGATAAGAGAGAAGCGCGCCAGACGCGCGATTGCTGCACTCTTATTGCGCATTCTCACAAAAATTAACAAAATTATCCGATCTTCAACAGGCTTTCTCGTCGTAAGGTGTTACCAAAGCTAATTATTTGACTGGAGTTAACATGTTCACACTGGATGCCACCAAAACCGCGCTCGTCGTGATCGATTTACAGGAAGGCATTTTGCCCTTCGCAGGCGGCCCACATGCGGCGGCGGACGTCGTTAGCCGCAGTGCGCGACTCGCTGAGAAGTGCCGCGAAAACGGTTCACCGGTGGTGATGGTGCGTGTGGGCTGGTCTGCGGATTTTGCCGAAGCGCTGAAACAACCTGTCGACGCACAGACTCCAGGCCAGGCGCTGCCGGACAACTGGTGGGATTACCCGCTCGCGCTCGGCAAGCAAGAGAGTGATATCGAAGTGACTAAGCGCCAGTGGGGCGCGTTCTACGGTACCGATCTTGAACTGCAGCTGCGCCGTCGCGGGATCGACACCATTATTCTGTGCGGCATCGCCACGAACATCGGTGTGGAATCTACTGCACGAAACGCGTGGGAGATGGGCTTTAATCTGGTGATCGCCGAAGACGCCTGCAGCGCAGCCGCGACTGAACAGCATATGGGCAGCATGACCAATATCTTCCCGCGTATCGGTCGCGTGCGCACGACTGAAGAGATTTTAAGCGCGTTATGATTTATCTGGGTCTCCCACAATGGTCGCACCCCAAATGGGTGCGCCTTGGCATTACCAGTCTCGAAGAGTATGCCCGACACTTTAATTGCGTCGAGGGTAACACCACGCTGTACGCGCTTCCGAGAGCGGAAATTGTTGCGCGTTGGCGCGAGCAAACCACCGATGATTTTCGCTTTTGCTTTAAATTCCCGGCGACGATTTCTCACAACGCCGCGCTACGAAACTGCGGCGATCTTACGCAGGAATTTCTGGAACGCCTGTCACCGCTTGCAAATCGGATCGGACAGTACTGGCTGCAACTGCCCGCCACCTTTAGTCCGCGAGATTTACCCGCACTGTGGCACTTTCTCGATGCCCTGCCTCGCGACTTTCGCTATGGCGTTGAAGTTCGACACCCGGCGTTTTTCACGAAAGGCGAAGATGAAAAAGCGTTAAATCGTGGCTTACACGAACGCGGCGTGAATCGCGTGATCCTCGACAGTCGTCCGGTGCACAGCGCCATTCCTCATAATGAAGCCATTATTGAGGCCCAACGCAAAAAGCCAAAGGTGCCGGTTCACGCGATTGTCACAGCCGGCAACCCTATGGTCAGGTTTATCGGCAGCGATAACATGCAGCAAAATCGTGAACTGTTTGACGTCTGGCTACACACATTGCCGAAATGGGAACAGACCACGACACCGTATCTTTTCTTGCATACACCGGACATTGCGCAGGCCCCTGAACTGGTCGATGCTCTTTGGCAAGCCTTGCAGGCCGCCGCGCCGTCGCTTGGCCCTGCCCCCGCTATCCCACAACAATCTTCTCTTTTCTGAAATCAGCCCCTATCATAGAAGTGCCATCTGCCAAAACAACAGGGAGTTTGTATGGTCAGCGCGCTGTACGCGGTGTTAGGTGCATTACTACTGATTAAATTTTCGTTCGATGTTGTGCGCCTGAGAATGCAATACCGTGTCTCTTACGGTGACGGTGGATTTTCGGAACTACAAAGCGCGATCCGCATTCACGGCAACGCCGTGGAATATATTCCCGTTGCATTGATTTTGCTGCTGCTCATGGAAATGGACGGCGCGGAAACCTGGATGGTTCACGTCTGCGGTCTGCTGTTGATCGCCGGACGCATCATGCATTCCTACGGTTTTCACCACCGCTTATTCCGCTGGCGTCGTTCCGGCATGAGTGCAACCTGGTGCTCGCTGTTGCTGATGGTGCTGGCAAACCTGTGGTATATGCCGTGGGAGTTGGTTTTCTCGTTTCATTAGCGCACAATACGCCACTTTATTTTTCCCGGATTTTTACGTTATGACCGATCGCGACACGCTTTTTTCCGCGCCTATCGCCAGTCTGGGCGACTGGACCTTTGATGAACGGGTAGCCGAAGTCTTCCCGGATATGATCCAGCGCTCTGTTCCAGGTTACTCCAATATTATCTCTATGATCGGCATGCTGGCTGAGCGTTTCGTTCAGCCCGGCACGCAAGTCTATGACCTGGGCTGCTCGCTGGGCGCGGCAACGCTGTCCGTTCGTCGTAACGTGCATCATGAAGGCTGCAAAATTATTGCTGTCGACAACTCACCTGCCATGGTGGAGCGCTGCCGCCGTCACCTGGACGCGTACAAAGCCCCCACGCCGGTCGACGTGATCGAAGGGGATATCCGCACTGTCGAGATCACCAATGCTTCGATGGTCGTGCTGAATTTTACCCTGCAGTTTCTGGAACCCGACGATCGCCAGTTATTGCTGGACAAAATTTACCAGGGGCTTAATCCTGGCGGCGCGCTGGTCCTGTCTGAAAAATTCAGCTTTGAAGACGCCAGCGTGGGTGAACTGCTTTTCAACATGCACCATGATTTCAAGCGTGCCAACGGCTACAGCGAACTGGAAATCAGCCAGAAACGCAGCATGCTGGAAAACGTGATGTTGACCGACTCCGTCGAAGCCCACAAAGCGCGTTTACATAAAGCCGGATTTGAACACAGTGAACTCTGGTTCCAGTGCTTCAACTTTGGTTCTCTGGTGGCACTGAAAGGCGGTCAGGCATGATTGAGTTCAGCAATTTTTATCAGCTTATCGCTAAAAACCATCTCTCCCACTGGCTGGAAACCTTGCCCGCGCAGGTTGCCGCCTGGCAGCGCGAACAACTGCACGGGCAGTTTAAGCAGTGGAGTAATGCCGTCGAGTTTTTACCGGAAATGACGCCGTATAAACTGGATCTGCTGCACAGCGTGACGGCTGAAAGCGAAGCGCCGCTGAGCGATGGGCAGCTGCTACGCCTCGATAAATTAATGCGCAATCTCATGCCCTGGCGCAAAGGACCGTTTTCACTTTACGGCCTGAATATTGACACCGAATGGCGTTCCGACTGGAAATGGGATCGCGTCCTGCCGCATCTGTCGGATCTGACCGGGCGTACGATTCTCGACGTGGGCTGCGGGAGTGGTTACCACATGTGGCGCATGATCGGCGCTGGCGCGCATCTGGCCGTCGGTATCGACCCGATGCAGCTGTTTCTGTGTCAGTTCGAAGCCGTACGTAAGCTACTGGGCAACGATCAGCGCGCGCACCTGCTGCCGTTGGGTATAGAGCAGTTGCCGGCCCTGGCCGCCTTTGACACTGTCTTTTCGATGGGCGTGCTTTATCACCGCCGTTCGCCGCTCGAGCATTTATGGCAGCTGAAAGATCAGCTGGTCAGCGGTGGCGAACTGGTGCTGGAAACGCTGGTGATTGAAGGTGACGAAAATGCAGTGCTGGTGCCGGGCGACCGCTATGCGCAGATGCGCAATGTCTATTTCATTCCTTCCGCGCTGGCGTTGAAAAACTGGCTGGAGAAGTGTGGTTTTGTGGATGTGCGTATCGCCGATGTGTGCGTCACATCGACAGAAGAGCAGCGACGCACGGAATGGCTCACCACGGAATCACTGGCCGAGTTCCTCGATCCGAACGACAGTACAAAAACGATCGAAGGCTATCCTGCACCAATGCGCGCAGTGTTGATCGCCACGAAGCCGTAGAAACGGTTTCGATTGCAGGAAAAAAGATAAAAAAAGGCCCCTGTTGAAATTGCAGGGGCCTGGTACAAGCAAGCATCATATTGGGCAAGATGATGCGCGGTAAAAATCGGTACGTTGCTACACGTGATGACGCTCAATTATCGATTTCATTACCGCAACCGACTCTCCCTCTACGCCGTAGCGGGAATACTCATCCGCTTCGGCATCCGTCGACATTGACAATCCTGTATTGCGATAACGCATGGGTGAAGGCGTCCAGTTGCCCGCAGAGCTGTGAAGCTCCTCAACCCCGGCGTTGATAAAGATTTCCAGATTGCTGGCACGGACACCCGCGCCTGCCATGATTATTGGAACACCTGAATGTGCTTTAAGTTCCGTAATTAATTTTATTCCTTTTTCAGCCGACGATGCCTGACCCGATGTCAGGATACGTGCAACCCCTAACTCCGCCAGATTATCAAACGCTTGCAGCGGATTTTTGCACATATCAAACGCACGATGAAATGTCACCGCCATCCCTTTCGCGGCCGTCATAACCTGACGCATACGCGGCATATCGACGTTACCATCTTCATCCAGCAGGCCAATCACCAGCCCCGGGAAACCCAGATCGCGAACCATTGCGATGTCTTCCAGCATGGCGTCAAATTCACTCGCTGAATAGAAAAAGTCACCGCCGCGAGGCCGAATAATCGGGTGTACAGGGATGGTCACCGTCTGGCGAACCGATTTGAGTACCCCGTATGACGGCGTTAACCCGCCCTCTTTTGGTGCCGCACATAATTCAATGCGATCGGCTCCGTACCGTTGCGCCGTTACCGCGCATTCCGCGCTGTAACAACAGATCTCCAAAAGCGCCAAGACATCCTCCTTAAAATGACGTTAACGCACCATCATGCCACGCCGCAAAACGGCGCACCTCGCGTGAGTTCACAAACTTATGCGGCCTATGCTTCACTGGCGACAATTTGCTCAAGGGTCCAGGGGTGAAATTTGACCGTCACGTTGCCGTCCGTTACCGCCAAAGTCGGATTAGGCAGTCGTTCGCGCGCGCCTTTCGGTGAACTGGTTTTGACAAAAATACCCGGTTTGCTCAAACCGTCATCTGACAATAAGGCCAGCGCGCGCGCATTCAGGCTGTCGGGATCCCCTGGCAACACAATTTCAATATGCTCCCAGCCCTCAATCGGATAGCGTTTTTCGCCCGGCCACGGCAATTCCACAACGCTAAACTGCCAGTGCGCAACGCACACGGGGTCGCGAAGCTTGAACAAGCAAATAGGACGGCCGTTAATTTCGGTTTCGGACAGCAGTTCCCCGCACTGTTCAAACCCACGACGCCAGCGCTCCGCCGTTGCATTTTGATGGCAGCGAAGAGAAATGTGATCCGCGTCGAGGGGGGCAATATCCAGCCCAAGCTGAGTGGCAAGTTCTGTGAACGCCTGAGTGAAACGCGGAAGATCTGCGGAAATATCATGCAGTTCATCAATGGATTGCCAGTTCGTCATCAGAAGGTCTCTTTTCGTGTCGCAAAGCCGCTAATTTACTCTGTTGGCTCCCGTCAACCAACCGCAGTTTTGAGGATTTTACCGTTGCATGCTTATGCACTCTTTCATCGCCTGTTTTCTGAACGGTCTCGAGGCGGTGCAATGCTGACGCCAGGGGCCATTTGCAGTATACTCCCGCCCTAAATTCTTAAACTGGCGCGGGTTGTCGCTCATCCGCTTCAAAAAGGTAAGGTATCCAGGTGAATATTCAGGCTCTTCTCTCCGAAAAAGTCAGTCAGGCACTGATTGCCGCAGGTGCGCCTGCGGATTGCGAACCGCAGGTTCGTCAGTCAGCAAAAGTACAGTTTGGCGACTATCAGGCCAATGGCGTGATGGCAGTTGCAAAAAAACTGGGCATGCCGCCGCGACAACTCGCTGAGCTGGTGCTGACTCATCTGGATCTCAACGGCATTGCTAACAAAGTTGAGATTGCAGGCCCTGGCTTTATCAACATTTTTCTGGAGCCGGCTTTCCTGTCAAGCCACGTTGATGCGGCACTGAAGTCCGATCGTCTGGGCGTTGCTCAGCCGAAGGCCGAAACGATTGTGGTCGACTACTCTGCCCCCAACGTCGCGAAAGAGATGCACGTGGGTCACCTGCGTTCCACCATTATCGGTGATGCCGCTGTGCGCACCCTGGAATTCCTGGGCCATAAAGTGATTCGCGCTAACCACGTGGGTGACTGGGGAACGCAGTTCGGCATGCTGATCGCCTTCCTCGAAAAACAGCAGCAGGAAAATGCCGGCGAAATGGCACTGGCTGACCTCGAAGGTTTTTACCGCGAAGCGAAGAAGCACTATGACGAAGACGAAGCCTTCGCCGAACGCGCACGCAGCTATGTGGTAAAACTCCAGGGCGGTGACGAGTACTTCCGCGAGATGTGGCGCAAACTGGTTGACATCACCATGTCCCAGAACCAGCTCGCGTATAACCGTCTGAACGTCACGCTGACCCGTGACGACGTGATGGGTGAAAGCCTCTACAACCCAATGCTGCCCGGGATCGTGGCCGATCTGAAAGCCAAAAAACTGGCGGTAGAGAGTGAAGGAGCAACGGTTGTTTTCCTTGATGAGTATAAAAACAAGGAAGGCGAACCGATGGGCGTGATCATCCAGAAAAAGGATGGCGGCTATCTGTACACCACGACGGATATCGCCTGTGCGAAATACCGCTACGAAACGCTGCATGCCGATCGCGTCTTGTATTACATCGATTCCCGTCAGCATCAGCACCTGATGCAGGCGTGGACTATCGTGCGTAAAGCCGGCTATGTGCCGGAATCCGTTCCACTGGAACACCACATGTTTGGCATGATGTTGGGTAAAGACGGCAAGCCGTTTAAAACCCGCGCGGGCGGCACCGTAAAACTGTCCGACCTGCTGGACGAAGCGCTGGAACGCGCACGCCGTCTGGTGGCTGAGAAGAACCCCGACATGCCGGCAGAAGAGCTGGAAAAACTGGCCAATGCCGTGGGCATCGGCGCCGTGAAATACGCGGATCTGTCCAAAAACCGTACCACCGATTATATTTTCGACTGGGACAACATGCTCGCTTTCGAGGGCAACACGGCGCCGTACATGCAGTATGCCTACACCCGCGTGCTGTCTGTCTTCCGTAAGGCCGATATCGATGAAAGCGCGCTGGCTCACGCCGCCGTCGTCATCACTGAAGACCGCGAAGCACAGCTGGCTGCCCGCCTGTTGCAGTTCGAAGAAACACTGACGGTAGTTGCCCGCGAAGGCACCCCGCATGTGATGTGTTCATATCTGTACGATCTCGCGGGTCTGTTCTCAGGCTTCTACGAGCACTGCCCTATCCTCTCTGCCGATAATGAAGAAGCCCGCAACAGCCGCCTCAAGCTGGCGCAGCTGACAGCCAAAACGCTGAAATTAGGTCTGGATACCCTGGGTATCGAAACCGTCGAGCGTATGTAACGCAGAAACAAAAAACCCGGCAATTGCCGGGTTTTTTATTATCAGAAGTATTTTCGCAGATATTCCGTGAGACACAGAATCGCCATCGCCTGTCCATATGGCATTGAGGTCCGCGGGATCTGACGGTAAAACTCCAGATTGCTGCCCATTCCCGTGCCAAACGACGTTTGCAGCAGTTCGCCTTCCGCTGAGATGTTTTTCACTATCCCGCGAATTGCCCTTTCCGCCACGTCGGCATATTCCGCACTCACATAACGCTTACGCACCGCTTTCAATATTCCGTAAGCAAAACCCGCCGTCGCCGATGATTCCAGATACGAATTCGGATCGTCAAGCAGCGTATGCCACAGCCCACTTTCATCCTGGCACTTCGCCAGCGCCGCAATTTGCGCATCTAAAACCTGCACCAGATAGCGCCGGACGGCATTGTTTTCCGGTAAATCGACCAGTTCAAGGAAATCGGGAATCACGATCGTTAACCAGCTGTTTCCACGCGCCCCAACGCGCCTTCGCAAAATTATGCTGCCCGTCGTAATTCCAGCCGTGGAACCACAGCCCTGTTTCCCTGTCCATCAGGTTCTGGACATGGAGCAAAAACTGATAAATCGACTCTTCCACATAATCCGGACGATTCAACAATTTGCCGATTTTCGCCAGCGGCAGAACCGTCATCATCAGCGTGTCATCCCACATCTGCTGATGATTTTCTTCTGCCAGAGTGATGTGCTGCATCCCTCCGTGGTCGGTACGTGGCATGTCATTCATCGCCCATTCCGCCCAGGTTTGCAGCCACGGCAGATACGTCGGGTTTTGCGTTTCTTCGTAGCGGTACGCCAGCGTCAGAAATGGCGCCATCGTGTTGACGTTTTTGGTGGTGGTACCTTCAGCAAAGCGATCGGCAAACCAGGTATCGATGATGTGACGCATCTCCTCGTCACCGGTCTGGCAGTAATACTGCCAGATCCCGTAAAGACCGACGCCGTGCGTCCACTCCCACCCCGCCCAACCTTTGGTATCAATGACGCGCCCGTCGTCCAGCCGCAATAAAAACTCGCCGTTTTTATCATGAATATTCACCAGGTTGTGCGTCACCTTTTGAATCAACGATTTCAGTTCATCCCTGGCAATAAAATGCTCAGGTTGACGCAGTAACGGGCTATGTTTGACAGACCAAACCTTCATTTTCTTATCCTCTGTGATAGGTCGAGTTCAGTACCGCGCGATCCTTCAGCGCAGGTGCAACAGGTTTATTGCGATTCAGGTAACCAATATTGTTGTTACCCCACAGTGATTCGAATGGCATCCCCGCCAGCATTTCCACGGTGGCGCGGGCTTGCGGCGTCGCGGTCTCAGGCATAGCCCGGCCGGACTCACGCATTTTGGCGGTCTCTTCGCGTAACGTGCTGTGGGTTTGCAGATTGAGCTTAAAGCGCAATGAGACGAGGAATCCGCAGAACAGGACCAAAATGGTGCCTACGCTCAGAATCATCAGAATGGTGTGGCTAACCTCTGCTGGCTGTGTTTTCTGCCCACTCACAAAGCCAGACATTTGCATCACAATCCCGACCAGCATGATGGCTCCCGCCTGCGAGGCTTTGCGCGTCAGGGTCATAATCCCGGCGAAAATCCCTTCGCGACGCTGACCGGTGATCACTTCATCGACGTCCGCGATATAGGTATAAACGTTCCATGGAACATAGTTGATACCGCCGCGTCCCAGGCCCGCAACAGCAGAGATCAGCAACAGCAGAGCGTAAACATCGCTAAGCCCTGCGTAATAGAGCACCGCATAGGAGATTGACGCCAGACCAAACAGCACCACCACCATGCGGTAGGACGGCGCGGGTCCAAAACGGATGCACAGCGGGATCATCGCGATAACGGCGATGAACTGGAAGATCGCCATCGTGCCCAGCAGGTTAGACGCCATCGACGCTTCCTGCATCAGCACGAAAACGACGTAATAAGTAAATACGGCGTTAAACACATCCTGCGCAATGTACCCGCCGAGATACATCCCCAGATGCTGGCGGAAAATCTTCACGCGCAGCGTGGAACTTAACTCAACAAACAGACGATTAAGGCTTTGCCCAAGGTTGAGCTGCTTCTTCTCTTCTTCCGCTCTGAGCGCCGCTTCAGACCACTCTTCTCGCGGACGTTCCCAGGTAAAGAACCAAACGAATGTCAGCATGACGGCGCAGAGTACGGAGAACACCAGGCTTGCATAGAAGAAGGAAACGGCGTTGTCTTTGCCAAAATGCGTCAGCAAAATACCCGGCAGGAAGGAGGCCAAAATCGCCGACATCTGCGCCATGGAGATACGCGCGCCAGAAAATTTGGTCTTCTGTTTGAAATCGTCGGTCATTTCCGGCACCAGCGTTTCATACGGCACCAGAATCATGGTGTAGACGATATCAAAGACCAGATAGGTCAGCAGGTAATACCAGAATCCCATGTCGCCTACCCACATCAGTGAGTAACTGAATACGCAGGGAATACCCAGCAGGATGAAGAATTTGCGGCGACCAAACCGTTTGCCGAGCCAGGTGGTCCCGAAATTGTCCGTCAAAAAGCCCATCAGCGGACTGACAACGGCATCCAGAACCCTTGCCGCAGCAAAGATGAATGTCGCTTCAATCGGCGTGAGTCCACAGAAGGTCGTGTAAAAATACAAAAGCCAGGCAGCCGTCAGCGCAGTCGTGCCTGCGCCAAGAAAGTCGCCTGAACCGTAAGCGAGGTAATTTGCGAGTCCTATTTTGCGTGTTTTCATTGCCGTTAACCCTTTCAGTTTTGGGAGACTCCCTGGGAAGCAAACCTCATCCGGGAGTTTTTACACGGCTACAGTAGAATTATCGCCAGGGGGATACCTTTCTGTTTCTGCCATCGCACTGAAACAGATGGCAATAATGCAAAGAGATTAAGTACGCGTGTCACTGATTTATAAAACAGCGTTTCTTTTGCATCAAAAGGTTGGGTCATTTTTTGCGAGCCAGCCGTCAGATTCTTCTAACGGCTGGTGAAAAGGCAGGCAACTAGCGGTAGTTAACAATCACCTGGTTGCTTTGAACCTTGAGTGCAGGAATCAAACGCCCCCCCACCCGGCACTTCCCAGACGAAACGCAGCGGCTCAATGGCGGGAACGCCGTCCAGCCCGCGCGTTGTGCCACTTTCTCCGTCAAGTTCCGTGCAGCGCGTCTGCGCGCATAACCGCACGCGAAGCCCCGCGGGAGTGGGACCGATAAGTTGATAACGCCAGGCCACCAGCGTCATCAGCCCTGAAACCGGCTCCGGTGCCGAAAGCGGTCGTGACGATGCCGATACGCCACGGTTACTGAGCGTGATCCCGATACTGCTGGCCTGCCATGCCCCCTCTCCGGCGGCTTGCGCCACGAGCGGGAACAGTAAAATCAAAAGCCATCTGCGCATTATTTTCCTCCGATTGTCGCCGTCATACGGATATGACGGTTATCCGACAGTTCCATATTCGACAGCACCACCAGTTGCGTCAGACTGCGGCGCAGGAAGCGTGAGAGCAGCGGACGAAGCGCGTGGTTTACCAGCAGTACCGGCGGTGCGCCGAGCATTTCCTGACGCGTAAGCGCTTCCTGCGTCTGGGCCAGCAGTCGATCGGCAAGGCCAGGTTCGAGACCACCTCCGCCCTGCAATGCCTGCAGAAGCAAACGCTCAAGCGGTGTATCAAGCCCAATGACCTGGACTTCTCCTGTTCCCGGGAACCACTGCTGAGTGATTGCGCGCCCTAACGCCACGCGTACCACGGCGGTCAGCTCATGCGGATCGCTTTGCAGTGGAGCATGCTCCGCCAGCGTTTCCAGAATGGTGCGCATATCGCGGATCGGGACTTTTTCTTCCAGCAGGTTTTGCAGCACCTTATGCAGCGTGGTTAACGTGACCACACCCGGCACTAAATCTTCAGTCAGTTTTGGCATCTCTTGCGTGACGCGATCGAGCAACTGCTGTGCTTCCTGGCGTCCAAACAGTTCCGCCGAGAACTGGCCAATAAGGTGGTTAAGGTGCGTCGCCACCACGGTACTGGCTTCGACTACCGTATAGCCTTGGATCTGCGCCTGTTCTTTCAGCGCACTTTCAATCCAGATCGCCGCCAGGCCAAATGCCGGGTCGATTGTTTGCTCACCGGGCAGCGTGCCGCCGCAGTGCCTGGGTTGATGGCCAACCAGCGCCCTGGATAGGCGTCACCGCTGCCAATTTCAACGCCTTTCATCAGAATGCGATAGCGTGCTGGCGGTAAATCCATGTTGTCACGGATGTGCACCACCGGCGGCAGGAACCCCATATCCTGAGCGAATTTTTTACGGATACTGCGGATGCGCCCGAGCAGTTCGCCGTCCTGCTGGAAATCAACCATCGGAATCAAACGATAGCCCACTTCCATCCCGAGGGAATCCTCAAGCTGGACGTCATTCCAGGTTGCCTCAACCGCCTGAGTATTTTCCGGCATTTTGACCGGCGCGGCTTCCACAGCGGGTTTGTTTTCACGTCCACGTAACCACCAGGCCAGGCCAAGCAGTGCCGCGGTGAAAAGCAGGAAGACGAAGTTTGGCATGCCTGGCACCATACCCAGCAGGCCGAGTACGGCAGCAGAGAGCATCAGCACGTTCGGGTTAGTGAACAACTGCGTCACCATCTGCTGACCGACATCTTCGTCGTTGCTCACACGGGTGACGATAACACCTGCCGCAGTAGAGATGACGAGGGCGGGAATCTGCGCCACAAGGCCGTCACCGATCGTCAGCAGCGTATAGCTCTCTGCCGCCTGGCCCATATCCATTCCGTGTTGTAGAACGCCGACCAGCAACCCGCCCACCACGTTGATCACCATGATCAGGATACCGGCGATGGCATCACCGCGAACGAATTTACTCGCACCGTCCATTGAACCGTAGAAATCAGCTTCCTGAGTCACATCAGAGCGACGTTTCTTCGCTTCATCTTCACCAATCAACCCGGCGTTAAGATCGGCATCGATAGCCATCTGTTTGCCTGGCATCCCGTCCAGTACAAAACGCGCGCCGACTTCTGCGATACGCCCCGCACCTTTGGTAATAACCATAAAGTTGATGATAACGAGGATCACGAACACCACGATACCGATGGCAAAGTTCCCGCCTACCAGGAAGTGGCCAAATGCTTCAACCACTTTACCCGCTGCCGCACCGCCCGTATGACCATCCATCAGAATGATACGGGTGGACGCGACGTTCAGCGCCAGGCGCAATAACGTTGTGAACAGCAGAATGGTTGGGAACGCGGCAAACTCCAGCGTGCGTTGGGTAAACATCGCCACCAACAACACCATGATGGACAGCGCAATATTGAAGGTAAAAAGCAGATCGAGGATAAATGCTGGCAACGGCAGCACCATCATCGACAGAATTAGCAGGATGAGAATCGGTCCGGCAAGGATCTGCCATTGTACCGATTTCATGTTGCTGGGCAGGCGCAACATCGCCACCAAATTAGCCATCAGTGTCCTTCTCATTCATAAAATCCAGTGCTGCAGGCACCGGAAGGTTGCCAGGTTTTTCAGGTCGTTGACCGCCTGCTAAACGCCAGCGTTTCAATTGCCATACCCATGCCAGCACTTCCGCTACGGCAGCGTAGAGCTGCCCCGGAATTTGCTGACCAATTTCAGCGTGACGATAAAGCGCACGCGCTAAAGGCGGCGCTTCGAGTACCGGCACGCGGTTCTCACTTCCAATTTCTCGAATGCGTAGCGCAATCAGCCCCGCCCCTTTTGCGACCACTTTTGGCGCGCTCATTTTGTTTTCGTCGTATTTTAGGGCGACAGAGTAGTGCGTCGGGTTGGTGACGATGACGTCAGCCTTTGGCACATCTTCCATCATGCGACGGCGCGCGGCGGCGCGCTGCATCTGACGGATACGTCCTTTAACATGCGGATCGCCTTCCATCTGTTTATATTCGTCGCGCAAATCCTGGCGGGACATACGCAATTTTTTGATATGACTGTAGATCTGGAAGAACACATCAAATCCAACCATAGGGATGATACTGAGCACCACCAGCACCGCACAGAAACCCACTAAATCCATCGCATTACGCATGGCGGTAAGCGGAGATTCACTGATGAGGCGCATCATATCTGGCCAGTGGTGCCAAAGGTAAAATCCGGCGGTGCTGCCCATCAGCACTGACTTAAGGATTGCCTTAAGCAACTCCGCGCCCGTTTGCGCAGAAAACATCCTCGCAATGCCCGGGAACGGATTGAGTTTTGAAAATTTGGGTTGCAGCGATTTCCCACTGAATATCAGACCGCCCAGCATGACCGGCGATACCAGTGCAACCACTACGACACCGCTGATCAAGGGTAACAACGCCATCATCGCGTTTTTTATCAACAAGATAATTTGGCTAAGTATCAAATTTTGGTCATTGACGATACTGTGGTCGAAACGTAGCCCGGCCGAGAGCATACCCGCCAGCCGGTTGGCAAACGCCCCGCCGCCGAACCAGATAATGCATACCCCTACGATTAAAATCAGCAGGGATGTCAGTTCTCGGGATCGGGGGGACTTGCCCATCCTCACGCGCTTTGTCTAGTCGGTGGGGTGTGGGGGCTTCTGTTTTGTCGTCGCTATCGTCTGCCACTGTCGTGCTCGCTGCCCATTACGTCAGGCTTATCATGCCAGAGCCGCAGCTGACCAATGGGGGGAAAAGCTCATATAACTTGTCCTTTTTGTCCCGTTTAACGCTGCAAACAGGGCAATTTGAACGCGTTAAACACTCCAAATTTAGATCGATAGTTATTATTACTTCCTTTAATTCATTAGGACAGATAAAAGAAACGGTCCGTTTCATCGACGTTTTTAAACATTAAAACAACACTCCCCTTAAGTAAAATCAACAATTAAAGGGAACTACGACGCCATTCATAATTAGTAACTATGCTCTGTATTAAATTAATAACAAAAGCTAATATTAAAATGCCAATGCGTTATATTACAGCCACATTTAAATAGACCACTAAACTTTCAAACCATTGCTCAACCTCTTTCCTGAAATAAACAAAGTTGTATACTGAGCCCTGGGATGAAATAAGTTCATATAAATCCCGATGAATACATTCAACTACTGGATATAAATCTCACGGAGCTTCAGCTTATGAAATTAAGGAAAAATGTCATTGCCGCCACTATTCTGGCGATTATTTCCGGCAGCGCCTGTGCGGCTGAAACCAACGCCGGAACTATCCATTTTACCGGCCAAATTATTGAACCAAGCTGTACTATTAAAGGTGAAAACGGCACCGATAGCACAGTCCCTCTCGGAACCTATCCCACGAGTTTATTTACGGCTCCAGGAGATGAGTCTACTCTTGTGCCCTTTTCAATCACCCTCGTTGATTGCCCGGTAAAAAGTGATGGCTTACCGCAAGTTCAGTTAACCCTTACAGGCCCAACAACATTGACTGGCGCTACGACTCTTCTGGATGTAGGCGCCACGACTGGCGATACCGCAGCAACCGGTGTTGGCATCGCAATCAGTGCTCAAGGAGAAGATGATCAACTGCTTTCGCTGGACGGTAAGGAAGGACAAGTCTACATCGATCTTCCTGAAGCTGCAGAAGACCAGATTAAGTCAGATTTTAATGCGCGATATCAAGCTTTCGCGTCAACAGTGACTGCTGGTCCAGCCGACGGTGACCTGACAGTGAATATTCTTTACCGTTAATACCCTCCCCTTATTCATAAAACATATATTTTGTAGCGTTTCCTTAAGGGATAGTCATATTGATAGTCCGAATCCTTATTCGGACTATCGTTTCCCTTGAGATAAAATTCTTTAAAAGGGAGTTTTGATGCGTATTTTCTCGCTTTTATTATTATGCATTCCGGTTATTTCAACCAGTATAAGTCATGCTGCAGGCATACAGATTGGGCGCACACGAATTATTTATGAAGCGGGTAAAAAAGAGATTGCTCTCCCGCTGGTGAATAAAGATCGCTCGCTGCCATGGCTGGTGCAATCCTGGACCGATACGGGTGATGGAAAAACACGCGGGCCCTTCATTGTCACGCCCCCTTTATTTCGTCTGGATCCGGAAAAAGAGCAGAGCCTTCGTATTGCATGGAATGGCGCTGCGCTGCCTGATAATAAAGAATCCTTATTCTACATGAACATTCGCACCATCCCAGCGACGGCAAAGGAAGACGATGAAAAAAACGTTCTGCGTTTGATTTATAAAACGCGACTGAAACTCTTCTGGCGCCCCGCGGGCCTGAAAGGCACGCCCAGCGAGACCTGCAAACAACTTCGTTTTACGCGCAGTGGCAAAATGCTGACCGTGGTGAATAACGGCGATTACTACAGCATCTTCGATAACCTCAAGGTGGGTAACACAAAGATAGAAAAAGCCGATCAGATCAGTCCTCAGTCAAGCGTCAGCATCCTCATTCCAGAGGGCGTCACCGGGACAAACGTCACCTGGCGTTGCATCACGGATTACGGTAATGCCTCAACGCAATTCTCATTCACACTGGCTTAGGACGAAAAAAATGACCCGTGGACTCTGTTCCTCGCTTAGCCAGCGCCGCCCGCGCTTTAATCCGATTGTTCGTTATTTAGGCGGGGCGTTGATGATGGCTTCGGCTGTGACCCATGCGCGAGAGTATCGTTTCTCCCCTTCTTCACTGGAGGGCGACATGCTGATGCAACAGGATATCGACCTGTCGTTATTTTCGAAATCCAATGCTCAGTTACCCGGCGTCTACTCCTCAAAAGTCAGAGTCAACGACAGCCAAATAGAGACTGTCGATATCACGTATCTCAGCGATAAAAGTGGCGCTCTCGTTCCACAGCTGACACCTGAAATGCTGCGCAAATGGGGGATTGATATTGATAAATATCCTCCGCTTGCATCACAAGCGGCCACCACGCCTCTCGAAAAATCACTCGGTGACTACATTCCTCAGGCGGCAGCGAAGCTCGATTTTTCTGTGATGACGCTGAACCTCAGTATTCCGCAAGCGGCAATGAACAGTCATGGCAAAGATTATATCGATCCTTCACGTTGGGACGACGGTGCCCCGGTGGCCTTTGTCGATTACAGTTTTTCCGGATCACAAAGTGAGGATGACTCGCACAGCAGGACAACCAATCAGTATCTGAATATACGTAACGGCGCTAATCTCGGGGGCTGGCGCGTGCGTAACTATTCCACCTGGAGCAAAACTGACGATACCAACAGTTGGGATACCATCAATACCTATCTGCAACATGATATCGACGCATTGAAAGCGCAATTTACCGGCGGTGAGAGCAGTACTCGTGGAGAGGTTTTCGACAGCCTGCAATATCGCGGCATCAACATTGCTTCTGATGAAGAGATGCTGCCGTACAGTCAACGCGGCTACGCACCCACGATTCGCGGAATTGCGAGTTCAAATGCAGAAGTTTCGGTGCGCCAGAACGGCTATCTTATTTACCAGCAAAACGTCGCTCCCGGTGCCTTTGCCATTGACGACCTCTACTCCACAACCAACAGCGGCGATTTGGAAGTCACGGTAAAAGAAGCGGACGGCAGTGAACATCGCTTCACGCAGCCATACTCCAGCGTCGCCGTGATGCAACGCCCCTCTCAAATGAAGTATGAATTCACCGCAGCGCGTTACCGAGCTGACAGTGGCAGCGATCAGAATGAGCCGGTCTTCGCTCAGGGCAGTCTTATCTATGGTGTGAATAACTACTTGACCGTTTTCGGGGGCGTGACCACCTCGCAGGATTATCAAGCGGTCAACACTGGGACGGGTATCGCGCTCGGTGCTTTAGGTTCGATTTCAGCGGACGTCACGATCGCGAAAGCGCAGCTCGATAATGATGAGAAAAGCACAGGCCAGTCGTATCGCCTGCTTTACTCCGGCAAAGTGGAGGCCACCGACACAAACTTCACCCTGGCCAGTTATCGCTACTCTACCCATGGTTACTACAGCTTTGCTGATGCGACCCAAAAGTACGATCAGCATGAAGATGATGACCTGTTTCGCTATAACAAACGTAACCGTATCCAGGCGAGTATTAGTCAGAAGATTTACGATGTCAGCCTCTATCTGAATGGTTATCAACAGGATTACTGGCAAACCTCACAGACCGAACGCAGCATTTCAGCCGGACTGAATACCGTTGTGAAAAGCATCAGTTACCATCTGGCGTACACCTACAGTAAAACCAACAACAGTGAAAATGACCAGATGGTTTCTTTCGGCTTGAGTATGCCGCTGAGTCAATGGCTCTCGCGCGCCTGGAGCAGCTACAACATCAGTAACAGTAAACACGGTTACACACGACAAAACGTGGGAGTGAATGGCACATTGCTCGAAGACGAGCGCTTGAGCTATTCACTTCAGCAAAGTCACTCAAACCACGACGGGGATGATACCAGCAGCGTTTACGGCAGCTATCGTTCGCAGTATGCCAACCTGAACGCAGGTTATTACTACTCTTCTGATAATTCCCAGCAGCTCAGCTATGGCGTCAGTGGCGCAGTGGTGGCGCATCCTCTGGGAGTGACGCTTGCCCAACCTTTAGGAAGTCAATTCGCTATTGTGAATGCGAACCATGCATCAGGCGTACGTTTCCAGAACCAGCGTGGCATTCAGACTGACTGGCAGGGAAATGCCATCATCCCTTCACTGAGCCCTTATCAGGAAAACCGTATCCGAATTGATACCACCAGTTTACCTGAAAACGTCGATACCACGGATACGGCCGTCACGGTGATTCCTTCCCGTAATGCAGGTGTCGTCGCCCGTTTTGAGGCCCATGTCGGCTACCGCGCGCTCATTACCTTAATCCGTAGCGATGGCAAAACCGTTCCCTTTGGCGCTATCGCCTCCGCACGGTCACCGGTTATCAGCGGCATCGTTGACGAGACCGGCACGCTCTATCTTGCCGGTGTATCGGACAACGTCCAGCTCGATGTTAAGTGGGGTAATGCACCAAACCAGCAATGCACGGCCAACGTGTCGTTGGATTCATCGCAAAATGCGATAAACCCAACAGGCATTCGCTCCGTCCGCGCAATTTGTCAGCAGGAAATGAAACATGTTAACTGATATAAAAACCCTTTTTCGCACCTGCACAGGTGTAGTGCTGAGTCTCGTCTTTTCGGCTTCAGCGCCCGCAGCTACTATCTTGCATGGTTGCTTTGGCGCACCACAAGAATACAACATCACCTATGACCGCGAGTTAAACGCCAGTGAAAATATTACTCATCACGATATCAATGTGGATCATTTAATCGGCGATGGAATGGAAATAGAGGCTAACTGCAGCTGTCCTAAAAACATCTCTGGCTCCACACCTGTGCTGGAACTCACATTGGCGGGTAGCCCACTTTCGCCAGGCGTAAGCGGGTATGGATATTTGACTGATAAAGTGGATATCGATGTCAGGGGATATACGGATGCAGTCAATTCACCTGATGGCGCTGGATTATTCGGACTGAGTATTAATCAGTACCCAACATCACTTTCCTCAATGTCTAACACAATTGAAGATATTAAAACAAAAGAAGGCACAGCCAGCGTATGCAGTGAGAGTACACGCCCTGCTGACTCAACGTCCGTTAAACGAAAATTTAAATTAAACGTGATTGGTGCAAAGTTTTACATCAAAAAACCGATTATTGGCAAAGAAGCGATTCCTTCCACGCTCGTCGTTCAAAACTATACCTGTCTTTATTTTGGTTCAGGAAGTTGTAGCTTCAGCGACGCACAGCAGGTCTCAAATATCTGGCTAAGCGGATCGCTCTCTGCCCCGTTAAGCTGCACCATTAATGAAGGCAGTACGATTGAGGTCGATTTTGGCAATATCGTGAGCAAACAGTTTAGCGGTAAAAGCCAACCACCTCAGGGATACGCCCTGAAAAATGTCGACATTTCTTACCACTGCGATGATAACGCTGTTGGGAATAATGACAGAATCAAGCTAACGCTGACTGCCGATCAGGGCGTTGTCGATAGCAGCGATCCGCTGATCGCCAAAATGCTCGATAAAGAGGATGTGGGGGTGAGAGTGTATGACGAGAATAATCAAAGCGTGGCACTAGACGGCACATTCGAGTTCCCGGTCCCAATGGACGATCAGGGGAATGGCGTCGTGCGCATCAAAGCCGCGCCCGTCAGCACCACCAGTAAAACGCCTGAACCCGGTAAATTTGAAGGTAACGTCACGGTAAAAATGGATTTGCGTTAAGCGATACGCAGGTTGCGCAAACAACCTGCGTATACATCGCAACAATTAGAATCCGAGGCTGTCCAGCAGATCGTCCACCTGATCCTGGCTGGCAACAACGCCCGCCTTGGTGGTATCGAGTTGCGGGCCATTCAACAGGCTTTCATTCTCGCGTTTCGGACGTGATGCGGGTTCCGGCATGTTTTCCAGGAGTACCATCAGTAACTGACGTTCGATTTCCTGAATCACATCCATCATACGCTTGATGACCTGACCCGTAAGGTCCTGGAAATCCTGCGCCATCATAATGTCCAACAGCTGAGCATTGGTGAAGCTGGTATGATCCGGTACTTCACCCAGATATTGACGCGTATCGGTCACCAGCTCACGCGCATCGGTCAGTTCGATTGGATTTTCGAACCACGCGTCCCAGCGTTTGCTCAGCGATTTCGCGCCTTTTTCCATCGCATCCTGGTGCGGTTGCGACGCTTCAACGCTGTTCAGCGCGCGCTCTGCTGCCTGCGCGGTCATCTGTACGACGTAGTCCAGACGATCGCGTGCATCAGGAATCGCTTCGGCTGCTTCGGCAATCGCCTGATCCAGGCCCAACTCGCGTAAGCTGTCACGCAGCATGCGCGTCAGGCTACCAATGCGAACAATTATGTCGTTGGGCGAAAGCGCGTCAACGGGTTTAATAGAAGATTGCATCATCACCAGCACCTCACATGCCGAGTTTCTCGAAGATCTTGCCGAGTTTCTCTTCCAGGGTCGCAGCAGTAAATGGTTTAACCACATAACCGCTCGCGCCCGCCTGTGCTGCCGCAATAATGTTTTCTTTCTTGGCTTCTGCTGTCACCATCAGAACCGGGAGAGAAGACATATTGCCGTCAGCGCGAATTGTTTTCAGCAGTTCCAGACCATCCATGTTAGGCATGTTCCAGTCAGAAATAACAAAATCAAAGCCACCGGCTTGCAGTTTGTTCAGCGCATCGACACCGTCTTCTGCTTCTTCAACGTTATTAAAACCCAGCTCTTTCAGCAGATTGCGTACGATGCGACGCATGGTGGAAAAGTCATCCACAACCAAAAATCTGAGCTCTTTGTCCGCCATAAAACTACACTCCTCGTTAAATACGTATTGCCTGTCCGGCACTGATTTTCGCCAGCATTTGCTGGCTTACCTGGCTAAGATCGACCACTTCGCTCACGCCACCCATATTGATGGCCTCGCGCGGCATGCCGAACACCACACAACTTGCTTCATTCTGCGCAATCGTCCATGCGCCAGCCTTATGCATCGCTAGCATTCCGGCCGCACCGTCGTTGCCCATGCCCGTCAGGATAACCCCAACGGCATTGCGCCCCGCATGTTTCGCCACCGAATGAAACAGCACATCCACTGACGGACGATGCCGGTTAACCGGCGGTCCGTCATGAATTTTGATTTGGTAGTTAGCGCCACTGCGCGCCAGCTCCATATGTTTGTCACCCGGCGCAATATAAGCATGACCCGGCAAAACACGTTCGCC
The DNA here is from genome assembly GCA_900635465.1 of Lelliottia amnigena. Taxonomy (NCBI): domain Bacteria; kingdom Pseudomonadati; phylum Pseudomonadota; class Gammaproteobacteria; order Enterobacterales; family Enterobacteriaceae; genus Lelliottia; species Lelliottia amnigena. The sequence continues at coordinate 2,590,358 of LR134135.1, forward strand.
ATCTTCCGCTTCTTTTACGCTAATCTGACACAGCTTATTCAGACGCTCCGCGAACGAACGGGTAAAACCTGGCGGCATATGCTGGGTAATCAGAATACCGGGACTTGAGAGCGGCAATGGCTGGAGTACATGGCGAATTGCCTCTGTTCCTCCGGTTGACGCGCCAATCACCAGCAACTTCTCCGAGCTCAGCAGCGGTCCAGCTTTAATCGCCACGGGAGCCGCAACAGGCGTATGCGCCGCCAGTTTCGCCCGCGAAGCGGTACGAATCTTCTCAGCGATCATTTCGCTGTAGGCTAACATCCCTTCACGAATGCCGAGCTGCGGTTTAGTGACGAAATCTATCGCCCCCAGCTCCAGCGCGCGCAGGGTGATCTCTGAGCCTTTCCCTGTCAGGGAAGACACCATCACCACGGGCATTGGGCGCAGACGCATTAATTTTTCAAGAAAATCAATGCCATCCATACGCGGCATTTCCACATCCAGCGTGAGTACGTCGGGGTTAAATTTTTTAATTAAATCACGCGCGACCAGAGGATCGGGGGCAGTAGCCCACCATCTCCATATCGCTATGACTGTTGATAATCTCAGTCATGATCTGGCGCATAAGCGCGGAATCATCGACAGATAAAACCCTGATTTTACTCATGCTTTTTCCTTACTCAGCGCATAAACCGTTTGTCCACGTAGGCTAAATTCGCGGGCGAGGTTGCTGAAGTTCTCCGAGTGCCCTGCAAACAACAAGCCATCCGGCTTAAGCAGCGGGGCGAAACGACGCAGAATGTCCTGCTGCGTCGTTTTGTCAAAATAAATCATTACGTTACGACAAAAAATAGCGTCAAACGGACCCGGCACGTTGTACTGCTTATCCAGCAGGTTTACCGAGGCAAATTCGACACAATTCGCCAGCTCCTGACGCACACGAACCAGCCCTTCATGGGGCCCGGTTCCGCGCATGAAATAGCGCTGTAACTGTTGAGGTGACAGCGTTTTCAGCTCTTCAAGGCGATACACACCGTTGCGTGCTTTTTCCAGCACTTCGGTATCAATATCGCTGGCATAAACTTTCCAGCGTCCAGGCGCCATTCCCAACGTATCAGCGAGCGTAATCGCCAGTGAATACGGTTCTTCACCTGTAGACGCAGCGGCACTCCAGACACGATACTCACCGCCGCGTTTACGCGCGTGTTCCGCAAGCACCGGGAAATGGTGACCTTCGCGGAAAAACGCCGTCAGGTTGGTGGTCAGCGAGTTAATAAATGCCTGCCACTCTGCACTGTTCTGGTTGGCTTCCAGCATGCTCAAGTAACGACCAAAGTCATCAAGCTCAAGGGTACGTAAGCGCCTGACCAGTCGGTTGTAGACCATGTCTCGCTTATGATCGGCGAGCACAATCCCAGCACGCTGGTAAATCAACTGACAGATCCGACGGAAATGCGCGTCGGACAGCGCGAGGCGCTGTGTCATTTGCAACAATAATGACGATTGGCCCGAGGGCTGTGGTGTTGTCATGGCGCCTTCTTAATCACTTTCAGGTTACAACGGGCACGGTCTGCGACCGTCCGGCTTCGGCTACTTTTTCGACTTGCTCTTTCACGTTAAATACCGCAACCAGACTTGTCAGATGATCGGCCTGATTTGCGAGCTGGTCGGTAGCGGCGGCCGCTTCTTCTACAAGCGAAGCGTTCTGTTGCGTTACCTGATCCATTTGCGTCACCGCCAGAGCAACCTGCTCAATCCCACGGCGTTGTTCGTCAGAGGCGGATGCTATTTCGCCCATGATGTCGTTCACTCGCGTGACCGACGTGACGATTTCCGTCATGGTGTGCGCGGCGGTATCGACGAGTTCAGACCCTTGCTGAACGCGAGAAACTGACTCTTCGATTAACACTTTTATCTCTTTCGCCGCGTTCGCGCTGCGGCTGGCCAGATTACGGACTTCACCGGCGACCACGGCAAAGCCACGGCCCTGCTCACCGGCGCGCGCGGCTTCGACTGCGGCGTTCAGTGCCAGAATATTGGTCTGAAACGCAATTCCATCGATGACGCTAATAATGTCGCCAATTTTCTGCGAACTGGTGGCGATATCCTGCATCGTGGTCGCAACGTGCGAAGCCTGTTCGCCGCCCTTTGTGGCGGTTTGTGCCGCTCGCTTCGCCAGGTCCGACGCCTGACGGGCGTTGTCGGCGTTCTGGCTCACCGTCGCCGTCAACTCTTCCATGCTGGCCGCTGTTTGCGCCAGCGAGGCCGCCTGCTGTTCTGTTCGCGAGGACAAATCGTTATTCCCCGCCGCAATTTCTGAAATCCCAGTGTGCATGGCATAACTGCCCTGACGCACATCGGTAACGGTTTCACGCAGCGAACCTTGCATGGCCTTGAGGCTGGCAAAAATCGCCGAAATCTCGTTCTTTGCCATACACCGAAACCGGACGCGCCAGGTTGCCTTTCGCGATGCTGTCAAAATGGCTGCTGATAATCGCCAGCGGCAGCACAATCATTCGGCGCGACCAGAGCAACGACGCGCCTGTCAACAGTGCCGCCAGCACCACCATCGTGGCAAAAATGACGCCCGACATGTGATAGCTGGTCTGGCTGTCTCCGCTGGCCTTGGCCACGAACTGATTAATATCCTGCTGCCAGGCGTTAAAGCTTTTATCAAATGCGGCCTGGGAATCCTGCACCGGTGCGGTCAAGAAATCCGACAGCTGATTGTTCTCAAGCCAGGTCGCCTGATGCTCCAGATCGCTGTGCCACTGCGCATAATCCTTCTGCATTTGCGCTGTCAGCGCTTTCCCTTTTTCACTGACCGCGTCCTGCTCGCCAAAAAGCTTTAAATTGCGCTTGCGCCTGCTTCAGGCTGTCGCGTGCGGTGGTCATCAGCGCCTTGATGTCATCAGGCGGATAGCTCAGCGCGGTTAATGTGCCCGCTTTGTTCAGCGCAGTGCTGGCCTGCAAAAGCACCGCGCGCGTTTGTGCGAGCGTGGAGCGTTGCTGATTACTCGTCTCAACTTCCTGTAAGTTCTGATAGCCATCGCGAAAAGCCCAAAAAGACAACCCGTTTACTGCCAACCTGCAACACACCGCAAAGGATCAGAATTAAAAACAGTGTGGTCGAGATACGAATACGATTTTAACATCCACGCTCCCATCAAGCGGCAATCTGCCGCAGTTAAATTTCAGTCAAAATGTTTCCCAGTTTTCTTCTTTTCCATGGGCCGTCGCACGGGTGTTTTTCACCACAGCGGCAGACGTCGTCCCGGCAAAAACTGCACGTGACGTATCCGTATTGACAGGCGTAGAGGTAAGACGGAACGCCGAGACGGCCATCTTCAGACGGCTCGCCTGGTCTTCCAGCGCAGCGGCCGCCGCAGCGGACTCCTGCACCAGCGCGGCGTTTTGTTGTGTAACGCGATCCATCTCTTGTACGGCCAGAGCGACCTGATCGATCCCCCGGCTTTGTTCGTCAGATGCCGAGGCAATTTCGCCCATGATGTCCGTCACGCGGGTCACCGCGTTAACGATGTCCGTCATCGTTTCACCGGCGCTCTCAACCAGCACTGAACCGGTATTGACGCGTGAAACGGAGTCATCAATCAGGGTTTTAATTTCTTTGGCCGCATTTGCGCTGCGGCTCGCAAGGTTACGCACTTCACCCGCAACGACGGCAAACCCACGTCCTTGTTCACCTGCGCGCGCGGCTTCAACTGCGGCGTTCAGTGCCAGGATATTGGTCTGGAAGGCAATTCCATCGATCACGCTGATGATATCGGCGATTTTTTCGAACTGCCGGTGATTTCCTGCATGGTTTTCACCACACCATCCACCACTTTCCCGCCGTGTAGCGCCGTTTCTGAGGCTCGTTCAGCCAACTGGGACGCCTGACGGGCGTTATCGGCGTTTTGCTTCACGGTGGCGGTCAGCTGTTCCATGCTGGCGGCCGTCTCTTCCAGCGCGGAGGCCTGCTCTTCAGTACGCGAGGAGAGGTCGTTATTGCCCATCGCGATTTCGCTGGTACCGGTGTAAATCGCATCTGACCCCTGACGCACATTGGCCACGGTTTCCGTGAGTGAGCGCTGCATATGATCCACGCTGCTCGCCAGTTCAGTGATTTCGTTACGCCCGGAGATCGTCAGCTTTTTGGTGAGATCGCCACCGGCGATTTCACGAATATGGCCGATAACGTTCCCTAAACGGATTCAGCAGAATATGACGAATGCCGTACCAGACGCCCACCAGCACAATTACTAATGCCAATGCCAAAACCGCCATCTGCCATTTGGCAAAGCGGTAATCGTCACGGGTTTCTGTAAGCGCCGTAAGATATTGCTGGCTGCTGGCGGTGTCGTATTCTTTAAGCGCTGCCCCCAGTGCATTTTGCATTCCCTGGGTCGGTTGGGCGAAATAGGCATCCGTATTACCGCTCTCGAGGAACTGAATCAGTTCCGTCAGCCCTGCCGCGTAGTTGTTATATTTCTCATCAATGTTAAGACTCACCTGCTCCATCGCAGGCTGAGGCGTAATTTGTTTGAAGGCGTCGTAATGTTTCGCCGCATCCGCCAGCGTGGCACGTGCATTTTTCAACAGGTCTGTTTTGGCCGTGCTCTGTTGATTATTGGGGTCCATCATCATACGGGCGGAGGAGCGGCTCAGGTTGATACGCGTTTGCAGCATCAAATCCCAGGCCGAAGTGAGTTCACGCTGCTGCAAACGCAGATCGTTTGAAGCCGTGTAGCTCTCCTGATTTTGTTTCAAAGATGAGAAAAATAGCCCACCGGAAATAAGCTGCAAAAGTGCGAAAATGACCAGCACCATCATCAGCATTGTGACTACGCGGATACGGTTCAACATACAACACCTTCTCTAAGTTTTATTAACGGTGTTATCGGCACGGGTAGCAGGAACTTTACATTTGCGAAAGGGAAAAGCGTGAGCTTAGAACATGACGTCAACGATCAGGGTGTCGTTATAGGTTCCGGCGGGGGGAGTCGCCTGGCTGGTGAGAACTTTGGCGGTGTAATTATAGGTGCGTAAAAGCCCGTCAGCACTGACTTGCGACGAGGCTGAGCTTGCCCAGCGTTCCGTTCCGCTGCCGCCCCAGCGGTTGCTTGTTGCGCCTTTGTAAATGTCGTAACTCATCACGTTATTTCCGCTCGCCATTCTGCGTACGCCATTGAGCGAGTTGATTCCATTGTCAATGCCAATCGTGTACACGCTGCCTTTGGTGCAGGTCACGGACACGGCCTGGGAAATGGTCGGGAAATTTTGCACCAGCGGTGCACTGTTGAAATTGACGTTTGGCGTGGTCATCGCGCTACAGTCATTTGTCACGTTCATATTGAGCGTGATGCTGGTCGTCGCTGTCCCGGTTTGCGGGGTCAGGCAAACCCCTACCAGGCCGACCGAACAGACGTTGTAGTTAATGCTAAACGTTAAGATCACCTGATACGGCCCCGCCGTGACGTTTTGTCCGGGAACGGTGCGGAAATAGAGCGGGATATTGTACTGTTTTGCACCCAACAGGCTGAGCAGCGTGCTGCCGCTCCAGGTATAAGCTTTGGCGATTTGCACTTCGGTGCTGCCCGAGCAGCCGGTCAAACCGCATAACCGCGTCGGAATCACATCCGTGATGGCCGCATTATCCGTGCGCTTCATGGTGGCGCGGCTGTTTGCCGACACGGTTGCCGATGTGTAATTCAGCGTCACCGAATCGTTGGTCAATAAATTCAATACCGCATCGCAACTCACTACCAGCGTGCCCGTCGTTTCGACCTCTCCCGCCCCGCTGAGAGCAAAAGAGGTGACACTGCCAAACGACGCGTTGACGGTACTTACGTTACATACCGCCCAACTGCCGCCCGATGTCATCAGCAGCAGGAGTAAGAGCAGCAGGCGTTTCATGGTTCCACCCGGCAGGTCAGCGGTCCGAAGGTTTGCAATTTATGTTCAGGATTGGCGCCTACCGTGAGCGTAGCGTGACAGCGCTTGCCCCCCGGCATAATCACGTCAAGCGGGTTCACATTATTCAAATTCTCAAGCCAGGCGATGCCGTCATAACCCACCACCGCCGTACTGCGAGACGCGCGTCTGACCTGACTCCCAACCGGAATAGCGACCCCATCCACATCATGAAGAATCACGCTGGCGACCCGCTCTTGCTCCATTGGGAAATCCACCAGAAAACCGCTGTTGCGACGGATAGCGACGCGGCGTTCGGTCTCTTTTAGCCGCGTATCTGCCGGCAAATTCAGCGTGTTGATGCTGTAGCTCGCCGGATAATAGGCCGAGACACCGCTGATCAGCAGATAGCCGTTATTGTTGGTCTTACCGACAGGCTGATTTTCGTAATTTACGGGGACATCGGGATGCCCATCGGTGCTGATCACCACAAACGCGTCGTTAATTTTGTTTGCGGCGAACAGTTCACCATCCATCAGCACAATCGAGCCCATCGCTTCGCCCCACCAGGTCATCCTGTCCTGCTCACCGTATCCGCCGCCCTGCAGCTCGATATTATTATTACGCCAGCCCAGCGAGGCCTGCTGATAGTTGCGCGACTGAGATTGATTTGCCCAGGCCATGTTCCAGCTCACTCCGCCATCCGTGGGCATGGAGTGGTTGTAGTTCACGCGCTGCGTGCTGCCCGAATCAGGCGTGTTTTCGAACGTTACGGCGGCGCTGTCGCGTTCACCAAGCGGGATTTGTAGCGACATAGCAACCGTCCAGTCACCACGCTGCTGATCGCGGCTGGCAGCCAGATAGAGACTGCTACTGCCCCACAAATTACGGCTCCACGACAGGTTCAATAGCTCGGTTTTTTGACTGTCAAAACTCTCAACGCCAATCCATGCCGCGCCGATATTGCCTAAATTGCCAAGGTTAAACGTCAGTGAATATTGGTCGGTATTGCGACTCAGGCTGGCAATGGGCTGATTTTTTTCATCGTAAATCGTGGGTTGATCGTAAAGCGCCAGATTGCCGTATCCCCGATCGCGGCGCGAATGCTGGGTGGCAAGGCTGAATTCGCTGGTGCTGTACTGATAACCCCAGCTGGTTTGCCCGCCTTCCTCCCCGCGCATGCGGCTGTGAGTATAAGAGGAGTTGACCACACCATAGCGCCCGAGTTTGACGATGGTCCCTGCACCGCCTGATGCCAGCTCTTCGGCCCCTTCTCCGTGCCCCTCAAGCGTCAGCCAGTCGGTCAAACCATAGCGATACGATCCGCTGCCCGCTGCGGGGCCGTAATCAAAATTCTTAATGCCATAATTGCGTCGCAGGCTCCCCAGCGTCACGGCACCGTCACTCAGTCCCTGCTTTAACAGTTCGCTGGTAACGTAAAATGGCATGGTGGTACTCACCTGACGCCCCAGCGCATCGGTGGTGATGAGCACGGCATCGCCGGCACCGTTGATATACGGCAAATTGGTGAGCGTGAAAGGACCGGGCTGTAATTGCGTTGATCCGGAGCGATAGCCGTTGATGAACAGATCGACCGACGTCGGCACGGCGGCTTCACCCGAAAACTCGGGCAGCGGCCAGGTCACCAGATCCGGGCGCAGCGAGAAGTCACGTCCATAGCTGATGCCGCCCATACGCACGCTGCTGCTCCAGCTGACGGCATCGCTGATCACATCCCCGGCGGTCCAGGTGGTGGCGTCCTCTTCGTTGGTCATCGTCAGGGTGGTGTCATACCGCACGTAGCCCTCTTCCTGCCCCTTGTTGCCGGTAAACGTTTTGCGGGTATAGCCCGTTGAAGAGAGCGACCCGTTTTCGTTGAAATAGCGGAATTCATGCCACAGCGATGCCTGGCCGCCAAGGTGTTCGGTATGATTGGTGTAGAGATCGTAATTGAGCAACGCGCCGCGGCCAAACTGGGGTTTGCTCTGCCTGGGCTGGCCGCCGAATGGCGTCACGCGCGCTGAAACCCACTCGCGCGGCACGGTGAGCAACAGGCGTTGCGCGGCACTGTCATACTCCACGCGCACGTTAGCCAGCTGCGAGAGATTCACCTCACCCGTCGGCACCTGCTCAGGCGGCAGACCGGCGCGCAGCAGATCGGCACTGGAGATAAAAAAGGTGCCATTACGCTGCGTGACAGGCACCACCAGCCCCGTGTCGTAGTGATTTATCACGACCGAGAGCTGGAAAATGGCGTCGTTGTTCATCGTCTGCGCGTCCGGCGGGGGCGGTAAACTGTCGTCACCAGGTGCCGCCCAGGCGCTCGTCGTCACGCAAAGCAGAATGATCATCGTCCGTTTCAGTTGACCGGCGCAGACTGCCATTGCGTATCTCTGGCATTAATTTGCGCACTCATCTGGTTAGGTCGCTGTAACCCGGACGGCAGCGGCCAACTGCGGGTGCTGTGCGGCAGCACGTAGCCCAATAGTCCGTCAGCGATCGTACGATTCTGCCCTCCCTCCTGCATCGCCACGTGGCTTATCCTGACGTGAGTATCCCCCTGATTTTGCACCTGCACCGCTGGTTTCCCTCCCTCCTGGATAATCCGCCAGCTCAGGTTCTTCGGGTCAACCAGCGCATGATGCGCCCCTTCCTTAATGGTCGGGATACCCTGGCCATACACGAATAACGGGATGGAATAGCGCATTTGAATTTTCAGGCCGATCTCGGGCTGGGATTTGTCATTTGGCTGGGGGATTTCATCAACAATAATGCGGTAGGCTTGCTCGACACCCATGGGGACCGTGTTTTGTTTGATAAGGCGAATTAGCTGCTTGCCCTCTTTGCCAATGGTGACAATCGGCGGGCTGGCAACCACATCCTGCTGCGCCGTGTAGCGTTCATATCCGTTTTCCTGCTTCCATCGCACGATGCGCACCTGCATGGTGGTGGCGCTGTTACCCTGATTCTGGATCCATAATTCCGTGGCTTTGGTGTCGGCAGACAGCCACGGATCGATTGGCCAGAGCAGAATCGTCGCCGCCGCGTGTGTCTTGCCCGTCAGTGCCGCAAACATCACCCCTAAACTCAGTACGCCGTAGCGTAAATAAGATGCCTTCATCAACCTTCTCCCTGTTTCACCAGGACAGCGTCACGGTGAGTTGATCTGAATAAGTACCTGCGGGACTGAATCCCGTCAAAAGCGCCACACCAAAGAGCGGCAGCGCAATATTGTTGCTGTTGGTATAAGTCACCGGAACGGCCTGATTGAGACCTATTTCACTGTTGGCCGCCAGCGAACTGCTGCTGTAAAGCCGATATGCCACCACGTCAGTTCCGCCGGCACGCTGCATTCGACGTACTGACGCGTAATGCTGCCCACCATCAATGCTCATACTCAGCGAAACACCCGGCGTACAGGCAATAGATAACGATCCGTTGGGTACAAAACTGGTGCTCACCTGACCGGTCGCCACGCCTGAGCGCGTGCCAAAATTCAGCGCTCCCAGTACCCCACCGGTTCCCGCCGTCACCGAGCATCCCGGCGTGATGGTCGCGGCGACCTGGAACGACTGCGTAGTGACCGCTTGCACGGAAGTTGCGCTAAGCAGGCATAGCGCCAGGGCAAAAAAAGCATGCAGTTTTCCCTCTGCACGTTGTCGCAGATCAGGAATCACTTCTGTCATTTCCAGCGCTTGAGCTAGTAGGTCACGCTGACGTTGATGGTATCGGTATACGTGCCCGGTACGACGGTCACACTGTTGCCGCCCCCCGTAATTCGTCCATACAGGGTGTAGCTGTCGATGCCCCCTGCCGTTGATGCCACAGGAATAGGCGCGTTGTTCGCGATAATATTATTGAATCCGCTGTCGCTGAAGAGGCTGTAAGCCACGCCCTGAGCGGTATTGGCGGTATTCACAAGATACCGCGCCGGTGTGCCAGGCGTGCCGACCACCGTGCCCGGTGCCGTAGAGTTGGTATTACCCGTGATCGCGACCGTATAACTGGCGGTGGTGCATTGAATCGTAAAGGTATTCCCACCGCTGGCGCCGGTGAGCTGGGTCGTTAGGGTTGAAAATGTGGCGGGATGTGTTCCGAAGTCCAGACTCCCGAAATTAATGCCGTTTTGTGTCGGTGAGCCATTGATCAGGCAACCATTGGTCAATGTTAACGTTGCACCAATGGTCCCGCTGCTGGTCACTGCCCCGGCATTCTGTGCCGCCATGGCCAATAATCCACCTGTACATATCAGAAGGAGTTTACTTTTCATTTACTGCCCTCCAGAAAATGCAACCTTCGCTTTTCATATTTTATTGATAACACTCAATCTGTTAGCACCGCTTAACATTCCTGATGAGCAGCTAGTGTGAATTTAGTTTACGGATGAGGGTTCAACCACCTACCTGTTTTCATCTACGACCATTGCCTGATTTACGGTTTATTTCACGACAAAACAAAGTGTTACATTTATCCCGAGCGCGTTAATCACTGCTAACATGAAGATATATTCATTATTCTGTGACATACATCACAATATATCGATCTCACAAGGACAACTAAAATAATAAATTTTAAAAATAGTTGTATGCATGTTCGCTTTACTTCAATTTATGTGATGAATATTTAGATGCGCTGAAATTAAAAAATTATATGACTCAGCGTGCGGTAAACACTTCACTTCATTGCATAACAGAGGGTCTTTTTTCGTGGCAAGTGCAAACAAACTCACGCTCTTCATCGTGATTTTCATGCTGGCGGGTATTCTTTCAGGGGCAGCAATTCACGAGTACGCATCGGCCAGCGCCATCGCGGCCTGGGCTGATAACATCACGCTCCTCACCGATGTTTTTCTCCGTCTTATTAAAATGGTTATTGCTCCGCTGGTGTTCAGCACCCTGACGGTGGGGATCATGCGACTCGGCGAAACCTCAACCATTGGGCGCGTTGGCGGTAAAGCGATGGTGTGGTTTATCAGCTCCTCCGTGCTCTCCATTCTGGTGGGATTGTTCATTGTTACGCTCGAACAACCGGGCAGCGGCCTGAACCTGGCGATCCCCGTCGAATCTGTCGACACGGGGCTGGCCGTCAGCGGGATGTCGCTGAAAGCGTTCCTGTCGCACACCATCCCCACCAGCATTGCCGGGGCGATGGCCAATAACGAAATCCTGCAAATTGTTGTGTTTTCAATGTTCTTCGGGATTGGCGGCGCGTCCCTGGGCGACAAATTCAACGCCCCGCTCGTTGCCGCGCTCGATGTGGTTTCCCATATCATGCTGAAGGTGACGGGCTATGTGATGTACGTTGCGCCGCTGGCTATTTTCGCGGCCATTTCATCGGTCATCGCGACACAGGGTCTGGGGATTCTGCTGAACTACGCGTCGTTTATCGGCGGATATTATGTTGCCATTATGCTCACCTGCCTGGTGCTGCTGGCGGTGGGATATATGGTGCTGAAGAAAGAGGTTTTCCGCCTGGTCAGCATGCTGAAAGATCCTGTGCTGGTGGCGTTTACCACCAGCAGCTCTGAGGCGGCTTACCCAAAAACGCTGGAACAGCTCACGCGCTTCGGCTGCTCGCGCAATATCGTCTCGTTTGTTCTGCCGATCGGATATTCTTTTAATCTGGTGGGCTCAATGGTGTATTGCTCATTTGCATCGATGTTTATCGCTCAGGCGTACAATATTCAGCTGAGTTTCGCTGAAGTGACCGTGCTGATGCTAACCCTGATGCTGGCGTCAAAAGGTATTGCCGGCGTGCCACGCTCTGCGCTGGTGGTGTTAGCCGCCACCATTCCCAGTTTCCATATTCCGGTTGCCGGGATTTTACTGCTGATGGGCATCGATCACTTCCTGGATATGGGACGTTCGGCGATTAATGTGCTGGGGAATGGGATTGCGACTGCGATGCTGGCGCAGAATGAGGGGTTGCTGGAGGAGGAGCCAGAGCTTATTGAGCAGGAAGCGTAATCTTTCCATGACTTTCGTGGAATCGTTCCGTTCATTTCATGTGAAGTGAATGGTTCAACATAGAAACTCATGAACGGGATAAGGGGCCACCACGGCCCCCTTATCAATCCCCGTGGCCCCGCGAGGAATCGGTGCTTCGCACTACGCTCACCTCCCGACCTACTGCCCGCGGTCGGCTTAACTCGACATCCTGTCTCGCATCGCCTCTGGCCGCCATCCCTGGCGTCCAGCCCTTGTCATACGGTCTACGTTTCGCCGATTTCAGCGGGGACACAACCCCGAGCCCCATTCAGGCTCCGGTAAAGTCTGGAAAGGAATTAAGTCCAGCGATTAACTTACGAGCAGCCGTTCACTGATTTCATTGATACGCCCTTTCCCATTCACACAATGAAGAAGGCGGAGGAGATGATGGTCCGGCAGAAAATCGCCGAAACGTTTGCGACTGGCCGGGGCCACCCGCGGGGATGCGGGTGGAGGATGCGAGTCACAGGGATGTGACCACGCATCCGACCCGAAAGCCAGACGCAATAAGTCGAGGGAACCACGAAGCGGCGATTTTCATCGCCGGGCGCCGGGATTGTTAAGGGGGCGGCGAAAGCCCCCTTAACACGTTCACCGCAGCAGACGAGACAGATAGCAGACTGGCTATAGTGAACGGAACAATTCCACCACACCCTCACATGACAAGCAAAACAGGCATGAAGAGCTGATGGCACTAAACATTATGCTACGTGATTCGCTGCGATATCCAGCAAGGCCATCTCATCGCTGTTCAACAGCTTCTCGATGTTCACCAGAATCAACATACGGTCACCGAGTGCACCCAGGCCAGTCAGGTATTCTGTCGACAGCGTGACGGCAAATTCAGGTGCCGGGCGAATCTGGTCTGCGGCCAGGGACAGCACATCAGAAACACCGTCAACCACAATGCCCACCACGCGCTGACCCAGGTTCAGGACGATCACCACGGTATTCTCGTTGTACTCCACGTCGCCCTGGCTGAACTTCACGCGCAGATCGACGATAGGGACAATGACGCCACGCAGGTTTGTCACACCTTTGATAAACGCAGGGGTGTTGGCAATGCGAGTCACCTGATCGTAGCCGCGAATCTCCTGCACTTTAAGAATATCGATGCCGTACTCTTCATCGCCTAAAGTGAAAACCAGAAATTCTTGCCCTGATGGCTCGCCTGCCAGTTTCGTTACATTACTCATACCGGTCATGTTTTTACCTTCTTTACTAATCAGGCGGCTGTGTACGCCACACGTTGTTCACGATTTAATCCCTGAAGCGCCGACACATCGACGATCAGTGCGACGCTGCCATCGCCAAGGATGGTGGCAGCTGAAATTCCCGGCACTTTGCGGTAGTTGCTTTCGAGGTTTTTCACCACGACCTGGTGCTGACCAATTAACTGATCGACCAGCAGCGCATAGCGACGGCCTGCACTTTGCAGAATCACCACGATGCCCTGAGTGGCTTCGGTTTTCGCGCCGTCAACCTCAAACACTTTCCACAGTTCCACCAGCGGCAGATATTCGCCACGCACTTCCAGTACGCGCTCACCACCGGCCAGCGGATGCAAATCTTCATCACTCGGCTGCAAGGATTCCATGACCGCGTTCAGCGGCAGGATAAAGACTTCACCGGCCACTTTCACCGACATTCCGTCGAGGATAGCCAGCGTCAGCGGCAGCAGAATACGAATCGTCGTGCCAGAACCTTGTTTGGATTTGATTTCAACGTGACCACCCATTTCCTGGATGTTACGTTTCACCACGTCCATACCCACACCACGGCCCGATACGTCAGTGACCTGCTCGGCAGTCGAGAAGCCAGGCGCGAAGATCAGCATGCCCACTTCTTCATCGGTCATGTTTTCGTTAACGGCCATCCCCTGCGACATGGCTTTCGCGAGGATACGTTCACGATTCAGACCCGCACCGTCATCAATCACTTCGATGCAAATGTTGCCGCCCTGATGTTCAGCAGACAGCGTCAGGTTACCGACCGGGGATTTACCCGCAGCAATACGGTTTTCTGGTGATTCGATACCGTGGTCAAGGCTGTTACGCACGAGGTGCGTTAACGGATCGATAATGCGTTCAATCAGGCTCTTATCCAGCTCAGTAGAGCTCCCGATTTGCGTCAGGTCGATTTGCTTACCCAGCTTGCTGGCCAGATCGCGAACCAGACGCGGGAAGCGGCTGAACACATATTCCATCGGCATCATACGGATGGACATCACCGATTCCTGCAAATCGCGGGCGTTACGTTGTAACTGCCCCATACTGGTAATCAAATCACCATGCGTCACCGGGTCCAGTTCGTTGGAACGCTGTGCCAGCATGGATTGGGTGATCACCAGTTCACCGACCAGGTTGATCAGCTGATCGACCTTTTCTACCGCGACGCGGATGCTGGTCGATTCACTTGTGCGGGCTGCCGGTTTTTCACGCTCAGCGCGATTTGGCGCCGCTGCATCATTTGGCACCGCTTTCAGAGCCGTCGTAGGGGCCACAACCGCAGGTGCTGTGAATTCAGGTTCAGCGTCGATTTCAGCAGGCGCTTCAACGGCGGCAGATTCCATTTCGAAAGCAATTTGATCGGCTTCGATAACGAAGCAGAGAACCGCCACGATATCATCCTGACCGATACCGCCGTCGATGGTGGCCGCCAGGCTGTCTTTGCCTTTTACCACATTGCTCAGCGTCGCCAGATTACCCAGCTCGTCTTCGAGCAAATTGACTTCGCTTTCTTTCAGTCGAGAGAGCACGACGCGGAGTTTATCTTCCGCGACAGGGGCTGCCGCGTCGTCTGACGCCAGCGCATCCACAACGCTTAATTTTGCTGCGCTAACGGCTGGCGTTGCCGCCTGGCCTTTTGCTTCCAATGCTAACTGACGCAGCGCGTTGCAGATATATTCAAAGCTGGCAGCGTCCGGCTCTGTGGAGCTTTTATAGGCATCAAGCTGTTCCTGCATAATATCTTTGGTTTCCAAAAACAGGTTAATAATGTCGGTGTTGAGCTGCATCTCACCGCGACGAGCCTCATCCAGCAGGTTTTCCATTAAATGGGTAGTTTCCTGCAAAATGGTAAAACCAAAGGTTCCGGCGCCACCTTTAATAGAATGTGCCGCACGGAATATGGCATTCAGCTGTTCTGAATCCGGGGCCTCAGGCACCAAATTCAGGAGATGCTGCTCCATATCAGCCAACAACTCGTCGGCTTCATCAAAAAACGTCTGGTAAAAATCGCTAATATCCATGCTCACGCTATCACCTCGGATTGGCTTGTGGCGATGTTGGAACGGCAGCCGAAGGAACTGCCCCTGGCTGTTTTAAATCGTCCAGTGACTCATTCTGGCTATCGGCGTTTTCGTGCAGAATGCTCTGCTCCGCCTGCTGATTGAGTACCAAAAGACTAATACGACGGTTGACGGCATCTTCCGGCCCGCGGTCGGTCACACGCATACTGGATGACATGCCGACGACGCGCAGAACTTTGCCTTCATCAAGCCCACCTGCCACCAGCTCGCGACGCGAGGCGTTGGCACGATCGGCTGAGAGTTCCCAGTTGCTGTATCCCTTTTCACCGTTGGCATACGGGAAATCATCCGTATGGCCAGAAAGACTGATGTGATTAGGAATACCGTTCAGCACAGGCGCAATACCGCGCAAAATATCGCGCATGTAATATTCGACTTCCGCGCTACCTGTTTTGAACATTGGGCGGTTCTGGCTATCAATAATCTGGATGCGTAACCCTTCCTGCACCAGATCGATTTTCAGATGTGGACGCAGCGCGCGCAGTTTCGGGTCGGCCTCGATCAACTGGTCAAGGTCGCCACGTAATTTTTTGAGGCGCGCTTGTTCCATACGCTTTTTCAGCTCATCAATATTCGGTTCTTTTTTGACTTCACCCTTCTGTTGGGTGAAGTCATCACCACCGCCAGGAATGGGGCTGTCGCTGTTAGAGACTCGCGGCCCACCCGTAATGGCTGTCGCCAGCGGGGTTCTGAAATATTCCGCAATCTGTATCAGCTCCTTGGGGCTTGAGATCGACACCAGCCACATCACAAGGAAAAACGCCATCATCGCGGTCATAAAGTCCGCATACGCGATTTTCCACGAGCCATGGGAACCGTGCCCGTGACCTTTGTGTTTGCGCTTTTTTACTATGACGATGGGATGGGACTGATTTTTCATGCGTCCTCAGTGGTCGTCTGTTGGTTTGGGTTTTTCACCGCACGTACGTGTTCTTCCAGCTCGATAAACGAAGGACGCTCGCTGGAGTAAAGGGTTTTACGCCCAAATTCCACCGCGATTGGCGGTGCGTAGCCGTTCAGGTTCGACAGCAACGTGATTTTCACGCACTGCATCATCTTCGTTGTTTCTGCGCTCTTCTGACGTAACACACTCGACAGTGGAGAGATAAAACCATACGCCAGAAGAATACCGACGAACGTACCCACCATCGCGTGGGCAATCAATGCACCCAACTCCGCCGCCGGACGGTCTGCTGACGCCAGCGCGTGAACCACACCCATGACCGCCGCAACGATACCGAATGCCGGTAAGGAGTCGCCGACCATGGCCAGCGCAGCGGCCGGCACTTCGGATTCGCTCTCGTGGGTTTCGATCTCTTCGTCCATCAGCGCTTCGATTTCGAAGGTATTCATGTTGCCGCTGATGATGAGACGTAAGTAGTCGACAATGAAATCCAGCATCATCGCATCAGCGAGAATACGTGGATAGCTGGCGAAAATTTCGCTCTCTTTCGGGTTCTCGATATCCCTTTCCAGCGAGAACATGCCCTGCTGACGCGACTTCGCCATCAGGCGATAGAGCAGCGCGAGCAGATCCATGTACATGCTTTTGGTGTATTTCGAACGACGAAAAAGTAATGGGAGCGCCTTAAGCGTGCCCTTAATGGATTTACCGTTGTTGCCAACGATGAATGCACCTATGCCTGCGCCGCCGATAATAATCAGCTCAGCGGGTTGATAGAGTGCTCCAAGGTGTCCGCCGGTCATCATGTAACCGCCGAAAACTGTACCGAGAACTACCAGGTAACCTAATACGATAAGCACGACATCATCCTTCAGCTAGTGACTATGGCAAGATGCGCAGTTCGAATGATTGACCGGAATGCGGGGTAAAAAAAAGCAGCGGTAATTTCTTACCGCTGCTGGAATCTTGCCCCTACGTTCGGGTTAAACAGCTTGTTCGATCTGTTCATCCAGCAGTTGTGGATTACTATCGGCAGATTGCGGGGAAAGTTTACGTCTTTTACCGCACGTGATGGCGGCTGGCATAAACTGCAGGCAAAGCTACCTACAGGCTGATGAGCGTGGGTAATAAAGTTGCCGTCACAGCAGTTACAGCGCGACAATTGCAACAGGCCGCTTTCAACAAAGCGCACCAAAGTCCAGGCTCGGGTCAGCGCAAGCAACGGGCCTTCTTCAGGCTGCGGACATTGCTCAAGATAAAGTTTGTACGCTTTGATAACAGCGTCTACGCCAGTGCATAAACCCGTTTTAAGAAGATATTGCCAGGCATTGCAAAACATCGATGCATGGATGTTTTGCTCCCAGGTCATAAACCAATCGGTTGAAAATGGCAGCATGCCTTTTGGCGGCGGGCTGCCACGTAATTCTTTATACAACTTGATAAGACGACCGCGACTCAATTGAGTTTCGCTTTCCAGCATTTGCAAGCGGGCACCCAGCGTGATCAGTTCCATTGCCAACTGAATGTCGCGTGCTTCCTGAACAATGCTTTTTTCGCTCATCGTTAAGCCCTTTTCTTCCGGCCACTTCGTCAGTCTGGCTGACTTCAGTGAGGAGACGCGTTGAAAGCAGAATACCGGTATGGATCTGTTGCAGATCGTCAACACGAGAATCTTGGGTCAGACGCGTAATGGTCTGGTGACTGTCGAAACGGAACTGGCAAACCAGTTGATTAGTTTCCGCCAGTTTAACCATCTGCGGAAGCGTTAAACCGCCCAATGTTGTCGCCATTTCTTCACTAATACCAAGGCGGAACATCGCGGAAGGTTTGTCTTGACTAATCAAACGTTGTGCAAGTAATAAGTATGACAAATTGATGTCATAGACATGTTTCAACATTTCGGATGTGTGCATTTTTCCCATCCACAATAACCAACTATAATTTTTATGCGGATAAACCGCATCCCGTGATGTCGCCGGGAAAACCCCGGTAAAAAAATAAAGAAAAGGCTAAATGCATAGTTGTATTAAGGGTCGTGCTGAGTAAAACGCTCAGTGCTGTAATCGTTACATTCTGATAACACGCTTTATCAATTCTTACAAATAACTAAGATTTTTCCTAATTGCGGCAACTCTACTCGTCAGGTTTGAGACATACAATCCAGCCCTACCAAGAATTTAAAAAAAGTGTGATCTAGATCACAAAATTTAGCCAGAAAAATCTGCAAACCCATCAGTATGACTTGTTGATTGAACAAAAAGCGTTCAAATGCGACTCCTTTCTATTCTCACTGAACGAATAGTCATGCATAAGTATTAACAATATGAACACAAATTTACGATTGGGGTTTCGAGACAGCCCTAAAGTGCCTCACGCTCATTTCTACCATAGAAACAATTTCATTATTTATTTTAAAAACAACGTGTTAGTTATTGATGAATGTTAAATAATCGCGAATAGTTATCATATCAAACCGGTTGATAACCGGTTACAACCATTCAATAGTACATGATTAATTTTGTTGGATTTACGTTAAGTTCCTCATTTATCGTAGCAACCTGCGTTATGCCACTATTCGTTTTATAAGAATAATTAATGAATAATTATGATAAGCGTCACACGAGTGTCGTATTGCCCACTTGCGAACTCAGTAGAATAGCGGTAATGGTGTTGGATATCGTGGGCTTATAGTATAAGGAGTGCGTAATGAGTTACTCCCACCATTCTCGTCTCTGTTGCGGTCTCACCCGAAAGCCATCTCCTCGTCGCACGCGCCGTTTCCATAGCACGCCCCCCTCGACGCTCGCGTCAGTTTTATCACCCTCGCCGCTGAGCCGGAAATGTACAATCAGCTGGCCGCACCGATGCTGGAAAACATACGTGGACTTTTGCAGGAAGAGACGCAGCAATTTCTTCAGGAGTTGGAAGATAGAGCCCATTACCCTGTCGAGCGTACCTATATTGCGACGGGTGAGCTGAATGAACATATTCTGGATATTTGCCGCAAACAGCGCATCGATCTGGTGATATGTGGGAATCATAACCACAGCTTTTTCTCACGCGCGGCGTGCTCTGCAAAAGCGATTGTCAGTTCAAGCCAGGTGGATGTGCTGCTGGTTCCCCTCGGCAATTGATTTGCCGAGGGGGTATATCTATCAGGCGAGTTTAGGGAAGGTTGCAATCTTTTTTTGCAGATTGCTCTCCACGCTACGGGGAGTTGTACGCTTGAGATCGCGAATAAACGTCTCCTGCCAGTGGTTAATATCATTTTCGCGGATGACTTTCATCATCTCCGCATGCCGGGAAATGCGTTCCGTTAACGGCATTTTGAGCGCGCGATCCAACGCATTCGCCACATCATCACTGTCGTATGGATTGACGAGCAGCGCGGAGGTGAGTTCATTGGCCGCCCCAGCAAACTGCGACAGAACCAGCACGCCTGGGTCTTTAGGATCTTGCGCAGCCACATACTCTTTTGCGACAAGATTCATCCCATCACGCAGCGGCGTCACCAGACCAACCTCAGCGTAGCGGAACACCTTCATCAGGACTTTACGCTCGAAGTGTTGATTCAGATAATAGAGCGGTGTCCAGCCCAACTGGCCATAACGTCCGTTAATACGTCCGGCTTCAGTTTCGAGTTGGTGACGAATATCCTGATAGGCCTGGACTTCACCACGCGACGTTGGCGCGATCTGCGTATAACGAATCTTACCGTGATGCTGAGGATACTTCTCCAGCAGCCTCTCGTAAGCCTGAAAGCGCTCGGGCAACCCTTTTGAATAATCCAGTCGCTCGACAGAGAAAATGTTTTTAACGTTCTTCAGCTCATTTTTCAGCTGAGCCAGTTTAGGTGGCAGCGGCCCGGAGGCATCAGCGGCAATTTCGTCTGGCTCAATCCCGATGGGATAGACTTCTGTATCAAAGGTTTTCCCCCATGCCTGATGGGATTTTCCATGATGGGTGGTCAGTCGCGTTTTACCCGCGACGCTCTCGAGGAACGCCTGACGGTCATTCTCCGTCTGGAAGCCCAGCAGGTCATAGTCGCACAATCCTTCCAGCAGCTCTTCATGCGGTGGAATGGCGGTAAAAATTTCCGGCGTCGGGAACGGTATATGCAGGAAGAAACCGATGCGATTGTTCACCCCCCGTTTTCTCAGCTCGCTGGCAAACGGAAGCAAGTGATAATCGTGGATCCACAAAATATCGTCTTCTTCGATCAATGGCAGCAGTTTGTCCGCTAACAGCGCATTGACGCGCGTGTAGCCCTCCCAGGAGTCTCGCTGGAATTTGACCAGATCCAGGCGATAGTGAAACGCAGGCCACAGCACCGCGTTTGAGAACTGGGAGTAATACTCCTCATGATCTTGTTCACTGAGATTAAACGACGCCCACGTGATATTACCGCGCGTGACTTTCCTGTAAAGGCTTATCTTCGTTACCGACTTCTCCACTCCAGCCAAACCAGAGTCCACCCGCTGTTTTTAAGGCACCCAAAATCCCTACCGCCAGACCCCCGGCGCTGGATTTTTTATCATCCGGTGGCGCAATACGGTTAGAGACTACGACTAAGCGACCCATAATGTTTTCTCCTGTTGTGATGCGCTATTTTTTCTTCTTGTTGCTGGTTAGCGATTTCAGCGATCCACTGCCAGACGCTGGCAACATTCGCCAGTCGCCATTTCGCACAGGTTTCACCCTGCCCGACTTTTACCGATATCCCGTTTTCCTGATTCACGACGCTAAAACCGCTTTCATCGGTCAGGTCGTCACCGACAAAGACAGGTGTTCTCCCTTTAAACGGCATCTCGGCCATAAACGCCTTCAGCGCCTCGCCCTTTATTGATTCCCCTTGGCTTAATCTCAACAACGCATTTGCCCTGGCTGAATCGCCAGCTGAGCGTTAGCCTCAACGACAGACGCCGCAAGCTGGGTTATCGCCTGCTCGATGCTCTGGTGCACCGCGATAGTGCAGTGCAAAGGCCATGCCTTTCGCTTCCAGTTCCGTCCCCGGAAAATGGGAAAGCGCCGATGTGAGTTTCGCATGCAGTGACTTCACGAGCGGCTCGGGGAGAGAAACGATATGCGATTGATCATGGATGTCGCGGCGCTCCGCTCCGTGCACACCGGCAAGCGGAAAGCGGTAAGGCCGGGCAAGTTCATCGAGTTCGGCCATTGAGCGCCCTGATATCAATGCCAGAGCCCCCTGATTCAATTCTGATAGCTGATTCAACATCCGGAGAATATCGGCAGGTAAAACCACCTCGTCAGGATGCGGTTTGATCTCGGCCAGCGTCCCGTCGAGGTCGAAAAAGAATGCGTACTCTCCGGTCAGCACAGGCGGTATGGTTAACGTGTCTGCCACCCTTGTCCTCCTTACAGTTAGCGAGATGTCGAAACGGTTAGCATCTCAGTAGCCATGTAAGTATAGACAGTGTGACGGGGCTCGCCATTTCGCAAACCGCCTACCAGCAAAGCTGGCAAGCGGTTTGGGGGGGACGACTAGACTTAAAAGTTGGGTCGCTGGGAGGGGAAAAGTGCTTAAACGGTGCGTTTCGCTTTTTGCTTGTAACGGTCGAAAATCACCGCCGCCAGTAGGATCAGGCCGCGTACCACGTACTGAGAGAACGGGGAGATGTTCAGCAGGTTCATGGCGTTCTCAACCGTGCCGAGGATCAGGATACCCGCCACCACATATGAGATTTTTCCGATGCCGCCTTTAAGCGATACGCCGCCTAAAAACGCAGGCAGAGATGACAATCAGCTCATAACCAATCGACGTCATCGGCTGTCCACTGGTCATTCGCGAAGCCAAAATAATCCCCGCCGCTGCCGACACCAGTCCTGAAAGCACAAAGATAATAATCTTCGTACGCACAACCGGAACACCTGCAGACGTGCCGCTTCTTCATTGCCACCCAATCGCCAGGGTGTTGCGCCCAAAAGTGGTTCTGTTCAGCAAGAAACCGAAAATGATCAGACAGCCCACCGTCAGCCAGATTGGCGCAGGCAGACCCAGCCAGTTGGCATAGCCAGCGCAAAAAAGCGCTCGTCTTCAATACCCACCGCTTTACCGTCAGAAATGATGTACGCCAGACCGCGCACAATCTGCATGGTAGCGGAGGTGGTAATCAGGGCGTTGATTTTTAAACGCGCGATCACGAAGCCGTTCACCAGCCCGCTGAGCATACCCAGCAACAGACCCGCAAAAACGCCAATCCACAGGCTTTCCGTCATGTTGATGACCACTGCCGTTGTCACGCCGGCACAGGCAATCACCGAGGCGACAGACAGATCGAAATCACCGGGAGGCCAGACAGAAAAGCATGCCGCAGGCGACCATGCCAGACATGGAAATCGCCAGCCCGAGGCCTTTCATATTGATGAAGCTGGCGAAGTTAGGCACAAAAATCGCACAGCCGATAAACAGGACGGCAAACACCACCAGCATTCCGTATTGATCCCAGATGCGACCAAGACTGAAAGCCGACTTCTGCGTTTGCGATGTAGTAACAGAGGACATCATTAACTCCTTACTCAGGCGACAGCCTGGCTGACTTTAGGCATGGCGAGGCTCAACGCCTGTTGTTCATTCGCCTGTTCATGGTGTAACTCGCCGGCAATATCGCCTTCACGCATCACGATGATGCGGTCTGCAACGCCAAGCACTTCGGGAAGATCGCTGGACGCAAACAGCACCGCCACGCCGCGTTTTGCCAGTTCATAGATGACGTTATAGATCTCGTGTTTGGCCCCAACGTCGATGCCGCGGGTCGGTTCATCGAGCAAAATGACCTTCATCTCTTCTGATAGCCAGCGCCCGAGAATCGCCTTCTGCTGGTTGCCGCCGGAGAGGTTCATGATCAACTGTTCAGCACCCGGGGTTTTAATATTCAGCGAACGAATATGGTGATCCGCATTGCTGGATTCCCAGCCGTCATTAATCAGGCAGCCCGCACGGATAAACTTACGCCGCGCTGAAATATTAATGTTGTCGCGAACCGAGTGAACCGGAATGATCCCGTCGGCTTTGCGGTCTTCCGGACACAGCATCATGCCCGCGCGAATGGCGTGCGCCGGTTTTTGGATATTCACCGGCTGGCCGTCAATGTAGACCTGGCCTTCCGTGATGCGCGTCCCGCCAAACAGCCCTTTCATTAATTCACTGCGTCCAGCGCCCACCAGACCGAACAGGCCGACGATTTCGCCGCTGCGCACCGTCAGGCTGATTGGCGTGCGTACGCCAGGCGCTTTTACATTCTCAAGACGCAAACGCTCTGCGCCGTACTGCCTTGGTTGCCAGTGATAGATATCCCCCAGCTCGCGTCCGACCATCGCCTGCACCAGCTGATCATGATTAACCTGCTGCATGTCGGTGAAGGTCCGCACATAGCGACCATCCTTGAAGACGGTAATGGCATCGCTCAGGGCAAAGATCTCTTCCATACGGTGTGAGACATATAAAATGATGCGTCCTTCTTTGCGCAATTCACGAATAACGCGGAACAGGTTTTCGATTTCACGCGCGGAGAGTGAACTTGTCGGCTCATCGAAGGCGATAATTTTCGCGTTTCTCGCCAGCGCCTTGGCAATCTCCACCATCTGCCATTGACCGATAGACAGGTATTTCAATGGGATTTGCGGATCAATATCCAGGCCCAGATGTTTTAGCTGCAGCCCGGCTTCATAATTGAGTAAAGAGCGATTAACGAAACCGCCTTTATGCGGGAGTTGTCCCAGATAGATGTTTTCCGCTACCGTCATCTCAGGGACCAGATGCAGTTCCTGATAGATAATAGCGACCCCGGCATTCAGCGCAGCGGTGGTATCCGCAAACGCCATCTCTTCACCACGAATGGCGATGGTTCCGGTCGTCGGGGAATAGTTTCCGCTGAGGATTTTTAACAGCGTGGATTTTCCCGCGCCATTCTCCCCCATCAGGGCATGAACCTGACCCGGATAGCAGTCAAAGCTGATATCGGTCAGCGCATTAACACCGGGAAACGTTTTACCGATGCCGCGGAAAGAGAGATACGGGTCAGACTGTTGCATAACGTCTCCGTGATTCCAGTAGTGTACGGCTGGCCCCTCATGAATGAGGGGCGCAATCACAACGAATTACTTACCGCCCAGTCCTTTTTTGGCGAGTTCCTCTTTGAAGTTGTCACGGGTGATCAGCACAACGTCAGTGACCTCCGTAAACTTCGGTGGCTCAGCGTCTTTGGTCACCCAGTTGTAGAGCATTTCGCTGGATTTGTAGCCGTGGACATCCGGGCTTGGCAGCAGGGAGCCATAGAAACCGGTCGCCTGTGCTTTCGACAGCTCACTTACCGCATCAACGCCGTTAATGCCCACACCAATCACATCTGGGGCTTTAAAGCCCTGCCCTTCCGTTGCACGCACGCCGCCCAGCACGGTGTTGTCGTTCATGCCCAGCACCAGCCAGTGTTTCACTTCAGGATGCTGAACCAGCATGGAGTTAGCGGCATCAAATGCGCCTGGGATATCGTTCGATTTCGTCGGCACTTTATAGATTTGCGCTTCCGGGAAGCCTGCTGCTTTAAGCGCATCCATGGAGCCGGTTGTGCGGCGGCGAGCGGTGTCCAGCTCATCGGCCGTAATCGCCATCACAGCGGTTTCTTTCACGTTCCAACCGCGTTTCTGCATCTCTTTATAGAGTTCCTGACCCTGACGCTCCCCGATTTTGGTGGCCGCCATCATCACCAGTGGAACGGTATCCATCGGTTTGCCTTTTGCGGTAACGAACTGATCGTCAACCGCAATGACCTTCATCCCGTAACCCTTCGCTTTAGCGACAATAGCCGAGCCAAGTTTTGGGTCCGGCGTACAAATCACGAAACCTTTCGCGCCGCTGGCCGCGAGGCTATCAATCGCATTTAACGTTTTTTCACCATCGGGAACGGCGATTTTAATGACTTCAAAACCCAGATCTTTCCCGGCTTTATCCGCGAATTTCCACTCGGTCTGGAACCAGGGTTCTTCTGGTTGTTTAACCAAAAAACCGAGTTTTAAATTCTCTGCCATAGCGGATTGTGACATAACGGCAGCCAGACCGATGGCCGCGAGCGTTTTAGTAAATTTGTGCATGGTTATCTCCAGCTTTAGCGTTCTTTTATGTAGGGAACATTTACGTACTTTTTATTTAATCGGACTTAAAACAAGGCATTAGAGAAAACCTGTTATAAGTGATAGTGCTGGAGATAGTTTTAGCGGGAAATTAATCATCCATAAGAGAGCGCCATCACACCGCAGAATTACAGTAATTGCGTGCATAGATTCAGCGAGAAATGACATAAAAATGACGGGGTTTGTCGGACAAATCAGAAGGGGTTAAGCAAGATTATCCATAAGGTCAGCTAAGAAGTCCCTGTAAGCCGAACGCCATAGCGTCCGGCTCAGAATTTACCAGGCGTAGTAAATGTGATCGGCGTGATCGCGAACCGGCGTTTCATCACCCAATAAACGTGCCGAGAGCGTCAGGGCAAAATCAAACGCATGTCCAAGACCTTTTCCGCTCAGAAGGTTTTGATCTTCAACGACAGGGGCATCGACATATTCACCGTCGGTCACGGATTGCCATAAATCGCCAGAGCAGACATAGCGCCGCCCCTTAAGCAGGCCATTCGCGCCTAATACCCGCGCCGCTGCAGAGCAAATAGGGCATATTAATTTGCCGACTTCATCATGCATGGATATAAAACGGATAACGTCCCGACTGGCAGCCAGATTCACACTGCCCTGTGGCCCGCCGGGCAGTACCACGGCATCGTACAGGGTATCCATCCGCTCCCGCAACGTGCTGTCTGCCACCATAGGAATATCGTGGTAACTCACCACCGCTCGCGACTCTGCGCAGGCCAGCATTTCAACATCGATGTGCATACGTCGCAGAATATCAATGGTGATAATGGCTTCTGCTTCTTCAAATCCTGGTGCTAATAACACTGCGACTTTCGCCATGGAGCCTCCATCTTCAATATAATTTAAAACACCGTTTCATCTTCATGGAAAGCGCACAATCAAAAATGTGCCTGGATCACACTTTTTAGTATTTTATATAAAATGATCCACCTCAAAATATGCCGCTTCTCAAAAATAAACATGTCACGATATTTATGACATCAAAACAAATAAACAACCTAACCCTCTGTAATACATTAAAAATATAATAAACATGACATTTCATTCCCTGATAACTATAAGTCGAGATAATTCATAACAGGTGAAGGAATAATAAAAAATGTCATTGTTCGTAAATCTAATCCATTAAGCATTTTCTTAGGGCGGTGATGACGCTATGCTGATTTGAGTCAGTAAAGAAAGTGAACAGTCGATCACATTCAGGACATGCTGAACAGCTCTATTCTCGTATCAATGATCGGGTTCCAGAAATAAGGATATTATTATGACGACGCCAGGAATGATTCAGAAACTCAACGCCCAGATGAATCTTGAATTCAACACCTCCAATCTGTATCTCCATTTAAGCGACTGGTGTACCGAACACAGTCTCAACGGTACAGCCACTTTCCTGCGCGCCCAGGCGCAAAGCAACATCACACAAATGATGCGTGTTTTCGACTTTATGAAAAGTGCCGGGGGTAATCCCGTGGTTAAAGCCATGAATATGACCGATGGCTCTTATTCTTCGCTGGAAGAGCTGTTCCAAAAAACGCTCGACGATTATGAAACACGTTTGACCACGCTGAACAAACTCGCTGACGAAGCAGAATTCCTTCAGGACAGCGCTACGCTCGATTTTTTACAGGATATGGAAAAAGACCAGCAGCACGACGGTGTATTGCTGAAAACCATTCTTGATGAAGTGCGTAGCGCGAAATGTGCAGGGCTTTGTGTTGAGCAAACCGATCAACATTTACTGAATTTGGTGAATTGCCAGCGTCATTAATCGTGCAGTCTACAGATGAGGTCTGTGGTCGTACGGTCCGCAGACCCTTCTCTGGTTGTTAATCATTCGTTATCAACTCTTTGCTTTTATTGAAATTTAACAAATCCGATCTGGCTCCCAACCAATACCCTCACAAAATGAAATGATTTAGGAAATTTCATTATTGACGAGGGAGCTTCATGATCACCATCGAGTTTATAGTCATCATTCTTTGCCTGCTGGTTGGAACACGTTTTGGCGGAATGGGGCTTGGGCTGATAAGCGGCATCGGCCTTTTCATTTTAACCTTTATCTTTGGATTGCAACCCGGTAAGCCGCCTGTTGACGTGATGCTCACGATTCTGGCGGTGATTGGCTGCGCGGCGACGTTACAAACGGCTGGCGGACTGAACGTGATGATGCAGTTTGCAGAACGACTGCTGAGGCGACATCCGCAGCACATTACCCTCCTCGCCCCCTTCACCACCTGGACGCTCACTTTCCTGTGCGGAACGGGACACGTGGTTTACACCATGTTTCCAATTATCGCTGATATCGCGCTTAAAAAAGGGATTCGTCCGGAACGTCCTATGGCAGTGGCATCTATCGCGTCACAGATGGCAATTACCGCCTCGCCGGTTTCCGTTGCCGTGGTATCGCTGGTCTCCATTATCGGTGCCCAGCATGGCGTTGGGCAGGCATGGGGAATTCTCGAGATCCTGGCCATTTCCGTTCCCGCTTCACTTTTCGGGGTGCTGATCGCGGCACTCTGGAGCCTGCGTCGCGGAAAGGATCTGGCGGATGACGTGGAGTTTCAGGAAAAGATAAAAGATCCGAAACAGCGCGAGTTTATCTTCGGCAGTACTGAAACATTAATGAATCAACGATTTCCTAAAGAGTCTTACTGGTCCACGTGGATTTTCTTTGCCGGGATAGCCGTCGTTGTTCTGCTGGGTGCACTTCCAGACTTACGTCCCGCTTTTGAAATTAAAGGGAAAATGACCGCATTATCGATGAATCTGGTGATTCAAATGATGATGCTGATTGCCGGGGCCGTCATGCTGATAGTGTGTAAGGTTAATGCCTCGGCCATATCAAACGGTGCGGTGTTTAAAGCCGGTATGGTGGCGATTTTCTCGGTATTCGGCGTTGCCTGGATGAGTGATACGTTTTTCCAGGCCCATCTCGATGAGCTGAAAATGGCGTTGGAAGGGGTGGTGAAAAGCCATCCATGGACCTACGCTATCGTGCTGTTTTTAGTTTCAAAGCTGGTGAACAGCCAGGCTGCCGCGTTGACTGCGGTCGCGCCGATGGGATTGATGTTAGGCATTGAACCCAAAATGCTGATTGCCTTCTTCCCGGCATCGTACGGCTACTTTGTCCTCCCGACTTACCCAAGCGATTTAGCCTGTAT
This sequence comes from Lelliottia amnigena, assembly GCA_900635465.1. Taxonomy (NCBI): domain Bacteria; kingdom Pseudomonadati; phylum Pseudomonadota; class Gammaproteobacteria; order Enterobacterales; family Enterobacteriaceae; genus Lelliottia; species Lelliottia amnigena. Next base: position 2,618,777 of record LR134135.1, read on the forward strand.
CGGCTTTGATCGGTCCGGAACCACGCGCATCGGTAAATTTATCATCAACCACAGCTTTATTTTACCGGGGCTGATTGGCGTAAGCTGCGCCTGTGCGGCGAGCTATCTGCTGGTACAAACCTTCTTTTAATCTGCCAAAAGGGCGACGTTTCTCGTCGCCCTCTGCGTTTTTTGTCAAAAATATTTCTAATTTCAAAACATCGGTTTATTTTAGTGCGACTCACCCTGCGGTGTGAATTTGAGTTCGATTAACGCGATGGCTTTTTGGATTGCGCGAAGCGTAACCGGATCCGCTGCAGCAGGATGGCTAGTGAAATCGATGTTTTTCAGTTGGGTGGACATTTTTTCGCGCACTTCGATAGGCGCAATAATGTCTAACACATCAAGGATTTGTTTGATTACCAACTGGCACGCGACGACGTCAGATACCAGTTCCTGATCGGCGCTCAGATTTTGAGACATAGGCTGCTCCTTTAATAAAGAGCGCCATAGTAGCAAAACGTCAGCCCTTTCATCTTCCCTCTCGTCGACCGCGGACATAAAAAAACCTGCCGAAGCAGGTTTTTTCATCAGAACATTGCGCCTGGCGGAACGTCTTTAAACGTATTGCAGTAGTTGGCCCACATGCTTTTCAGGATTTTGCGCAGTTTCATGGTGATGCTCCAGTAATTTGTTATGCAGGTGTAATTCTTTATCCGCATATAATATGATCAATATCACAAAAATCAATAATTGCGTGATACACATCACAGTTAACAAACCAACAATGCTGCCGGATTGTTAATAAAAGCACCGACAAATCCGTGAGTTAGCGCCTGATAAGTTCCAGTAAATTTTTATAAATTTTTTTGATACGACAGGGTAAAGATGACAGAAAATATCAACGTGAAGGAGAGCCGCGGGATATCTCCAGCGGCACTTTTAGTCGCCGGTGCGTTCTTTATGGAGTTTCTCGATGGAACCGTGATTGCGACCGCCCTTCCGGATATGGCCAGGAGTTTTGGCGTTGAGGCGGTAGAGTTAAACATCGGCATCAGCGCTTACCTCATCACGCTGGCGGTACTGATCCCCGCCAGCGGCTGGATTGCCGATCGCTTCGGTGCCAGGAAGGTGTTTGCAGTTGCACTGGCCATCTTTACGCTGGCATCGGTATTTTGCGGGTTATCCACAACAGTCGATCAGTTCGTCACCATGCGCATATTGCAAGGAATGGGTGGTGCGCTGATGGTGCCTGTGGGTCGGCTCGCCGTCTTGCGAACAACGCCTAAACATCTGCTCATCACAGCCATCGCCACGTTAACCTGGCCCGCGTTGGTTGCGCCGATAATCGGGCCACCGCTCGGCGGATTTATTACGAGCTACGCCGACTGGCGCTGGATCTTCTTTATTAATGTTCCGCTTGGGATCATCGCGATTATCCTGGCGCTGCGTATTATCCCGGATTTGCATGAAGATGCCCGCCGTCCGTTCGACTTGCCGGGATTCATAGCAACGACCATCGCCATGGTAAGCCTGGTGTACGCGATGGAATCAATGGGGGCTCAGCAGACCGATACCGCTGTGACATTCGCGCTTTTGGCTGTCGGATGCGTAACGTTGTTCTACGCTTTGCGTCATTTTCAACGCGCCAAATGGCCGATGATCCGCCTCGACGCCATGCAGGTCCCCACCTTTCGCGTGACAATGTACGGCGGTTCCCTGTTTCGCGCTTCTATTAGCGCAGTTCCCTTCCTGCTGCCGCTCATGTTTCAGGTCGGTTTTGGCATGGATGCGTTTCACTCTGGCCTGCTGGTGCTGGCCGTTTTCGTGGGGAACCTGACCATCAAACCTGCGACAACGCCGCTCATCCGTCGTCTGGGTTTTCGGAAATTATTACTGATTAATGGCGCGTTAAATGTCCTGTCGCTGTTGGCGTGCGCGCTTATCACGCCGCAAACGCCTGTCTGGCTTATTTTGTTAATCTTGTATTTAGGCGGGGTTTTCCGTTCCATTCAGTTTACCGCCGTCAGCACGCTGGCCTTTTCTGATGTGCCTTCCGCGCAGATGAGCTACGCCAACACCCTGTTTTCGACGGCCACACAGCTCGCCGTCGGGCTGGGCATTACGTTGGGTGCGATTGGGATTCGTATTGGTGAGAAAATGAGCGATGCGTTAGGTATGGCTGCGATACCCGGTCTGAGCTTCCGACTGGCCTTTGTCGCTATCGCCATAATCTGCCTGATCGGAATGTTTGATACGCTAAGCCTGGCCAAAGATGCAGGCAGCGCGGTATCGAAAAAACGATAATAAAAAAGCCAGCGCGATGCTGGCTTTTCGTCTTAGCGGTCTTGCGACTTATCGTAAGATTAGCCGACGATACCGCGAACAAAGGCTTCAATCTCTTTGTCCTGGCAGTTTTCAAAGAAGCACTGCTGGAAGCGCTGGCCTGACACGGCGGTTTTCACCAGTTCCGGGTCGATTGCGCGCAGTGTATCCAGATAGTTGTCCTTCACAACGGCGGCTTTAACCTGATTCAGGATACCGGCATTACGGACCTGTGGCTCTTTACGCTCCGGTGGATAACCTTCGCCTTTACGGCCAGTGAATGCTTTTTCAAAGATAAAGCGCACGTTCAGTTCCGCGCCCCAACCAAAGCCTTTGGCAAACGGCAGCGCCAGTGCGTTACCGTTGTTGATCTGGGCAAACAGGAAGGCATCAGCCGGATCGATACAGTAGCCGCAGTTCACGCCAGGATGGATGTTCAGGGACATCAACGCGCCCCTGGCCGGTGCCGCAGCCGGTCACGACGAAGTCAACAGCCTTAGAATTGATCAGGATGCTGGCCATGATGCCCAGGTGGATGTACGTCAGGTGATGGTCGTTCTCATCACTCATCCCCACGTTAAACACCGGGAAGCCTTTTTCGTCGGCTACGCCTTTCAATTCATTAAGAATAATGGCGTTTTTCCCCGCCTGGCTGTTTTCCATCATCAGTGCAATTTTCATTCTTCATCTCCTGAATGCGATGCGGGTTGTCCCGCCACAGATAGCTCGTCCACTCAACTCTACTATCTGGCAAACATACTTTCAAATTAACTGAAAAAATGTTTTAAAAAATTAAGGTGACTTCACACATTTCTGTTTTGAGGGTGCAAATTTGTGCGTGCTCATAAAGTGACGAAATTTGTACTCGCGAATCCGTCGGTTAGCTAGACTGCATTTTAAAGACCATAAAATCCTTTGGGGAACACCTGTGAATATGCGCCGCCGGAAGCCTCGCATCGCATTGCTAATCGGGATAATTATCCTTTATGGACTGTTCTGGGCAAGAATAACGTTTGCACAACCCTCCCCTCAATCAAACCCTGTTCCCGTCTGGATTTATGATGCCGACAGTTTTGAATACTGGCGCACTCCCCAGGGCGAAATGCAGGGTTTCTATCCCGAACTTATCCGCGCGATTAACCTTAAATATGACACACATCTGGAACTCAAGCCGATAGGTGGACCTGAAATCGGACAGCGTTTTAATACCGACAGCTACGGAGTGTATGCAGGCGTTCTGCGAACGGAGTCGAGGGCGCGCACCAAAATCCTCTCATCACAGCTCTTTATCAATGAAGTGGTGGCTGCCAGCCCATCGATGTGGGTGAATACTGCAGAAGAGCTGGCTAACGCTCGCGTTCTGTTTCGCCAGAATGATGCCACGCTTGAGAGCGTACAAAAGCGTTATCCCGGATCTGACGTTTCGCTCAATTCATCTGGTCGCCACCAGCGAAGAAGCCTTCCGCTTACTGAGCGAGCGTAAAGCCGACTTCTACATCAATGACGCCAGTGAGATGGAAAACACCCAGCGCTACTACCTGCTCTCCCATCCTTTTCCTGAACTGCGTATCCCCGTGGTGCTAGCGTTCAGCCCGGAGCTGCGCGATTTACGTGAAAAGGTAAATACCTTTATTGGTGAGTGGTACCGCAGCGGGGCGTTACGCCAGGCGCTGGAGGAGAGTAAGCGACAATACCTTCTCAGTCGTATTGTTATTTCAAATGATGAAAAAGCCTGGCTTGCCAATAATCATCTGGAAATCTGGTTACCTAAAAATGAAAACTTTGCGCCGATAATCTGGAAAGACAACCGTGGTTACCAGGGAACCGCGATCAATATGATTAATGACATGCGCGAATTACTCGGCATGGAAGTCGATGTTCATTTTATTGATAATTATGCCGAAACGCTGGACAAACAGCGCTGGCCTGTTCGCCTTGTTGATGTCGCCGAAAGCAGCAATACCGAGCATGCAGCAGGTCGAATTGGGCCGGACATTGCCTGGCATAACGTCTATTACAATCGAATCAAACAGCCATTTTTGTGGGATGAGGAAAGTATTCGCAGCCAGCGTGTCGGCGTGCTGGAGGGGTCATTCTCCGCCCGCTATTTACAGGAACGATTCGGTAACGACGTCGTTATCGTGACCCAACACAGCCTTAACGGCCTGATCGATGCCATCGAAAACAACAAAATTGACTATATTCTGGGCGATTTAAGTTCGCTGGAGTCGACGCTTCGCGGCAATGAGTTGTTCCGAGGCGTGCTAAAAGTGGCTGGCATCACGCGATCTGAGTTTATTGTTGGCCCCCGGGTTCAGCCCGATCACCCTCTCTTTCAACTGCTCACTCAGATTCACCGTCTCTCTAGCTTCCGTACGCAACTGGAGCGCCAGGAAGAACCTGATTTCTTTCCTGATTTAACCAAAAACACGCTGAAAATAGTCAGCGTCATTTTGCTTGTGACGGCGCTGTTTAGCCTGTTTATGCTGATAATGATGCGCCGCCATATAAAAGAGAATCGGTTAATCAATCGCAATATTGTGCAGGCGCTGGAAAAGGTCAACCGCGCGCACGATGACGAGACAGGAAGCCATATCCAGCGCGTCGCGAAATACTGCGCAATGATGGCTCGCGAGCTGAAATTGTCCCGCAAAATGATCGCAGACATTGAGCATTTTGCTTCGTTGCATGATGTCGGGAAAATCGCCGTCCCCGACCGCATTTTGCGCAAGCAGGGGCCGCTAACGCCTCAAGAATTCAGCGAAATGAAACTGCATACGACGAAAGGCTATATGATCATTCAGGGCCTGGCGCTGGGTCCGGTCGCGGAAAATATTATTCACTTCCATCACGAAAAATGGGACGGCAGCGGCTATCCCGAGGGGCTTCGCGGCGAGAATATTCCGCTAGAAGCACGCATCCTGGCGTTGGCGGATGTGTACGACGCATTACGGCAAAAACGCGTGTACAAACCCGCATTTACTCACGAACAGGCGTGCGAGGTGATCTTTGATGGCGCTGGACGCCACTTCGATCCGCAACTCATTGCGTTATTCCGCAAACACCATCTCAAGTTTCGCACGATATTTGACAGTCTGGCGGATTGAGCACCGCCGTCGCAAAGAGAAAGAGCGGATTGGCTGGCTATTCCACGCATTGCGCGCCGGATCAGACGGTAGGATAGAGTGTTTTCAATGACTCAGAGCGAAATATGAAGAGATTATTCCTTGCAGGCGCGCTTCTGTTGCTCGCGGGTTGTAATGTGACCCGCCAGGCTGAAGTGAACAGCGTGGACAGCACCAGCGGCGTTGTCAGGCTCAATATGGGTCAGGCAATACTGCAAAATAGCCATTATGATAATTACGTGACTAACGGTACGGCGACACGTGAATGCCAGGCAATGGGTTACGCGACCGCTTCAGCTTATGGCCAGCCGATAAAAACCTGCACTGTTGTCAGCGGTTCGCTGTGCCTGAATGAAAGCGTGACGATCCAATACAAGTGCCAGGGTTTCGCGATTAATCCCTCGGCAAAGCAAACCTACTATTAATACCTACTATTAATAATAGTGCTGCCAGAATAGCGCTGGCAGCATATTCAAATAAGAAACAGAACAATTCTCATTAAAATATTAACCATTGCCAATGCGTTTTATTCCCATTCGTATTTTAAATAAATAATATCTTTATTTTACCTTTTGCAAATAATTTAATAACAAATTATAGTGACGCTCTGCCCGACTCATAAATAATTATATGGAGCTGCACCATGCTGAAAACTGAAATGATCGATAAGCTCAACGAGCAAATGAACCTTGAGCTTTTTTCATCCCTGCTTTATCAACAGATGAGTGCCTGGTGCAGCTTCCACAGTTTTGAAGGCGCAGCCGCATTTCTGCGTCGTCACGCTCAGGAAGAGATGACGCACATGCAGCGTCTGTTTGATTATCTGGCCGATACTGGCAGTCTGCCGCGCATTAATCCTGTTGCATCCCCTTTCGCGGAGTACGCGTCTCTGGATGAATTGTTCCGCGCAACGTACGAACATGAACAGCTGATCACGCAAAAAATTAATGAATTAACCCACGCTGCGATGATTGGTCAGGATTATCCAACCTTTAATTTCCTGCAGTGGTATGTGGCAGAACAACACGAAGAAGAGAAATTGTTTAAATCTGTTCTGGATAAATTGTCACTGGTGGGTAAATCTGGCGAAGGTCTGTACTTTATTGATAAAGAGCTTTCCACGCTCGACACCCAGAATTAATTTTAAAAGGGAGCCTGCTGGCTCCCTTTTTTAATGCTGACATATTTTACTTTGGTGCGTAGAAAACCCTTCCGATAAGGGAATAAATTTACCTTTATTCTTCAGGAATTCCACGAGCTGCGCGGCCGTCATATTCTCCGCAGAACACGTATGGAAACGCGCACTTTCACCGAATCGCGTATGGATAACCTGAATCAGACTGGTTTCTGAATATTGCTCATCAGATTCCAGCATCATATTGAGCACTTCATGCCCGTGAATTGACGTCATAACCCCTCCAGAAAGAAAGGCACAGACTACACGCGAAGTCGGCCTCACGCCTTGCGCTGGCACAGGTTTACATGCACCCGGCACAGCTGGTGCATCGCCAGTCATGAGGATTAATCGCCTGATAAAAGGCGCGATAGTTGACGCTTTCGAGCGGAATAGCGTTGTCGAAGAACAGGTCGGTGAGCCACTCGACGTTCTCAATTATCCACTCATCCTCTTTCAAACCCTGGGCAAAAATCTCATCGTCCGGATCCATAATGTTGTAGATCGCCCACGTCCCCATATCTTTTTCACGACGCGGCTCAGGCAATTCAAGTGCCTCACCGTTGTAGTGAATAATCCAGTGTCCGTGACACAGTAAATTGCCCGAACGACTCCAAGCGGCCTGAAAGGGATTATCCCCTGCCATCAGCTTCTCACTTTTGTTGATTATTTATATTTACTGTTTAAGGTACGCCTGATTTTCGCGCGAAAGTATTGCCCTTATGAAGTAGGCAAAACCCTCAAAAGTATCAGCCAGTTGCCCTAAATATCGCACTCAGTCGAAATCGTAAATATTTAATTACGCCAATTGTAACGGTGATTTGACGAAGTGGTGCTTTTCACTTACTCTGCGCCGCAGAATGGGTTGCGATTTGTTGTTGCGGTAGAGGAAAGCGTGAGAAACAGAACTCTGGGAAGTATTTTTATCGTCGCAGGCACGACGATTGGCGCAGGAATGCTGGCGATGCCGCTGGCCGCTGCCGGTGTCGGCTTTAGCGTCACGTTACTGCTTTTAGGCTGCCTGTGGGCGCTGATGTGCTACACGGCATTGCTGCTGCTTGAGGTCTATCAGCACGTTCCTGCTGACACAGGGCTTGGCTCGCTGGCGGCACGCTATCTGGGCCGCTACGGTCAATGGATCACCGGTTTCAGCATGATGTTCCTGATGTACGCGCTGACCGCGGCTTATATAAGCGGCGCGGGTGAGTTGATCGCCTCGAGTGTGAATGACTGGTTTGGTACGGACATTTCCCCGGCGACCGGCGTTATCTTTTTCACCGTAATCGGTGGCGGCGTGGTATGTGTCGGAACCTCTCTCGTCGATCTGTTTAACCGTTTTCTGTTTAGCGCCAAAATTATTTTCCTGGTGCTGATGCTCGTTCTGCTTGCCCCGCACGTGCACAAAGTCAATTTACTGACACTTCCGCTTCAGCAAGGGCTGGCGCTTTCCGCCATCCCGGTAATTTTCACTTCATTTGGCTTTCACGGCAGCGTGCCGAGCATTGTGAGCTACATGAACGGTGATATCCGCAAGCTGCGTCGGGTGTTTATCATCGGCAGCGCCATTCCATTAATTGCTTATATCTTCTGGCAACTGGTGACGTTGGGCAGCATCGATTCCTCGACGTTTATCGGCTTAATGGCTGACCATTCCGGTTTGAATGGATTCCTGCAGGCGCTGCGTGAAGTGGTAGCCTCGCCGCATGTTGAGCTGGCGGTTCATCTGTTTGCTGACCTTGCGCTGGCGACCTCTTTCCTTGGCGTAGCGCTGGGTCTGTTCGATTATCTGGCGGACTTGTTCCAGCGCCGTCGCTCCGTCGGGGGACGCATCCAGACAGGCGTTGTAACCTTCTTGCCGCCACTCGCCTTCGCGCTGTTTTACCCACGCGGATTTGTGATGGCGCTGGGCTACGCGGGCGTGGCGCTCGCCGTGCTTGCGCTGCTGCTTCCTTCCCTTCTGGCATGGAAAAGCCGTCAGCAACATCCTGACTCAGGCTATCGGGTATGGGGGGGCAAACCGCTTCTGGCAATGGTATTCACCTGCGGTATTGTGGTTATCCTGGTACAGTTTTCAATCGCAGCAGGATTGTTACCGGAAATCGGTTAAGAAAAGGGCTCATAATGAGCCCTATTTTTATCAATGCAATTAATGCAAACAGCAGCTTTTGAATTTCTTACCGCTGCCGCACGGACAAGGATCGTTACGGCCCACTTTCGCACCATTGATGATCGGCTGCTGGGCCACGGTCACTAGCGGGTTCGCCACCCAGTAGTTATATAAACGAAGCGCTGCCGGTTTGATTCGTTCAATGCTGGCGTGATATTCGTCTTCGGTCAATTCATCCAGCTGTTCGGCATTCGCTTCCGTTCCGTGCAGCGTAATGATGTCTAAATCGGCTTTCAGCGCTTCCGGCAACGATGACCAGTCGGTCAGTGCCATCCCGCGCATATAGCCGTAACACCACTCTTCCACCACGGTGTAGCTTTTCCCGTCCACGTCGTTAACGCCGAAAACCGGTTCAAACTGATCGGGATAATCACTCAGTCGCTCAGCGATATCGTTCAAATGCTTAAAGCAGAGATCGATAAATCGGTTCATTTCGCGATCGTTTTTCCAGCGCGGAACATACTTTTGACCGCCCCACACCGCCACCAGCCAGGTATCGGGTTCAACGACTACCGGACCCGATAAAACCGCGGTAAGCATGCCGTCAAGCTCGGAAACGTCAATCACAGACGCATCCTCATGACCGTAAGACATCAACGTCTCTTCCAGCCACTCCAGTTCGTTTTCAGTTAATGGGCCTTCAGTCATTGCAGATACTCCTGATAAAAAAAGAAAACGATTTTATCACACAATGCCCAGGGACTTCTCAACGCCAGCGTCAGGCGTGCGGCGCAGCGTGTTCAAACAACGATAACAACACCATCCCCATGGGCTTTCCTGGTGCAAAATAGCTTGAATCGTGACCGTTGCACACGTGGCGGGCATTATTGTTAATGAGATGTGATCCCCGCTGTAATTTCAGTTGATGCTGCCAGAGCGCATAAAACGGCGCTCTATACTGAAATAAGTCAAAACCCCGCAACGGGTTATCCACTCTGGCAACCATTTTGCTTAATGTTCCTGCCCGTAAAGGGTGACAGGAAATCTCGCCGTATCAGCAGGATATTGTCAGGCTCGCGTTTGTTTCGTGCATTTTGTTCTCGCTTTTGTTTTTGGATTGACTGCGCCATCTGCCTTCAGGTTTGGACCGTGGTGCAAAAACCTCTTTGCTAAGGAACATAATAATGTCGCTGAAATTACTCAGAAGTCCCCTTTCTCTTGTAGTAGCAGGTTGTCTGGTCACGGCATTTTCCGCCCAGGCGGATATCGTCATTGGCGTCGCGGGGCCGTTCACCGGGCCAAACGCGACCTATGGCGATCAGTACTGGCATGGAGCGACTCAGGCCGCCGAAGATATCAATGCCGCCGGTGGGATCAACGGCGAAAAGATTAAGCTGGTTCAGGGTGATGATGCCTGCGAGCCTAAACAGGCCGTCTCCGTCGCTAACCGTCTGGTTGATCAGGACAAAGTCAAAGCGGTTGTCGGGCATTTTTGCTCATCGTCGACGATGCCCGCCTCCGAGGTGTACAACGACGCAGGCGTCCTGGCAATCACTCCAGGCTCTACCAACCCGTTAATCACCGAACGCGGCATGAGCGATATGTTCCGCATGTGCGGACGTGACGATCAGCAAGGGAAAGTCGCCAGCGATTTTATTATTGATAAGCTGAAGGCCAAACGGGTGGTGATCATTCACGATAAAGACACCTACGGTCAGGGACTGGCGGATGCGACGAAAGCCGCGCTGGCAAAACGTGGCGTGAATGACGTGATGTACGAAGGCTTGTCGCGCGGTGAGAAAGACTTCAACGCGCTGGTCACGAAAATCGGCGCGCAAAAACCGGATGTGGTGTTCTTCGGTGGCTGTCACCCGGAAGCCGGTCCGCTGGTGCGTCAGATGCGTGAGCAAGGCGTGCAGGCCAAATTCTTCTCCGGCGACTGTATCGTCAACGAAGAGATGGTGACCGCGGCAGGTGGGCCGAAATACACCAACGGTATTTACATGACCTTTGGCAAAGATCCCCGTTTGATCCCCGACGGCAAAGCCGTCATCGAGAAATTCCGCACCAGTAAGTTTGAACCCGAAGGTTACACCCTTTATTCCTACGCCTCTGTTCAAGCCATCGCCGCAGCCTTTAAAGCGACTGGCGGTACGGATTCTGCCAAGGCCAGCGCCTGGCTGAAGGCCAATCCGGTTGAAACGGTGATGGGCAAAAAATCCTGGGATGACAAGGGTGACCTGAAAGTCTCCGACTACGTCGTGTATCAGTGGGATGACAAAGGGAAATATACCGAAGTGCCGTAACGGAACGGCGTCACGCTCAACGTCGATAGCTTTTTATCGACGCGATATAACCATCAGGCTGCACGCATGTGTCGTGCAGCCCATAACACGAGCGCGCGGTGATGAGCACATTCTTTCTTCAGCAGTTGATCAACGGCTTAACGCTAGGTTCCGTATACGGACTCATTGCCATCGGCTATACGATGGTATACGGCATTATCGGGATGATAAATTTCGCTCACGGCGAAGTGTATATGATTTCCGCCTATCTCAGCGCCATCGGCCTGGCGTTGCTCGCCTGGTTTGGCCTGGAGTCATTTCCGTTATTAATCCTCGGCACGCTGGTGTTCACCATTATCGTGACGGGCGTCTATGGCTGGACGATTGAACGCATCGCTTATAAACCGCTGCGCAACTCAACGCGTCTGGCTCCGCTGATCTCGGCCATCGGGATGTCATTAATCCTGCAAAACTATGCGCAAATCAGCCAGGGGCCGCGTCAGCAAGGCGTGCCAACAATGCTGGATGGCGTGTTCCGTTTTCACCTTGGCGAGGGGTTTGTCCAGGTCACCTATACCAAAGTGTTTATTCTGATTGCCTCATTCGCAGGCATGCTGCTGCTCACCTGGATAATCAGCAATACCCGATTAGGACGCATGTGCCGCGCCGTTCAGCAGGACCGCAAAATGGCGTCGATTTTAGGCATAAATACGGACCGGATAATTTCGCTGGTGTTCGTGATTGGTGCAGCCATGGCTGGCCTTGCGGGTGTGTTGATTACCATGAACTACGGCACCTTTGATTTTTACGTCGGGTTTGTTATCGGCATCAAAGCCTTTACGGCTGCGGTTCTTGGTGGGATTGGGTCACTGCCGGGGGCGATGCTGGGCGGGTTGATTCTCGGGATCGCCGAAGCACAATTTTCGGGGATGGTGAATTCTGATTACAAAGATGTGTTCTCGTTTGGATTACTGGTGGTGATCCTCATTTTCCGTCCTCAAGGACTGCTTGGCCGCCCGGTTGTCGCCAAAGTATGAGGGAGTCAAATATGACATCGCAAACTGATGTGCACGACGGTTTTTCGCTCAAACGCTGCGTTCTGGATGCCATCTTTGCCGGCATGATCGCATTAATCATTTTTGGCCCCATCGTCGGCGTGGTGCTGGATGGCTACAGTTTCAACTTTGAAGGGCGACGGCTGGCGTGGATCGTTGCCACCGTGGTGACGGGGCGCTTTTTACTGAGCGCGTTTTTGATGACGGCTATGGGGACACGGTTATTATCCCGTTTCGACACCGATAACTCGGGGGTTTACGTCCGGCCACCAGAGTATAAAAGCCGGATGCGCTGGATTATCCCGCTGGTGCTGACGCTGGCAGTTTGTTTCCCGTTTATCGCCACAAAATATGTACTGACGGTCGCGATCCTCGGGCTGATTTATGTCCTGTTGGGGCTGGGGCTGAATATCGTTGTCGGCCTGGCGGGCTTGCTGGACCTGGGATATGTCGCCTTTTACGCTATTGGTGCTTACGGTTTAGCGCTGGGCTATCAATACCTGGGCCTGGGATTCTGGACGATGTTGCCGCTGGCGGCGCTAATGGCTGCCGCAGCCGGCGCTTTACTGGGGTTTCCGGTTCTGCGTATGCACGGCGATTATCTGGCGATTGTGACCCTCGGATTCGGGGAAATTATCCGTCTGATCCTCAACAACTGGCTGACCTTTACCGGCGGACCAAACGGTGTTTCGGCCCCACCTCCCACCTTTTTCGGCCTTGAGTTTGGACGACGAGCCAAAGAAGGCGGCGTGCCGTTCCACGAGTTTTTCCATCTGACCTACAACCCCAACCTGAAGTTTATTTTCATCTATGTCGTCCTCCTGCTGGTCGTTTTGCTGGTGCTCTACGTCAAACACCGCCTGACGCGTATGCCGATTGGACGCGCGTGGGAAGCGTTGCGTGAGGACGAAATCGCCTGTCGTTCGATGGGGCTAAATCATGTGCTGGTCAAGCTCTCGGCATTTACTCTTGGGGCGTCGACGGCAGGCATTGCTGGTGTGTTCTTTGCGACCTATCAGGGATTTGTTAACCCTACGTCGTTTACGTTTTTTGAGTCCGCGCTGATCCTCGCCATCGTCGTTTTAGGCGGAATGGGATCGACTGTCGGCGTGGTGTTAGCCGCATTCGTACTCACCGTCACGCCAGAGCTGTTGCGCAGCTTTGCGGAATACCGCGTGCTGTTATTCGGCATGCTGATGGTCGTGATGATGATCTGGCGGCCTCGCGGTCTGATTCGCATTAACCGCAGCGGATTTGCAGTTCGCAAAGGAGTCGCGCCATGAACGGGACGATATTAAACGTTGAACATTTGATGATGCATTTTGGCGGTATAAAAGCGCTAAACGATGTGAATCTGGACGTCCAGCGCGGCTCAATAACCGCTTTAATCGGCCCAAATGGTGCCGGAAAAACCACGGTGTTTAACTGTCTGACCGGTTTCTACAAAGCCTCTGGCGGCACGATTCTGTTCAATACGCTCAGCAAAACCACCAACGTGATTCAGGTTCTTGGGCAAAAATTTCAGCCCGGAGACTGGATCAATCCGGCGCAGCTTGGGGGGCGTATTTTCTACAAAATGTTTGGCGGGACGCATCTGGTCAACCGCGCAGGACTGGCTCGCACATTCCAGAATATCCGCCTTTTTCGGGAAATGTCTGTGGTGGAAAACCTGCTGGTCGCGCAGCACATGCGCGTTAACCGTAACCTGATTGCCGGCGTGCTGAATACCCCCGCGTACCGCCGCGCGGAGAGCGACGCGTTGGATCGGGCATTTTACTGGCTAGAGGTAGTGGATCTGGTGGATTGTGCTAATCGCCTGGCGGGTGAGATGTCCTACGGTCAGCAGCGGCGTCTCGAAATTGCGCGCGCAATGTGTACGGGGCCAGAGATGCTGTGTCTGGATGAACCCGCCGCTGGGTTAAACCCCGTCGAAACGCGTGCGCTGAGTAAAATCATTCGTTTTTTGCGCGACCATCATAAAATCACGGTCTTGCTGATTGAACATGATATGGGAATGGTGATGGAAATTTCGGATCACATTATTGTTCTCGACCATGGCGATGTGATTGCGCAGGGTAAACCGCATGAAATCCAGCATGATGAGAAGGTTATCGCCGCGTATCTGGGCACCGATGAAAGCGAGGTCAGCGTATGAGCGAGACGATGCTGGAGTTTAAGGACGTGGATGTATTTTATGGCGTGATTCAGGCATTAAAGCAGGTGTCTTTGCAGGTGAATCAAGGCGAAACCGTGGCGCTGATTGGGGCTAACGGCGCGGGAAAATCGACGCTATTGATGTCCATTTTCGGCCAGCCACGCATTCGAAAAGGTCAGATCCTGTTTTGCGGCGAGGATATCAGCCATCAATCAACGCATTACGTGGCGTCAGGCGGTATCGCGCAGGCTCCGGAAGGTCGACGTATTTTCCCGGATATGACCGTTGAAGAAAATTTGCTGATGGGGACCATTCCTGTGGGTAACCAACATGCCGCGCACGATCTGCAAACGATGTTTGATTTGTTCCCGCGGCTGAAAGAGCGGCGTAAACAGCGCGCGATGACCATGTCCGGGGGAGAGCAGCAAATGCTGGCGATTGCGCGGGCGTTGATGAGTCGTCCAAAACTCCTGCTGCTTGATGAGCCAAGTCTTGGCCTTGCGCCGATCGTGGTAAAACAAATTTTCCAGACGCTGCGCGAGCTGGCGCGTAATGGGATGACAATTTTTTTGGTGGAGCAAAATGCACATCACGCGCTCAAGCTTTCCGATCGCGGATATGTGATGGTCAACGGACAAATCCGTCTAAGCGGTAGCGGTGAGGAACTTTTAGGTAATCAGGAGGTGCGAAAAGCGTATTTAGGCGGCGTGTAATTCACTGGAATTTAGACACAAAGACCAGCCTGGGGTGGTTTCATAACACAGCTTATTGCTTCGAGAGTAGCCACCTCGGTTTTTGCCATTGAAACCTTATTTTTTAAATGAATATCAGAAGGCTATGTTCAACAAAATTCATTATGGCGAATTTTTTGAATGGGCAATAGTACAAAACGGACGATGCCGTCAACGCGCAGGCTCACTCAATTTATGGTACACTGCCCTTCCCAGAGAAATTTGTTATGAAATCAGAAGACACCCTCGATTGGTACCCAGCCCAGCTTCCGCCAGTAAAAATCATCCTCGGTAATGCAGTACTCGAAGTTGGTAAAACAGGCCGCCCCATCAATGCCCGCACGATTCTTGAATACTTGCAGGTTACACAGAAAAAACTTACAGGCAGGGACAACAAAATTGCAATGCAAACTGCGATTGAAGTTCTGAAAGATAACCAGAAGATTAACGGTAGACTGTAAACGACGGCGTTGTGAACTTAAGATTTGACGGTTCAAAGAGACGTGAGGACTTCGTCATCAAAATGCGGATACGAGATTCTGATTAAAAAGATGTCTCCTTTTCGCTTAAATATATTTGAGCCACATTACAGACCAGACCTGTAGATCTCCCCGAAAAAAAACTTGTGTTCCATAATTACGGCCATTCCCCAATTTAAAGTAAAAAAACACAAGTAATTAGTATATTAAACGTGTATCGTTGTCGTCCCTTATATCAGGAGATGCCTATGTCTGGACGTAAAAATTCACAAACCCGTCGTAATTACTTAGTTAAATGCCCATGCCCAAACTGTTCTAAAGACTCAGAACATAGTTTTAGTCGCGTTCAAAAAGGTTCCCAATTGGTCTGCCCGTTTTGCAGCACCTTGTTCAAGTCATCAAAATGACTGCAAAAAATTATTGCAGATATGATGAGCGTTACAACTAACGCCCCATATTTAGCAATAGTTTAGGGAATACCAAAAATGATGCTGCTGTAGGCCGTCTAATCATTGGCGCTCGTTACTGTTTGTACCGCCAGTTAACGTCAGCGTGTAGACTGTTCATCCGAAAGGCCTGCGCTTCATCATCGTGGTCAGCACATCGGTAACGATGCTGGCCTCAGTTTAAAACATTCGGCCTTCAATCATCTTACAGCTATGCCTGCTCAGGCATTCTCCACATCGCAGAGCGACGCATCTTTATTTTTCACAAAGTATGACGTTAGAAGCAGCGGGACCTTTATTACTTTTGTAAATAGTGTATTCGACCTTCTGTCCTTCAAACAGGGTTTTAAAATTATCCCCCTGAAGATTCGAAACATGAACAGAGATATCTTTGCCTCCATCAAGAGGAGAGATGAAACCAAAACCTTTGTCTTCTTTATACCACTTTACCAGGCCTCTAATTCTTGAGGACATATTTACTCCTGTTACGCATGATGAGTGAGATAATAAACGTATAATAATAAACGTATGGACTCAGAAGGAGGGGTATCAGCGATAGCACCTGGTAATGAGGACTGCCCGATAAAATGTTTACGTTCGCCTGTGCATCGAACTTAGCAGACCATTAAGGCACGGACAGTGATAATAAGCAAAGTATTCTTTACCCTCCGTCACATCCGGCGAGGTAATTTGCCGGATTGAAAGCCTATCAAGAGAAGGGTATCGCACACATAATCGACATGTTTTTTACCTCTTATGAGGTCACGATCCTAAGACCATCACTCACGGTCAATACACCAGCAACGTTTTCATTTTGTTCATACTTATCAGCTTGAACCTGGCCTTTGAAGCGCCATGTTAGACGAACTACTGCGGTGCAGCGATCAATGTCACAACCCATCAAATAATCATCGCCACGGCCTAAAAACTACGGCTGAACGGTACACGAATGATGCAAGGCGTATATGCTTAAAGGTATCTATTAACAACGCGGGAAAGGCGACATGTTGAGCTTCTCATCCAACGAATTTGCCACAAACGATGTAGACAGGGTCATAGGCAGTGCTGTTTTTGACATTATCCAGGCAGGTGTAGCAGACCACATAACGCCCAAAATGCTCATTCAGCACCTTACCCGCAAGTATGTCTATATTTACGAGACGAGCTCTTCAGTTGACGAAGCGTTAGCATACGAAGCGGCAATAAATTACCTCGCAAAGCGTTAATTAACATCCCTGCGTGGATAACACGATGTCCAACCTACGCCAGGCTGACTGAGGAGCGGGTAGCCTCCGGGATAAACAGCAGATATCAGGTCACAAAACGATTTCGCACACGGCTCGTTACGACAGGAAAATAAAAATTGTGTCGGTCACTGGCGGTAAAAAAGAAGCGGTAATATTAGGAAGGAAGTGAGATAACACTATTTTCAGACACAAAAAAACCACCTTTCGGTGGTTTAACGACACTGCTTATCATTGATTTTATTCTTTTTCCCATGGTACCCGGAACGAGACTTGAACTCGTACAGCCTATGGCCGAGGGATTTTAAATCCCTTGTGTCTACCGATTCCACCATCCGGGCTCGGGAAGAAATTGGAGGCGCGTTCCGGAGTCGAACCGGACTAGACGGATTTGCAATCCGCTACATAACCGCTTTGCTAACGCGCCTTAAAATCTTTTTACTCAGCACCCGCTATTGCCGATGCCTATAATTTGGAGCGGGAAACGAGACTCGAACTCGCGACCCCGACCTTGGCAAGGTCGTGCTCTACCAACTGAGCTATTCCCGCAATCATCAAGTCATTATGCTAATCACTTGATTTCACTACCGACTGGCTAAGCGTACCGCCGTTCGATGCGTTGCATTCTACTTATATGACGGTTTGAGTCAACGTTAATTTTTGCATCCCAGGATCGTTTGCTGAAATTTGCGTCGAAACGATCACTGTTCAAGCAAATCGCCGCGTGAAGCGTTCAGATATTGCAGCATAGACCATAACGTCAACACGGCAGCAACCCACAGCAAGCCAATCCCAGCCCACTCTACCCACGCATTTGGACGCCACAGCATCCACACCAGCGACGCCATCTGGGCTGTTGTTTTGACTTTACCAATCCAGGAAACCGCGACGCTGCTGCGTTTACCCAGCTCAGCCATCCACTCACGCAGTGCAGAGATAATAATTTCGCGACCAATCATGGTAGCGGCTGGGAGCGTCACCCACCATGTGTGGTAATGCTCGGCGACCAGCACCATCGCAATGGCGACCATCACTTTATCCGCAACAGGATCAAGAAACGCCCCAAAACGCGTGCTCTGATTCCAGCGACGCGCCAGATAACCATCAAACCAGTCCGTCACCGCGGCGATAAGAAAAATGAATGCACATGCGAAAGGTGCCCAGGTGAACGGCAGGTAAAATGCCAGAACAAAGAAGGGGATAAGTACGACGCGAAAAAGCGTAAGTAACGTAGGGATATTAAATCGCATAGTGACGGTAACTGTCTGTTGTCAGTAAATTTAGCTCTATGTTGCTACAGAGCCCTCAATGTTTCAACGAGTAGTAGATCTTTTCTGCCAGCCCTTGCGAAATACCCGGCACTTTTGCAATTTCCTCCACGCTCGCGTTGAGTAGTCCTTGCAATCCCCCCATGTATTTCAACAACATTTGTCGACGTTTTGGCCCAACGCCTTCGATCGTTTCAAGCGTGCTGGTATTTTTCACTTTCGCCCGTTTTTTCCGATGTCCACCGATAGCGTGATCGTGCGACTCATCGCGGATATGCTGGATCACATGCAAAGCGGGAGAATCTGGCGGCAGGTTGAAGCCCTCACCTTCAGGCTCAAAGAACAGCGTTTCCAGGCCAGCCTTACGGTCAGTTCCTTTCGCCACACCCAGCATCAGCGGATGATGTTTATCCCACGGCACGTCCAACTCGGCAAAAACCTGTTTCGCCTGACCCAACTGCCCTTTCCCGCCATCAATAATGATGACATCAGGGATTTTGCTCTCTTCAATCGCTTTTCCGTAACGGCGACGCAGCACCTGATTCATCGCAGCATAGTCATCACCGGGCGTGATACCCGTAATATTATAGCGGCGGTACTCCGCGCGCAGCGGGCCGTTAGCGTCAAACACCACGCAAGAGGCGACAGTTTGCTCACCCATGGTATGGCTGATGTCGAAGCACTCCATCCGCTTCACTTCTGGCAATTTTAACAAGGTCGCCAGGGCGAGTAGGCGCTGATGAATGGTCGATTGTTGAGAAAGTTTGGTGGTCAGCGCGGTCGCCGCATTGGTCCGAGCGAGCTTCAGATAGCGCGCACGGTCGCCGCGCGGTTTGGTCTGGACGTTGACCCGCCGTCCTGCCAGCTCAGAGAGCGAATCTGCAAGCAACGTTTTATCATTGAGAGCAAAGTCGAGCAGAATTTCTGACGGCAACGTACGCATCTGACTGCCCTGCAAATAAAACTGGCCAACAAAGGTTTCCACCACTTCGCCCAACTCTGTGCCAGCGGGCACTTTTGGGAAATAGCTGCGGCTACCAAGAACCTTGCCCTGGCGTATAAACAGAACATGGACGCAGGCCAGCCCGGCATCGAAAGAGACACCAATAACATCCAGATCGTCGCCATTATTGGAAACGAACTGTTTTTCCGTCACCCGACGCACAGCCTGAATTTGATCGCGAATGCGCGCGGCCTCTTCAAACGCCAGCGACTGGCTGGCCTTTTCCATGCGTTCAATCAGCTGCGTCAGGACCTGATCGTCCTTCCCGGCCAGGAATAAGCGCACGTATTCAACCTGCT
The DNA here is from genome assembly GCA_900635465.1 of Lelliottia amnigena. Lineage (NCBI taxonomy): Bacteria > Pseudomonadati > Pseudomonadota > Gammaproteobacteria > Enterobacterales > Enterobacteriaceae > Lelliottia > Lelliottia amnigena. The sequence goes on from LR134135.1 coordinate 2,638,452, forward strand.
GCGCGTATTCATCTTCGCTGACCAAACCTGCCACACACGGGCCCAGACAACGTCCAATCTGGTATTGTAGACACGGCCGGGAGCGGTTGCGATAAACGCTATTTTCGCACTGACGAACCGGGAAAATTTTTTGCAGTAACGCCAGCGTTTCACGCACCGCATAGCCGTTTGGGAAGGGACCAAAATACTCCCCTTTCGCATGCTTAGCACCACGGTGCATCGCCAGGCGCGGATGGGTGTCGCCGCTCAGGAAGATAAAAGGATATGACTTGTCGTCACGCAATAAGACGTTGTAGCGCGGCTGATACAGTTTGATGTAGTTGTGCTCAAGCAGCAGCGCTTCTGTCTCCGTATGGGTGACGGTGACATCGATCTGCTGAATTTGCGCCACCAGCGCTTCAGTCTTACGAGAGGCAAGGTTACTGCGAAAATAACTGGAAAGGCGCTTTTTGAGGTCCTTCGCCTTGCCGACGTAGATAACCGTCTCGCCAGCGTCGTACATACGGTATACGCCTGGCTGGCTGGTCACGGTTTTCAGGAAAGATTTAGAATCGAACACATCACTCACTGACTGGTTAGGGTCTCTGTATTACACAGACCATGACGAATAGCCAGGTGAGTGAGTTCGACATCGCCATGAATGTTCAGTTTACTGAACATACGATAGCGGTAGCTGTTCACCGTTTTGGGGCTGAGATTCAGTTGCTCCGAAATCTCATTCACCTTTTGGCCTTTAGTGATCATCAGCATAATCTGCAATTCGCGCTCAGACAAACTGGCAAACGGTGAACCCGTTTTTTCCGGCTCTATCTGACTCAATGCCATCTGTTGAGCGATATCCGAGGCGATATAGCGCTGCCCGGCATACACGGAACGAATGGCATTCACCACTTCCTGTGGCGCAGCGCCTTTAGTGAGATAACCGGCAGCGCCAGCCTGCATCACTTTCGCGGGCAACGGGTTTTCAGTATGAACGGTCAGCATGATGACTTTAGTATCAACGAAGGCGCGGGCGATTTTGCGCGTGGCTTCAAGCCCACCGATGCCGGGCATATTCATGTCCATCAACACCACATCGGCAGAATGGGTACGGCACCACTTCACGGCATCTTCACCGCAGCAGGCCTCACCGGCCACTTTAATACCCTTTATATCTTCAAGTATGCGACGTATCCCTGCGCGCACGAGTTCGTGGTCATCAACAAGAAGGACGTTGATCAAAGGAAATGTCTCCAGAAATAGGGATATCGCGACTGACTGCTAATGCGTTTATATTAACGGTTTTCATCCCAAGTTTAAAACGTTAAAAAGGTACGGTACGATTCCGTTCACTTTTTTGGAAATTAGTCCTGTACAGCAAGTGGAAAGAAAAACCCAGTCTAAGTAGCTTTCTTCGCCCTTTTTAAGCGCCAGCATTCAAAAAGTTACAAAAAACAAACACCGTAAAAACGCAAAAAACAGAAGATATATTTTTGTAACAACAATTAACAGCAGCCAAACGAAGCCTAAACAATTAAGGGATATTAAAACATAACAGCAATTATACTTAACTCGGGTTTACCCGAATAAACAAAACAATAAGTGTTCAAAAAACAACCACTGCTTTTTTTCCTCTGGCTTATGGTATACTCCGCCGCCTTAACTTTCATCGTCGCGCTCCAGCGCAGTTTTGTAATGAGGAATATCCATGAGCACACCTGAATTCGCCACCGCGGAAAACAACCAAGAACTGGCGCAGGAAGTATCCTGTCTGAAAGCACTGTTAACTCTTATGCTTCAGGCCAATGGGCCAGGCCGATGCGGGCCGTGTGATCATTAAGATGGAAAGACAAATCGCGCAGATGGAAGATCAAAACCAGGCTGACGTATTTGCTGGCACAGTTAAGCAAATTAAACAGGCTTACCGTCAGTAAAAAAGAGACGGCTGAACGCAAAGCATTCAGCCGTCTTCGTGTCTGGCACGCAGAACAAGGGTGTTGTCAGATGAAACCGGTCGCCGCCGCATAACACGCAATCTGCGTTTTATTCGGTGCGTTAAATTTCTTCTGCATATTCTTCTGATGGAAATTGACCGTATTTCTGAGATCGAAAGAATAATTGCGATTTCAGCCGACGTTTTTCCCTCCGCCGTCCACTTCAGAATCTCCTTTTCACGCTTGCTGAATTTCATCTCAGGTGGCATCACCATTTCATCCTCAAATCGCAGCAATGTGGTCAGTGCCATTTGCACCAACATTTGCAGGCGCAATTCTATTTCTTCGCTGTCCATCATTTTACCAAACTGACTGGTGCGAGAAACGGAGAGAAAACCCAGCGCATGATTAGGCAACATCAAACATTGCGTAATGCCCTTACGCAGACCATGGTCGCGCGCACCATCCCATAACGCCTGCGCATCCGCAAATAACGCGTCAGTCCAGGGAAGATGCCCCTGCATGAAATTCTCACGCTTTAATACCGGATCAATAGCGAAATAATTTTCTGACTGATATTGCGACATCCATTCAGCCGGATAGCTTGAACGAACGGATATTTTAGGACGCGTAAAGGGAACCGGATGCCTGACACAGAGTGAGTAATAATCGAATTCAAGTGCCTGGGTTTGTTGTTGAAGCTCTTCATACACTTCATCCGCAGAGCCCATATCCTGGAATCGCAGGAAGCAATTCCGTCGCCATGTAAAAAAGTCTGTATCCCTCATACTTACCGAATAAAACCCCTGAAAAAACTAATCATTATTATGGTGAATATAACCTAACACATAAAACTTATTTATATGTATAAAAAATCGTCCCAATTGAGAACTAGTTGCATTTTAGCTGTGCTTAATACGCAGAAGTAGAATAAAAACATCTACAGATTAGGATAATTAGGGAATATTTTGCTCCAGATTGGCTTTCTGGAGCAAATTAATCAAAGAGGGCTATTTCGTCAGGAATTTCTCGAGGAATTGACGCGTACGAGGTTGTTGAGGATTGGCAAACAATTCTTTTGCTGGCCCCTGCTCCACAATGCGCCCCTGATCCATGAAGATTGCTCTGTCCGCGACATCTCTGGCAAAGCTCATCTCATGCGTGACAATCACCAGCGTCCGCTTCTCCTGCGCGAGTTGGCGAATGGTGTTAAGCACTTCGCCCACCAGCTCGGGATCGAGCGCCGAGGTTGGTTCGTCAAACAAAATAACATCGGGGCGCATCGCTAGCGCACGCGCAATCGCGACGCGCTGCTGCTGCCCGCCCGACAGACGACGCGGATAGCTGGTCTCCTTCCCGGAGAGCCCGACTTTGGCCAGCAGTTCGCGGGCGCGTTGAATAGCCTCGTCTTTGGGTTCCCCCTTAACGATGACCGGCCCTTCGATAATATTCTCGATAACCGTGCGATGAGGGAACAGGTTAAAACTCTGGAACACAAAACCGACATGCTGGCGCAGATGGCGAATCAGCGTTTTTTGCTGACCGAGGGACTTCGCGGTATCAATGGTGATATCACCCACGCGAACGGTTCCCCCCTCCGGGTGTTCCAGCAAATTAATACTGCGCAGCAGCGTGGTTTTACCGGAACCACTCGGCCCGATAATTGCCACCACTTCGCCCTCCTGTACCTCGAGATCAATACCGTGAAGAACAGTTTGCCCGTGGAATTTTTTTGTCAGGTTTTTGACGTCAATTGCACTCATTTCGGATCTCGCTCCTGACGATTAAGCTGATTTTCAAAATAGTTTTGCAGCGCGGACAGCACGGTTGCCATCACCCAGTAAATCAGTGATGCGGCCAGATACATGGTGAAAACTTCCAGCGTGCGCGACGTAATCAGCTGCGCCTGACGGAACAACTCCGGCACCTGAATCGTTGCCGCGAGCGAGGTGTCTTTAACCAGACTGATAAAACTGTTGCTTAGCGGCGGGAGCGCCACGCGCGCGGCCTGGGGCAAAATGGCGCGACGCAGCGTTTGCCACGGTGTCATACCGATACTGGCCGCCGCTTCCCACTGACCTTTATCAATGGATGAAATCGCTGCACGTAGCGTCTCAGAGGTATACGCCGCCGTGTTCAGCGACAGACCAATCATCGCCGCCGGAATAGGATCCAGTTCAATACCAAACTGCGGCAGACCGTAATAAATCATAAACAGCTGGGCGATGAGCGGCGTACCGCGAAATACAGAGATGTAAAAGCGCGCCAGCCAACGCACCGGCAGAATCGGCGACATACGCATCAGCGCCAGAATAAAGCCCAGCACTAAACCGAAGAACATCCCACCCAGACTGAGCTGTAACGTAAACACAGCGCCCTTGAGCAGGTACGGTAGCGAATCAATAACCAGCTGAATACTTTCTTGCATTATCGTTTTTCTACCTGCAATTAGACGTGAGGATGATAGGCAAATAACGCAGGCGCTCCGCCCGTATGCACAAACAGAATTGGGCCTTCATCCTTAAAGCGCTTCTGAGTAATACCGTCGATAAGTCCCGCCATCGCCTTACCCGTGTAAACCGGATCAAGCAAGATCCCTTCCAAACGTGCCAGCAATTTTATCGCTTCCACCCCTTCATCATTCGGCGTGCCGTAGCCTGGCGCATAATAGTCATCCCACAGCACAATCTCAGCCTGCGCCGGAACTTCCAGCTGCTGCGCGACCGCCTGCTGCAAAGCGAAAACTTTTGGCTTTTGATCCGCCACGCTGCGCGAAACGGTCACGCCAATGAGTTCGACGTCCGGCATCAGTTGCTCAAGCCCGACCGCCAGGCCTGCGTGCGTTCCAGCACTGCCCGATGCCACGACCACGGAGGACAAGCTCACTGCGCCTTCACACTGCTGCGCAATTTCCAGCGCGCTTTCAACGTAACCCAGCGCACCAAGCGCATTCGAGCCACCCACCGGAATCACATAAGGCCGAAAGCCCTGCGCTTCGACGCGCGTCGCCAGCGCGTCGAGCTGTTCAGTGGGATGGGTTAATGCATCACACATTTCAATCTGCGCGTTGAACAGATCCAGCAGCAGGCGATTTCCGTTGCTGAGATAGTTTTCCGCACGCGTACCAATCGGGTTTTCCAGCAGTGCTACGCAGTTCAGCCCAAGCTTTGCGGCCACGGCCGCCGTCTGACGAACGTGGTTAGACTGAATCGCACCCGCGGTGATCAGGGTATCCGCCCCTTCGCGCAGCGCATCTGCCGCCAAAAACTCCAGCTTACGCAGTTTGTTTCCCCCCATGGCCATAGGGGTCACGTCGTCACGTTTAATAAAGATATCGCGCCCTAAATAATCCGAAAACCGCGGTAAATATTCTAGCGGCGTCGGTGCGCCAATGAACTCCAGGCGCGGAAAGCGCGTTAAATTTTGCAGTGACATGGAACCTCCGGTAACTCTGTTTTTGTTTATTATTTTTTATTATGCACGCTAGAACGCCAGAAATAAAAAAGGCGCTTTTAAAAGCGCCTTTTTTTGTCATTTAAGACTTATTTAGTGACGTCAGCACCGAACCATTTCTCAGACAGCGCTTTTAACGTCCCGTCTTTTTGCATATCGGCAATAGCACCGTCGATCGCTTTGACCAGATCGTCGTTGTCTTTACGGACTGCAACGCCAGACTCCTGACGAGAGAACGGCTCACCGGCGACGGCCAGCGTATCTTTGGTTTTCTTCACCAGATCCAGCGCAGCCAGGCGGTCGACCAGGATCGCATCGATACGGCCCACGCGCAGATCCTGATATTTAGTCGGGTCATCATCATAGGTGCGGATATCAACACCCTGAACATTCTGACGCAGCCACTCTTCGTAGTTGGTCCCAAGACCGACACCCACTTTTTTACCTTTGAGGTCTGCAGCGGTTTTGATCGTGCCTTCGTTACCTTTCTTCACCAGCGCCTGAATACCTGACACGGTATACGGCGTTGAGAAATCATATTTCTTTTTACGTTCATCGGAAATGGTGACCTGGTTAATCACCACATCAATACGTTTGGAATCCAGTGAAGCCAACATGCCGTCCCATTTGGTCGGTTTCAGCGACGCTTTCACCCCCAGATGTTTCGCCAGCTCTTCGGCAAACTCAACTTCAAAGCCGGTCAGTTTGCCATCGTCACCCTGGAAACTGAACGGTGGATACGTTCCTTCCAGCCCAACCAGCAGCGTGCCGCGCTCTTTGACTTTATTCAGTAATCCTTCAGCCGCGAACGTTTTCACGCTCATTCCCGCGACCAGCGCCACAGCCATTACGCCCATCAGCGCCTGACGACCCAGAAGTGCTAATTTCATAATTACCCCGATATAGTGGTTTTTTGAGTAGTGTAAGGCTTTCGCCTTTGGCGTCAAAGGCGAGTCCGCTACATCTTATTCAATTTTAATATATATCAGAAGTCGCTTCGGCGTAGACTTTCTGCGTAACCGCACCCGGCACATGCGCTTTATATTGCGCGTATTTACGCAGCGCGATGCGATAGTTATTGGTGCTGGTTGCAGGCAACCACGGTTCAAGATTTTCATCCATATAACCGGTTTTCAGTAAGTCGCGGGAGATATTTTGTACCGTCAGATGTTGCCCCAGACGACGCAGACGCACGACGTATTCGCGCACGGTCCCGTGGCTCATCTCGGTTTGTTCAAAGAGGAATTGTTTAAAGCCGATAATATCGAAAAAGTCGCTCTGCTCTTTGCAATGCAGATCGCCACAAAAACGACACAAAGCGACCCACTCCTGCTGCTCTTCACGCCACGCGGCTTCATCCATCAGGGTGTCGAGACGGGAGATCGCAATTTTATTCACGATTTCGCCACGACGAACCAGCGTAATACGGTCAAGCAGCTTATTGCAGTGAGCACAATGAGTCTGGCTGTGTTTAAAGTCTTTTAGGTAGCGGCTTAAAGGCCGTCTTTTAGATTGCTGCACCGTCATGATAACTCCTGGTTGTCAATACGTTGTGCGGCATTTTTCGGGCGAATTGACTCGCCTATAACTTACCCAGCTTGGTACGTAAGCGTTTAATGGCCTGGCTGTGCAACTGGCTCACCCTGGACTCCCCCACTTCCAGAACCGCGCCGATCTCCTTAAGATTCAGCTCTTCCTGGTAATAGAGGGTTAACACCAATTGCTCACGCTCAGGCAATGCTTCAATAGCATCCATTACGCGTTGGCGTAAATTACCTTCCAATAATTGGTGTAACGGGTTTTCGTGCTGATTCTCATCAGTCACCAGTTCAACACTATCGCCATGCTCTTCACGCCACTCATCATAGGAAAAGAGTTGGCTGTTATTGGTATCAAGCAACATCTGACGATAATCCTGAACCGCGATACCAAGACGCTCCGCCACTTCAGTTTCTGTCGCGTTTCGTCCCAGCTCTTGTTCCAGTTGCCCTATAGCATGTGCCACTTCGCGTGCATTGCGGCGAACACTTCGCGGTACCCAGTCACGGCTACGCAGTTCGTCCAGCATCGCACCACGAATACGCTGTACTGCGTAAGTCGTAAATGCCGTTCCTTGCAGAGCGTCATATCGATCCACTGCATTCAGTAGACCAATACCGCCCGCCTGTAGCAGGTCGTCCAATTCAACACTCGCTGGCAATCGCACCTGGAGGCGCAATGCTTCGTGACGCACCAGCGGGACATAACGCTGCCACAGCGAGTGTTTATCCATTACACCATCAGCGGTATAGAGTGTATTCACGATAAACAGCCCTGCGTTAATTGAGTTATCGGCATGATTATCCGATTCTGGAGGGGTTTTAATCGGGTGAATAGTGGGTGAAATGAGGGGTTATTTGAAGGGTAATGCAAAAAAGGAGACTGCCCGACTAATAGCCGGGCGACAAAGTGATTGTCCGGGTTAATGTTTTTAACAAATCATAGCCATCCCAGTGCAGTGTAAATTCCATGGTTTGACCCACTGCAACTATTCGATCAACGCCTTTTGGAGCCACGTTTTGAATAAACTGCTTAATGTTATTTTCTGTTAAACCCAACGTTGCGACAGTTTGGCATTTTTCACCGCACACGGGCGCCATTTCACTAATATCATCGAGTAGCCACTCATAAAAAAGGCCGCTGCCATGATGATTTTCCAGCATGTCCTGAGTCACTTTTTCCGCTTCGACCCGGAAAATATGCCGCGTTTCTGACGGAATATATTTTAATTCAGGGCTACGCGCCGCGCGCTCACAATAATCAGCCAATGTTTTCACCACGGAAACCGCTTCTGGCACAGGTTTGTCGCGCAAGCAAGCCTCAAACTCAGTCCAAAATAGGACGCGGGCCTCGGCTTTTTGCTCACCCAACCACACTACCAATTTTGGGGGAGGTACAAGCCTGTTGGTCGGTTAATAATGTGTCGTTATAAAAGTTTTGCGCAATACGCTGTTTATTGTCGGCGGCGAGATAAGCATCGGCCTGAATAACGGCAATGGAATAGCGATCGGCAAAAGCAATATCGACTGCACGTGCGGACATGGGTGACTGACGAATTAATGCGATGGTTTTATCGCCCCCCCAAATCATACGAGCCTGACACATCGCAGAGAGTGCGTGATTAATTTCTGGCTCATGCCCATATTGCACCAGACAAATCAATTCACGTATCGCAACATGATGTTCAAGCGCCTGGTTAAGCGCCTGGCAAATAATATCCACCTGAACAAAAGGTTTCGAGGGCAGCCGCACGACGTTGGTATTTCCGGTTAGTAATCCAGCAAACAAAGAGTAAGCAAAATTGACGGCAACATTGGATGGCGCAATATGGAACGTAATACCTCTGCCCAGCAATAATTCATTATAGGCGTGCGCTTTTTTCATTTGTTCCAGCGCCGCTTTCCGACACCAGAATGCCAGGGAAATAACATCGCTGTGCGGGCGTGCCTGCGGTTCCGTAAGCAAAATTTTTGAAAAGGATTGCAAAAACGCGATCACGTCCGGGTCAAATGGAATACGCGGCTGAACATCGCGCATCTGCTCCAGCACCTGTTCGTTGCCTACCCGATAACGCAACGTTTTAAAAATCGGCGGCATAGGTATCACTGCATCCTCTTATTTCTGCATTTTTAAGTCGACCGATAATACGAAAATACTTTCCGGCTCTGCCGCACGGACAATCATCCTCGCCCAGCACAAACCCCTTCATCTTCCGTCAACAATGAATGCCCAGGATAAGATTCCGGGAGCGTCGAGAGCACCTGGATAATACCTGGCTTACCGTGCGGGCAGGGTGAAAGATCCAATGGATCGCGCACGATAACATCCGAGAAAATACTGGCGTGTAGATGGCCGTGCTCACACTGCATATAGATGCAGCCGGTTTGTTCCACCATGCCGTAATAATCATACACTTTCGTCAGGCCGCACACGCTGTGCAACGCATCGGCAAACGCGCTGGCGGAAACCGCCTGCGACTGAAGCTTTTTCCAGCCACCGCCGTGGATAAGGATCCCGTTCGCTAAATCCAGCTTAACGCCGCTTTCCTTAAGCGCCTGATAAAAATGCTGCCAGACCATAAAGGTAAAACCAAACAGCAGAATAGGTTTACCCTGATGACGTTCCAGAAACGCGGTGATGCCGTCGATATCCAGCGCCATGGTATCCGTTAACGCCCAGCACCGGTCGGAGCCGAACATCGAAAATCCGAGGATCCCCGCGCCGCGCGCAGAGAACATATTGCGATCTTTCATCACCGCCGGCGTATCGAGAATGAGCATGGGCAAACGCCCGGCGCCAGTGAAATGGCTGACAATTCGCACCAGTGTTTTCTGCTGTCGCGCCGCCGTCATCTTATCGAGAAAAATACGCGACACCGCCTGCCCTGTCGTCCCTGAAGAGGTCATGGTTTTCACTACCTCTTCATCCGGCACGCTTTTAAGCGTCAACGTTTTAAACAGCGACACGGGCAAAAACGGGATATCTTCAGGCTGTTGAAGTTGCGACACATCGCAGCCCAGCCCCTGCAAAATGTTGCGGTACGGCTCGCAGTGCTCCTGATGATGTTCCGTCAGTTTGCGCAGTCGTTGCAGCAGATGCTCACGCTTTTCCTGGCGCTCAAACGCGTAGGGCCCGTGTTCCAGCCACGCATCAAACTCAATCACAGAACGCCTCCAGCTCTCGGTACAGCGTCTTACCTGCCGGATTTTTAGGAATCGCGTCGATCCCTTTCACCGTAAAGGCAGAATGGTGAAGCTGGCAGGTTTGTGCAAGATAGCTTTTGACCGCTTCAGTCTGAGCGGCATCGGTGATAAACACCTGAACGTTGTCGTCACGCCCAACCACCACGCACTCCGTCGCCGGGAAGGCATTCAGAACCAGATGCTCAAGCTCATCCAGCCCGACGCGGTTGCCGAACACTTTCAGAAAACGCGTCTTTCGCCCGACGATGGTGTACAACCCCTTCTCATCAACGCTTGCCAGATCGCCGGTAGCCAGACGCCCCTGGCGCTCGTCACCTTTGACCAGGTCTTCACGGCAGGTCGCGTAACCGAGCGTCACATTCTCACCGTAATAAATCAGCTCACCGCGCTGTCCCGCTGCGGTGATTTCAGTCCCGGTCTCATCTTCGAGCGCAAATCGGCCACCGGGGATCGCCCTTCCCATCACGCCGGGATTATTCACCGATAGCGCCGGGGGCAAAAAACCCATCCGCGAGGTGGCTTCCGCTGCGCCATACATGACGAAAAAGCGTAATCCTTTTTCCGCTGCCCACGTCGCCAGCTCACTTTGCAGTTCCGGGCGTAATTTTCCCCCCGCCTGAGTCAGCGTTTTTAGCGACGGGAGATCCATGCGGGTAAAGCGCAATTTTTTGAGAATTTCCCAGCTGTAAGGCACGCCGGATAACGATGTGGCCGCATGCTGTTTCAAAAAACGCCAGAACGTCGGTTGAACCGGCCCGCTGTTGGTCAACAGCAGCGTGGCCCCTTGCGCCAGATGGGTATTGATAATCGACAGGCCGTACACGTAGTTCATCGGCAGCCAGGCGAGCGCGCGCTCGTGGCTATCGATAGCGAGATAATCAACGATACTGTGGGTGTTACTGAGCAGGTTTTGATAACTCTGGCGCACCAGTTTCGGGCTGCCCGTCGAACCTGACGTGGCAATCAGCAGTGCCAGCGTATCGTCCATCTCCGGCGCGGGCTGATGTAAATCGTGCAGCTGATAGCTACCCGCGTCGGCGTCATCCTGTTTCCAGACGAAACCAGGGCGATAGATAGCCATTAGCTGTTGCAGCAGTTCCGGGGCGATATTTTTGTCCAGCATCAGCGGCACGGCTCGAGCGTTCAGACAGGCCAGATAGCCCACCAGCGCGCCGGGACTGTTATCGCACAGACAAAAAACCAGCGCGCGGGCGGTTAACTGTTCTGCAAGCGTGTTGACCGCGTGCGCCAGCTGGCGATAGGTCAGCTGTGTTTCATCATCGCTGATAACCGCCACCGCATCGCCGTACTGTTCAAGGTGCCAGAAGGGTGTCATAGCCCGGTCTCCAGAATCGCACCCGCGATCTGCGCTGCGGTCAGTCCGCTTTGCTCCAGCATCCACGCGTATTCGCCAGCCGGGCCGTAACCCTGCGGAATACCAATGGTTAACAGGCGCGGCGTGGTTGGCTGAGTCACCAAAAATTCGGCGACAGCACTGCCCAGCCCGGCGATCACGCTATGTTCTTCGACACTGACCATCAGTTTGCAGCCCAGCTGTTTTTTCAGCGCGTCGGTATCCAGCGGTTTGATGGTAAACATATCCACCACGCTGCAGCTGATCCCGCGCTCGGCCAGCAGGTCTGCTACCTTCAGCGATGCCGACACCATGCTGCCGGTCGCGACCAGCGCAACGTCCGTCCCCTCCCGAAGCACGTTCGCTTTGCCGGGTGTGAACTCAACGGCGTCACGATAGACAATCGGCGTGCGCATACCGCCCGTGAGGCGCAGATAAACGGGACCGTGATGCTCCGCCGCTGCGAGAGTCAGCAGCGCGGTCGCGGTCGCATCAGCAGGAGAAAGAATGGTTAAATTCGGAATCGACCGCAGCGTGGCGATATTCTTCGATTCCGTAGTGCGTGGTGCCAAACATGCCCATCGCAAAACCCGACGCCAGCCCGACGACCTTAATGTTGCCCTGCAAATACCCCATGTAATGGCGCATTTGTTCGCAGGCTCGCAGCGCGGCAAAATTCGCAAATGTCGTCGCAAAGGGAATGCTTCCCTGAGACGCAATCCCCGCGGCCACACCCATCAGATTTTGCTCAGCAATCCCCACGTTGATATAGCGTTCGGGGAACGTGTGGGCTAAAAACGCTCCATGCCCGACGTAATACCCAGGTCCGCCGTCAGCCCAATAATATTCGGATTCTGCTGGGCGAGGTTTAGCAGCGTCACGCCAAAGGTGCCGCGCGTGCCCATCATCGACCAGGCGCGGACGTCAGCGGGAGAAACGGAAATTTTCATACCAAGCTCCTCCAGCGCAGCGCCGTGCTGCGCCGCTGACAGTTTCGCGCGGTGAAACGCGTTGTTATTTTCCATAAAGGAGATCCCCTTCCCTTTCACGGTAGTGGCGATAACCGCTTTTGGTTTGTTGTGGGAAGGTGCAGCAAAGGCCTGTCGCAGCGCCTGAATATCGTGCCCGTCGCACACTTCGACGTGCCAGCCGCAGGCTTGCCACAGCGCGGGGAAATTCATTTTTAGGGTTTGCTCGCAGGCGATATCCGACTGATATCCGTTGACGTCAACGATAGCCGTCAGATTATCTAATCCGTGATGCGCAGCAAAAAGTGCGCTCTCCCAGATAGATCCTTCATTACATTCGCCATCGCCCAACACCACATAGCTGTGCCACGGCTGTTGCTTGAGACGCTGATGCCAGGCGATACCGCTGGCAAAACCGACGCCAAGCCCAAGCGAACCGCCCGCGAAATCAATCCCCAGCGCGGGATTCATCGGCGTTAACGCCGGAAATTGCGATCCGCTCTGGTCGAAGGTCGCCAGCTGTTCATCGCTGAGCACGCCGTAATGGTGCAATGTCGTATAGAGTGCCAGCGCGGCATGCCCTTTACTTAATAAAAAACGATCGCGTTCCTGAGCGGCCATATTCTCTGGCTGATAACGCATCACCGATCCATACAGAACGGTGGCGATATCGACCATCGACAGCGCCGAGCCAAGATGTACGCCGTCAACGGGCGCATGGAACGCGACATCAACGATCGAGCGGCGGATCTGGCGGGCGGCCAGCTGCAGTTCAGCGAGCGATTTCATCGTAATCCCCGTCGACGCGAATTGTCTGACCGGTAATGTAGCTGGCCAAATCGGAGACCAAAAAGACCGCCGCATCGGCGATGTTAGACGGATTACCCAGACGGCGGAGATCCGTCTGATTGCGCGTGGCTTCGATAATGGCCGCTGGCAAGGTGTCCAGCATATCGGTATCGGTAATGCCCGGCGCGATGCAGTTCGCGCGGATCCCGGTTTCACCCAGCTCTGTGGCAATCGACTCTGTTAAGGCAATCACCGCCGCTTTTGATGCGCCGTATGCGGATTTACCAGCATTACCATCCTGCGCGGCCGTTGAGGCGATATTGACGATACTGCCCTGCTTCTGGCGGGTCATCAGTTTTGAGACCGACTGAGTAAAATTGAACAGCGCGAAGAAGTTGACTTCAAACTGCTGGCGTAACGCCTGCTCGGTGGTCATCTGGAACAGCGCATTCAGCGTGATACCTGCGTTATTGACCAGGCCATGCAGCGGACGCTTGTCGCTCATCAGCTGTTTGACCGCCAGCTTCATCGCGGCCGTGTCGGTCAAATCAAAACAGAGCGGCCAAATTTCGACGTCGTGACGTGCAGCAATCTCAGCCATGTCGGCTAAAAACGCATCGTCAGCGCTGCGGGCGTGGGCATAAACATTGGCGCCATTCGCCGCGAATGCTTCAACCATCGCCCGACCAATACCGCGCTTGCAGCCGGTGATAATCACATTTTTATCTTTTAACAGCATACGATGCTCCTTAATGACCAATGCCGCCGTCAACGCGGATAACCTGTCCGGTGACGTAGCTCGCCGCATCAGACGCTAACCAGCAAAGTGTGTTTGCCACCTCTTCGGCAAGACCAGGGCGTGAAATCGCCGCTGCCGCCATTTTTTTAGCGACCACGGATTCCGGTAAATTCTCCGTCATCGCGGTCTTAATCACGCCGGGTGCCACCGCATTCACGCGTATCCCCTGTGGCGCAAGTTCTGCAGAGAGCGTTTTGGTCGCCGCCACCATCGCCGCTTTCGACGCTGAGTACGATAACTGACCGACGTTGCCGTCCAGGCCAGAAATACTGGCGATATTGATGATACTGCCGCGCTTATTACGTAGCATTAAACGCGTCATATACTGGGTAAAGACCATCTGCGAGAAGAAATTGATGGTGAAGGTTTTTTGCATCTGAGCCAGCGTGACCATCGGGAACAGCGCATCAAGCGTGATTCCCGCCACATTCACGAGGATATCAATCGGCTGCTTGGCTTTTTGAATGGTCATCGCCGCGTTTTTGATTGAGGCATCATCCAGCAAATCAAAGCTAACAGGCGTGATAGACACGCCGTGTTCTTCACTCAGGTCGCGGATGAAGGCCAAAAAGGCCTCATCTTCCTGCTGAACGCAGGCAAACAGGTTCGCACCCTGGCGGGCGAAGGCCACGAGCGTTGCCTGACCAATTCCCTGCAGGCATCCAGTAATAACGGCAGTTTTCCCGGCCAGTAACATGTTTACCTCTCCGTTAATCAGGCAACTTCAACATCATATTTATTAAGGATCTCTTTCCCTTTTTCCCAGGAGGAGAAATCAATAATGTCTTCGGTGTCCAGCATGATGTCGAAGGTCTCTTCCAGCGCGGCAATCATGCTCATATGGCCCACGGAATCCCACGACGGCGTATCCTGATATTTATAGGTAGGCAGAATATCTTCTGACACTTCAAAGGTTTCGACGAAAATCGCGTTGTATTTTACTAAGTTAGTCATGTGAAATAGCTCCAGATAAAACAGTTACTTAAATACTTTCTTTTGATCGTTTTTGCGCATCACGCGCGCCGGATTACCCAGCGCGACAGACTCATCGGCAATATCGCTGAACACGGCGCTGCCCATGCCAATGATGACGTCATCACCGAGGGTGGTTTTTTCTTTAATGGCAGAATTCATTCCGATAAAGACGCGCTTGCCGACCACGCAGTGCCCGGCCAGCGTCACGTTGCTGGACACCACGCTGTGCACGCCAACGTGCGTATCATGACCCACACTCGCGTGCGGCTGAATCAGGGTGTTTTCTGCAATAAAAACGTCGCAGGAAATAAAGGCGTGGTCGCAGATAATCGCGCCCGCACCAATGTGCGTTCCCGACGGAATAAAAACAGAGGGATGGATTAACGTCGCCAGGCTGGTTTTCGCCAACACTTTCTCAGCCAGTTTCTGCCGCGCGGCGGGCTCGCCAATGGCGATCACCACTTCCGTGCAGGGATGATCCAGCAGCGCAAAGCGGTGAACCGGCACGCCGGAGACCACATTTTCGTCCGTCACATCATCAATAAAAAAGATCTCTTCCCAGCGTGAGGATTGATTCAGCTGCTGTGCCAGCATTAAGACTTCGCGTCCCAGGCCGCCTGCGCCATAAATACCCAGTTTCATGCCACTTCTCCATCTGCATGGCGCACCAGCGGTTGATTCGCGGCGGTCGCGCTGTACTGGCGAATCATCGCCACCACACGATCCTGATCGTCCTGCGTCAAATCAGGGTAAATCGGCAGACAAAGAATCTTCTGCGAAATACCCTCGGCCACCGGCAGATTTTGCGGGCTGGCTGAGGGCAGATGGCGATACATCGAGAACGAGCTGATCAGCGGGTAGAAATAACGGCGGGAGTAAATATTCACCTCTTTTAGCACGTCATAGAGCTGGTCGCGGCCGATCGGGTACGCATCGTTGACGATGACCGGGAAATAGGCGTGATTCCACTCCACGTTGTCCGGCGCACGAAAGACCTCAATCCCATCGATATCGCTGAGCAGTTCGCAGTAGCGCGCATAAATGTCCGCACGGGCCGCTAACGCACCGTCAATGTGTTGCAGCTGCACCAGGCCAAACGCGGCCTGAACTTCGTTCATTTTGGCGTTAATGCCCGGCGCAACGACGGTCGTCTCGTCGGCAAAGCCAAAGTTTTTCAGATAGTCGATGCGTTGCTTCATTCTGGCGTCCGGACAGATAATCGCCCCGCCTTCAAAGGTGTTGAACACCTTCGTGGCGTGGAAGCTCAGAATCGACAGATCGCCGCAGTTCAGTACGCTCTGGCCATCTTTTTTCACGCCGAACGCGTGGGCCGCATCGTAAATCACCTTCAAACCCCAGGCATCGGCAATCTTCTGGATGCCGTCGACATCGCACGGAATTCCGTAGCAGTGCACGGGCAGGATCGCCGAGGTGGCAGGCGTGATCAGCTGTTCAAGCTTCGCCGGATCGATATTGCAGGTGACCGGATCAATATCCGCGAAGACAGGCGTGAGACCGTTCCACAGCAATGAATGGGAGGTCGCCACAAACGAATACGGCGTGGTGATCACTTCTCCGGTAATGCGCAGCGCCTGTAATGCCGTCAGCAACGCCAACGTGCCGTTGGAAAACAGACACAAATGTTCAACGCCAAGATAGTCCGCCAGCGCTTTCTCCAGCTGCTGGTGGAACTGACCGCCGTTGGTTAAAAACTTGTTGTCCCAGATTTGCTCCAGGTAAGGAATAAATTCCTCCAGCGGCGGAAGCAGCGGGCTGGTGACGTAAACATTATTCTTCATAGCGCACCTTCAAAATAAAACTGTGTTTGCCTTCGCGAGCGCAATGACGCCGCCGCGAACCGCCCTACTCTTCTACCGTAAAACTTTGCGCTGGTTGCCCGGCACAATATATCTGCCACGCCTGACGCAGCGCCTTTTCCAGCGGTGCTGCGACGTCAAATCCATCCTGCTTGAGCGGCATTTGCTGGCGCATTCTCTGTCGCCAGCCGTTGAGTTCTTCGAGGTTGCTTTGCCACGCGACGGCTTTCTCGACGTAATCCTGCTGGCTGGTGGCGACAAACTTTTGTAGGCCGTAGATATGCATGATTTCCACGCCCTGTCGGGAAGACGTTGTTCCGCCCGCAATGCTCAGCGTGGGCACCCCCATCCAGACGGCATGGCTTGTGGTCGTGCCACCGGTGTAAGGGAAGGAGTCGAGCAAAATATCCACCTCGTGGTGCATACGCAGATAATTTTCAAGCCCGGTCGTTTTACGGAAAATCAGCTGTGAATCCAGCACCCCGAGCGCACACAGTTTTTTGCGATAGCGGGCAATCATTTCGTCGTCGTCCATAAAGCCAATGAGCAATTTGGCCGTCGGATTACGCGCCATGATTTGCGCCCACACGGCGAAAACCTCATTGTTGAGTTTTTTGGAACGGTTGAAGCTGCCATAGGTGAAATAGCCATTGCTCAACGCCGGTAGCGGGTTGACGTCAGGGCTAAGCTCACTGGGTGCAAAGAAACTGCGCAGCGGCATGTAGAGCAATTTTTCCGTGTACTGATCGTCCATTTCACCCGGTTTGCCAAGCCCTGGCGTGGTGATACGGTAATCCATCTGCTCAAGACCGGTGGTGCCGGGATAACCAATCCAGGTCATCTGAATGGGCGCAGGTTTAAAACCAAACACCGGCAGACGGGTGCCCGTGGTGTGGCCAGACAGGTCAATCAGAATATCAATCTGATCCTCGGCGATTTGCTTCGCCACTTCGGCGGCGCTAAGTTCAGTCACCAGGCGGCTCAGGGTAGCGGTTTGATCGTAATGGTCTCTGACCGCATCACTTTTATCGATGGTGTGGTAAGCAATGACATCAAACCGATCGCGGTTCAGGTTATCCCAGAATGGCAGGAAGAAATTGCTGACCGGATGAATGCGCAGGTCACCCGAGACGAACCCGACACGCAGCTTACGGTTGGGGTCTTTATTGCCGAAATAGCGGATGTTCACCTGCTGTGCAGCACACCATTCATTCAGCTGACGGCCATAATCCTGATGGGCAGCAAACAGCTCGGCGGGCGTTACGCTGGCATCATGCGTCAACACAAACAGCAGGCTGGTAAAGGTATCAAAATCATAACTTTTCAACGTCAGTGCTTTTTGCAGGAAATAGCGCGCATCAGCCATTTTTTGGTTATCGCTGAGGATGATGCCTATGATGCTCAGGAAATACGGCACGTCTGCCCGCAGACGAATGGCCTGCCGGGCACATTTCTCAGCGACCGCCATTTCCCGACGTTCGTGGTAGATACACGCGAGCAGGTTCCAGCAGTTGGCATTTTTATCGTTAATGCGCAGTAATGCCCGCAGTAACTGGCGAGCCTGCAGAAGATCGTTGGTTTTAAACAGCGCAGTTGCCAGATCGAAATAGCTATCCCAGTGCATGGAAAACTGGCCCAGCAGACGGCTACTCAGCTGTAGCGACGATTTCCACGCGCCCATTAGCAGGCTTGACCGCGCCTGACAGCGCAGCAGATGAACGTTGTCCGGATCGGCTTCGAGCAAACTCTCCAGCCGTTCACGCCCCTCTTTATTACGCCCTTGCCTGATAAGCGCGTTAACTTCATCGTACACGCTGTCGTACTGTTGATTGTCTTCGACCGATATCGGCTTGAGATCTATTTTGAGCGGGAAACCACCGTATTTACGTTCACAGCTGAAGATCAGCAGTGCGGTATAAACCTGCTTAATGATTGCCACATTGTCGGACTTCATAAATCGCTGGAAACCGGCACGCCACGCAGCGGTCGAACCGGTCAGCAGGCCTTTGTCACGCAGCGCGCAAAACAGCAGCCAGCTTGATTCATCGCTGTTTTTTATCTCATCCGTGGCAAAGACCCACTCTTCGCGGCTAAGCGTTACGGTTTGCCCCCAGTAATTACCGAGAGTGATGAAATCCTGCTCTGCAAACGCCTCTTCCGTCACGGGCACAATGGGCCGCAAAACGGTGTCAATGGCGTCGTTATAAGGCGAAGGAACGGCGCTGATCATGAGGCCATTGATGGTGTTCCCCAGCAGATCCTGCAGCGAGGCGACCAGCTCAGCGCGGGTGTCGCTGGCCGTATCTTCCGGGAAGCGACAGTGGAAAAGCAGCTGCTCGAAGCTCAAACTCAACGGCCAGACTTCCGTCAGGACATCCAGGATTTGTAGCGTGGTTTTGTTTTCCGTTTTCAGCGGTGTGCCATCCAGCCCGATATGTCCGTTCGCCGCTACGCCAAAGTGGTTGATCTGACGCTTAAAGCAGCCTGCCCAGTGCAAATGCTCAACCGATTTCAGGTCTGGCGTAGTCGCAGCGTCGTGCGCTCCAGCATGCGAGAGCAGGCTAAAACGTTCGCGGCGGTTGACGGCAAAATCAAGATACTGCTGGCTTTTCTCACGTGAGCTGCCGCCGCTAATCAGGGCATGCATCTGCCCTGTCTGGATGCCGAACGTGTTCGCCACTTCAGATTGAGGAACGGCATCGCCAATATAGCTAAAGCCCGCATCGGTGATTTGCTGATGGAAATCGGTGAAATAATCGGCCTGATTGATATTGCCGAGATAGCGGAACGCGAGCGTCAGATCGCTGCTTTGCTCTGCGTCAGTGACCTGATTTTTCAGGCCGCCTTCGGGCAGCGTCATCGCCAGATAGCTGAGCATCCCGCGCGCGGAATCCAGCTGAGCGTCGATACCCTCTGCGCCGCTGGCGTGGAAGCTGAGCGAGTCCTGCAGCGTTTTCGCATCGTGCGCGCCCGGCAGTACCTGCCAGTGAATCGCCATCATGCCCTGTGCGGAAAGGTGCGTCTGGCACCAGGCCAGCAGCGCTGTGCGCTCGTCGCCTCCCATCAGAGAAAACAGCCCGCGCAGGATGATGTAATCAAATTCACCCAAATCGGAGGCCAGCAGATCGGCAAGCCCGGCATGATGCAGCTCAATGTTCGCCAGCGCATACTGCGCGATCTGCTGTTGACCGCGAGCGATGTCGTCTTCATGAATATCGACGCCAATCGCCACGCTTGCGGGCCAGGCCAGCGCGTTGGCAATCAAGGATTCACCCTGCCCGCATCCCAGCTCCAGAATACGCGCCTCTGCGGGAATAACCGCATCAGCGAGATAAAGCGAGGCCGCCGCATGAAAAGCAACTGGCGTATGACGAGAGGCAGAGTAAACGCGTGTCACGATAACGTATCCAAAATAAAGAATGAAACTGTCTTTGCCGCGGCTCAGGCCTCTGGCAGATATTTGCTATTCAGCTGGCGTTTATAGTCCTGATAAGGACCAGCAGCGTTTTTCTTGGTGGTCACCACCCAGCTAAACGCCGCGTCGGAATGCCTGATATCAATAAGTTCTTCCGTCGGTTCGCGACCAATGGCCATCTGCTCAACCGGGGATAAGATATCAACCGCAAAAGAGAGCGCGATTTGATCGAGGAACCATTCGGCTTTGTCACTCGCCAGGTTAACGTCGATGAAATGCCCCACCGCCGCAAAATACTTTTGCGAGATTTCACCGCCGCGGGTATAGACGAATCCGGCCGGGATCTGTTCCCACAGCGGCAACCCCTGATGATGCGAGAAGATCAGTTCGTTATCCTGGTAGCGCGTTTTCACCTCATCCCACGGTTTTCTCACCAGGCAATCGGCGTCCAGCACCATCACCGGCCCGGTGATTTTCTCGATCGCATGGCTCAGGAAGACAAAGCGGCGGCAGGCGTAATGGACATTGACCGCTTTGAGCGCGGCAAAATATTCGCTACTGAGTGAGATCGACAGCCCTGGCAGTTTTTCGCCAAGCGACTTCAAATGCGAAATCATTTCTGCGTCGCAGTTATAAATGTGGAAATGGACGTTCAGCGCGGTGCCGTTGGTTTCATAGAGGGAGAGCAGCAGCGCGATAGCGTGTTCGTAGTAATAGCCTTTATCGCACGCCACCAGCACGGTCGTTTTGCCGTTATCTTCCGGCGCGATCAGCCATTCGTAACGGGATGCATCCAGTTCTGGCGCGGGTTCCGCCAGCGGTCGGAAATCAATAAACGAATCGGGATAACCGCCCAGCTTATAGATGCAGCACACCACCATCACCAGCGTCATGCGATCTTCGCCAATCAGATCGGCGTTCGACGTTAACTGCTGAATCACTACATGCGCCTGGTTGTAATCCTCTTCCATCAGACAGATGAGCAGCAGGATTTTAAGGACATCTGGCGTTTCGCTGAGCGTTGAAAGATTGTTAGAGATAAGGAACAGCACCGAGTCGATTTCATTGACGCGGAACAGCAGTTGAATAGACGCCACCAGATAATTGACGTTGTCCGAGAGCTGCATGGCCTCTACGACCTGACGGGTGATCAGCGCGACTTTTTCGGCTGCCAGCGGTCCGTCAGAGCGACCATCAAATGCACCGTTAGCGAGTGCAACTGAACTCATCATCAGCTTTAATGCGCGATCGTTTTCCGTGTCTAAATCGGTTTCCGCATCCCAGAGTTTCGCTTCGAGCGAGTCAAAATCAGCATTGGCATAGTTCAGGATTTCGACCACAAGATGCGCGGGAAGAGCATCGGCATCAGGCAAAGAGATCGTACGGGTAAAGACATCCCGATAAAATTGATGCAAAGCTCGGGTACGAGCGTAATTAGTCATATTTTACGTAACCTGTGGTGACACGATTTTTAGCCAATACTGCAGATGCTGAAAGGTTATCACCAGAGCGGCAACCATAATGGGGGGAACAAAACCTAAATGAAGGGCTTATTTTCGATATTAGAAAACGAGGAGGCTGACGTAATTAAGGAAAGAGAGGCAAAAAAAAGGCTGCTGTTTCCAGCAACCTTTTCTGAATATTCTGCGAAATTAACGCAGCAGGGACAGCATCGCCTGAGGAACCTGGTTTGCCTGAGACAGTACAGAAGTACCAGCCTGCTGCAGGATCTGCGCGCGAGACATGTTAGAAACTTCGGTAGCGTAGTCAGCGTCCTGGATACGGGACTGAGCAGCAGACAGGTTAGTGATAGAGTTGTTCAGGTTGTTGATGGTAGATTCGAAACGGTTCTGAATCGCACCCATGTTTGAACGAGCTTCGTCGATTTTACCGATAGCTTCGTCAGCAGCAGAGATAACAGCCTGTGCAGTAGAGTTATCAGCAATTTTGGTGCTCAGAGTGGAGCTCAGAGTACCGGAAGTTGCGTTGATCAGCGCAGTGCTGTCGATAGAGATGGTGTCGTTAGTAGAAACACCAGCACCAACCTGAATGCTCAGAGCGGTAGATACCGCACCGTTCAGCAGGCTTTTGCCGTTGAAGTTAGCACCACCCGCGATACGGTCGATTTCAGACAGACGCTGAGTGATTTCAGTGTTGATTGAATCCAGGTCAGTTGAACCGTTGGTGTCGTTTGCTGCCTGTACAGACAGTTCACGGATACGCTGTAAGTTGGTGTTGATTTCGTTCAGGTTGCCTTCAGCAGTCTGAACCAGAGAGATACCGTCGTTTGCGTTACGTGCTGCCTGAGTCATCCCTTTAATCTGGGAGTTCATACGGTTAGCAATCGCCTGGCCAGCAGCATCATCTTTAGAGCTGTTGATACGCAGACCAGAAGACAGACGCTCGATAGCGGTACCCAGGGAAGACTGAGATTTGTTCAGGTTGTTCTGAGTAGTCAGGGACAACAGGTTAGTATTGATAACTGCCATGATTAAATTCCTTCAAATTGATTTTTAGGGTCGGTGTCTAACACTCACGGCGTCTCTCACCGTCAACAAGGTTATCGACGGGTCTGAAAAAGACTTTAGAAAATATCGAAGGAATTTTTTAATTCACTGTTTTTAAAAGAATTGTTTTTTCATCCACGCTTTAAGCATTCCTTTTACGCGTTCAAAATCTCGCCTCCCGTGCATCCGCATTGCGCGCTTTATTAAGGGTCGATCCTGGATTTGAACTGTCGAGGCGAGCGTTATGCTTCTATAAGCCTCCGTTTGAGGGGGTAATTCCACGATTTATTTTTTTGAGCTTACCGTAAACTTTTCCGGTGTATGGCCGATATAAGTCTGAAACTACCATTGACAAGGAACAATGTATGGCGACTATCAGTAACCTCGGCGTCGGTTTGCCTGGGCTGTCAGACCTGTACGATAAGTTACAGGCTGCTGAAGAGACAAAATTAACGGCCATTGCTACGCAGAAAACCAAATACGATGCGCAGATTACGGGTTACGGTAAATTGCAAAGCGCCCTGACCAATCTGCAAACCGCTGCGGCTAAGCTGGCTAACACTGATACCTGGAACTCAACGACGGTTACCAGCACCAATACCGCGTTCGCTGCCACTACCTCAACAAATGCTAACGTTGGCGAGTTTACGGTTAACGTCAGCAAGATTGCTAAAGGCCAGGTTCTGACGACAGCGCCAGGCACCATTGATAGCAATACGAAACAGCTGGGCGGCACGACAGCGGATAACACCCGTACAATTACCATCACCCAGGCTGGCGCTGACAGCAAACCGATGACGGTGAAACTGGCAGACGGTGATACATCGCTGAATGGCATTGCGAAAGCGATTAACGCAGCCAACGGCGGCGTGACCGCAAGCGTAATCAAATCCGATACCGGTGATTATCGCTTGATGCTGTCCTCAAAAACCACCGGTACTGATTCGGATATGACCGTATCAGTGACGGGCGATGACGCGCTGAACGACGTGATTGGCAGTGCAGCCCTGAACGAGCAGGTCAAATCGCAAAATGCCGTTGTGAACGTTAACGGTATCGACATTGTCCGCCAGAGCAACGTGATCAACGACGCGATGCCAGGGGTGACCTTAACCCTGAAAGCACAGAGCACAGCAGATGAAACGCTTTCAGTAACGCGTTCCACCACGGATAATAAAAAAGCCATTACCGACTGGGTTACAGCCTATAACTCATTACAGTCAACCATTGCTTCTCTGACCAAATACGAACCGCCTGCGACGGGTGCTACCGCCCAGTCTTCCAGCAACGGCGTATTGATGGGTGACAGCACTATCAGGGGAGTACAGTCCGATCTGCGCTCTTTATTGACCAATGTCCAGAGTGGATCGTATGCCATTATGGCGCAGTTGGGCATCACCCAGGATCCTATCAAAGGCGCTGACGGCGCAGTTGGGAATTTGAAAATTGATGACAAGAAGCTGACCCAGGTGTTAGCAGATAACCCAGCTGGCGTGCAGGCTTACTTTGTTGGTGACGGCAAAACGACCGGTTTCGCGACCCAAATGAATAACAAACTGACCGATATGCTCAGCACCTCCGTCGGCAAAGAAGGGGTTATTCAAAATGCGAAAGATGGTATCAACGCGACACTGAAATCCATCGGCAAGCGTTATGAAGCGATGGAACTCACCATCGATGCCACGATGGCGCGTTACAAAAAACAATTTAGTGATTTAGATGCACTGGTCACCAAATTTAATGGTACCGCCAGCTATCTGACTCAACAGTTCAGCACGAAGTCGTAAATAAGAAAGGAACCTCTATGTATAGCAAATCTGGTGTACAGGCCTATCAGAAGGTAGGTGTTGAATCTGCCGTCTTAAGTGCCAGCCCGCACCAGTTGGTTGTCATGCTATTCGACGGTGTCCATAGCGCGCTTGTTCGAGCGCGCCTGTTCCTTGAGCAGGGTGATATCCCTGCTAAAGGCGAAGCGCTCTCGAAAGCCATCAATATTATCGACAATGGACTTAAAGCTGGGGCTGAACATGGATGTTGGGGGCACGCTTCCCCATAATCTATCAGCACTTTACGACTATATGGTACGCCGTTTGTTGCACGCTAACCTGCGTAACGACGTTGAGGCTATCGTTGAAGTTGAAGCACTGCTGCTTAATATTTCCGACGCCTGGAAGCAAATCAATCCAGGTTTTCCTCCCACGCAGGATCAATTTTGATGAAAGACTCCAGCTTATCCCTAAAAAAGTGGCATGCACTTTCTGCACTGAGTAATACCATGCTGAGCCTTGCTCAATCCGGGAAATGGGATGAGCTTATTGAACAGGAGGTCGCCTACGTTTCGCTGGTAGAAAAGATCAGCGTTACCCCTTTCCCGCCTGACAGTAAGCATATACAGGAACAGGCGATGGTGATGCTGAACAATGTGCTGCAGAATGAAATGACGCTAAAAATTCTGCTGCAGGAGCGGATGGATGAACTGCACGGTCTGATGGCTCAGACCGGCAAGCAGAAAAATGTGAATATTACCTACGGAAGGCTTTCCGGTAACGTTTTGTTTCCCGGAGAGATCAATCAGTAATCCACATTAGCGGTTTATCATCCATACTCCAGAGATTCGCCGATAACGGCCTCTGGAGCACGGAAGATGAAAAATCCCACGCTATTACAATGTTTTCACTGGTACTACCCCACCGGCGGTGAATTGTGGCCGGAAGTGACGGCCCTGGCTCCCAATCTTAACGAAATCGGCATCAACATGATTTGGCTGCCCCCCGCCTATAAAGGTGCATCGGGTGGTTATTCTGTTGGCTACGACTCGTACGATTTATTCGACCTCGGTGAATTTGATCAAAAAGGCTCTATTGCCACCAAATATGGTGATAAGGCCCAATTGCTTGAAGCCATCGCGGCGTTAAAAAGTAATGACATTGCGGTGCTGCTGGACGTGGTGGTGAACCACAAAATGGGTGCGGATGAAAAAGAGCCCATCCGTGTGCAGCGCGTCAATGAGCAGGACCGCACCCAGATCGATGAAGAAATCATCGAATGCGAAGCCTGGACCCGCTACACCTTCCCTGTCCGCGGTGGACAATATTCTCAGTTTGTCTGGGATTTCAAATGCTTTAGCGGCATTGATCATATCGAAAACCCGAACGAGGACAGCATCTTCAAGATCGTCAATGATTACACCGGCGAAGGCTGGAACGATCAGGTCGATAACGAGATGGGGAATTTCGACTATTTGATGGGCGAAAATATCGATTTTCGCAATCATGCCGTGACGGAAGAGATCAAATACTGGGCACGTTGGGTCATGGAACAGACCCAGTGCGACGGTTTTCGACTCGATGCAGTCAAACATATCCCCGCCTGGTTCTACAAAGAGTGGATCGAACACGTCCAGGAAGTCGCGCCAAACCCGCTGTTTATCGTGGCCGAATACTGGTCCCATGAAGTCGACAAATTGCAGCAGTACATTGAGCAAGTTGAAGGCAAAACCATGCTGTTCGACGCCCCGCTGCAAATGAAATTTCATGAAGCGTCTCGTCAGGGACGTGACTATGACATGAGCCAGATTTTCACCGGTACGCTGGTGGAAGCCGATCCGTTCCACGCGGTGACGCTGGTGGCGAACCATGACACCCAACCCCTTCAGGCGTTAGAGGCCCCGGTAGAATCCTGGTTTAAACCCCTCGCCTACGCGTTAATCCTGCTGCGCGAAAACGGTGTGCCCAGCGTGTTTTATCCCGATCTCTTTGGCGCAAACTATGAAGACACCGGCGGTGACGGCGAAACTTACCCTATTGAAATGCCGATTATCGAACAGCTGCACGAGCTGATTCTCGCCCGTCAACGTTTTGCCCATGGGGTGCAAACGCTCTATTTTGATCATCCAAACTGTATTGCGTTCAGCCGCAGCGGTACGGACGAAGAACCGGGCTGTGTGGTGGTGCTGTCGAACGGTGACGAGGGCGAAAAAGCGATCTGTCTGGGCGAGAATTACGGCAACAAGAGCTGGCGTGATTTTCTCGGCAATCGTGAAGAGACGGTCACCACCGCCGCAGATGGCGAAGGCACGTTTACCTGTAACGGCGGGAGCGTGAGTATTTGGGTCATGGAGGATGTGCTGTAACGGAGGAAAGTGTGTTTGCCGGGTAAGGCAGTGTTGCCACCCGGCACACAATTTATGGCAAGGTGCTTTCGAGCGGGTTTTTAGTCAGGTATTGCGCACATTCCACCGTTGGGCGGTCGACGCGTTGTAATTCCATACCATCATATTCCAGGGTATTGCCTTCGCGGTCCAGCTGATAGACATCCAGTTTGCGCGTGACGTTATAGAAATCATCTGAGCGCAGCATGATTTTACCTGGCACAGCGACAACCCGCTGCCACTGACGGCAATCCAGCGTGTCGCCCTCTTTTGTCACCACAAGCGTTGCGATCGCCTGCGGACTCACCATTTTGCTTTGCGGCCCTTTCGACTGCCAATAGCCCGCCAGATGTGCAGGGACCGGATGTTTAACCACATCCTGATAATTATCGACCTGCACACACCCGGTCAACGCCATCAGCGCGCCAACCATCACTATTTTTTTCATCATCTTTCCTGCCTGCGAAGAAAAAAATATTGTGGCATTAAAGCGTTAAAGCCGCCAGCGCAAGATGCTGAATGAATGGCAAGGACTACACCTGCATCGACATCATAGGAGGACGAAACCCGCCGCCGTAAAAAGAGGTATGCTGAAGAGTAGCTAAAAACCGGGATCATTCAGGAAGTCATTGCCAAAAAGTGGTGAAGCCATCACTTCGAAAGCCGATGGCAACGAACGCGGTCTGGGATCAACACACCCGCATTCGCTTTGCCTGTCAGCCCTAGACTATTAGTGAAAGTTTCTGTCGATTCACTTACCTAATCAATCAGTATGCGCAATAAAACCCTTCAAAGTGATATAGATTCGACTCATCACAGATGAATATTTTCTTCGCTCAGCTTATCTTGATGGTGCTGTTTATATATTCTTTTAAAAATCATAGTGTTAATTCAGGGGAAATCTTTGATTATGCGTAATCTTGACTGCGAGAACACTTCATGATGTTCACGTCTAAACTGGACGGGTCACATTTCTATAATTACGAGGTGGAAAATGTCAAACGATATTTTATATTTCCAAAATTATATTGAAAGTAACGTAGTACCTGAAATTATCGATGTCGATAATTATAGCACAACAGATTATGATGGAGTTCCCCTAAACCCATCACAACAGTCAGTCGTAAAATTACCCGTTGGAGCATGGCTGAAATTCAGAACAAAAATTCCCTTAGGCCGTAATTCTACGTGTATGATATATGCATCCACAACCTCAGATAATCAAAAAATAGATATCTCCATCGGAAGTATATCTAACGACCCATTATGGAGGATTACCGCAACGAAGGTGGGTGTAGAAAATTATTTTATAGACAATTACTCAAATACCATAGATTTCAACACAGAGTCTGAACAAGATGTTTATTTTAACTTCCCTTCTGGGTTTTAATGGATGCCTCAATTGGTTCGTTTTTTGTCAATACTCAAATACTGAAGCAAATGAAGAAAAACTCAGGAGAATGAGTTGGTTTACAGAATCTAAATTTGGACACATGATACATTGGGGAGCGTATTCTGTGCTAGCCAGGGGCGAATGGGTAATGAATACGGAAAAAATCCCCAAAGATGAATATATACAGCAAGCATGCATTCCATTCGATCCAAAAAATTACGATCCTGATTACTGGTCGGATATTATCCTTGGCGCTGGGCAAAAATACGTTACCATAACAACAAAGCATCATGACGGCTTTGCCATGTTTAATACTAATGTGAAAGATTTCGCACCTATGATGTGGTTAATACAGCCAGCGCTCATCGGTCTGTTTTAAAGCCGTTTGCTTCTGCATGTCATTCTAAAGGAATAAAATTTTGTTGTTACTATTCGTTGCTTGACTGGGGCAACAAATGGGAAGTAGCAATAGAAAATGCTAATTCTCTTGATCCTGAAAATATTAATCCAGATGATGTAACACGTTATCTGTCAGAAATGAAAGAACATCTGAAAGAACTTATTGAAATATTCGATCCGGTATTAATATGGTTTGATGGTGCATGGGCTGCCTTTATAAATGACGAAGTTTCCCAAGGGATTGCTAAATATCTTCATTGTCTTTCTCCTGACATTATTATAAACGACCGTATCGGAAATGGATATGGGGATTACGCAACGCCAGAAAAGAGCATCCCTGCCGGGACAAGTACTGGTTTGTGGGAAACATGTATGACTATTAATAATAGTTGGGGGTATAACAGTAACGATCAAAACTGGAAATCTACGCAAACTTTGCTGAATGAACTACTTGATTGTGCCAGCAAAGGTGGAAATTTTTTACTTAATACCGGGCCAACTGCAGACGGCATTATTCCTCAACCCTGTGTTGACAGGCTTGATCAAATAGGAAAATGGTTATCTAAATGGGGACAAGCCGTTTATCAAACTCGAGCCGGCACCCTTGATGTCTCATATCAGCCGGGATGTTTTTGTACAGTGGATAAAAACAACATCCTTTATGTGACGCTAACCGAAAGAAGCCAGGATGATCAAATCAGGATAGATGCACCTCAGGTATTGCCGGTTAGATGCTACTGGCTTAATAACCCCTCCTCTTCGTTAACGTATACCATTATTGATGGCTTGATGGTTTTCTCGTTGCTGGAAGGTCCTTCAGATGATTTAGGCATTGTTTTGGCAATGGAATTTGAAGAGCTTCCTCAGCCCAAAAACTATCCTGATAAAGCCCTGATGAAACATGCCACTGCCAATAATGTATGGAACAATGATATAAAAGAGTATGGGCCGCAATTTATGGTTGATGGTAATGAAGCAACTCGGTGGGCCTCAAGCATAACACCGGTTATCGTTGAAGTTGATTTGGGAAGTGTTCAAACACTTACAAGAATTGGGTTCAGGCAATATGAAACGAGAATTAATCAGTTCGTTATTGATGCTTATATCGACGATGCGTGGCAGCCAGTTATTACCTCCTCTTCTCCAGCAGCTTATTATATTGGATATCTTGATACTCCGATACGGGCAACTAAAATACGTTTAACAATTAATTCAGTATTTGATGATAACAATTCAAGTATATATACACTCTTTGCGTTGAATGCTAATGAAACACTTCTTCCCGTTAATATACCTATTAACTTAGCAAAAGGATCGTCCGCATCAGCCACTGATGTCTGGTATGATAAAGAAGATCAGTATGGTCCATTATTCGCTATTGACGGCAACCAGACAACCCGATGGGCTGCAAACGCTAATCCACCGTTACCCATTGAACTGACGTTTAACTTTATTAGAGAAACAACATTTGACTTAGTTTTAATTTCTGAGTATTTAACGAGCCAAGAAACCATTAGCCGCATTTCAAATTTCTCTCTGGAAGTTTTCAGTGAAGAACATGGTTGGGTTGAAATATTTAATGGTAATGATATATCAGTCCCATTTCATTACCCTATCTAACCAAGGGTGAATCAATAAAACTCATTATCAACGATGTGATAGACCAGAGTGGCCCCAGCATTTATGAATTCTCTGTATGGCAAACCGCAAGAAATCAACATGCTCCCCTTGATGATGAGGAGATTCTTGAACTGGAATCCAGGAGCTGCTTTGAATATTTCTGGCGTGAGGCTAATTTGACCCCGGGCGCTAGCGGATATGGTCTTATTTCTGATACGACAAATTCGAGACGAGCAACCATTGCGAATACGGGGTTTGGCCTTTCGTCATTCGTCATTGCAGCCGAACGTGGATGGATTGACTTCGATTTAGCACAGCAACGTTGTCAGCTATCTTTAGTAAGTCTGTTGAATACAGTCCCGCAAGTTAATGGTTTCTTTTACCACTTTATCGACATGGATACATTAGATACGGAGGGAAGCAATGTTTCTACCGTTGATACAATGTTAGCCCTCAACGGAATTTTAACAGCTGGGCAATATTTTGGTGGTGAATGTGGGGCACTTGCCCAGCAAATATTCGATCGTGTTAACTGGCAAAGCGCAGTGAGCCCTGATGGTTATTTCACTATGTCAATCGCACCTAATGGTGACTTAAGTCCTTCTAATTGGGGTGGCTATGCTGAACAATTTTGTATGTATCCTATGGCGCTAGGTTCAACAACCTTTGCTCCCAAAGAAGGAGCATCGTTGTTTTATAATCTGGGCTTTCAGCATGGAAACTATAAAAATAATACTGATGTTATTTATGTGTTCGATGGTGCTCTATTTGCCTATCAATTTTCCCATGCATGGATTGATTTCCGTAAATGTAAAGACAGAAACGGTATAGATTGGTGGCAAAACTCAGTGAACGCTACCGAGGCAAATTATCAATTCTGTCTGGATTATCATGACATTCTTCCATCACTGGATAATTTGAATTGGGGGTTAACAGCGTGCAATGGCCCATCCGGCTATGGTGTTTATGGCGCGCCTCCATCGGGATGGAGTAATGCAAATAATGTGCATTATACAGATGGTACTGTAACGCCAAGCGGACCGCTGGGCAGTCTGCCATTCACGCCGGACAAAGTTATGGCGTCGGTCAGAGCGTGGTATAACACCCCCTCTCTCTGGACAAGTTATGGATTCTCTGAGGCCTATAACACGTCGACAGCGTCGATATTCTACTGTCCGAAAAACTCGGGCCTCACTAAAGGTATTACAATATTGATGATTGAAAACTATCGCAGTAGGCTGATATGGGATACCTATATGAGCCATCCGGTTTTGAAAAGAGGATTACCTGTCATATTCGATAATCCTTAATCGTAAGGCAATGCGACGCTATTTAAGTGTGTCCTAAAACATAGACGGTAGCGTCGCAGCTTTTCCGGAGAAACACAGTCTGCTTTTAGCTTTTTTTTATACTCGTGGCGGTAAAGCTAAGGCAGTTTGGCAGAAGTGACATACATCCATGCACTTTCGTGTTCTACCTACAGATAGCAACAGGAAATAGTGTGGCTACACCGTAAATGTTGATGAATAAGAGAAGTAATAAATAGGAGATGGGAAACGACAATGCGGCGCGCCGGATTTGCTATCGCAAAGTAAATCTCGCCAGGCATGCTGTTGATTAACGGCTGGAGCAAGCCTAACGTTCACCGCTAAGCAAATGGGGCGCTCTGACGTTCTGAGGATTTACCGCATATACAGTTCATGGATGGCCGAAAGCAATCAAGAACAAGGGATCATCTTGCACAAGAAATGATCCGAGTTTCCCCACCCATGCCCCACGCCGTGAGATCATGTCCTACTAAGTGATTTTTTCAGTAGGTTAACTGACCTACACCTGCATCGACATCATTTCTTGATACGCCGTGACCAGCTTATTTCGTACCTGAATGCCCATCTGTAAAGAGACAGACGATTTCTGCAAATCGGTCATCACGTCGTTCAACGCCACGCCAGGTTCGCCGAGAGTGAACTTCTCCGCCTGCGTACGCGCAGCGTTTTGCGTATCGCTGATGCGATCGAGCGCGGCGTGAAGTTGTCCTGCAAAGCT
Organism: Lelliottia amnigena; assembly: GCA_900635465.1. Classification (NCBI taxonomy): domain Bacteria; kingdom Pseudomonadati; phylum Pseudomonadota; class Gammaproteobacteria; order Enterobacterales; family Enterobacteriaceae; genus Lelliottia; species Lelliottia amnigena. Next base: position 2,670,792 of record LR134135.1, read on the forward strand.
GATTTCCGGCTGTGTGTCCGCCACGCTCGTATTACGGGCCGTCATCGCCGTTGCCTGCAACTGACTGATCACCCCTTCAATGCCCTGTATTGCCATGACTCTCCCCTGGATGGTTTTTTATCAGCGGCAAGACTAGCACCTTGTCAATGAGATAATGCCGCTAAATAGCGTTAAAAAAACGGGTTATTTGACGCATAGAAAATCTCAATTCATCAAATAATGGCGGGGCCATAAATATGGGCCTTTTGTCGTGTTTGCCGACCCGGGAGTCATTTTGTTTCTTTACACAAATAACGTAATCCACATTGAGCCGCGAGGTGCGCTATGACTGCAACAGCAGCAACGGCATCGCAAAATAAATCGCTCGAGTGGATGAACCGCCTGCGTGCGAACCCTAAAATCCCATTGATCGTGGCTGGTGCCGCGGCTATTGCGATTCTCGTTGCGATGGTCTTGTGGGCGAAAAGCCCCGACTACCGCACCTTGTATAGCAACGTGTCCGATCAGGATGGCGGGGCTATCGTCACGCAGCTAACCCAATTGAATATTCCTTATCGTTTCGCTGATAACGGCGGCGCGATTGAAGTCCCAGCCGATAAAGTTCACGAACTGCGTTTACGTCTTGCCCAGCAAGGCCTGCCGAAAGGCGGTGCGGTCGGGTTTGAACTGCTGGATCAGGAAAAGTTCGGTATCAGCCAGTTTAGCGAGCAGATCAACTACCAGCGTGCGCTGGAAGGTGAACTGGCGCGCACCATTGAAACGCTGGGTCCGGTTAAAACCGCTCGCGTCCATTTGGCGATGCCAAAACCGTCTCTCTTCGTGCGCGAGCAGAAGAATCCATCCGCATCGGTGACCGTTACTCTCGAACCGGGCCGCGCGTTGGATGAAGGGCAAATCAGCGCGGTGACCCACCTGGTCTCCAGCGCCGTTGCCGGTTTACCAACAGGCAACGTGACCGTCGTCGACCAGAGCGGTCATCTGCTGACGCAATCCAACACCAGCAGTCGCGACCTCAACGACGCGCAGCTGAAATATGCCAACGATGTTGAAGGCCGCATTCAGCGCCGCATCGAAGCGATCCTTGGCCCTATCGTGGGCAGCGGCAACATTCATGCGCAGGTTACCGCGCAAATCAACTTTGACAATAAAGAGCAGACGGAAGAGCAGTACAGCCCGAACGGCGATGCCGCTCAGGCCGTGATGCGTTCACGTCAGTTGAACACCACCGAACAGATTGGCGGCCAGAATCCTGGCGGCGTGCCGGGCGCACTCTCTAATCAGCCTGCGCCGGCCAACAACGCACCGATCTCGACACCGCCTGCTAACCAGCAGAACGGACAACAAAACGGTCAGCAGAATAATCAGCAACAGCAGACTACGTCGACGGCAGCCAACGCGGGCCCACGCAATAGCAGCCGTAACGAAACGACTAACTACGAAGTTGACCGTACGATTCGCCACACCAAGATGAACGTTGGCGATGTCCAGCGCCTGTCGGTAGCGGTCGTCGTGAACTATAAAACGCTCCCGGACGGTAAGCCTCTGCCGCTGACCACCGATCAGATGAAACAGATTGAAGACCTGACCCGCGAGGCGATGGGCTTTACCGAAAAACGCGGTGACTCACTTAACGTCGTGAACTCGCCGTTCACTGCGACTGACGAGACCGGTGGTGAACTGCCGTTCTGGCAACAGCAGTCGTTTATCGAACAGATGATGTCCGCTGGCCGCTGGCTGTTGGTTCTGATTGTGGCATGGCTGCTGTGGCGTAAAGCGATTCGTCCGCAGCTCACCCGTCGCGCTGAGGAAGCCAAAGCCGCGCAAGAAATGATGAATGCGCGTCAGGATATAGAAGAAGCCGTGGAAGTTCGCCTGAGTAAAGACGAACAGACGCAGCAACGCCGTGTGAATCAGCGCCTGGGCGCTGAGGTGATGAGCCAGCGCATTCGCGAAATGTCAGACAACGATCCGCGCGTCGTCGCGCTGGTCATCCGCCAGTGGATGAGTAACGACCATGAGTAATACTACGCTTTCAGGAACAGATAAAAGCGTCATCCTGCTGATGACCATCGGTGAAGATCGTGCGGCAGAGGTGTTTAAACACCTCTCCGACCGCGAAGTCCAGACGCTGAGCCAGGCCATGGCTAACGTGCGTCAGATTTCGAATTCACAGTTGACCGACGTGCTGGCCGAGTTTGAGCGTGAAGCTGAGCAGTTTGCAGCGCTTAACGTCAATGCCAACGAATACCTGCGTACGGTTCTGGTGAAAGCCCTGGGCGAAGAGCGTGCTTCCAGCCTGCTGGAGGATATTCTCGAAACGCGCGATACCGCCAGCGGTATCGAAACGCTTAACTTTATGGAACCGCAGAGTGCCGCCGACCTTATTCGCGACGAGCACCCGCAGATCATCGCCACCATCCTTGTGCACCTCAAACGTGCGCAGGCGGCCGATATTCTGGCGCTGTTCGACGAACGTCTGCGTCACGATGTGATGCTGCGTATCGCCACCTTCGGCGGTGTCCAGCCAGCGGCGCTGGCGGAGCTGACCGAAGTGCTCAACAGCCTGCTCGATGGTCAAAACCTCAAGCGCAGCAAAATGGGCGGCGTGAGAACGGCGGCAGAAATTATCAACCTGATGAAAACGCAGCAGGAAGAGGCGGTTATGTCCGCTGTTCGCGAATTCGACGGCGAGCTGGCGCAGAAAATTATCGACGAGATGTTCCTGTTCGAAAACCTGGTCGAAGTCGACGATCGCAGCGTCCAGCGCCTGCTTCAGGAAGTGGACTCCGAATCCCTGCTTATCGCACTCAAAGGCGCCGAGCAGCCGTTGCGCGAGAAATTCCTGCGCAACATGTCTCAGCGTGCGGCGGATATCCTGCGCGACGACCTTGCCAACCGTGGCCCGGTTCGTCTGTCTCAGGTGGAAAACGAACAGAAAGCGATCCTGCTTATTGTTCGTCGTCTGGCAGAGACCGGCGAGATGGTGATTGGCGGCGGAGACGACGCATATGTCTAATGAGCTGCCGTGGAAGCGCTGGACGCCAGACGACCTTGCGCCTCCTGTCACAGAATTTATGCCTGCGATGGTCGCTCTGAGCGACGAAGACAGTGACGCTGAAGAACAACCGGAGCTGACGGAAGAAGAGCAGCGCGTTCAGATGCTGGCACAACTGCAAATGCAAGCGCATGAGCAGGGTTACACCTCAGGTATGAATGAAGGCCGCCAGAAAGGACACGAGCAAGGTTATCAGGAAGGCCTGGCAAAAGGCCTTGAACAAGGTCTGGAGCAGTCGCGTCAGCAGCAAGCGCCGATCAACGCCCGCATGCAGCAATTAGTCAGTGAATTTCAAAATACCCTGGACGCGCTGGATAGCGTCATTGCCTCGCGTCTGATGCAAATGGCGCTGGAAGCTGCGCGTCAGGTGATTGGTCATACGCCTCCGGTAGACAATTCGTCGCTGATCAAACAGATTCAGGGATTACTCCAGCAGGAACCGTTATTCAGCGGTAAACCTCAGCTGCGCGTTCATCCCGACGATTTACAGCGCGTCGAAGAGATGCTTGGCGCCACGCTTAGCCTGCACGGCTGGCGTCTGCGTGGCGATCCGGCGTTGCATCATGGCGGTTGTAAAGTCTCCGCTGATGAAGGCGATCTGGATGCGAGCGTGGCGACGCGCTGGCAGGAACTTTGCCGTCTGGCTGCACCGGGAGTGATCTGATGACAGCCCGACTCACGCGTTGGTTGAACACGCTCGATAACTTCGAAACGAAAATGGCGCAGCTGCCTTCCGTGCGTCGTTATGGTCGTCTGACCCGCGCAACCGGCCTGGTGCTGGAAGCCACAGGCTTGCAGCTCCCGCTCGGTGCAACCTGCGTGATTGAGCGTCAGGATGGTAACGACACGCAAGAAGTCGAAAGTGAAGTCGTTGGCTTTAACGGCCAACGCCTGTTTTTGATGCCGCTGGAAGAAGTCGAAGGCATTTTGCCCGGCGCGCGCGTTTACGCCAAAAATAATTCCGGTGACGGGCTGCACAGCGGCAAGCAATTGCCACTCGGTCCGGCGCTGTTAGGCCGTGTACTGGATGGCGCAGGCAAACCGCTTGATGGCCTGCCCTCCCCTGATACCACCGAAACCGGCGCGCTGATCACCCAGCCCGTTAACCCGCTGCAACGTACAGCAATCGAACATGTGCTTGATACGGGCGTCCGTCCGATCAACGCCCTGCTGACCGTGGGTCGTGGGCAGCGTATGGGTCTGTTTGCCGGGTCGGGTGTCGGTAAATCCGTCCTTCTCGGCATGATGGCGCGTTACACCCAGGCGGACGTGATCGTCGTGGGCCTGATTGGCGAACGTGGTCGTGAAGTTAAAGACTTTATCGAGAACATTCTCGGTGCGGAAGGCCGCGCACGCTCCGTGGTGATCGCCGCGCCAGCGGACGTTTCTCCGCTGCTGCGTATGCAGGGCGCGGCGTACGCCACACGCATTGCAGAAGATTTTCGCGACCGCGGTCAACACGTGCTGCTGATTATGGATTCCCTGACGCGTTATGCGATGGCTCAGCGTGAAATTGCGCTCGCCATCGGTGAACCACCGGCGACCAAAGGCTATCCGCCGTCAGTCTTTGCCAAACTTCCGGCGCTGGTTGAGCGTGCGGGTAACGGGATTACCGGTGGCGGTTCCGTAACCGCGTTTTATACGGTACTGACCGAAGGCGATGACCAGCAGGACCCGATTGCTGACTCCGCGCGCGCGATACTTGACGGCCACATTGTGCTGTCGCGTCGACTCGCGGAAGCCGGTCACTATCCGGCGATTGATATTGAAGCCTCAATCAGCCGTGCCATGACCTCGCTTATCTCTGAAAAGCACTACGCCCGCGTGCGTAACTTTAAACAACTCCTTTCAAGTTTCCAGCGTAACCGAGACCTGGTGAGCGTGGGCGCGTATGCCAAAGGCAGCGATCCGATGCTCGACAAGGCCATTGCCGTTTGGCCGCAGCTGGAAGCTTTCTTGCAACAAGGTATTTTTGAACGTGCCGACTGGGAAGACTCAACGCAAGCGTTAGAGCTTATTTTCCCGCAGGTGTAATAAAGGTGGAGGGCGGAGATTATGGCGCAACATGGCGCATTAGCTACGCTGAAAGATCTGGCTGAAAAAGAAGTGGACGATGCCGCATTACAACTTGGTGCGATGCGGCGGGGCTGTCAGCAGGCCGAAGAACAGTTATCGATGCTGATCGATTATCAGCACGAATACCGTACCAACCTGAATACCGATATGACACAGGGCATTGGCAGTCAGCGCTGGATTAACTATCAACAGTTTATTCTGACGCTGGAAAAAGCGATTGAACAGCATCGCCAACAGCTTACCCAGTGGAACCAAAAAGTGGAAAAGGCGCTTGATTTCTGGCGTGAGAAGAAGCAGCGGCTTCAGGCCTGGACAACGTTACAGGACCGACAGAGCGCTGCGACACTGCTTGCCGAGAACCGGCTTGATCAGAAAAAAATGGATGAGTTTGCCCAGCGCGCATCAATGAGGAAATCTGAATGATCACACTGCAACAACTGCTGATGACCGACAGCGACCTGCCTGGCGGTACGCAGACGGGTAAAGGCGCGGATGGCGCGCAAGATTTTCTCTCTCTGCTGGCAGGTGCATTAACCGACGCCGCAGGTCAGGGAAAAGACGCGCCGTTGACGTTGGCCGATCTTAAAGCGGCTGGCGGCAAACTGTCGAAAGCGGCCTTATTACAGGACGGCGATAGCGCCATCCCGAGCAAACTCGCCTCTCTGCTGGCGCGTCAGGATCTGTTCAAAACCGACGAAGCGGCGCAAGCAGCCACGGCAGAAACGACTCTCCAGAGTCTGGTTTCCGGCCTGTTGCCTGCGACGCACAGCGATGCGTTGAAAACGCTTGTGGCTGACGCACAAAAAGAAGACAGCAAAAGCGATCTGAGCGAAGAAGATTTGGCCGGGTTAAGCGCGTTAATGGCGATGCTTCCGCATCAGCAAACCGCGACGGCGCGGGCTACGCCAGCTAACGACGTGAACGCGGTCACCACGCAGGCGGCACTCTCACAGCCAGGCGTTGGCCGTCAGGCGGCACTGAATGATGATGGGTCTACCCTCGGCAAAACCAAAGCGCAGACCACTGATGTGGACAGCAAGCTGCTCGCCAGCGCGCAGTTGACGCCGGTTGCCGCCGCCGCGGTTGAAAAGCATGAAGCCGCAAGTGCGTTCTCGTCCGCGTCACCTTCTGCATCTCTCGCACCGATCATGGCAAACGTCACAACGCCCCCGGCCGCCACGAATGTCGCCTCCGCGCCATTACTGAGCCAGCCGCTGGGCACGCATGAGTGGCAACAGGCGATCAGCCAACACGTGACGCTGTTCACTAAGCAGGGACAGCAGAGCGCAGAGCTGCGTTTACATCCTGAAGATTTGGGTCAAGTTCAAATCTCTATTAAAATGGATGATAACCAGGCTCAATTGCAGATGATTTCTGCCAACGGTCACGTGCGCTCTGCACTGGAAGCGGCACTCCCAATGCTGCGCACGCAGCTTGCAGAAAACGGCATTCAGTTATCGCAAAGCACCATCAGCAGTGACAGCTCTGCGAACCAGCAGCAGTCGTCTTTCCAGCAGCAACAGCATGCTTCTCGTTCCGGCCAACAGGGCGAAATGGGCGATGAAAATGATGAATTGCTGATCACGCCTGCGGCATTACAGTCTGCAGCTCGCGGAAATGGCGCGGTAGACATCTTTGCCTAAACGCCAGAGGTAACGTGATTATCTTCGTTTGTTCCACGCTTTGACCAAAGCAGAACACGGGATAATCACTCTATTAGCTGTACCGAAACAGGAAGCACGTAACCGATGACTGACTCCGCAATCACCAAAAAAGGCAAGCGTTCCATTTGGATCCCGCTGCTGGTGTTGATTACGCTCGCCGCATGCGCCACTGCTGGCTATAGTTACTGGCGGTCGCAGCAAGCGCCGTCAGCCACTGCTAAAGCAGAACCCCCACCGCCTCCGGCCCCGGTCTTTTTCCCAATGGATACGTTTACCGTTAACCTCGGTGACGCGGATCGCGTGCTTTATATCGGCATTACATTGCGTTTGAAAGACGAAGCAACGCGCACTCGTCTGAGTGACTATTTACCCGAAGTCCGTAGCCGCCTGCTGCTGCTGTTCTCTCGTCAGGACGCCACTGGGCTGTCAACTGATGACGGTAAGCAGAAGCTGGTCGAGGCCATCAAGCAAACGCTGGCACCGCCACTGGTAACCGGTCAACCTAAGCAGGAAGTCACTGACGTTCTGTACACAGCTTTTATCCTGCGGTAGAGACATGGGCGATAGTATTCTTTCTCAAGCGGAAATCGATGCGCTGCTTAACGGCGACAGCGAGAAGAGCGATGATCCAAAACCGGGTCTGGGCGGCGAGCCTGAAATTCGTCCCTACGATCCCAATACCCAGCGTCGCGTGGTGCGCGAGCGCCTTCAGGCGCTGGAGATCATCAACGAACGTTTTGCACGACAGTTCCGTATGGGCCTGTTCAACCTGCTGCGTCGTAGCCCGGACATTACCGTCGGTGCGATCCGCATTCAGCCGTATCATGAGTTTGCCCGCAACCTGCCGGTGCCAACTAACCTTAACCTGATCCATCTGAAACCGCTGCGTGGCACTGGCCTGTTCGTGTTTTCTCCGAGCCTGGTGTTTATCGCGGTCGATAACTTGTTTGGTGGCGACGGTCGCTTCCCGACGAAGGTGGAAGGACGCGAATTTACGCATACTGAACAGCGCGTGATCAACCGCATGCTGAAGCTGGCGCTTGAGTCGTACAGCGACGCATGGAAAGCGATCAACCCGCTGGAAGTGGAGTATGTGCGTTCCGAGATGCAGGTAAAATTCACCAACATCACGACGTCACCGAATGACATCGTGGTGAACACACCTTTCCACGTTGAGATCGGTAACCTGACCGGCGAATTTAATATTTGTCTGCCGTTCAGCATGATCGAACCTCTGCGTGAAGTGCTGGTTAACCCGCCGCTGGAAAACTCCCGCAACGAAGATCAGAACTGGCGTGAGAATCTGGTCCGTCAGGTTCAGCACTCGCAGCTGGAACTGGTGGCAAGCTTTGCGGATATTCCGCTACGGTTATCTCAGATACTGAAATTACAACCGGGCGATGTTCTGCCGATAGAAAAACCTGACCGTATTATTGCCCATGTGGATGACGTACCTGTATTGACCAGCCAGTACGGCACCGTAAACGGTCAATACGCGCTACGTGTTGAGCACTTGATCAATCCGATATTGAATTCGCTGAATGAGGAACAGCCCAAATGAGTGATATGAACAATCCGTCCGATGCAAACGGCGGAGCGCTGGACGATCTGTGGGCTGATGCATTGAACGAGCAACAGGCACCCGCGAGCAAAAGCGCTGCGGATGCGGTGTTCCAGCAGTTAGGCGGCGGTGACGTGAGCGGTACCCTGCAGGATATCGATCTGATTATGGATATCCCGGTCAAGCTGACTGTTGAGCTGGGTCGTACGCGTATGACCATCAAAGAGTTGCTGCGCCTGACGCAGGGCTCCGTTGTCGCACTTGATGGCCTGGCGGGTGAACCGCTGGACATCCTGATCAACGGCTATTTGATTGCTCAGGGCGAAGTTGTGGTTGTGGCTGATAAATACGGTGTTCGTATCACTGACATCATCACCCCTTCCGAACGTATGCGTCGTCTGAGCCGTTAAGTATGAAAACCCAGGCAATTGTCTCGCAGCCCTCTGCGGTTCCAGGCTCACCGCTGCTTCAGGTAAGCGGTGCGCTGTTGGGTATTATTGCCTTTATTTTGATTATGGCGTGGCTCGCGAAACGCTTTGGTCTGGCGGGTAAAACCGCCAACACGCGCGGTTTGAAAGTGAGTGCCAGCACCTCGCTGGGCCCACGCGAGCGCGTGATTATTGTCGACGTTGAAGATGCGCGCCTGGTACTTGGCGTCACCGCATCACACATCAATGTGCTTCATAAACTGCCTCCTGCGCCCGTTGCGGGCGAGGATACCGCAGAGAATCCAGCGGATTTTCAGTCCGTGTTAAAGAGTTTGCTTAAGCGTTCCGGGAGATCGTGATGCGCCGTTTGTTGTCCCTTACGCTTGCAGGCCTCGCCCTGTTTGCTCCCGCCGTCTATGCGCAATTGCCAGGCCTGATTTCCACTCCGATGGCTGGAGGAGGACAAAGCTGGTCTTTGCCGGTGCAGACGCTGGTCTTTATCACCTCTCTGACGTTTATCCCGGCTGTTTTGCTGATGATGACCAGTTTTACGCGCATCATTATCGTCTTTGGTTTACTGCGAAACGCGCTGGGTACACCGTCCGCACCGCCTAACCAGGTGTTGCTCGGTTTAGCGCTGTTCCTCACTTTCTTTATTATGTCGCCGGTCATCGATAAAATTTATGCCGACGCTTATCAGCCGTTCAGTGAAGATAAAATTTCCATGCAGGTGGCGCTGGAAAAAGGCGCGCAGCCGCTGCGTGAATTTATGCTGCGTCAGACGCGTGAAGCGGATCTCGCGCTGTTTGCTCGTCTGGCTAACGAGGGACCGATTCAGGGGCCCGAAGCTGTGCCAATGCGCATTTTGCTGCCGGCCTACGTCACCAGTGAGCTGAAAACGGCCTTCCAGATTGGTTTTACGATCTTTATCCCGTTCCTGATTATCGACCTGGTGATCGCCAGCGTGCTGATGGCGTTAGGTATGATGATGGTGCCCCCTGCCACCATTGCCCTGCCCTTTAAGATTATGCTTTTCGTACTGGTAGACGGCTGGCAATTGCTTGTCGGGTCGCTGGCGCAAAGTTTCTACAGTTGAGGAGCGCGCAATGACACCCGAATCGGTCATGATGATGGGCACGGAAGCGATGAAAGTCGCCATTTCCGTTGCCGCGCCCTTGCTGTTAGTGGCCCTGGTTACCGGTCTTGTGATCAGTATTTTGCAAGCCGCTACTCAGATTAACGAAATGACGCTGTCGTTCATTCCTAAAATCATCGCTGTGTTCGTGACCATAATTGTTGCCGGACCGTGGATGCTCAATCTGTTGCTCGATTACATGCGCAACCTGTTTACCAATCTGCCGTACATTATCGGCTGATTATCTGAATGCTACATTTCACCAGCGATCAATTCATGGAGTGGCTTGGCCTCTATTTTTGGCCACTACTGCGTGTAATGGCGTTGATCATGACGGCGCCCATACTGAGCGAAAAATCGATTCCTAAACGGGTCAAAATTGGCCTGGGAATGTTGATTACGTTCGTGATTGCGCCGACGTTGCCACCGGTGAATATCCCTATTTTCTCTCCGCAAGCAGTCTGGCTTGCGCTTCAGCAGGTGCTGATCGGCGTGGCGATTGGTTTCACCATGCAGCTCGCCTTTGCGGCGATTCGTACCGCGGGTGAACTTATCGGCCTGCAGATGGGGTTATCATTCGCCACCTTCTTTGACCCTGGCAGCCACCTCAATATGCCCGTGCTGGCCCGCGTGATTGATATGCTGGCTATGCTGCTGTTCCTGACATTCAATGGTCACCTGTGGCTGATTTCGATGCTGGTGGACACGTTCCATACCTTGCCCATCGGCGGCAATCCGGTGAACAGCAACGCGTTTCTGGCACTGACCCGTGCCGCAGGGCTGATTTTCATTAATGGACTGATGCTGGCGCTGCCGGTCATCACCCTCCTGCTGACCGTGAACCTGTCTCTGGGCTTGCTGAACCGAATGGCACCGCAGCTCTCCGTATTTGTCATCGGCTTCCCCATCACCCTGACGGTCGGTTTGATCTTGATGGGACTATTAATGCCGCTGATTGCACCTTTCTGCGAGCATTTATTTAGCGAAATATTCAACCTCTTATCCGATATTGTTCGTGAGCTACCCCGAAATATTAACCCCTGATGTTTTATATTGTCTCTCTGAGGATATTCCTAAAATAAAAGCTGAAAAACATCTACCAGGATATATCTGGTGCGGTTTATTTGTTTTTATGCCCTTCACAATACTTTAATATTTACTTTACTTTAAGATGATTCCTGGCAAATTATACGTAACTTTACGGGATAGTGAGTTCGCCTGAAAGTCTTTGTATTGCTCACAGGTTTAATACCTTTTTTATCCATCCCGTATGGCTGTTTTGAGCTCTCAGGCAGATGGTGAATTATCGTTACGCATTGAGTGAGGGTATGCCATGTCAACGATCATTATGGATTTATGCAGTTACACCCGGCTAGGGCTAACCGGGTATCTTGCAAGTAGAGGGGTCAAAAAACGAGACGTCAATGATGTACATGATGTTGACGAACTTGCAGCCGCTTGTGAAGCTTACAAGCCAGGCGTGGTGTTTATTAATGAGGACTGTTTCATTCACGATCCAGCCAACAGTCAGCACATTAAGCAAATCATTAATCAGCATCCTAAAACCCTGTTTATTGTTTTTATGGCAATTGCGAATATCCATTTCGATGAATATTTGTTAGTGCGTAAAAACTTATTGATCAGTTCGAAGTCGATTAAACCCGAGTCACTGGATGACATTTTGGGTGATTATTTAAATAAAGAAGCGAAGAGTGTAGGAGAATTTAACTTACCCACGTTATCATTAAGCCGTACTGAATCGAGTATGTTGCGAATGTGGATGGCGGGGCAAGGGACAATTCAGATTTCCGACCAGATGAATATCAAAGCAAAAACCGTTTCCTCACATAAGGGAAATATTAAAAGGAAAATTAAAACGCATAATAAACAAGTTATCTATCATGTTGTTCGTCTGACGGATAATGTGACAAATGGCATTTTCGTGAACATGCGTTAATCATTTTATTCTCCTCTGCACCCCATCAATCTCTGGCCTCGCCAGAGATTTTTCGTTCGATGAAGTGAGTCGGGTAAGCAGTATCTCACCCGACACGCCGCTACTCAGCGAGTTCGACAAAGATCCCGTCGGAATGCCCCATCTCGTTAAAGAACCAGATCCCCAGCGGATAATCTTCCAGTGACACCAGGTACATCACGCCTTCACTAAATTGTTCTACTGCCAGCACTACGCCCGGACGGCGCGGTCCACCGTCTGTCTTTACGGTTACCCGATCGTTGACCTTCATAAAATCCTCCTGTGGTTTTGAGCCAGTGTAGAACAATTCGCAACAACTGGCAGCGCCTGCCTGAATGATTGCCGCTTTTGTGGGCAGTCTATACTTAACGCTGAATCCGGTGAAATGAGGTATGCGTGATGAAAACCGCGAAAGAGTACAGCGAGACCGCCAAGCGAGAAGTGAACGTGGATGTCGATGCCCTGCTGGCCGCCATCAATGAGATCAGTGAAAGCGAAGTGCGGCGCACGGAAGATGACCCCACACGTGTGGTCGTCAACGGGCATGACTACCACACCTACCGCGAACTGGCAGAGGCGTTTGAGTTAGATATCCATGATTTTAGCGTGACGGAAGTGAATCGCTGAGGCGAAAAAAAATCCCGGTCATGGGGATGACCGGGATGAACTTGCTTATGCAAGAAGCACTTGTAAATTCGTTACACCAGGAAATCTGATGTGGGATTTACCTTATCCCCAATTATTTTGCATGACAAGGATATATTCCGATCATAAATACATTCATCTATAACCCTCAGTTTTGGTTATAAATCCCCAACGCCTGCCAGCACAAGGGTTGTTGGGATCGTTTCCATTATCGGGAACAAAAACGCACGATTAGCTTTAGGATTTATCTTAGGTCCGTTCTGAAACAACGGTTAATCAGGAGATGCCATGTCTTTACTCAAGGAGACGCTTTTAGTCTTTACCGATCTGGATGGAACCCTGCTGGATATCCATACCTACGACTGGCGTCCCGCCTCTCCGTGGCTGGATAAGCTGCAAGACCATCAGATTCCGGTCATTTTGTGCAGCAGCAAAACGGCCGCTGAAACGCTTGAGATCCAGCAGGATTTGGGGCTGGAGGGCTTGCCGTTTATTGCCGAGAACGGCGCGGTGATTCAGTTGGATGTGCGTTGGGATGACCATCCCGATGCGCCACGGCTGATCAATGGCACGCCGCACAGCGACATTTGCGCTGTGATTAACCCGCTGCGCGAGCGCGACGGCTATAAATTCACGACGTTTGATGATGTTGATGAACGGGTTATCGGCGAGTGGACCGGGCTTAATCGCGAAAGGTCATCCCTGGCGCGACTGCATGAGGCGTCGGTGACCCTAATCTGGCGCGATAGCGACGAACAGATGACAAAGTTTGAGGCTGAGCTGGCTCAGATGGGATTTAAATTCATCCAGGGCGCACGGTTCTGGCACATTCTCGACGCGCGCGGCGGGAAAGATCAGGCGGTGAACTGGTTAATTGATGAGTACCGTAAGCGCGAGGGTTTTGTGCCGACCACCATTGGCCTTGGCGACGGTCCAAACGACGCCCCGCTGCTTGATAACGTCGATTACGCCGTAGTTGTGAAAAGCATCAATCGACTCGGTATCCGGCTCCAGGAGGATATCCCGGAGCGGGTGTATCACACTCAACAGGCAGGGCCTGAGGGCTGGCGAGAAGGGCTGGATCATTTTTTATCCGGACCGCGACACACCACCTGATTTCTCCCCTGCTGTTTCGCCAGATAGAGACGCGCATCGGCAATGGACTGCAATTGCTCAAAATCAAAACTGGCGTTCTCTTCCGTGCTGCTGACGCCAAGCGAAGCGCTAACCCGCCCCGTGGTGCTCTTCTTCACCAGGATCTCTTTTCGATGAATGGAGACCCGAATACGTTCCGCCACACCAGCCGCCTGCTCCGCTGTCGCGCCCGGCAGCACAACGCAGAACTCCTCACCGCCCACTCGCCCTGCCACATCGCTATTTCGCAACGCGTGCTTAATCAGCCGGGCCGTGTGGGCCAGCACTTTGTCCCCCGCCTGATGACCAAATCGATCGTTAATGCTTTTGAAATGGTCGAGATCGAGCTGAATGACCGAGAACGGCAGCTGCTGCTGACGGCACTCCTCGGCCAGAGCCTTTGCCCGATCAAAGAGCGCACGGCGGTTGTTGAGCCGGGTGAGCGGATCGTGCCAGGCCTGCCACTGCAATGAATTTTGCAGCGTATACATGTTGCTTACCATCCGACGGATCACCAGCCACGAAATCAACAGCGTCGCGGTAAAGAGCGCCCACAGCGATGCCAGGGCAATACTGATACTACCAAAATCGCCCCGAACGCCCTCTTTGAGGGAGTGAACACGCAGCACCAGCCCATCAAAGTGCTCCAGCCGCTCCCAACTGATGAACTGCGTGCTCAACCGCAGCCCTCCCTGAGTATCGCTCTCCACCGCATGCGCGATTTGAGCGAGTTCTTGCGCATCAAACTGCGTGACGCGTTCGGTGTTTTCTTCAGAGGTCGCAATCAGATTGAGGCGGTTGTCATACAGCTGGTATTCACCGTCTTTGTGCTGATCAACGGCGTCCATCAGCAGCTGGGTCATGGTTGGCAGCGTGAAATCCATCGCCAGCACGCCATACCAGTAGTTGTCCTGATACACCGGCACGCTGGCGGTGATGAGGCGTTCATTTTGTCCCGCGATAAAGGGAGCCATAAACCAGCGCACCGCACGTGCTCGATTGCCGCGGTCAGTCTGTTGGGTGAACCAGGGGCGCGTCACCAGATCGTAGTAACGGGATATGATGGACGTGTTAAGCGCGGCGGGCAGCGTCGAAACAAAAAATCCCGCACGCGAGACGTATGTGACGCCCTTTTCTTTATTGTTGGCGTGCGAGACGGCGAGGCGCAGTAAATAGCCCACCTCCAGTGCAGCAGAGAGTTCTCTGCCGATCCGCTTATCATCGCGCGCCAGAAGTGTTGTTTGCGTAACCATGCCATCAGACACGCCGTTTATCGGCAGCGCACGCCGCTGCTCAACTTCCAGCTGCCAGAAGGGTTTTGCACGCAGAGTGTTAAAATTCTGGACCGCATCTTGTAATACGCGAAAACCAAGCGGCGTTTGCAACGCATCACCCATGCTCTGACGGAAAAAGAGCAGTTTATTGACACTGTACTGGAGCTGCCGGTCCAGCGTGTTGGCTACATTTTGCAGATGATTTTGCTGGCTTGAAATATAAGCCTCTTCCAGCACAACGACTTCTCGCCATGTCAGAATGGTGGAAAAAATGAGGACGACCAGAAAACACGCGTTAACAATTTGACCGGGGTGGTGACGTAACCGTTCCAGCAGATTTTTCTTGATGACAAAGGTCTCGCGCTGCACACAAACTCCCTGATCACATCTTTACTCTACGCATCATACCTAAGCCCGACGGTTCGATACATTAAGACAAGTGTCGCCTGAAGCGATAGCCAACAAAAAGCCCGGACATGCCGGGCTTTACGTGATTAAGCCGTCTCGCGTCGCTGCGGTTTGTCACCCGGCAGTAGCTCCTCTTCACGAAAAGCTTCTCGCTTGATGCCAAAACCGTCATGCCACCGGCATTCCACCATGCCACTGGAATATCCCGTGACAATCATACGTGGGCCACCGTTTTTAGGCTTAACTTCATCACTGACCACAAAGACCATAACCGCCTCCAGTATCAGGGTGAAACTGTTTCAATCTAGACGAGGAATGGCCCTTTTTCCATAGCGCGCAAAGAACAATTAGTGCGAAACACCGCGCAGTTTTGCGATACCTTTCACGCCCGCGATGACGATGACACCAATAATAAAGCCAATCACCAGGTTCACGATCGTCGGTAAAATGGCAGACATCACACTCCCCTGTCCTTGCGCAAAATGTTCAATGGCGTGGTGCAGCGGTGCAATACCATGCACCACAATCCCACCGCCCACCAGGAACATCGCCAGCGTGCCGATCACCGACAAGCTTTTCATTAGCCATGGCGCCAGCACCAGCAATCCTTTACCGATGATTCTTGCCAGACTATTGGATTTATCCACCAGCCAGTAGCCCATGTCATCGAGCTTAACGATCACCCCGACAAGGCCATAAACGCCAATCGTTACGGCGATCGCGATACCGGAGAGCACCAGCACCTGATTCAGCAGCGGGGCTTCTGAAACAATCCCCAGCGTGATGGCGACGATTTCTGCCGACAGAATAAAATCGGTACGAATTGCGCCTTTGACCTTATCGCGTTCAAAGGCGAGCGGGTCCTTCGCGGCGAGCGCCTCCAGGCGCTGCTGGCGAGCCTGCGGTGTCTCCTCATCCTTACGTGAGGCAAAAGAGTGCAGCACCTTCTCAACGCCCTCATAACAGAGGAACGCACCGCCTATCATTAACAGCGGCGTGATGGCCCACGGAATAAACGCGCTGATCAGCAGCGCCAGCGGCACCAGAATCACCTTATTGAGAAGTGAACCTTTTGCCACGCTCCACACCACGGGCAGCTCACGGTTGGCGCGAACGCCAGACACTTGCTGTGCGTTAAGCGATAGGTCGTCACCCAATACACCGGCCGTCTTTTTCGCGGCCAGTTTCCCCATCAGCGATATGTCGTCCAGCAACGTGGCAATATCATCCAATAATGTTAATAAGCTACTTCCTGCCAAAATCTGATCCTTCTTATTTTGATAATTAAGTGAATAGTATGGAGTAAAAATCAGAACCTCGAAACCCATGCCTTAAGTCAACAAATAATTCACATCATTGATACAACTAAAGCACTCGCCAGCACGATAGTTTTGACGTTTACTATGAGCGACCTTTTTAATTCGCCGTGAGGGACTATGCGTTTCAGGCAACTATTACCGCTTATTGGAGCACTTTTTTCGCTCTATATCATTTGGGGTTCCACCTATTTTGTCATTCGCGTCGGTGTGGAAAGCTGGCCCCCGCTAATGATGGCGGGCATCCGCTTTTTATCGGCTGGCGTGTTGCTGCTGGCCTTCTTACTGCTCCGTGGTCATCGATTACCCCCGCTGCGTCCGATGATAAACGCGGCGCTGATCGGCCTGCTTCTGCTCGCTGTCGGCAATGGTTTTGTTACGGTGGCAGAGCATCAGAACGTGCCGTCAGGCATTGCGGCGGTGGTGGTCGCGACGGTTCCCCTGTTTACGCTGTGCTTTAGCCGTCTGTTCGGCATTCGCACCCGCAAACTGGAATGGATGGGCATTGGTATTGGCCTGGCGGGAATTATTTTGCTTAACAGCGGCGGCAACCTGAGCGGCAATCCGTGGGGAGCGCTGTTGATCCTGATGGGTTCCCTGAGCTGGGCGTTTGGTTCCGTCCTGGGGTCGCGCATCGAATTACCGTCCGGGATGATGGCGGGCGCTATTGAGATGCTGGCAGCGGGAATCGTGCTGTTAGTTGCATCAACGATCACAGGTGAAAAACTCACGGCCATGCCGGGTCTTTCTGGTTTCCTGGCGGTGGGTTATCTGGCCATTTTCGGCTCGATTATCGCCATTAACTCTTATATGTTCCTGATCCGTAACGTCAGTCCTGCCGTCGCCACCAGCTACGCATACGTAAACCCGGTGGTGGCCGTGCTGTTAGGGACAACGTTTGCAGGCGAGACGCTGTCGTCGGTCGAGTGGTTAGCGCTGGGTGTCATTATCATGGCGGTGGTGCTGGTCACGCTCGGGAAATACCTTATCCCGGCTAAACCCATTATTACACCCTGTGAGGTGGAAAAACCGTAAGCAGATGAATTCCTGACGTATCGATCTGCGCGGCCTGACCGCCGCCGCAGATCCACTCTTCCAGACGCTCCGTCAGCGCAGCGTCATCAAGCTTTAACCTGCCGCGCAACGCGCACTCCCAGACAATCAGCACTCGCCATCCGCTCGCCGTCAACGTGGCGACATCGCGCCTGTCACGCTCGACGTTTTTACCGATTTTTGCCAGCCAGAATTCAGTGCGCGTGGCAGGCACTTTGAACAGATGACAGTCGTGATGATGCCAGAAACAGCCGTGGGTGAAGATGATGCACTGATAGCGATCCAGCACAAAATCAGGCCGCCCCGCCAGCGCGGCATCCTGAACGCGAAACTCAAAACCCGCTTGCGTTAGCAGGCCTGAAAGCCGTTTTTCAATCGCCGTATCACGCGTGCCGATAGCACGCATGTTTTTGCTGCGCGTCGCCTTACTGTGCACATCCGTCATTGACGGCCTCACCCTGGCGCAATTTGACAGCCTGTTTAATGCGTGATTCCAGCAGTTTTGCCACCGCTGCAAACGCCGGGACGACCACGGAATTACCAAACTGCCGATAGGCCTGGGGTATCAGAAACCGGAATACGGAAGCTGTACCCCTGGGGCGATTCAAATCCCATCAGGCGCGCGCATTCACGCGGCGTCAGCCGACGCGGGCGATGGCGTTGGTTCTGCGGATCGTCAAAATTGATCTCGCCAAGGGCTTTATCCCAGCCCCGGTCAATGAGGATCTCAGCGCCGTCTTTGTAATAGCGCGCCGACAACGTGCGGGTGACGCTGTTTGGATTGAGCGGGTCAACCATCCCAAAACCAAAGCCGTTGCCCTTCGCCTGATGCTTTTTGGCATAGCGATAGAGATATTTCCACAGCACTGGGGTCAGGATGAATTTGGCATCAAATGCCGGTTCCAGGAGCTCCGCCACGGACGGTCGATGCGCCGGAAAAAGCGAGGGAATATCCCGCAGGGTAAAATCACCTTTCAGGTTTAAATCACGGCGAAACCCGACCAACACAATCCGCTCGCGATGCTGAGGCAAGAAATGTTTGCCATCGATAATTTTGGGATCGTTCGCACCCATATCCTGGGCATCGGCCACGTCGTAGCCGAGTTCATCAAGCGTTTGCATGATAATGCGGAAGGTTTTCCCGCCGTCGTGACTCTTGAGATTTTTGACGTTTTCGAGCACAAAAACAGACGGACGGCGTGCGTCAATAATGCGCACCACGTCAAAAAACAGTGTGCCTTGCGTATCGCAGGCAAACCCATGGGCACGTCCGAGGGCGTTCTTTTTGGACACACCCGCCAGTGAAAACGGCTGACACGGAAAGCCCGCCAGCAGGACATCATGCGCCGGAATGGTGCGTCGGATATGGTCAGCCGCTTCAGCATCCGTGACGCCGCTTTTATGGCTTAGCGTGACATCGCGGATATCTTCATTGAACTGATGGGTGTTGGGATCGCAGTACCAGTTTGCTTTATAGGTGCGCACCGCGTGTTTGTTCCATTCGCTGGTGAAGACGCACTGCCCGCCAATCGCCTCAAAACCATGACGTATGCCACCGATGCCCGCAAACAGATCGACAAAGCGGAACGCATAATTAGGATGAATAGCCGGTGGGCGTGGAAGCAGATTTTGCAGGAGAGCAAATTCCCCCTCGCTCAGTCGATGGCCTGCCCGCTCGCTCGAAACCAGCCGCTTGAGGATCGCCGGACTCCAGTGGCTCTCGCCTTGCGCATTCAGTTGGTTGACCAGCGTTTTGGCGTCATAGATGGTCAGCAGCTTGCACAGTAAATCCTGCACCGTTGCCGTTGATTTCTCTGCCAGCAATAGTGCGGGCTCAGTCACTGATAGTTTTTCCTGCATACCTTCAACCGGACGAAAAAGACTGGGAACAGATTACCATAGTTCAGCGTGACAGACTGCGCTGGAATCGGCTCAATACCTGTGAATCGATGCCAAGACAATCGCCCTGCAATTCAGCGCTCAGTTTCGCCATGAAATGCACCAGGAAATCGGCGTTATGACGCGCAAGCTCTCGGCCCATTTCGGTTTGCATGGTATCCGGCAGACGCAACAGCTTGGTCTGGAAATGGTCGAGCGCAAAGGTTTTATCATTCAGTTCGCGCGATTCAGCAAAGGGATCATCGGCATCAAACAGGGCAACGCCCAGCGCCCCTGAAACCGCAAAGACGCGAGCCAACCCGATCGCACCGAGGGCCTCTAACCTGTCGGCATCCTGGACAATTTTCGCCTCCAGGGTTTGCGGCGCAATGCCCGCGTTAAAGCTGTGCGCTTCGATCGCGTGCTGGACGGCAGGGATACTCTCCTCGGGAAAATCGGGGAAAGCGTCGTGCAGAATTTGGCTGGTTTTGCGCGCCGCAAGCCGCGAGGATTGCCCGCGCTCAGGGTGATTTTTAGGCAGGCTGACAATATCGTGGAAATAACATGCCGTAAGAATCACCAGCGGGTCGATGAGCTGCCCTGTCATCATTCGCTGCGCCGTCATCCACACGCGGCGAAAATGCGAAATGTCATGCGCGGTATCATCCGTGTCATGATTTTCTGAAAGCCAGTTTTCGAAGCGGTGCTGCCAGTGGGTAAGCGCCATGATCCCTCCTTCATTAATGCGTCCACCATAGCAATTTTCTGCCGCACTAACACGCCAGATTTACCCAGCGATTTACGACAAATCAATTTAATTTGACTCATCTCTAGCCTTGTATTTCAGAATTTATGTATGGAAATTCATTGATCATTTAAAAGCACCAATAATAAAAACATCAAAATTTAATATATTAGCCTCTGTAAAATTCACCCAAGAAATAACCCAGCCCTCAGCAACATTTAGAATTAAATAACATCATTTAATTACATATATTATTGAAACTTAATTTCATGATTCGAATAGTATCGCCGATGTAATTGCGGAGGGTGATTACGTTTATTCACATGAGTGATGTTAAAAAGGAATATATAATGAAAAGAAAAGTATTGGCTATTATGGTGCCTGTTTTACTGGCCGCAGGTGCCGCGAACGCAGCAGAAATTTATAACAAAAATGGCAATAAATTAGATCTTTACGGCAAAGTGGATGGTCTTCATTACTTCTCTGATGATATTGGCGCGGATGGCGATCAGTCTTATGCACGTCTGGGCTTCAAAGGCGAAACGCAAATCAATGAACTGCTGACGGGTTACGGCCAGTGGGAGTACAACCTGCAGGCCAATAATACCGAGAGCGCAACCAACCAGTCGTGGACGCGTCTCGCGTTTGCGGGCCTGAAGTTTGGTGATTATGGTTCATTCGATTACGGCCGTAACTACGGCGTTCTGTACGATGTTGAGGGCTGGACAGATATGCTGCCAGAATTCGGCGGCGACACCTATAGTAAAGCGGATAACTTTATGACCAACCGCGCCAACGGCGTGGCGACATACCGCAGCACGGACCTGTACGGTCTGGTGGAAGGTCTGAACTTCGCATTGCAGTATCAGGGTAATAACGAAAGCGCGGGCAATGGTAACGAAGGCACAAATAACGACAACGGTCGCGATATTCGTCATGAAAATGGTGACGGTTTCGGTATTTCTTCAACCTACGATATTGGCATGGGCTTTAGCGCCGGTGCAGCGTTCGCCTCGTCTGACCGTACCACCGATCAGGTAAATTCCACCACGGCGGCGGGCGGTGAACAAGCAGAAGCCTGGACGGCGGGTATTAAATATGACGCCAACAATATTTATCTGGCGGCGATGTATTCTCAGACCCGTAATATGACGCCGTATGGCAATAAAAACTCCGCCGTCGCGAACAAAACCAAAAACTTTGAAGGCACCGCACAGTACCAGTTTGATTCTGGTCTGCGCCCGGCAGTGTCTATCCTGATTTCTAAAGGACAGGATCTGAATACCGCTTTTGGCAGTGAAAAAGATCTCGTTAAATATGCGGATGTGGGCGCAAGCTATTATTTCAATAAAAATATGTCTATTTATGCAGATTATAAAATTAACCTGCTGGATGAAGACGACATGTTCTATCAGGCGAATGGCATCAGTACCGATGACATCACCGCGGTAGGCATTGTATATCAGTTCTAATCTCCATAAATATCAATGGCCGCAGCTGCGGCCTTTTTTATTAGCCGTACCTTTCAATTACGGCGCTTCCTGTAATGCAACGCGGATAAAACCGTTATTCTGCTCAAGCAAATCGCGTGCTTGCCAGGCATCCAAACCGGTCATGACCATCAATACGGCTGTTTTGCAATGCTGATTACAACTTTCCAGCGCCGCTTTCGCCACGGTACGCGAACATCCGCCCGCCTCCATCACAATCGCGATTTGTCTCTCGGCCCACCGGGTATTTTTGGCCTCGAGATCCACACGCATATTGCTGTAAACGCGCCCTGAACGGACCGCTAATCCGGTTGAAATCATATTCAGGATCAATTTTTGCGCCATCGCGGCTTTGACGGTATGAAAACCGGCTACCACATCTGCGCCCGTTTGCGGAGCAATCACCCAGCTCGCCAGCTGCGCCGCTTCACTCTGCTCGTCGCGGGTAATAATGGCAACAGGCGATCTCAGCGACCAGGCATGTCGCATTGCCCCCCAGACCCACGGCGTTTTACCACTAACCGTCAGCGCCAGCATCATATCGTGCTCACCAAAATTAATCGCCTGTAAGTCGGCTACACCACGGTCATAATTTGCCGCGCCGTCTGCGGCCTCAAGCGCTATGACAGGATGTTTGCCTGGGGCAAATTCTAAGGCAGCCTGGACCGCCGCACGGCCAGACGCTCCTGCTCCAACCATCACCAGCCGGCCGCCGTGACTCAGGGTTGCGGCCGCGTTGTCGACCACGTGGGCAATGACGGGTAAAAAGGGTGTGATGGATTCGGTTATTTTTTTATCATCCTGATGAATCACATTCAGCATGTCCAGGGTCGACAACCTGTCGATATCCGCCGTATCCGCGTGACGTCTTTCCTTGACTAAACCGTTCAGCTTAACGCTCATAAACTGCCTCCTTGTATGAATTCCCTTACACTATAAAGTGTTTTATATAGGTCACCTGCGAGGGGGGTCACGAAAAGGTATGTATTTGTAAGCTTTTACATGACTTTAAGAAAGCGCCGTCATCAGCGATAATTACCCCTTAATAATTAGCCATGGAGTGCGGATGAGCGATGTGCAGCCTTTAGTCATGACGCGCAAGCGCCCAATGAAACTCCAACACGCTGGTCACACTGATGGTCAGCAGTGTGATTGGATCGGTGTTGCTGGTCATCTTTGCCCTCTACTTTATGCAGATCACCAAGGCGACGCGAGACGGCGTGAAAGACACCGCGCTTGCCATCGCCAGAACGCTGGCCGACAGTCCCGACGTCAAACGTGGCCTGCTGTTATCCGCACAGAAAAGTCAGATTCAGCCTGTCGCAGAAGCTATCACTCGACGCAACGATCTGCTTTTCGCCGTGGTCACCAATATGCAGGGTGTGCGGTATTCTCATCCTGATAAGCACCTGATCGGAAAGAATTTTATCGGTGAGGATCTTAAACCTGCGCTCGCCGGAAATGAAAATGTGTCGGTTAACCACGGTGTGCTGGCAGAAGCCCTGCGCGTTTTCACGCCGGTTTATGATGACCAGCACCGGCAAATCGGGGTGGTGGCGATTGGCATATCGCTCAATAAGGTGGATGAAGAGATCAGCCGCAGCCGTTGGGGCGTTATCTGGACGGTATTATTCAGTGCGTTGATGGGTACTCTGGGAACCTGGGGCCTGGTACATTTACTGAAACGCATTCTGTTTGGCCTTGAACCTTACGAAATTTCCGCTCTGTTTGAACAACGCCAGGCGATGCTGCAATCCCTGAAGGAAGGCGTGATTGCTATTGATAGTCAGGGTCGCGTGACAATGATTAACCACACCGCCCGCCAGATTCTGCTTCTGCCAACCCCACAGCGCGGAAATGCCCCATCACGTTCCGATGCTCGCCTCGCTGCGCAGGGTATCGCAGACGGGTAAGGCATTGCAGGATCAGGAGATTGACTGTAACGGCCGGCTGCTGCTCTGCAACACCTTTCCTGTCAAAAGCCAGAACGCAGTGATTGGCGCAATCAGTACGTTTCGTGACAAAACCGAGATCCGGGAATTGATGCAGCGAATGGATGGGATGGTGAGTTACGTGGATGCGCTGCGGACCCACTCCCATGAGTTTATGAATAAGCTGCATGTGATCCTGGGGCTCCTGCACATGAAGCGCTACGACAAGCTCGAAGAGTACATTATCCAGACGGCGCAAAATTATCAGACGGATATTGGCACCATTCAAAACAAAATCAAATCGCCAGTGATTGCCGGTTTCCTGCTGGGGAAAATAAATCGCGCCAAGGAAGCGGGTATTAGCCTGACGCTGGCGGAAGAGTGTCAGGTGCCGGATACCCCAAATACTGAACACGTGACGGTGCTGATCACGGTGCTCGGTAACCTTATCGAAAACGCACTCGACGCGATGACAGACCAGCCCGAAGGCGAAATCAGCCTGATGCTGCATTATCAAAACGGCTGGCTCAGCTGTGAGATTAGCGATGACGGTCCCGGTATTGACCCGTCGCGTCTGGCGCACATTTTTACTAAAGGTTTTTCGACAAAAGGCGAAAACCGAGGTGTGGGATTATTTCTTGCCCGCCAGCAGCTCGAGAAACTCGGCGGCGAAATCGTCGTGGAATCGGAGCCTGGCGTGTTTACTCAATTTTTTGTTCAGATCCCCTGGGATAGCGAGAGGAAAATCGCGTGATAAATGTCTTAATTGTCGATGATGATGCCATGGTGGCTGACCTTAACCGACTGTATGTGAATCGTGTTGAGGGTTTTAGCTGCTGCGGCGTCGCCTCCACGCTCAGTCAGGCCCAGGCCATCATTAGCAACCCCGCTCAGGCTGTCGATCTGGTGCTGCTGGATGTCTATATGCAGCAGGATAATGGTCTGGATTTGCTGCCGATTATCCGTGCTTCAGGCCGCGCCATCGATGTGATCATGATTTCATCGGCCTCCGATGCCACCACCATTCAGACCTCTATGCACTATGGCGTGGTGGACTACCTGATTAAGCCGTTCCAGTTTCCGCGTTTTGAAGAGGCGCTTAACGGCTGGAAGGAAAAGAAACATCTGATGGGGTCACATCAATATTATGAACAGGCAGACGTTGATCGTCTGCTGCACGGTGGCGCGCCGGAGCTGGCAGACAGCAAACGCCTGCCGAAGGGCTTAACCCCGCAGACGCTGCGCACGATTTGTCAGTGGATTGACGGGCATCCCGACACGGAGTTTTCCACCGATGATCTGGCGAACGCGGTCAGTATTTCACGCGTTTCATGTCGTAAATACCTGATTTGGCTGGCACAGATTACAATTCTATTTACCAGCATTCATTACGGGGCTACCGGTCGTCCGGTGTATCGATACCGGCTCCAGCCGGAACAAATCGGGCTACTCAGACAGTATTGCCAGTAAGGCGATAGCGGTTGTCGAGCAGCGTAAAACGAAAGTGACGCATGGACGAGAATACAATTTCGCTTGCTTTGGTCACGAAAATCGCTTCAATGTCTGGCCGCGCACGCAGCGCGGCACAGCCTTTCTCAACGCCCAATCCGTAAAGGAGTGTGGTCCAGAGATCGCCGTCGATTGAGTCCGTCGAGATGACGGTCACGCTGTCGAGTTCATTGCCCAGCGGATAACCGGTGCGCGGGTTTAAAATGTGGTGATAACGCGTGCCGTCGCGTTCGAAATAGCGTTCATAGGTTCCCGATGTCACCACCGATTTGTTTTCAATTTGCAGCGAACCGATTAGCGCGTCCGCAGCGCCGAACGGTTTTTTAACCCCGACCGTCCAGCCCCCTTCAGGCGAGCCAAGCGTCTGGATGTTCCCACCCAGATTGATTAACCCCAGCGTTTCGCCCTGTTTGCGCAGGAAATCCCTTACCCGGTCAGCGATATAGCCTTTAGCGATCGCGCCCAGGTCGATCTCCATTCCCGATCGAGTAAGAAACACGCTGCATGCCGCCTCATCCAGCACGACTTCCATCGGATCGGTTAACGCCAGCAGCGTATTGATTTCATCGGCAGGCGGGACGCTGTCGCCCTGAAAACCAATTTTCCAGCGCTTAACCAGCGGACCAATGGCCAGATTAAATGCGCTGTTTTCCAGCAAACTGGCCGCTTTTGCACAGCGAATCAATTCAAACACCGGACGGCTAACGGCGACGGGGTGCTTCCCAGCGGCGAGATTTATATCCATCACCTGGGAGCGCGCGCGGTTCACGGTCAGTAAATCTTCGTACTGTTTGATTAAGCGAAAAACCTGCGCGGCAAGCGCTTCGTTGTGCGAGAAGAGTTTGAGGAGAATGGGAGAGCCCATCAGCACGGCGGAATAACTGTAGACGCGGTCGTCATCTGGCATGGGAGTGGCTCCTGACGGTAGCTCTGACAGGCAAACGCTGTCGGGGAAATGACCGGAACACCGCGTTCCGGTCAACCAAAACGGCTCAGCCAGGCTTTTTCGAACGCATTGCCGCCTGATGTCCGGCAAGCGTACCAAAAATAATGATATCTGCCACCGCGTTACCGCCAATTCGATTCCCGCCGTGAATACCACCGACCACTTCACCCGCTGCATATGCACCAGGAATGACGTTATCGGCGCTATCCAGAACACAGGTTTGCGGATTGACAGTCACGCCGCCCATGGTGTGATGCACACCGGGGGCGATGCGGATCGCGTGGAATGGCCCTTCGTTGATCGGCGCACGCAGCGCAGTGGTGCGACCGAAATCATCATCGTGCTGCTTTTCAACAAACCCGTTATAGCGTTCAAGCGTCGCCAGGAACGCGTGGTGATCCATACCCAACGCCTCCGCCAGCGCTTTCGGCGAGCTGGCGCTGGTCACCAGGCCTTTGGCGATGTATTCATCGGCAGCTTTGTTTTTTGCCCGAACGTGCTCATCAAAAACGATGTACGCGTATTTCTCAGGCAGCGCGATAATGTGAGCCGACACTTTGTCGCGGGTCTCCATCTCGTTGAAGAAACGGTTCCCCTGCTGACTCACGAGAATCGCGCCACCGCCGCGAATGGATTCAGAAATCAAATATGAGGTGTTCTGCTCAACGGTTGGGTGAATTTGAATTTCACCCATATCCACGGTCCCGGCGCCAATACGTTCCAGCAATGCAATCCCGCCGCCCGTCGCGCCTTTGTGGTTCGTGGTCACAAAACCGTCCAGATCCGGGCGATATCTCACCACCATCTGGCTGTTGGCGCTAAACCCGCCGGTCGCTACGATCACGCTTTTGGTGGTGACGGTGACGGTTTCTTTCTCTTCCGTGGTCAGGCGCACGCCCGTCACTTCCCCGTTTTCGACAATGATATCGCTCACAGAAGTGTCCAGCATCACGTCGATATGCCGTTTATTGACGTTGCGCACCAGACCGCTTACCAGATAACCGCCCACCGCAGAACCATCTTTTGGACGGTGCGTACGATCGATGCTCATCCCGCCGGTCGTGGTGATGTCATTGAGCATAATGCCGCGCGTTGCCAGCCATTCGATAGCCTCTGGCGCGTTTTCCACAAAGCAGCGCAGCAGTTCCGGGTTGTTCCTGTTCTGCCCACCTTTCAGGGATTCCTGATAAAACAGTTCTTTGCTGTCCTGAATCCCTTTGACCTGCTGGAAGCGGGTTTCCGCGGCATTCATCCCCGCAGACGCTTTAATGGTGTTCCCGCCAATGCTCGGCATTTTCTCGACAATCAGCACGCTCGCCCCGTCGTCATAAGCCTGAATCGCCGCCGCCAGCCCTGCACCACCGCTGCCCACCACCACAACATCAACACATTTCGCTGCGTTAGGATCAACGCCCTCTTCTGCCGCCAGAGCTTTGGAGGATTTCACCATCGCTTTCGAGACGGCTTTTTTCACCGCTTCGCTCTGGCTGGTCGCGCCTGTAATGGCGTCAACATGAGGGGTATTTGCGTCGAGAATACGGCTGCGGATCTCCTCAAAACTGGTCACAAACTCTACGTCGTGGTCGGGACCGGATGCCAGCGCAATGTCACTGATACGATCGGTTTCGAGGCTGACGCTGACCACCAGCTCGCTGGCGTCATCCTGGACCGTTTCGATAAACGTGCCGGGCTTGAATTTTGACTCGCCCATGCTCATGTCGCGGATCATCGCTTCCACCAGCGAGAAACGCCACAGCGGCTCCGGAATGTGCAGCGCTTCTCGCCTGGTGCTGTCCATAAACAGTTCAAGCGTTTCACCCTGACCAATGCGATCGGTCCAGTCCGGATAGGCGATCGTCGCGCGTCCCACCGCGATCAGGTCGTAGCCGTGATCAATTGCCTCGTTCACATCAGCGGCATTGACCACGCCGCCTACGCCCATGACAGGGATTTGCGCGAGCGTGTCTGAACGCATGGCGCAATATTTTTCGATAAGTGGCGTCGGATCCTGGGTATCGACAATCGACGGGCGCAGCGTCGCGCCGACTGAAAAGTGCAGATAATCCACCCCACGCGCCGCCAGTTTTTCCAGCAGGTACATCGTGTCGTCGAAGCGGATGCCCGGCAACTTCCATCTCTTCCGGAGAGAAGCGGTAGCCAATGATGAAGGCGTCATCCGCGTACTGGCGCACCATTTTGTGGGTGATGTCCAGTACCGCCAGCGGGAATTTGGCGCGGTTGTCGCGACTGCCGCCCCACTCATCATCGCGCTGGTTGGAGTTCGGGGAGTAGAACTGCTGGATTAAATACGTGTTTGCGCCATGAATTTCAACGCCATCAAAGCCCGCCTGAATAGCGCGACGAACGGCGTCACCCAAACTTGCCGACCATCGCACAGACGTCTTCACCGCTCAATGCGACTGGCGTGGCGGCCCCCTCCACGCGCGCGGCAACGGCGCTGGGCCCCACAGGCGTGCGCCCGCCAATCAGCTTCGGGTCAACCATACGGCCGCCATGATAGATCTGCAGCAACGCTCTGGAACCTTTCGACTTAATCGCATCGGCAATTTTTGCCAGACCGGCGATTTTCTCGTCATTATCAATGCCGATTGCGCCGGGGAAAGCCAGCCCTAAATCATCCACAAAGCAGCATTCAACGATGATGGTCCCGATGCTACCTGAACGCGCGCGATAGTATTCACCAGCTCGCTGGTGACCGTCCCGTCGTAATACCCCGTGCAGGTGTCATTGGGGCCATTAACAAACGGTTTTTTAACTCGGTGCCATTCGGTAATGTGAACGGGCTTAGAATGCGTTCGTTAGTGCTCATAATAGAAACTCCAAACTTTAAAAAATGAAATTCAAGAATTCTTTATCGGTCCGGTTATGGTTAATTTTTTTGCCGATGTCATGATATTAATATAACGCTATTTTTAGTTACTAAAGTTATTACGTTAGTTAATAAACTATTTAATCCCTTCGATAACATAAATAATACATTGGTGTTAGTGAGTTTAATGTTGATTGTTTACATTCAAATTAAAGCAGTTAACTCTTCCGTTACTTAACGCGAAAGTCACAAACAAATAAAAAGCCATAAAATTCAATAAGATAGTCAAACTGATCGTTTTTTAAATACATATATTAAGAAAAATAACCTTAATTTGAACGCTATATCCACATAACTCAATGGGGTTATTAATTAATGCCTAAAAATACAACCACAACTCCCGTTTCATGATCCCGATCAATAGAATCCACCTTTAAAAGCGCAATATATAAAATATCACTCTTTTTAATTCACCGCATTCCATTTTGCGTTGGATTGTTATTTTAGAAATAAGAAAACCGGGCCTTAAATAACTAAAGAAAGCAAAAAAACTTAAAAAAGACCTCGTGCTTATTTCTGACAAACCGTATTCCTGACAACTTAAGACGCAAACTATGAATGATAAAACTGCTGTAACGCCCCTGGCGGCGAGCAAACCAAAGGATGGCCAGGCACGCCGTCTTTTCATGATGGCGCTGCCCATTATTGTGGCCATTCTGCTGTTATTTGTACCGGTGCCCGATGGGCTTCCGCCTTATGCCTGGCACTACTTCGCCATTTTTGTAGGGGTGATCGTCGGTTTGATTTTCGAACCGCTGCCGGGCGCAGTGATTGGCCTGACCGGCGTCATCGCCATCGGTCTGTGCAGTCAGTGGGTGCTGTTCAGCCCGGAACAGCTGGCCGAACCGTCGTTTAAGCTGGCAGGAGCCTCGTTTAAATGGGCGGTCAGCGGCTTTGGTAACTCTACCGTCTGGCTGATTTTCGGTGCCTTTATGTTCGCGGCAGGGTATGACAAAACGCGCTTTGGCCGCCGTCTGGCACTGATCCTGGTGAAATATCTGGGTCGCCGCAGCCTGACGCTTGGGTACGCCATCACCTTCGCGGACCTGCTTCTGGCACCCTTTACGCCGTCCAACACCGCGCGAAGCGGTGGCACGATCTACCCGATTATCGCCAACCTGCCGCCGCTGTACGGCTCAAAACCTAACGATCCCAGCGCTCGTAAAATCGGCTCCTATCTGATGTGGGTCGCGATTACGGCGGCGTGTATTACCAGCTCAATGTTCCTGTCTGCGCTTGCACCCAACCTGCTGGCACTGGCGCTGGTAAAAAGCATTGTGGGTATTGATATCTCCTGGGGCACCTGGTTTATCGCCTTCCTGCCGGTGGGCGTGCTGCTGATTCTGGTGATGCCGCTGCTGGCGTACTGGTTCTATCCGCCGGAAGTGAAAGTGAACGATGAAGTACCGCTTTGGGCAAGCCGTGAACTGGAGAAACTGGGCAAACTGTCGCGCAATGAAATCCTGCTGCTGGTCTTTGTGTGCTGCGCATTGATGATGTGGATTTTCGCGACCGCGTGGATCGAACCCGCCATGGCAGCGCTGTTAATCGTAGGCCTGATGCTGTGGACGGGCGTGCTGGAGTGGAACGATATCACTGGCAACAAAGCCGCGTGGAACACTTTCGTGTGGTTTGCCACCCTGGTTGCGCTGGCCGACGGTTTGTCCTCCACCGGATTTATTAGCTGGCTGGGTAAAGAGGGCGGCATGCTGATGAGCGGCATCTCTCCAGGCACCGCAACCATCGTGCTGCTGCTGGCGTTCTATCTGCTGCACTACCTGTTTGCGAGCACCACCGCGCATACCACTGCGCTGTTACCGGCCATGCTCACCATCGCCGCCACAATTCCGGGCATCAATATGGAGGTGTTCGTCCTGCTGATGGTCACATCGCTTGGCATTATGGGGATTATTACCCCCTACGGCACCGGCCCAAGCCCGATTTATTACGGTAGCGGCTACCTGCCAACCAAAGATTACTGGCGTCTCGGCACCCTCTTCGGCGCGATTTTCCTGGCCGCACTGCTGCTGATTGGGTATCCGTGGATGTCCATGATGTTCTGATTCCTGACCGCCGGGCTCAACCTCCGGCGGTTTAATTTTTGTGGAGCAACACGTTATGTCGAACAAACCCTTTTATTATCAGAACCCTTTCCCGCTCGATCACGACGACACCGACTATTATCTGCTGACCAAAGATCATATCTCCGTGGCAGAATTTGCGGGCCAGGAAATTCTAAAAGTCGACCCCGAAGCCCTGACGCTGCTCGCGCAGCAGGCTTTCCACGACGCGGCCTTTATGCTGCGACCCTCGCACCAGAAACAGGTGGCGGCCATTCTTCGCGATCCCGACGCCAGCGAGAACGATAAATACGTCGCGCTTCAGTTCCTGCGTAATTCGGAAATCGCAGCAAAAGGCGTGTTACCGACCTGCCAGGACACGGGTACGGCCATCATCATGGGCAAAAAAGGCCAACGCGTGTGGACCGGCGGCGGTGACGACGCCGCGTTAAGTCAGGGCGTGTACAACACCTATATCGAAGACAATCTGCGATACTCGCAAAATGCTGCGCTGGATATGTACAAAGAGGTGAATACCGGGACCAACTTACCGGCGCAAATCGACCTGTATAGCGTCGATGGCGATGAGTATAAGTTCCTGTGTATGGCAAAAGGCGGCGGCTCCGCCAACAAAACCTATCTGTACCAGGAAACCAAAGCGCTCATTACCCCTGCGAAATTGAAAAATTATCTCGTGGAAAAAATGCGCTCACTGGGGACCGCAGCGTGCCCGCCGTATCACATCGCGTTTGTCATTGGCGGTACGTCAGCAGAAAGTACGCTGAAAACCGTCAAACTGGCGTCGACCCGTTACTACGATGGGTTGCCAACGGAGGGGAATGAGCACGGTCAGGCGTTCCGTGACGTTCAGCTCGAACAGGCACTATTACAAGAAGCGCAGAATCTCGGCTTAGGTGCGCAGTTCGGCGGTAAATACTTTGCCCATGATATTCGCGTGATTCGACTCCCGCGCCACGGAGCCTCCTGCCCTGTCGGCATGGGCGTCTCCTGCTCGGCTGACCGCAACATCAAAGCCAAAATCAACCGTGACGGGATCTGGATAGAAAAACTGGAGCACAATCCGGCGCAATACATTCCTGAATCGCTGCGTGAGCAAGGTGAAGGCGACGTTGTCAGCATCAATCTGAACAGTTCGATGGAGGAGATTCTGGCGCAGCTTTCTGCATATCCGGTTTCCACCCGACTGTCGCTGAACGGCACCATCATCGTGGCGCGCGACATGGCCCATGCGAAGCTCAAAGAGCTTCTCGATAACGGCGAAGAACTGCCGCAGTACGTAAAAGATCATCCGATTTATTACGCGGGCCCGGCGAAAACGCCTGAAGGTTATGCATCCGGTTCATTAGGCCCCACCACGGCAGGTCGTATGGACTCGTATGTGGATTTACTGCAATCGCACGGTGCCAGTATGGTGATGCTCGCAAAAGGCAACCGCAGCCAGCAGGTAACCGATGCTTGTAACACCCACGGCGGGTTCTATCTCGGCAGTATCGGCGGCCCAGCAGCGGTGCTGGCGCAAAACAGCATAAAAAATCTGGAATGTGTGGCGTACCCGGAACTGGGAATGGAAGCGATCTGGAAAATCGAAGTCGAGAACTTCCCGGCCTTTATTCTTGTCGATGATAAAGGCAACGACTTCTTCCAGCAGATTCAGAACAAGCAGTGTGCCGGATGCTCTCAGCGTTAACCTGGGATTAAGTTGAATACTGCGTATTAAGAGATGACATTTTTATTGATGTCATCTCCAATAAATTCGTTAAAAATTCAAAATGAAATGAGCAATATAAATTCAGATCCATAGATAAGGTCAGGACTGATAATGCCTACCGCTTTATTTTAGCGGTAGGCGTCTACTAGCGGCAAACAATATCAGCAACGAAGTTCGCGGGAACTGTCATCTGCCACCCTTTAGGTTTTATTTGAATGACAGAACTCTCCCCTGGGATTTTTTGAGCTTTGCAAAGCTCACGAGAAAAATATTCATTTACTGCAGTTCGTTTGACAAACTCTTTTCTTTCCAGGATCGAGCTTATATTCCATATATATACAAACAGCAAACACACACCGACAACCGTGGCAACCCGATGGCTTAATCTAGAAAAAGTGCACTGTGATAAGCACGCGACAAACAGCATTAACGCCAGTATGTTAGACCCAACAAAATAGCGATCAGGGAAGGTTCCTGTATAATCATTTAGAAAATCAGTTAATCCAACCCTTCCTACTACCGTTGCAGCTATATTAATCACCAACGTCATCAGCATTGCTAGCAGGAATTTCCTGGCATTCCTGTCTTCAGTTTTTAAGATAACAAACAAACAAAACGCAAAATAGACTATAGATAAAAAAATTGATACTAGATCGTTTAACTTCTCATACCACGGGAATACAAATGGATAAAGTAGCAAACGTGCTGTCACTAATTCAACTATATTATCGGGATTATAAGCGTGATTATCTACCCCACCTGAACCATTAAGTCTTGGCAAGATGATTAAAGCTAGCACAAACATTGATAATGCGAGAGGAAGCAAATCCTTGACCAGTTTAATTTTATCCGTGGAGACAGCAAACTTAGCAAGATAAAATAAACCGACAATTGGGAACACAACTGGATTGGTTGCTGCCGCGAGAAATATCAACAGATCGATAAATGTTTTATGGAACTTACTATCGATATATTCTCGGTATAAAATCAAGCAAAGCGCCATCATTGGCATATAAAAGCCAATCTGGAGTAAATGCCCTATCGTCTCATTTTGTGATAATCCTAAAGGCACATAAAGAATAAGTAAATACGCTAAAATAGCATAAGCTACGTTAGAGATTCTTAAAACAACAGCATAAGCCATTGTCGATATAACAGTATAAAAAAGATATGAAACAAGAGCGATCGATTGTGGAAGGAACAACAGTGGATTTCCACTCACTATATTACTTATTGTGGTGGATACAAAAAGGAAGAAAATGTTAAAAAACACAAAGTAGTCGTCTCTGGCATGAATGAATGCATTAACCCAGCCATGACTTAAAGCATTAGCGACCCAAACTCCATCTTCAGCATAGATAGAGGGATGCATGATGGGAACAGGATTTCTGATGGCTAACAAAATCATCCCAATGACAATAAGAACTAAATAGTTTTTTTTTATTTAGCTCAATCATGCATTTCTCTCAACATTATAAAAACCGAGGCAAGCTTTAAATAGTACCATTAATACGGATAGGTTACCTTTAACGCTACTAATTTTAGTTGGCACTTCACCAACAGGATAACGACGAACAGTGGGTAACTCTACACAGCGGAAATTAAGTTTTGGTGCCCGGTAAGACAAATAAGCTAATAACTCATAGCTCATAAACACATTTCTGAAAGGTGCTATCTCTGGAGAAAGAAGCATTTTACTACTATATGCCCGGAATCCCTGTGTAGTATCCGTCCATTTAAAGCCAGAAAAAAGACTTAGGCAAGGAGCATGAATATATCTAATCGCAAAATCACGCGATTTTGGCGTGTTCTCCTGCACGCCGCCAGGCAAGAACCGTGATGCCTGCACAAAATCCACACCTTCCTCAAGTGCCTCTATAAAACGAGGGATGGCTTCTGGATCGTCTTTATCATTGCCATCAATTGTCACTATCCCTTTATAACCTTGCTCAAGAGCAAATGCATATGCACAACGTAATTGCGCACTCAGTTTCCCTGGCGCTGTCTTTAAAATAAGTCCACGGACTTCGAGTTCCTTCAAAAACTCTGTTTCCAGGGAGCCGTCCGTACTTCCACCATCCACAATAATAATATCGGCATAAGATGAAACATTGATCGCGGCCATTTTAGTCAATAAATGGCGAATACGATCTCCTTCGTTGATAACTGGAATTACTACACAGTAATTTTGTGATTTTCCCAACCATAATTGGCGTTCGTATGCTGGAACTTCCCATTTGGTCTGGAGAGTTTGAGGTATCATTTCAGTCATTTCGGTTTCAACTTATTTAACTTTAAGGGTAATCAATGCGACGCCACCTATTACCATCAAAATTCCGGCAATAGTTGACCAATACATAGGCTCTCGAAAAAGAATCACCGAGAGCAACGCAACGCAGGCAATCGCTCCTGAGGTAAGAATCGGATGCGCAACGTTCAGAGGAAGGAACGCTAAAGCAGCTGCGTATAACAGAAACGCCATCCCATAGAGAAAAATACCCAACCATAGTGGCCAATTGGAAAACATTGCCAGCGGTTCAGCAAGACTCGGTAATTTTCTTGGAGGCGTCATGGCCATTTTGATTAAAAACACTCGCCGACGCATTCGATGCAATGCCTAATATTAAAATGAGCCATTTCATGCAACGACTCCTGCAGATTGACGATAAATGGCGAATCGTGAAGGCCAGCGCCTCTTCGATGGTCGTCAAAGAGGGGTTCTTGTTTTGTTTCAAGCATTTCAATGGTAGAGATCTTATGGGAAAGAGTGCTATGCAAAGCTCGGGATATCTCAGGATGATTGACCTCGCTTCGACCCAACGGGACGAGATCAGGTTCACTGAGATGTATATGCCCAATAATGTCAGCATCGCGCTCAAGAATTTCCCAGATATCTTCCTGGTTAATCGCAATTGCTCCGGTATCTAATTGCATTTTGATTGCCGGATGATCGACCATACGTACTGTAGAAGCGGCCTCAGCACTGTTGGTCATAAAATTAGCGCCGTAGCATGTCGGATTAGGCTCAAGGCAAAAGCTCACACCTTCTCGTTTTGCAATATCGCCCAAGCGGCGGAAGAAACTTATTGCGATGTCATTCGCTTTTTCATCACTCAAACCCTGGCGATCGCGGTTTCTTGGTGAACCAAAAACTAAAACAGGAATACCTAATCCCGCAGCGATGCGGCTGACTGCTTCTAGATGATCCAGCATTTTTTGTTGCACCGAGTGGTCTGCAAAGAGATTCAGTCCCTGAGTACCGAACAGTAATGATTGCATACCCACCAGGGAAATATCCCGCTGTTGCCAGAATTGACTTACTCTAGCAATCTCATCGGTATCAACGTGTAGCGGATCGGGAAAATATTTACCCGGAACGATGTCTATCGCATCAACTTGCCATGTACGCAAAAGTTTGGCGACAGCAATATCTTCGTCTTTATTCCAGGCCATGCCTGAAAGAGAAATTCTCATTGTACTTTATTGCCTTGTTCAGATTGTGCATAAGAACGGATCGCCATCAATGACTCTCGCTTGTTATACTGATAATCTTCGTTGCCAGTAAATAAAGAGCTATAGCAGCTTTTGACTTGATAATGACCTGGCATTTGCTGGACATGATTACTGAACTCAAATCCAAATCCAAGCTCGGCCACCTCTGCAACACTCAAAGGCGCTGCGGTCAAATGTACAAGAGACAATCGATTTTGCAGTGCAATATTGATATCGAACCATAGATTTATCATAGGATAAAATTGGAAAATCCCGCGGCTCTCGATTTGAGAAATATTATTATCATGCAAAAAATCATAAATAATATTTTTCTTTAAGCCAGGGCCAACTAACCCCGGTAAGCGCACGATTAATGCGTTGGGAAAATGTTCGGTGACAAATTTTTCTAAATAATAGCGATGCAAGCCATAAGCATGTAAGCCTTCGGTTTGAATTTCACTGTTTTCATCTACGTTAACCGGATTCTGAAACACATCCACGGTGCTGATCAGAATAAATTGATGACAAGAAACCGTTTTTAATTTTTCAATGAGGGCTTCTATTTTTTGTAAATCATCGACAGGATCTTTATTCGCCAGCCATTTTTGCGCTGGGGCGCCAGCACAAACGACCGTATCGAATGATTTGCCAACGATCTCATCAATATTCGTTGAACGATAAAGAGAGTCAAAATGGCGTTGTTTCAGCAGGGTAGAGCCTACAAAGCCGGAATATCCAATTAAAGCGTCCATTAGTCCCTCGCACTTGAAGCAGAAAAACCATCGCGACCTGTTTGTACAAGGTTCAGCTCTGGCGAAATAGATGTATTCGTTACGTTTACCCGATCTGCATTAACCATAACTTCACTTGTGCGTTCGTACACTACGGCATATTCCGCTTGAGCACTGCTTTCATCAAGTAAACGACCTAGATATTCACCAAAGAACGCCATCATCACAAATTGGATAATAAATAATGATGACATAAATAATATGGTGGTGGTCCAGCCCTCAACGACAAGCCCACTGAACAAGTGTAGCAACACGCTGTAACTGGCAAATAGAAAACCAGAAATGCTGCCAATGAAACCTAATACGGACATCCAACGTAACGGTCTAGAAGAATTAAAGACCACTAGGCGCATTAATCGGCGTAAAGACCTTACGATGCCACCCCCCTCAGCATCTTTAATTGGGGTGTACTGCAACACTCCCGCCGGGTATCCCGTCTTATGTATGCGAAGATAGAATTGATGATGGAAGCGACCGATCCTTGTTACCGCGTTGACTGCGCGACGGCTCAAGCACCGCAAATTAGTTGAATTGGAAGGAATTTCATAGTCGATGGCACGTAATACGATATTCATCAGTCGACGGATGGCGCGATATCGCAGTGAACGAACATGATTCGATACCCCCACAACAACATCAGTACCGTCGCGACACTGATTAACACTTTGCGGCACAACATCGGCTGGATCCGATAGCGGGTTCCATAACACAACAAAATCACCGATCGCATTTTCCAGACCAGCAGCAAGTGCTACATCATGAAAACAGGGGTTGAAAGATGGATGATTCTCACGCAGGGGATGTTTTTAAGCACGCGATCTTCCGCTTCGGCATTCGTGCTATCTAAACCCGGCGCGATGACGACTAACTCGTAATCGCTGTAATGTTTTTCTAGCAGTGATGCCACATCATCTAAGGCCACGTAAATGTCATTCAAATGGGTCGGAATGACAATAACTACAGAAACAAATGATTCGCTTTTCATTACTCGCTCAACTCAATAACGCGCTCAATTTCTTGTAGCGCATCGTAAATATTGTCAATCTTTCCACCCATGACACAGTGTAGCCCTTTCAAACCATGGTTAGCGCGGAAAAGGATCGGACGTGAATCATCACTGTCACTACGCGGCAGGATAGTTTTCACTTCCCAGATTGAACGCTGGTACTGGCATTCACTCAAACCCGGAACATAGCGTTGCGCATCGCGAATCATATGGCCCCATGCAGACTGACGAAGATTATGGTCATATTTGAAATGCGCATCTTCATAGGGTTGGCTGGCGCTATCGTTCCATTGATAATGAGGTGTATATCGCACATGACTAAATGAGTGTAACTGCGCCGATGGGAAAGGCATCACTGAAAAGAAGGGGCCGCACATCAGTGTTAGTCCCATTTTTTTAAACTCATCAGGGACATCTACCAGACACATTTCAGTCATTTCATGACGCAAAGGGATCAATTCTATTTCTGAACCCTTTAATAAATAGTTTATGCGCGAGTAGGTACAGTTAAAAAGATGGTCAACATAGCTGCTTTCCTGCTGTCCTGAAATTGTTGTGCTGACCTCAAGACCCTCTCCGTATTTGCGCACATTTTCAACGACCGCATCAGTTATTATACTTACCCCAGCAGCGTCGAGCCGTTGAAGGATAATGTCACGCAACTTATGAGCATCGAAGGCGTACTCGCGGGTGGTAAAAACCGCGTCGATCATCGCGGGATTAACCAGTCGTTTTACTGAGGCAGGTGCATCTTCGCACTCAGCTCCAATACGCTGACAAAATCGACGGAATTGCTCACCTGTGACTTTACTTAGCGAACCCGCAACGAGGTAATATTTTGAAAATTCGTCATCTATACAGTCGCTGAATTCTTCAACAAAACGAGGGAAAGAGAGTCTAGAACGAAGCGCGGTGAGGATACTTCTTGGGTAATGATAGCCATTGTGCACTCGTGCCTGGTTGACATAAGAAGCGCGCGACATCAGCTGTGGACTTTTTTCATAAACGGTGACGTGGCAACCTTTTAAGGCCATTTGCTCCGCCAAATACAGACCAAAGAACCCTCCTCCTGCGATCGCTATGTTTTTACGCGCCATTTCCGTCTTCCCGAGAAATTTTTGTTCATCAAAAATCAACGTGGCAAATCCAACTTCATGATTTACCGAATTTATCTACTGTTTAATTGTTTTTTTTTGGAACTACAATGATACTTATTTTTTGACAGAATTAAAATAGTCTTAGCAGGGAATTGAAGCAGCGGTAAGTCGCTCGCAGGCAGAGTGATGACGGTGAATAGATATGATCCAAAGCGGGGGCGAAATTGCTTCTATATCATTGGCGTTATTAAAATGGCACGGAAGCAAAATCCTTTATAGTCACTCTGCTAGCCCCTTTAGCATCCTGCATGCGGGGAAATACAGTTCAAAGACTGATGTGAACAAATGACACGGTGTGGAACAGGATAATGTTTCAGTCGAGTTTCCTGGCTACGATTTCGCTCACAAAATTAACGACATAGTTGCCATTCTACTATCTATATATCCCAGCAAGGTGATAGTGTCTTGCGTGACATTTATTCCGATGTTTGGCATGTTAAGAGATCCTAACCCTGCAATTTTATTCATGTGACGAGTTTGCGAGCGAAGCGATGATTAAGTGGCCCTGGAAATCGAACGAAACCGCACCTGGCGCGCCATTACCGTGGGATGAAGCGTTGGCAATTCCTGTCCTTGCCAGCCTTTCAGCGGATGAGCAGAGCAGATTGGTTCAATTAGCCGATCGCTTCTTGCAGCAAAAACGTCTCGTCCCTCTTCAGGGATTCGAGCTGGACGAACTAAAAAGCGCGCGTATCGCCCTGTTGTTCTGTTTACCCGTACTGGAGTTGGGCATTGAATGGCTGGACGGCTTCCACGAAGTGTTGATTTATCCGGCACCGTTCGTGGTCGATGATGAGTGGGAAGACGATATTGGACTGGTTCACAATCAGCGCGTGGTTCAGTCCGGACAGAGCTGGCAGCAAGGACCGATTATCCTTAACTGGCTTGATATTCAGGATTCGTTTGACGCCTCCGGTTTCAATCTTATCGTTCATGAAGTGGCTCATAAACTGGATACCCGCAATGGCGATCGCGCCAGCGGCGTGCCGTTTATCCCGTTGCGTGAAGTCGCAGGCTGGGAACACGATCTGCACGCGGCGATGAATAATGTTCAGGATGAAATCGATCTGGTAGGCGAAAGCGCGGCCAGCATTGATGCCTACGCCGCGACCGATCCCGCGGAATGCTTCGCCGTGTTGTCAGAATATTTCTTCAGCGCACCCGAGCTTTTTGCCCCGCGTTTTCCGGCGTTATGGCAGCGTTTCTGCCATTTCTACCAGCAAGATCCGATGCAGCGTTTGCGTGAAAATGCAGGCTATGACGGTAACGCATCTCCACAAGTTCACTAAAAGCACAGGTTGAGTCTTAATTAATCAGTTGAATCAGCATGTTGAATTTAGTGTTGACACAAAATAGCGAGGCCATTAACATGCGCCTCGTTCACACGATTCCTCTGTAGTTCAGTCGGTAGAACGGCGGACTGTTAATCCGTATGTCACTGGTTCGAGTCCAGTCAGAGGAGCCAAATTAGAAAAGCCTGCTTAAGGAAACTTAAGCAGGCTTTTTGCTTTTAGAGCTTTCATGACGCCAATACGCGAAAAGGACACGTTACAGTACGTGTCCTTTTCACCGGGTCTTAACGCAAGCTATTCATTGCCCCACTGGTTCAGGAACGTCGCTATCTCATCGATACGTTCATCTTTGATGCCCGCTTCACTGGCCATCTCCTGCTGGGCAGTTTCACTGATCTCTTCGTTATTCATCAAACGGGTGATCAGCAGCTGGAAATAGTGCGCCAGCGGTTCGCGCTCTGATTCGCTCACCGGCGCAGCGGTTTCCTTGGAATACTCATCCGCGATGTCAAAATATTTAAGTGGAATTTCATTGGTCATAAGTGGCCCCAGGGGTTAACGCCTAATTAAGAGCTTGCGAGCGGATACACCGGCCCCAGCCTCACGAAGAGAGTCATGATAACGCGTCATCATGGAGGTGTCCTCAGATGGATGCTGAAACATGACTCATTTTGCGGCGTATTCATCGTCGAGGCCGATTAAATTGCGACTTACCTTGGTTTACCCCATGACCGACGATTAAATCTGATAATCAATCGCCACGTCTTCCGATTCCATCACCTGCCGTTTAATTTCATCAACCGACAGCCCCGCATTACATAACTCGATGAAGCGCCAGACGTAGTTGCGTTGCAGCTGCCCGCGCTTCAGTCCCAGCCAGACGGTATTGGCGTCAAATAAATGCCGGGTATCGAGCCGCACCAGGTCGCTAGATTCATGTTCTCCGCCCGACTGTTCCGCGACAATACCAATCCCCAGCCCCAGTTCAACATAGGTTTTGATGACGTCCGAATCCTGCGCACTCAGCACCACATCCGGGGTTATCCCCTTCCGGTTGAATGCCTCGTCGATACGCGAACGCCCGGTAATCCCCTGTCGATAGGTGATGAGCGGCCATTTGCCGATCGCGTCGAGCGTCAAAGGGGAAACCTGATTTAAGGGGTGGTCTGAGGGCAAAAGCAGGCTGTGATGCCAGCGGAACCACGGAAAGGCCACCAGCAGCGGGTCGTTACTCAGGCGTTCGCTGGCGATACCGATATCCGCCCCGCCATTTTGCAGCAGCACTTCAATCTCCTGCGGCGTGCCCTGAATCAGCTCAAGACGCACTTCCGGGAAGAGTTCGCGGAAAACCTTGATCACCGGCGGCAGACTGTAGCGCGCCTGGGTATGCGTTGTTGCGATGGTCAGCACGCCTGACGCATCATTGGTAAAGAGGTCCGCCAGCCGTCGTACGTTGCTGGCTTCGTTAAGAATGCGCTCTGCGATGGTCAGGAGCGCCTTACCTGGCTCAGTCATGCCCAACAGACGTTTACCACGACGGATAAAAATCTCAATGCCCAGCTCTTCTTCCAGCTCGCGAATATGGCGGCTGACGCCCGACTGAGAGGTATAAAGCATGTTGGCGACTTCGGTCAGGTTGAAATCCCGCCTGGCCGCCTCACGGATAATTTTAAGTTGCTGGAAATTCACGATTCACCCCGGCGCATCTGATATCGCTCTATTGTTAGAGTCATCAGACCTGCAGAACAAATAATAAAAACCAGCATCTTATTCCATTATGGAATATCAGCTCACGAGCTGCAGTTCGCGATTCTCCAGCGACGGACGGCTTACCAGCGACATCAGAATTTCTTTCACGGCTTGTGCCTGAGGCGTCAACGAACCGCGCGCAGACATATTCAAGGACAACGGCAGGCTCATTGATGGTGTGGTGATCCGCGCCATCCAGCCATTCGCCGCGCTGCACAGAGAGCGTGCCGCAGATTCAGGCAGGACCGTCACACCCATTCCGCTGGCAATCGCGGCGGTCAGGGTAGAGATAGAGTCGATCTCACCGATGATTTTTGCCGTCAGGCGACGCAGAGAAAACGCTTCATCCACGCGCACGCGAACGGCACTGTAATCTCGCGGTAAGAACAGATTCATCTCCGCCACGGCCGTCAGGTCGATGCTTTGACCCGGGCAGTCGCGCGTGCCAACAAGATAAAGGTCTTCTTTCAGCAGCGGCTGACTGGTGATCCCCGCAATCGGTGAACGGTCATAAAGCACTGCCATATCCAGCTGGCCGTTGAGTAATTTATCATTCAGTACCGAACCGCTGTTTTCATGCAGATAAACCAGCACGTCTGGCAGCTCGGCGCGCACAGCCTGAAGCAGCGGCATGGTAATAGAGGAGGCAGCGGTGCCCGGTGCCAGACCGATAGAAACCTGGCCGCTCAGCGTGTGTCCAACGTTGCAGACCGCAAGCTGGGCTTGCTCACACTGACGCAAAATCGTACGCGCATGGGTATAGAGAATTTTGCCCGCTTCGGTTGGCGTGACGCCACGCTTGGTGCGGATTAAAAGCTGCTGGTCCAGTTCACCTTCCAGAGTGGCCACCTGCTGGCTCAGCGCAGGCTGCGCGATATGCAACACTTCCGCGGCCTGGGTCAGGCTACCGATATCGACGATTTTTACGAAGTATTTCAGTCGTCTAAAGTTCATTTTGCCCCCTGTTAAAATGCAGTGCCGGTACTGGCGCTTGTTGTTGATTGGGTTTTGCAATATGGATGCCAGTTTTTAAGAGAGGTCTGATTAGTTCGCTAAGCGGCTGAAAATAAGGAAATCTAATCACGGCAGCGGGTTTTATTACTGAAACAGCGGTTTATGATCTGCCCCATAAGGGGTACATCTGCACCAGAATTGTGCAATCCGTGATAAAAAGCGGCACTTTGCTGATTTTGTCAGCAAACGATGATCAGAAGGCGATCCAGCCTTTGACAAGCGTCTGCGAGGTCGATAATATGCGCCCCGTTCACACGATTCCTCTGTAGTTCAGTCGGTAGAACGGCGGACTGTTAATCCGT
Source organism: Lelliottia amnigena (assembly GCA_900635465.1). Lineage (NCBI taxonomy): Bacteria > Pseudomonadati > Pseudomonadota > Gammaproteobacteria > Enterobacterales > Enterobacteriaceae > Lelliottia > Lelliottia amnigena. The sequence continues at coordinate 2,714,497 of LR134135.1, forward strand.
ATGTCACTGGTTCGAGTCCAGTCAGAGGAGCCAAATTAGAAAAGCCCGCTTAAGGAAACTTAAGCGGGCTTTTTGCTTTTCCGGAACTGGATTAGCGCGGTGCCTCCGTGCGCCACCTGCGGGTTAACGGTTTCTCAACTTCCACAATCAGGAACATCACAAAGCCGATAATGAAGGTGATGACCCAATAGCGGAACGGTAGGGACTCGGTACCGAACAGCATCTGCATAAACGGCGCATAGATAATCAGCAGTTGCAGCACCAGCAGTACCGCCGTCACGATCCAAATCCCCCGGTTCGCCAGCAGCCCTTTGCTCAGAGAGAATCCGTCGGACACGCGGCAGTTAAGCATGTAGAACCATTGCGCGGTCACCAGGGTTTGCAGCAGCACGGTTCGGATAAACTCCGGCGAATATCCGCGCGGCTGTAGCCAGGCTTCAAGCACGAAAGCGCTCACCGCGATCATGGAACCGACAAACACCACGCGCCAGATGGCAAACCCATCCATCACGTGCAGTTTGGGGTCGCGCGGCGGCCGATTCATGATGTTCTTCTCACCCGCTTCAAATGCCAGCCCAAAGGAGAGCGTGGCGGAGGTCGCCATGTTCATCCACAGGATCAGCACTGGCGTCAGCGGAATCAGGTTGCCTGCCAGCAGGGCAATAATAATTAACAGCCCCTGCGCCAGGTTGGTGGGCATGATAAAGAGAATGGTTTTTTTCAGGTTATCGTAAACCCGACGCCCTTCCCTTACCGCGCTGGCGATGGTGGCAAAATTATCATCGGTCAGAACCATGTCCGCCGCTTCTTTGGTCACCTCCGTCCCTTTGATGCCCATGGCAATCCCGACGTCAGCCTGTTTCAGGGCGGGCGCATCATTCACGCCATCGCCGGTCATCCCGACCACCTCTTTCTTGCTTTGCAGCGCCTGTACCAGGCGGAATTTATCCTCCGGGCTGGTACGCGCAAAAATATCAAATTTCTGCGCGGCGTCGCTCAACTGGCGATCGTCCATCACTTCAAGCTCGCGCCCGGTAATGGCATTGTCGGTATTGCCGATACCCAGCATTTTGCCAATGCTCATCGCCGTTTGCGGGTGATCGCCAGTAATCATTTTGACGCGAATACCCGCCTGCAGACAGTCGCCGATCGCCGTAATGGCCTCAGGACGCGGTGGGTCCATCATTCCGGCAACCCCAAGCAAAATCACGCCATGCTGCAAATCATCATGCGTCAGCTCCGTTTGCTCAAGACTCGCGGGCTTCCAGGCTGCCGCGACCATGCGCAGCCCTTCGCGCGCATACTCTTCGATTTTCGCTTCCCAGTAAGATTGGTCGAGCGGCTCAAGGCCCGCTTCAGTCTGCTGGTGCTGACACAGCCTGAACAGCACATCCGGGGCACCGGTAATCAAAATCAACTCTTCATCCCCAATGCGGTGAAGGGTCGACATATATTTGTACTGTGAATCAAACGGGATCTTGCTGCGCAGCTGCGTCTCAACCGAAGGTAACGGGATTTTCGCCGCAAGGACTTTTAATGCCCCCTCCGTTGGCCCGCCAGTAATCTTCCAGAAGCCCTGATCGTCTTTCATCAGCTGACTGTCGTTACACAGGTCAATCGTGCGCAGATAGCGCTCCAGCAGCGAGCCGGGGGCGACGGTAACGGGCGTGGGATCATTGATGGGATGGACGTTCCCGATCGGTTCGTAGCTATCACCCTCAACACGATAAATCGTGTCGGCGGTGATCACCGCTTTGACCGTCATCTCGTTCATCGTCAGCGTGCCGGTTTTATCCGAGCAGATCACGGTCATCGCGCCCAGCGTTTCGACGGTTGGCAATTTGCGAATAATGGCCTTCTGCCGGGCCATCGTTTGCACGCCAAGCGACAGAATAATCGAAATGATTGCCGGCAACCCTTCCGGAACCGAGGCCACCGCAAGGCTAATGAGCGAAAGCATGAGCTCGGAAACGGGCATATCCCTGAACAGGACGCTAAAGACAAACAGCGCAGCCATCATGACCAGAATGATAATGAAAATGGCTTTCCCGAGCTTATCCATCTGTATCAGCAGCGGCGTTCGCTGTTGCTCAATATCCGACATCATCTGGTTGATATGGCCTAATTCAGTATCACCCCCCGTGGCAATAACAACGCCCTGCCCGCCGCCGGAACTGACCGTGGTCCCCGAAAACAACAGGTTAGTACGGTCCCCCAGCGGGAGTTCACCTTCAAGCCGGTCCGTTATTTTTTCAACGACCGTTGACTCGCCGGTGAGAATCGCCTCTTCCACCCGGAGATTGTGCGCTTCAATAATTCTGAGGTCAGCCGGTATGCGATCGCCTGCGCGGATCACAACGATGTCGCCAGGCACCAGCGCCGTTGTCGGGATGGTTTCATGATTGCCCTGACGCACCACCACGGCTTCGCTGGAGAGCATATTGCGGATACTTTGCAGCGATTTTTCAGCGTTACTTTCCTGAATATAGCCAATCAGCGAGTTGATCACTGCCACGCCCAGGATGACCAGCGTATCCACCCAGTGTCCCATCACCGCCGTCAATACCGCCGCCGCGAGTAATACGTAGATCAGCACATCGTTGAAATGGGCTAAAAATCGCAACCATGCAGGTTTGCCCGGCTTTTGCGGCAGCGCGTTTTCGCCATACTGCTGAAGCCTTGCCGTGGACTCTGCACGGCAGATCCCCTCCGCGGTACTGGCTGTCGTTGCCAGCGTCTCTTCCACGGAAAGTCGGTAAAAGGGTTGTTCCGGTTTTTCTGTCTTCATCGATCCGTCCTCACGTCCTGAACTCAAAAGCACGCTTTTCCATTGACGCCGTTACCGCACGACAAAAACCGGAACGTGCGCGTAACGAACAATGTTCGCCGCGTCTGACCCCAATAAATGCGTCTGAATATTGGGATTGCGTGAACCGATAATGATCACGTCCGCCGCGAGATCGTCGGCTAACTGGGTGACTTCGTCGCGGACATTCCCGCCGCGGACATGAAGATGAATGCGATCCTCAGGAAAATTGATTTTTTTGGCGAACGCCGCAAGCTTTTCTTTTGAATTATTAATCATATAGTCATCCATTTTTCGCGCATCCGAAATAAACCCGCGCGTCAATTCTGGCGAGAACTTTGGAATAACGTGAAGAAGATGGATATCTGCTGAAGCACTTTGCGCGAGGAATTGAGCGTGAGCCACGGCTTTATCCGCCAGCCCGATTTCGTAGACATCGACAGGAACCAGAATATTTCTGTACATAGCGAGCATCCTTTTATAACCCATACGAGTAGTCATAAATGACATTACACATAATGAAACGCAGGAAATTAGCTCTACAACCAAACACTAAACGCTGAAGGGGATGGTATTAACCGTAGCACAGCAGATTGAATATGATAAAGTTACTCATAACCATCTGAAAAATATTAGTTTAATAAAATATACCTTGATTCATCCCTCTCGCTGCGCATATCCGCGTTACTCCCAACATTAAGATATGTTTAACCTTTTATTATTTCTGCGACTATTATCATTAGCAGGCATTACGGCTAACTCAGCCCTCCACGCAGACTTCAAATTGTCATCATTAACTCGCTTACGTATAAAGATAAGGGAGAAGAAATGTTTGGATATAGTTTGATTCGCCTGTTTTTCTTTATTGTCCTTGCCATCGTCACCAGTTCCGCCGTGGGTCTATTGACTTATCTGGTGGTGTCCGCGCTCGCAGAATAGAAACGTCATTGCTAAATGTACGGAATAAAGAAATTTTATATTTATTAGGGGAATATCGTGAATCGTTACATTTCTCTTCTACCCGTCCTTATATTACTGACAACGGCCTGCGATCCCAAAACTCAGGAAACGGCGCCCCAGCCACGCATGGTGAAAGTCGCCGTGGTAACGGCAGCAGGTCAGGCGCAGCAGCGCGTCTTCCCGGCGCGAATTGAGTCTGGCGACGCTACCGACCTCTCATTCAAGCGCGGCGGCCAGATTGAAACGCTCGATATCCGTCAGGGAACCAGCGTAAAACAGGGTCAGCCGTTGGCCCAACTCAATACGCGAGAAGTCCTGCAGCGCGTCAAAGATCACCAGACTTCCGCCACGCTTGCGCAGCGGCAATTCGATCGCTTCCAGACGCTGGCTGGCCGTCAGGCCATTTCGAAAGCGGAAATGGACGTTCAGCGCGCCACCCGCGACTCCGCCAATGCGGCGCTGAAAATCGCGCAAGAAGAGTTGAATCAGATGACGCTGGTAGCCCCGTTTGGTGGCGTTGCGGCCAGCGTTCACGTCCGTAATCATCAGGTTGTCAGCGCCGGTCAGCCGATTCTGACGCTGACGCGTACCGATTTGCTGGATGTGGTGTTTAGCATTCCAGAAAACCTGTTCAAAACCCTGGATATTCGTAATGCCAACTACCGCCCCGTGGTGAAGATTAACTCGATGCCGGATCGCGAATTCAGCGCAGTCTACAAAGAACACACCGGCAGTAGCGACAGCAATACGCTGACCTGGCAGGTTATTTTAACCCTGCCGCGCCCGGATGATTTCCCGGTCGTGGGCGGCGTCAGCGGAACAGTCACCATCAATCTGGCCAATCTCCCGGCAGGCGCGGGGCAAAATGCCCTGGTCGTCCCAGTCGAAGCGGTGTTTAACCCGGATAACAGCCCGCGTAATGAGCCACATGTCTGGGTTGTGCAAGGCGACGGCGACAAACTCCAGTTGGAGGATCGCAAAGTGAGCGTTGGGCAAGTCACCGCCCAGGGCGTCATTGTTACCGAAGGCCTCAAAGCGGGAGAGCGCGTGGTGGCTGCGGGTGTGGGGGAATTGCACGCTAAACAGCCCGTTCGCATCTGGACGCGTGAGCGAGGTCTGTAATGGATATCTCCCGCCAGTTTATCGACAATCCCATTCGCGTCTGGCTGACTATTCTGCTGCTGGGCGTCGGCGGTATTTTTGCGCTGCTGAACATTGGTCGTCTTGAAGACCCTGCTTTCACCATTAAAACGGCGGTGGTCATTACTCACTATCCCGGTGCCTCCGCTCAGCAAGTCGAAGAAGAGGTCACCCTGCCCCTGGAAAACGCGTTACAGCAGCTTCCCTCGCTCGATAACGTGAGTTCGATTTCATCAAATGGCTTATCGCAAATAACCGTCAATATCGCGTCGCGCTATCACTCCCAGCGAACTGCCGCAAATCTGGGATGAGCTGCGCCGTCGCGTGGGTGACGCTTCGCGCCAGTTTCCGCCAGGCGTCGTGACGCCGTTTGTGAATGATGATTTTGGCGATGTGTTTGGTTTCTTCTTTGCCCTTTCCGGCGATGAATTTACTAACGCAGAGCTGGCCCGCTATGCCGAGCAGCTGCGGCGCGAGCTAGTATTGATCCCCGGCGTTGGCAAAGTCGCCATAGGGGGCGCGATACCGCAGCAGATCAATGTCGATATCTCGCTACCCAAAATGGCCGCGCGCGGCATTACGCTTACGCAGCTTTCCGCGATCCTCAGCCGGGTGAACGTGGTGTCTAACGCCGGTGAGATCGCCTCTGGCAGCGAGTCAATTCGCCTGCATCCGACCGGCGAATTTGAAAACATCGATGAGCTGGGCGATTTGATTATCACCCCATACGGTACGGGGGGCCGCGACGCGTCTGCGTGATATTGCGACGCTATCACGCGGGCTGACGGAGTCGCCTTCCAGTATCTATCACGCCAATGGCCAGCAGGCCGTGACCATGGGCGTGTCATTTATTCCCGGCGTCAATGTGATTGATGTGGGGCGTGCGTTAGAGGCCAAGCTGCAGCAAATGTCGGCAGAAAAACCGGCGGGCATCAATATCGATCTGTTTTACGATCAGGCTGCGGAAGTGGGGCATTCGGTTAACGGATTTATCATCAACTTCCTGATGGCGCTGGCGATTGTTATCGGCGTTCTGCTGATTTTTATGGGCGTCCGCAGTGGGATTATTATCGCGCTTTCCTCGCGCTTAACGTGTTAGGCACGCTGCTCCATTATGTATCTCTGGGGGGATCGAGCTGCAGCGCATTTCTCTGGGGGCGCTGATTATCGCCCTGAGCATGCTGGTCGATAATGCGATTGTGATTGTCGAAGGGGTGTTGATCGCCCGACAGCAGGGGCTCAACCCTGATGACCGCCGTCAATTACGTGATTCGCCGCTCGGCGCTACCGCTCTTAGGCGCAACGGTGATCGCTATTCTGGCGTTTGCGCCCATCGGGCTTTCTCAGGATTCGACCGGGGAATACTGCAAATCGCTGTTCCAGGTTTTACTGATTTCGCTGATGCTGAGCTGGTTCTCGGCGCTGACGATTACGCCGGTGATGATCAAATGGTGGCTGTTCAAAGGGGCAAAAAACAGTGGAAACGCCCGCGCAAACCGATCCTTATAACGCGCGGTTTTACCAAATTTATCAGCAGATGCTGAACGCCCTGCTGGAGCGCAAAGCGGTGACGCTGACGTTGATGGTTGCACTGCTGGTCGCGGCGGTCTGGGGTTTTGGCTCGGTGCGGCAAAACTTCTTCCCCTCATCGAACACGCCTATTTTCTTCGTCGACCTGTGGTTACCTTACGGAACGGATATCAGCCAGACTGAGAAAATGACCGGCGACATCGAAAAGCGATTAACGGCCAGGATGGCGTGGTGACGACGGTGTCGACTATCGGCCAGGGAAGCATGCGCTTTATTTTGACCTACAGCGGCCAGCGCCAGTACAGCAATTACGCGCAAATTATGGTGCGCATGGACGACCAGCGTAATATTCCGGCGCTTACCCGCCACGTCGATGACTACTTTGCCCGCCACTATCCCCAGGTTAACGCCAGCACCAAACGCGTGATGTTCGGCCGTCCGGTGACAGCGCCATTGAGGTGCGAATCAAGGGACCCGAGCCGGACAGGCTGCGGCAGATCGCCAGTCAGGTTGACGATATTCTCAGTCGCGATCCGGCCACCGACAGCGTGCGAAACGACTGGCAGAACCGCAGCAAAGTGATTCGTCCGCAGTATTCGCCAGCATTGGGTCGGGAACTGGGCGTCGATAAGCAAGATATTGATAATGCGCTGGAGATGAATTTCTCCGGGAGTCGGGTAGGGTTATACCGCGAAGGCTCGGATCTGCTGCCCGTCGTCGTCCGTCCGCCAGAAAACGAACGTCAGGATGCTAATCATCTCAATAACGTGCTGGTGTGGAGTCAAAACCGTCAGCAGTACATTCCGATAAGTAACGTGGTGAGCGGCTTTACGCTGGAGTGGGAAGATCCGTTGATCCTGCGCCGCGACCGCAAGCCGCGTGCTGACGGTTCAGACCGACCCGTCGCCGCTTAGCCAGCAAACCTCGGGCGATATTTTGGCGCGGGTTAAACCGCAGATAGATGCCCTGGCGCTGCCGCACGGCTACAGCATCGAATGGGGTGGTGACGCAGAAAGTTCCAGCGAGGCGCAGCAAGGGGTCTTCTCAACGCTGCCGATTGGGTATCTGGTGATGTTATCATCACCATCCTGATGTTTAGCTCGGTGAAAAACGCCGTTGCCATCTGGCTGACGGTGCGCTGGCGCTCATCGGCGTGACGCCAGGCTTTTTGCTGACCGGCATTCCGTTCGGTTTTATGGCGTTGATCGGGTTATTGAGCCTCAGCGGCATGCTTATCCGTAACGGCATTGTGTTGGTCGAAGAAATTGAACAGCAGAAGCAGCAAAAACCGCAGCACGAGGCGATTGTCTATGCCGCTACGTCGCGTTTGCGCCCTATTTCTGCTGACCGCATTTACCACCGTGTTAGGACTGGCTCCGCTCCTGCGTGATGTGTTCTTCCAGAGCATGGCGGTGGTGATTATGTTTGGCCTGGGATTCGCGACCATCTTGACGCTTCTGGTGCTTCCGGTTATTTATGCCTGTTTCCATCGACCGCCAGGGACAGAAGCACCATGAATTCAACCGGACTGAATATTCTTAAAACGCTGGATGCATGACGGCGGTGACGTTTTTTACCTCTATAACACCTGGGACCGTTACGACTACGATTACCACTGGATTCTGGGGTTTCTGACGTTTATCTCGACCATCGCCACACCGCTGTTTTTTGTAATAGCGGGCTATCTCGACGCACAATCGCGGCACGGTGCGCGCTGGCAAGTCGGTAAAATCCAAAGCATCGTGATCGTCTTTCTGTTCTGGATGACGGTTTATTATCTGTGGGAACCTTATCAGCGCGGCTATTTAATCCAGCCGTGGTTTGTCTTTACCTTTATTGTGATTTACACCTTCCATCCGGTTATCGAATGGTTAAGCCAGCGCCGCAGACTGTTTTGCTGGGGAATATTTTCGCTGCTGCTTTTTGCCTACGGCTACGATTTGCTGGCAGCGTTATATCCGAAAAACACCTGCTTTCGCTCGCGCCGCAATATCGTTTGTGGACCTGGCTGCTGTTTTACCTGACCGGTCAGCTGTTTTTTGACCCGCTGATTGCCGCCTGGATCAGCAAAGACAGGGTGGTCAAAATAGCGCTCGGGGCAATCCCGCTAATTTATCTGTTCACCTGGTTTTACGAGCAGCATTTCTTTTTTGCCCTGTTCAAGGCCGACCGCAATGCGTTTATTCTGACGGGCTCGCAAATCTATTTTCTGATTGTAGCGCTGGTTATCGCCGCCAACGGCGTGCGCTTTCGCCGCAACGTTGAGTTTAAAGAGGCTATTTTAGCCACCATCAGCAAGACAATGACCGGGGGTGTATATTCTTCACTATTCGGTTTTTCACCTTCTCACTGCGCTTATTCCCGTGACGTCACTGTCGACGAAATTCATCCTGATGGCGCTGACGTTCATCGCCTCGGTGCTGATCTCAATGCTGGCGCTATCGCACTCATTGATCAAAAAAGTGATTACGATTTAGATGCCCGGGGTTAAAAGCCGTAGCGCAGCCAGGCAATAATACGTTGCCGTTATTGTAGGTGCCCGGAATATAAGTGAACTGGACGTTCAGGTTCTTATAGCCGGCAGAAAATAGCGGTAAAACGATGGGTAACGGCACATAGTTAGCAAAATCTTTGCGTGCCGTGATCCCTGCGGTCACGCCCAGTCCCAGCCGGAAATCCCGCGCATTATCCAGATACCAGCCATTTTCCCAGCCATAGCCGATGATGGGCTGCCATTCGTTATGCGAGTCCTTAAACATCATGGCGTAAAGCGAACTCCAGTCGCCCTCTTCATCGTAGCGAGAAATACCAAAACCCCCGCCCGACGGCATTTCGTTGTAATTGTCGGTTTTTTCTTTGTCATACATAAAACGCGCATGCCAGCTCAAAAAGGGGACATACAGATCGTAGTGCTGCGGTTCGCTCCACGTCTGCGAAACATCGGTGGTCCATTCGTTCCACCAGCGGCTGATACGCTGTTCGCCGTACACCCCAGGCTCAGCGCGCAGTGAAAACGTCATAAACACAGCCATGAATACAAAAGCAATTCGAAGTTGTCGCATCGTTAATCCCTCAGCAATATCGCACGACGATATTCAATACTGTAAACCATCCTTTGCCTGCGAACCGGAAACCAACGCGAATTCATTACGATTTCGTCTCATTTTTTCGGCAATGAGACGATAAAATCATTTTCTCCCGGCCCCTGTCGGGGTAGTCTCATAAGCGTTGCCTATGATTGGTGACGCGAATGTGAGTAATCTTTTCCCATACTAATAATAAAAAAATCGGTACAGACAGGACTTAACATGGATTCCACCCTCATCTCCGATCGCCCAGGCGAGGAGACACCATCGCTCACCCGCGCCCGTCGCGCGGCTTTTGGTAGCTTCGCCGGAGCCGTCGTCGACTGGTATGATTTTTTGCTCTACGGCATTACCGCCGCACTGGTCTTTAATCGCGAGTTTTTCCCGCAGATTAGCCCCGCCATGGGGACGCTCGCCGCGTTCGCGACCTTTGGCGTGGGATTCCTGTTCCGGCCGCTGGGCGGCATTATCTTCGGGCATTTTGGCGACAAACTGGGCCGTAAAAGAATGCTGATGCTCACCGTCTGGATGATGGGCATAGCCACTGCATTGATTGGTATTTTGCCCTCTTTCGCCACGATAGGCTGGTGGGCGCCCGTCCTGCTGGTGACGCTGCGAGCAATCCAGGGCTTTGCCGTTGGCGGAGAATGGGGCGGCGCCGCGCTGCTGTCCGTTGAAAGCGCGCCAAAACACAAAAAAGCGTTCTACAGCAGCGGCGTGCAGGTCGGTTACGGCGTGGGCTTGCTGCTCTCAACCGGGCTGGTGTCATTAATCAGCCAGCTCACCACTGATGAGCAGTTCCTGAGCTGGGGCTGGCGTATTCCGTTCCTGTTTAGCATCGTACTGGTGCTGGGCGCGCTGTGGGTGCGCAACGGCATGGAAGAGTCGGCGGAATTCGAAAAACAGCAGCGCGAAAAACCGGTCGTCAAAAAACGTCTGCCGGTGATGGAAGCGCTGTTTCAGCATCCCGGCGCATTCCTGAAGATCATCGGGCTGCGTCTGTGCGAGCTGTTAACGATGTATATCGTCACCGCGTTCGCGCTGAATTATTCGACGCAAAACCTCGGTTTGCCGCGTGAACTTTTTCTGAATATTGGCCTGCTGGTCGGGGCCATTAGCTGTCTGACCATTCCGTGCTTTGCGTGGCTTGCCGATCGCTTTGGTCGTCGGCGCGTCTACATTACCGGTGCACTGATCGGAACGCTCAGCGCCTGGCCGTTCTTTATGGCGCTGGAAGCGCAGTCGCTGTTCTGGATTGTGTTTTTCGCCATCATGCTGGCGAATATCGCCCATGACATGGTGGTGTGCGTCCAGCAGCCCATGTTCACGGAAATGTTTGGTGCCCGCTATCGCTACAGTGGTGCGGGCGTCGGCTATCAGGTGGCCAGCGTCGTCGGTGGCGGATTTACACCGTTTATCGCCGCCGCGTTAGTGACCTTCTCGGGCGGCAACTGGCATAGCGTGGCGATTTATCTGTTGGCGGGCTGCCTGATTTCCGCCGCGACGGCGCTGTTCATGAAAGACGCACGCGCCTGATGTCCTGACTTTTTTTTCACATACGTGTGACATACTATCGAGTGACGTCGCACTTATGTGGAACAAGGAGACAGACATGAATAATAAGGGCTCCAGCCTGACACCGGCTCAGGCACTGGAAAAACTGGACGCGCTGTATGAGCAATCTGTCAGCGCCCTGCGCAGCGCCATTAGCGAGTATCTTGAAAACGGAAAACTGCCTGATGAAAAGGCCCGATTAGATGGCCTTTTTGTTTATCCCTCTCTTTCTGTGACCTGGGACGGGGGCACCACCACAACGCCTAAAACCCGTGCCTACGCCCGTTTTACCCACTCAGGCTGTTACTCCACCACCATCACCCGCCCCGCGCTGTTTCGCCCTTACCTTGAAGAACAGTTGACGCTGCTGTATCAGGATTATGGCGCGCACATCGCCGTTGAACCGTCATTGCACGAAATTCCCTATCCCTACGTGATTGATGGCTCCGCACTGACGCTGGATCGCTCCATGAGCGCAGGCTTAACCCGCCATTTCCCCACCACCGAGCTGTCGCAGATTGGCGATGAAACCGCCGATGGGATTTATCATCCTGCTGAATTTTCGCCGCTGTCGCATTTCGATGCCCGCCGCGTCGACTTCTCGCTGGCGCGTCTGCGTCACTACACCGGGACGCCAGCCGAACATTTCCAGCCGTTCGTGCTGTTCACCAACTACACCCGCTACGTGGATGAGTTCGTGCGCTGGGGTTGCAGCCAGATCCTCGATCCCGATAGCCCTTACGTGGCGCTCTCGTGCGCGGGGGGGATCTGGATCACCGCCGAAACTGAAACGCCGGAAATGGCCGTCTCCGACCTGGCCTGGAAAAAACACCAGATGCCCGCCTGGCATTTGATTACCGCCGATGGCCAGGGCATTACGCTCATCAACATTGGCGTCGGCCCGTCGAATGCTAAAACCATCTGTGACCACCTCGCGGTCCTGCGCCCGGACGTGTGGCTGATGATTGGCCACTGCGGCGGTCTGCGCGAAGCCAGCTGATTGGCGATTACGTGCTGGCTCACGCTTACCTGCGTGACGATCACGTTCTTGATGCGGTTCTGCCGCCCGATATTCCGATCCCAAGCATCGCAGAAGTGCAGCGCGCGTTGTACGACGCAACCAAAGAAGTCAGCGGTATGCCAGGTGAAGAGGTTAAACAGCGTCTACGCACCGGTACCGTCGTCACCACTGACGACCGCAACTGGGAGTTACGTTATTCGGCATCGGCGCTGCGCTTTAATCTGAGCCGCGCGGTGGCAATCGATATGGAAAGCGCCACCATCGCCGCCCAGGGCTATCGCTTCCGTGTGCCTTACGGCACGCTGCTGTGCGTTTCCGATAAACCGCTGCACGGCGAGATCAAGCTACCAGGACAGGCCAACCGCTTCTACGAAGGGGCGATTTCCGAGCATTTGCAAATTGGTATTCGCGCGATCGATTTACTGCGTGCGGAGGGTGACAAGCTGCATTCCCGTAAGTTGCGAACCTTCAACGAGCCGCCGTTCCGCTAATAATAAGGAAAACGATGAACACTACATCACCGCTGTCGGCGCTTCGCCACTGGCTTCATGACAATCAATTCGCGGGCATGATTGTGCCTCGCGCCGATGCGTGGCAAAGCGAATACTGCGCATCATCCGATGAAAAACTGGCCTGGCTTACCGGGTTTGATGGCTCCGCCGGGCAGGCGTTGGTGCTACACGATCGCGCGCTGCTTTTTGTGGACGGTCGCTATCAGGTCCAGGCTCGCGTTCAGGTCAATCTGGATGATATTGAAATTCACCATCTGCATAACGAACCGCTGGCCGAGTGGCTGGCGGAAAACCTTGACGCCGGCACCCGCATCGCGTTTGACCCAATGCTCATGACCCAAACGGAATATCAGCAACTTTGCGCTACGCAGTGCGAATTCGTTCCGCTAACGGAGTCACCTTTCGACACGATCTGGACTGACCGCCCTGCTGCGCCCGCGGGTCTGATTCGCGAGATGCCGGAAGACATTAGCGGTGAAAGCAGCGTGGCGAAACGCCAGCGCATTGCTCAACTGCTGGCGGCAAAAGAGGCCGATTACGTGGCGATCACCCTGCCGGACAATATTGCCTGGCTGCTGAACGTGCGCGGTTCTGATATTCCGACCAGCCCGGTGCCGCTCTCGTTCGCCCTGCTGAGCCGCGAAGGCACAGTCGAATGGTTTGTTGATGGCGAAAAGATTCGCGATCTCCCCGCATCTGCACTGGAATCGGTCGTGGTTTCAGCCCAGGACGATTTTGTCCGTCGCTGCCAGCAGATTTCCGAAGGCAAACGCGTCTGGGTGGATGCTGATTCCGCACCTGTCGCATTGCGCTTTGCCATTGAGCCGCAGGGTGAAATTCTCTGGCAAGCTGATCCAATCACCATGATGAAGGCGCAAAAAAACGCGGTTGAACTGGCAGGCTATCGCGAATGTCATCAGTTCGATGGCGCAGCCTGGGTTAATTTCCTCGCCTGGTTGTCCCGCGAGGTCCCGCAGCGTGAAGCCGCGGGTCATCCGCTGACAGAGCTGGAAGCGCAGGCACAACAGCTGGCCTTCCGTCAGCAGCAGCCCTATTTTATCGAGCAGAGTTTTGCCACAATTTCGGCGTCTGCCAGCAACGCGGCAATGTGCCATTACCACTCAAGCGACGCGACCAACAAACCGATCGTCAGCACGCATTTTTATCTGAATGATTCAGGCGGGCAATATCACAACGGCACCACCGATGCGACGCGCACGCTGGCCTACAGCAAGCTCGATGCACAGCAGCGTCTGCATTACACCGCCGTGCTTAAAGGCTTTTTGTCGCTCATTACGCTGCAGTTCCCGTCGGGGACGCAGGGGCATCAGTTGGACGCGTTTGCGCGTCGTCCGCTGTGGGAGTTGGGGCTTGATTACGATCACGGTACCGGGCATGGCGTGGGACATCAGTTATTGATCCACGAAAACCCGCAGCGTATTGCGAAAAAAGTGAATCCGTGGCCGCTGCTGGCTGGCAGCATCATCACCATTGAGCCGGGCTATTATCAGGCGGACAGCCATGGTATTCGCATTGAAAACCAGGTTGAAATTGTGGAAAGCATGCCCGGTTTCTGCAAATTTGCTTCGCTCACGCTGATCCCCATAGATTTGAGTCAGGTTGAGCTGAACTTGCTGAGCGAGCAGGAGAAACAGTGGCTGGACAGTTATCACCAGCAGGTGAGAGACATTCTGTCGCCTCTGGTTGAGAGCGACGCGCGCCCGTGGCTGTTTGAAGCGACGGCACCGATTCGCGTGAGCCGATAGGCATGATGGGGGCGTCGCCCCCCTCTTTCCGGTCAAAACGTTTCACATTTGCCTTGCGCAGAAAAGCAAAAAGCCTGCTTAAGTTTCCTTAAGCAGGCTTTTCTAATTTGGCTCCTCTGACTGGACTCGAACCAGTGACATACGGATTAACAGTCCGCCGTTCTACCGACTGAACTACAGAGGAATCGTGTGAACGGGGCGCATATTATCGACGTGCCCCTTCATTGTCAAAGACTGAATGCGCAAAAAAGTTCGTTTGCCGATTTATTCTCCACTTTGCGCATTTGAAAGACTTTCTGGCAGTTTTTTATGCTCAGATTCCGCCTTTTTTCGCGGGTATTTCCATAGCCATCGCCCGCTCACCATCCGCCAGTAGAACAGAACCCCACGAACCGCCCAATCAAGGAACATCCCCAGCCAGACGCCGACAACGCCCATGCCGAGCATAATTCCCAGCGTATAGCCCGCCACTACGCGGCATCCCCACATTCCCAGCATCGAGACCCACATCGCAAAGCGTGCGTCGCGCGCGCCTTTTAACCCGGCAGGTAGCACCCAGGAGGCGGCCCAGATCGGCATAAACGCCGCGTTCAGCCAAATGAGAATTTTCACCACCTCTTTGACATCGTCTTCCCGGGTATAAAACGAGGCCAAAAGCCCGGCAAACGGCGCCGTCCCCCACGCGATGAGCGACAGGCCAATCGTTGAGAGCCAAAACACATGGCGCAGCTGGCGCTCCGCCTGCGCAATTTGTCCCTTGCCCAGTCGTTTACCCGTAATAATCGTGGAAGCGGACCCCAACGCATTGCCCGGCAAGTTAATCAGCGAGGCAATTGAGAAAGCAATAAAGTTACCGGCGATGACGTCAGTCCCCATCCCGGCAACAAACATTTGAGTGAGCAGTTTCCCGCCGTTAAACAGCACCGATTCGATACTCGCCGGAACACCGATCCCCATGACTTCCCAGATAATGGCGAAATTGAACGGGCGGAAATAGCTTTTCAGCGAAATGCGCAGCGCGGGATTAAAGCCCACCATCAGCACCACAATAATCGCGATAGCACCGATGTAACGGGAGATCGTCAACCCTAAACCGGCCCCAACAAACCCAAGTCCTTCCCACGAGAAAGCCCCGTAGATAAGAATGCTGCTGATGATAATGTTCAGGATATTCATCCCGCCGTTAATGAGCAGCGGGATCTTGGTATTACCCGCACCGCGCAGCGCACCGCTGCCGATAAGCGCGATGGCTGCTGCCGGATAACTCAACACCGTCATTTCGAGATAAGTGAGCGCCAGAGCTTTAACGTCGCTTGTCGCCTCCCCGGCGACAATGTCGATAATCTCTTTGCCAAAATAGTGGATCACTGCCGCGAGAATGATAGAAAAAATCGTCATGATCATCAGCGACTGCCGCGCCGCTTCGCGCGCGCGTTTGGGATCAAGCTTGCCCAGGCTAAACGCGACCACGACGGTTGTCCCCAGATCAATCGCCGCGAAGAAAGAGATGACGACCATATTGAAGCTGTCGGCCAGACCCACGCCTGCCATCGCCTCTTTGCCCAGCCAGCTCACCAGGAATGTGCTCAACACGCCCATCAACAGAACGCAGGTATTTTCCAGAAAGATAGGCACAGCAAGAGGGGTGATTTCACGCCAGAACAGAACACGGTAACTTTTGCGTTTGGCATACCAGGGCGTACGCATGACGGCCTGACGTAGAGCGGCAGTGACGTTCAAAATGGACCTTAAAGAGAGAAAGTTGAAACTACATTTCAAATGATGATTGAGAAATGCTAATCCTGCAAAGTATTTTCAACAAAAAACTGTGGGCAAAAGTGACAAACTGTCGACAGATTCACCAGTTAAGCAAAACAACGTAAGATCAGGTTTGACAAAACTTTTTTCGCCGCTAAGATAAGCCTCCTAACCGATTCCTCTGTAGTTCAGTCGGTAGAACGGCGGACTGTTAATCCGTATGTCACTGGTTCGAGTCCAGTCAGAGGAGCCAAATTTAAAAAAGCCTGCTTTCGAGCGGGCTTTTTGCTTTTTAGCGTCAGGCAATCACTCAAAAAAAAGCCTCCCTGCTTTCGCAGAGAGGCGTAGTCTTTCTTAGCAGCTATTACTCGCTTTTCGCTTCGCTGCTTTTGATTTCGCCGATGACTTTCAGCTTTTTAGAGATGTCGCGGCGCTCTTTGGACAGCTCAGCATTTTTGATGATGTAGTCGTCAACGCGATCTTCATAATCGGTCTTCATGCTGGCGATGATGCCCTGAATGGCTTCTACGCTCATACCCGGCTTGATGTAGTCGCTCAGGTTATCAAGCAGCAGAACACGTTTCTGGTTGTCACGGATCTTCTTCTCAACGTCCTGAATTTCACGCTGCAGTTTGTTTTTGCGACGGAACAGGCGGACGAATTCCAGAACATCCTGGAACGAAGGCTTGGTAGTTTCCATTTTGATACCCCTGATAATGTGAGATTCGGATTCGTTTAAGCAACCACTGTACCGTTAACCTTACTGACAGCCGTTGCGAATGACAATGAGTATATCGTTTGCCCTATCATAACCTCAAATGCTGCTGAATCGTAGCAGCAGGCGTCACATCCGCAGACGCCTGCTTTTTATTTGCGCAACGCCCGGCAGATGAGATGCGACAGCAACTCTAATTGTCTCGCCATCTCCATGCTCAACCACACATAGCCGTGGATGGGCGTTTCTGACACATTGTCACCCTGATGCTCATTGATCAACTGCTTGAGCTCAGCAACGATTTCGTTCAACCGCTCGCTGTTAGCAAGAATAGGCTGCGGATTCCCCTCGTAAAGTGCGTGAGCGATGGTGAGCAGCGTTTGCTGGGTCATCTGCTGAGTCTCTTTCAGCGTGTTCGCATTCAGAAGGACAAAGTGACTGGCACGAGACGCCCAGTGCGCGTTTATTTGCAGTTCCAGCATGCATACCAGATTGCGACTGACGGTTTGAATCGCTTCAAAAATGGCTTTCTGGATGTGCGTCTCTTTACTGGCAGGAACAATGAGCCCACGCATTTTGACGACATCATTGAGGATTTTTTGCAGATGCTTTTCGAGCCGTGGACGTTCCACAAGGTTGGGTGAAAAACCCGCCTGATAGACACGATTGAACGCGGTCACATAGTTGGCCATCTGAATGCGCCAGTGTAGAAATGCGCGTTGAGGCCAAATCCCTGTAAAGAGCATCGCTAACAGCGAGCCGAGAATCACATCCCCTCCTCGCCACAGGGCCGTTGCCATGTCTCCAGCCGGTGCACCGACAACGACAGCGAGCGTAATTCCAATCAGCAGAGCCTGATACGGTTTTTTGCCCAGCGCCAGCCAGCCGCAAAGAAACATCGCCCCCGCACACCAGAGCAACATCACGGGCAACGAAATCAGCTCAAGCTTTAATGCAATCAACCCTAATGCGGAGCCAAAAATCGTGCCGCCGATTCGCTCAAAGGCGCGTGGGACCACATTTCCCCAAAAAGATATCGGCCCCATGATGACCACCAGCGTGATCAAAGGCCAGGTTCCCTCAGGGATATCCAGCAAACGCACCAGTAAAAAGGTGAGGATGAAAGCCAGCGCGATGCGGCAACCATGCACGGCGCGGTAATTCCGATACAGTCGGATTTCAAAAGGCGTTAATGATTTGTCGGGGCGCACACCCGCTCTCCAGATACACGGCAAATCACAATTGTACTGTGTTTTCTGCCAGACGTATCACGCCCGGCAGAAAAACCCTACAAAGCTTAGGAATTAGCATTATTACCCGGCTTTGTTTTGAACGGGAACATACATCTCGATATCCCAGTAACCATCGGCATTGCCATCATTGAGATAGCGTTCAAAGCAGGGTTTAGGGGCGATTTGATAATGATTGTCTTCGAGCAGGCTGTTAAAGAAGCTATGCCAGGGTGTGGCGAAATCATGGTTTTCAACGCGTGCTATGGCAATCGCATAATCACCTGCAGCTACTTCGGTAAGGATAACGCCTTCGCTGTTTGCCGGGATGGCAAAATCATCAGGAACGGTGACAGCCGTATCGCAACGCAGCTTCTCCGCCGGGACTTCGTCTGGATTATCATAATAGACAGCGACCCATTCAAGCGGCTGAATATGATGTCCATCCACCCACATCATGAGTTGCTCAAAACCTTGCTTAACGGTTTGCTCCCACGGCCCTACCATATGAAAACCGGCAATCTTACGCTTCTGTTGCTGCTTGATGCTGTAGTCCATACTGCCTCCGTTTATTACTGTGTATTTATACACTATAAAGCAGATTCTTTATG
Source organism: Lelliottia amnigena (assembly GCA_900635465.1). NCBI lineage: Bacteria > Pseudomonadati > Pseudomonadota > Gammaproteobacteria > Enterobacterales > Enterobacteriaceae > Lelliottia > Lelliottia amnigena. The sequence goes on from LR134135.1 coordinate 2,733,185, forward strand.
TCCAGCAAATATGACGTGTTGATTATGCGAGCAGACTCGCAGGAGTGCCAGTCTGCTCGTTACCGTGTTAATTATCCGTCAGGCTTTATGGTGCAGATAATCACTCAGACGTGAAAACACCCCACCCTTACCGACGCTTTCCAGCGTGACTAATGGCCAGTGCGCCACAATTTTATCGCGATCGTAAAGCTCAATTTCCCCTACGCGCTGATGCGCAGCAATGGGGGCTTCAAGCTCTTTTTTATCGAGTACGTATTTGGCTTTAATGTTGGCGACTTCCGCTTTTGGTAGAGCCAGCCAGAAATCCTGGTTCGTACCAAGGGAGATGTGTTCTTTATCGCCGTACCAGATGCGCTCAGTGCCCACTTTTTTGCCATTGTGCAAGATTTGCACGGTATCGAAGTTTTGCTGGCCCCAATGCAGCAGTTTGCGCGCCTGATCCTCACGCCCTTTCGGACTCTCCCCACCCATAATCACCGCAATCAACCGGCGCTGACCATCGACAGCCGAGGCAATCAGGTTAAATCCGGCACCAGATGTGTGCCCGGTTTTGAGTCCGTCGACCTTGAGGTTCTTATCCCATAGCAACCCATTACGGTTTTGCTGCGTGACGCCATTCCAGGTCAGACTCTTTTCACTGTACATATGATAAAAATCCGGCTCGCCGTGGATAATCGCCCGCGAAAGCACCGCCAGATCATAGGCGGAGCTGTGTTGCCCTGGTGCATCCAGGCCGTGTACCGTTTCAAAATGGGTGTCACGCAAACCCAGTTTTTGAACATATTCGTTCATCATATTGACGAATTGTGGCTGTCCACCCGCTACATAGTCCGCCAACGCCACGCAGGCATCATTACCCGAATCAACAATTAACCCTCGGCTCAGGTCGCGAACCGAAACGCGCTCACCTGCTTTCAGGAACATCAATGATGAGCCGTCAAATACCGGATTGCCCTTCGCCCACGCATCGCGGCCGACGGTAACCATATCGTCAGGCGTAATGCGATGGCTGTCGATAGCACGATCGACAACATATCCGGTCATTAACTTGGTGAGGCTGGCCGGATTACGCTGTTGATGTTCGTTGCCCGCCGTTAAAATTTGACCCGTGGTATAGTCCATCAGCACCCATGAGCCAGCCTGTATAGCAGGCGGCTGCGGTGAAAAATCCAACGGATTGGCCGCCAGGGCAGAGGTAACACTCGAAGCGAGTAAAGAAAGAGCAATAAACAGACGGCGTTTCAACGATATATCCTCAGTCATTAAAATCGTTGCCCTTTTTACGGAAAATCTCATGCCGTTACCTGATTAAATTGCAAAAAAATGTGACGGACAGCAATGTTTGGAGTGGAAGCATGCTCGCAAATCTTCGAGATAAACGTGCTTTTTGTTCTGTCTGATGACCCTGATGGTTTACCATAGCGAAGCAACTTTTTAACAGGATGGTATTACTGGTGTCAGATTCCGCCGCGCTTCCCACTTTTCTCTTCCACGATTACGAAACCTTTGGTACCAGCCCATCGCTGGACCGACCTTCGCAGTTCGCGGCGATCCGCACTGACGCTGATTTCACAATCATTGGTGAACCGGAGGTTTTTTTACTGCAAACCTGCCGATGATTACCTGCCGCAGCCTGGTGCCGTGATGGTCACAGGAATTACCCCGCAGGAAGCACGTGAGAAAGGCGTAAATGAAGCGGAATTTGCCCGCCGCATTCACGCACTGTTTACCGTGCCGAATACCTGTGTGGTGGGCTATAACAATATTCGCTTCGATGATGAAGTCACGCGCAACGTCCTGTATCGCAATTTCTACGATCCCTATGCCTGGAGCTGGCAAAACCGTAATTCACGCTGGGATTTACTGGACGTGATGCGCGCGTGTTATGCGCTGCGCCCGGAAGGAATCAACTGGCCAGAAAATGAAGACGGGCTACCAAGCTTCCGTTTAGAACATTTGACCCGCGCCAACGGGATCGAACACAGCAATGCGCATGACGCCATGGCGGACGTTTACGCCACCATCGAGATGGCAAAGCGCGTCAAAAGTGCGCAACCCAAACTGTTTGAGTATCTGCTGAGTCACCGTAATAAACAGAAACTGATGACGCTCATTGACGTCCCGCAGATGAAGCCACTTGTGCATATTTCCGGTATGTTCGGTGCCTGGCGCGGGAATACGAGCTGGGTCGCTCCGCTGGCGTGGCATCCTGATAACCGTAACGCGGTGATTATGGTCGATCTGGCCGGTGACATTACGCCGCTGCTTGAGCTGGACAGCGATGCCCTTCGCGAGCGTTTATACACCCCTAAAAGTGAGCTGGGTGTTGACGCGGCGGTTCCGGTTAAGCTGGTGCATATCAATAAATGTCCCGTGCTGGCACAGGCGAATACGTTGCGTCCGGAAGATGCAGAGCGGCTGGGGATTAACCGCCAGCAGTGTCTGGATAATCTCAAAGTCCTGCGCGATAACCCACAGGTTCGCGATAAAGTGGTGGCGATTTTTGCCGAAGCTGAACCGTTTGTTCCGTCTGATAATGTTGATGCGCAGCTCTACAACGGCTTTTTCAGCGATGCTGACAGAGCCGCGATGAATATCGTCCTGCAAACCGATCCGCGCAATTTACCAGCCCTGGACATCACGTTCGCGGATAAGCGTATTGAGAAGCTGATGTTTAACTACCGGGCGCGCAACTTCCCCGGTACGCTGGACGAGAGTGAGCAAGAGCGCTGGTTACAGCATCGCCGCAACGTCTTTACGCCGGAGTATTTACAACGTTATGCGCAAGAACTGGAAATGCTCTTTACGCAGTATGAAGGCGATGCGGAGAAACAGAATCTGTTGAAAGCGCTGTATCAGTACGCGCAAGAAATCGTTTAAGGGTGCCCATCTGCTTGAGGGATATTGGCAAACTGAACGGCTTTCAGGCATAAAAAAACCGGAGACATTATCTCCGGTTTTTTTTCAGCAAATGCTCATTACTGCGCGATATCTTCGTACTGTGGCACCGGGTTGCGGAAGCTTTTCGTCACGCACGCCAGGTAAACCAGACCGATACCACCCCAGATGAGACCCAGAATCATTGAGCTTTCTTCGAGGTTAATCCACAGCGCGCCAACGGTCATTGCGCCACACAGCGGCAAGACCAGGTAGTTAAAGTGGTCTTTCAGCGTTTTGTTGCGCTTCTCACGGATCCAGAACTGCGAGATTACGGAGAGGTTAACAAAGGTGAACGCCACCAGCGCACCGAAGTTAATCAGCGCCGTTGCTGTTACCAGGTCGAATTTAATCGCCAACAACGCGATCGCACCGACCAGCAGCACGTTCCACGCTGGGGTACGCCATTTCGGATGAATATAACCGAAGAAGCGCGTTGGGAACACACCGTCGCGACCCATCACGTACATCAGACGCGAAACGCCTGCGTGAGCAGCCATACCGGATGCCAGCACGGTGACGCTTGAGAAGATCAGCACGCCCCACTGGAAGGTTTTACCGGCAACGTAGAGCATAATTTCTGGCTGTGATGCATCCGGATCTTTAAAGCGAGAGATATCCGGGAAGTACAGCTGCAGGAAGTAAGACGCGCCGATGAAGACCATGCCACCCAAAAGCGCGGTCAAAAGGATTGCACGAGGAATCACGCGCTCAGCGTCTTTGGTCTCTTCAGACAGAGAAGAGATCCCGTCAAAGCCCAGGAACGAGAAGCACAGAATGGTTGCACCGGTAATCATCGGCACAACGTGCGCACCTTCAGACCAGAATGGACGGGTGCTGGTCAGCGTACCGGCACCTTCACCGTGCGCGACACCGTAGACAATCAGACCGACGATAACCGCCACGATACCCATCTGCAGGATAACGATCAGCGTATTGAAGTTGGCGACGGTCTTAATGCTGCGCAGGTTTGAGATGGTCATAAAGGCCACCAGCGCGACAACAAAGAGCCACGATGGCACAGAAGGCACCAGCGCTTCGAAGTAAATTTTTGCCAGCAGAATGTTGATCATCGGCATGAACAGATAGTCCAGCAGAGATGACCAGCCCACCATAAAGCCAACAGCCGGGCTAATGGATTTCTGAGCATAGGTGTACGCAGAGCCAGCGGACGGGAAACGGCGAACCAGTTTACCGTAGCTCAACGCCGTAAAGAGAATAGCGACCAGCGCAAAGGCATATGCCGTTGCAACGTGACCGTCTGTGAGGCCTGAGACGATACCAAACGTATCGAACAGCGTCATCGGCTGCATATAGGCAAGGCCCATCATGACAACCGGAATCAACGTAAGTGTCTTACGTAATTCCACGCGAGAGGTTTGTGGAGTAGCGTTAAGCGACATGGTTATTCCCCATTACGGTGAGAGCCAGCGCGTAAGCAAATGATTGCCCCATTTTCTGAATTCCTCAGCGACAACAACTGTCGGTTTTTGTAAGTATCTATCCGGTACGAAGCCCGGCCTCTTGGTTTTAAATGGCGTTTTGATACATGCAAAAAAAAATAACCGACGCCTTTTATATCGTCGATTATTCTAATTTTTTGCAGCGGCGCATTTTGCCCCATCTTTGGGATAAAAGGCAATAGATTCATATGCTGATTGGACTTTTCTTTTCACTAAGCACTTGATATCCCGCCCTCGGGCGAAGTGTAAACGGCAGCGATAGCACTATTTGCTAAAATCTCATCCCGCCACCACGCGCTGGCGAGGCCTGCGGTTTGCTCATTCCAGCCTACCCAGACCGATTCGCTGTGATTTTGCGCCATGACTTGTTTCTCAACCAGCGCGCCGGTTTCAATAAACCGCTGCGCCAGATAACGCGGCAAATATCCGCAACCCAGCCCGCTAATTTGCAGTTCCAGCTTGGTTTTAAAATCAAATACGGTTATCGCCTCCTGATCGTCGAGCAGTTGCGACGAAACAGCGCATTCGGGTAACGAACTGTCCCCGACAACAATCGCCCTGCAGCCTTTGATCACCCGACGCGAGATGGGCTCAGGTTCCCCGGCTAGCGGATGATGCGTTGCCACAACGAAAACTTGCTCAAGGACGCCCAGGCGCGCAAAACCAAATTCGCTCGACTGCGGCGGCTCATGCAGCGCGCCGACGATAATATCCGCCCGCCCTGGGTTAACGCTTCCCAGGAACCGCCCAGCACGCCGTTGATAAATTTAAGTCGGGTAACGCTATGACGCTGATAAAAAGCCTCAATTAACGGCGTGAGTAACGAGAAGGGAAAGGTGTCATCAACCCCAATCACCAGCTCATTTTCCCAGCCCTGGTGCAGCTTCACGGCCTGCTTTTCGAGCTCCCGTACGGTGTGAAGGACTTCGCGCCCTTTCTCTAGCAACATTTGTCCGGTTCGCGTGAAGCGGGCGCGGTGACCCGTGCGATCGAGCAATTGGATATTGAGATCGCTTTCGAGTTTATGGACGGTATAACTGAGGGCCGAGGGCGTTTTGAAGAGCTTTGCCGACGCGGCGGCAAAGCTTCCCTCTTTTTCAAGCGCATCGAGGATAATCAGAACATCCAGCAGCGGTTTCATGTTCGCCCCCTTGCGGTGTGCGAGCGAATCCGCTGGCGGCGTTATTCCATTGGCATCACCAGCGGATCGGGATATTGATATTCAAATCCCAGTTCACGACAAATACGATTGCCATCAATCAATTTGCCTTGCCCTTCCCCAGATGCGTCGCGAAATTGCGGCGGCTCAAGCCCAAGCTGACGGGCCATCACGGGATAAAACGTACTTCGCGCCGGATGAGATGGCGCACATATATTATAGATGTGTCCGCCTTTCGGAGCCTGTAAAAGCAAGGTAATTGCGCCGATAACGTCTTCAAGATGGACAAGATTGACGCCGTGCTGGCCGTTTGGAGCCGTTTTACCGGCAAAAAAACGTCCCGGATGACGTTCCGGACCAACCAGGCCCGCGAGACGTAAAATATCCACCTGCGTACCCGGTAAATTATGCAACCAGTCTTCCAGCTCTTTCAGCACGCGACCGCTGGCCGTGACCGGTTGACGTTCGGTGTTTTCCTTGACGGTACCTTCGACATCGCCATAGACCGACGTCGAGCTGGTGAAAATAATGCGCGGGATATGATGCGCCAGCGCGCTGTCGACAATTTCCTGCATCGCCTGGAGGTAGAACCCTTCCCCATCACCGCTGCGACGAGCCGGAAGCGTGATTACCAGAGCATCGACATTCATCAGCGTATCCAGATCGTCGGCGTCACAAACCAGTTCCGGCTCAAGGCGAAGCTCGACGCTGTCGATTCCCGACATCCGGGCCGCTTCGACGCCATCCAGCGTCGTTTTACTGCCGGTCACTTGCCAGCCTCTTGCCGTTAACGACATCGCTAACGGCATGCCCAGCCATCCTAAACCGACAATGGCGATCTTTTTCATACGTTTTCTCCTCGCATTCACGCGTCTGACTTAAGGCTACGCCAGCGCTGCGGAACTGACAATTCATAGCATCAATATGAAATGAATTAATGATTAAAAAAAGCCCTTGCGTTGAACAGTGAATGTGGTTTACGTTAAATGACATCAGATGCATAAGCATTCAAAGAGAATTTATATGACACGCGTTCCATTTAAAAACCACCATCATCACCATCATCCTGACTAGTCTTTCAGGCGATGTGTGCTGGAAGACGTTCAGATCTTCCAGTGGTGCGAGAACGCAAGAGAGAGCCCCCGGAAGATCATCTTCCGGGGGCTTTTTTTTGGATCGTATTCAGACAGATTAAAACAAGATAACGAGGACAACAGAATGTTAGACAACACACGTTTACGCATAGCTATTCAAAAATCAGGCCGCCTGAGCGACGATTCACGCGAATTGCTGGCGCGTTGCGGGATTAAAATCAACCTGCACACTCAGCGTCTCATCGCTCTGGCTGAAAATATGCCGATTGATATCCTGCGCGTACGTGATGACGACATCCCGGGCCTGGTGATGGACGGCGTCGTTGACCTCGGTATTATCGGTGAAAACGTGCTGGAAGAAGAGTTGCTAACCCGTCGCGCGCAGGGCGAAGACCCACGTTATTTCACTCTGCGTCGTCTGGATTTCGGCGGTTGCCGCCTGTCGCTGGCGACGCCTGCCGATGAAGCCTGGGACGGCCCTGCTGGACTGAACGGTAAACGTATTGCGACCTCGTATCCTCACCTGCTGAAACGCTATCTCGATCAGAAAGGCGTGCAGTTTAAATCCTGTCTGTTGAACGGTTCTGTTGAAGTCGCCCCGCGTGCGGGACTGGCCGACGCCATTTGCGATTTAGTGTCTACCGGCGCGACGCTCGAAGCTAACGGTCTGCGTGAAGTCGAAGTGATGTTCCGCTCAAAAGCCTGTCTTATTCAGCGCGATGGCGAGATGCCGGAAGCCAAGCAACAGCTGATTGACCGCCTGCTGACCCGTATTCAGGGCGTGATTCAGGCACGCGAATCCAAATACATCATGATGCATGCACCGACCGAGCGCCTGGACGAAGTGATTGCCCTGCTGCCAGGTGCGGAACGCCCAACCATTCTGCCGCTGGCGGGCGATCAGCAGCGCGTAGCGATGCACATGGTGAGCAGCGAAACGCTGTTCTGGGAAACCATGGAAAAGCTGAAAGCACTGGGTGCAAGCTCCATTCTGGTGCTGCCAATTGAGAAGATGATGGAGTGACCGCCATGAGCTTTAACACAATCATCGACTGGAACAGCTGTAATGACGAGCAGCAGCGCGATCTGCTGATGCGCCCGGCCATTTCTGCCTCAGAAAGTATTACTCGCACCGTCGCAGAGATTATGGATAGCGTTAAAGCACGCGGCGACGACGCGCTGCGCGAATACAGCGCAAAATTTGATAAAACCGAGGTCGGTGCGCTTAAGGTCACCGAACAGGAAATCGACGCGGCCTGTGAACGCCTCGGCGATGAGATTAAGCAGGCCATGGCGGTGGCGGTGAAAAATATTGACACCTTCCACACCGCGCAAAAACTGCAGACCGTCGATATCGAAACGCTGCCCGGCGTGCGTTGCCAGCAGGTCACGCGCCCGATTGCCTCGGTCGGGCTGTATATCCCGGGCGGCTCAGCGCCGCTGTTTTCCACCGTGCTGATGCTGGCTACGCCTGCGCGGATCGCGGGTTGTCAAAAAGTGGTGCTCTGCTCGCCGCCGCCAATTGCTGATGAGATTCTTTATGCGGCCAAACTGTGCGGCGTGAAAGACGTGTTTAAAGTCGGTGGTGCACAGGCTATCTCCGCCCTGGCGTTTGGCACAGAGTCAGTGCCGAAAGTCGGTAAGATTTTTGGACCGGGTAACGCGTTCGTGACTGAAGCGAAACGCCAGGTCAGCCAGCGTTTAGACGGCGCAGCCATCGATATGCCAGCGGGTCCGTCGGAAGTGTTAGTGATTGCAGACAGTGGCGCAACGCCTGATTTCGTCGCCTCCGACTTGCTGTCACAGGCGGAACACGGCCCCGATTCTCAGGTGATTTTGCTGACGCCGGATGCCTCTATGGCCACGCGCGTCGGCGAGGCCGTTGAACGCCAGCTTGCTGACCTGCCCCGTGCCGAAACGGCGCGCCAGGCATTGTCGGCCAGCCGCCTGATCGTGGCGAAAGATCTGGAGCAATGTATTGCCATTTCTAACCAGTACGGTCCGGAACACCTCATTATTCAGACCCGCAACGCTCGCGACCTGGTAGACAGCATCACCAGCGCCGGCTCTGTGTTTCTCGGCGACTGGTCGCCCGAGTCCGCAGGGGATTACGCCTCGGGCACTAACCATGTGCTGCCGACTTACGGCTACACATCTACCTGTTCAAGCCTTGGGCTGGCTGATTTCCAGAAGCGTATGACCGTGCAAGAGCTGTCCCGAGAAGGGTTTGCGGCGCTTGCCTCTACCATTGAAACGCTGGCGGCAGCCGAACGCCTCACTGCCCACAAAAACGCCGTGACGCTGCGTGTTGCAGCCCTGAAGGAGCAAGCATGAGCATTGAAGAATTAGCCCGTGACAACGTTCGCAGACTGACACCTTATCAATCTGCTCGCCGCCTGGGCGGTAACGGCGATGTATGGCTCAACGCCAATGAATTCCCAACGGCGGTAACGTTCGACCTTTCACAGCAGACGCTGAACCGCTACCCAGAGTGCCAGCCAAAAGCGGTTATCGAAAATTATGCCCAGTACGCTGGCGTAAAACCTGAGCAGGTGCTGGTGAGTCGTGGTGCTGACGAAGGGATTGAACTGCTGATCCGCGCGTTCTGCGAGCCGGGCAAAGACGCTGTGCTGTATTGCCAACCGACTTACGGCATGTACAGCGTCAGCGCGGAAACCTTTGGCGTAGCGTGCCGCAACGTTCTGTCACTCGACGACTGGCAGCTTGATTTGCCTGCAATTGCCGACAATCTCGACGGCGTGAAAGTCGTTTTTGTTTGCAGCCCTAATAACCCGACCGGGCAGATCATCAACCCTCAGGATGTCCGTACCCTGCTGGAAATGACCCGCGGCAAAGCGTTGGTTGTCGCCGATGAAGCCTATATCGAATTTTGCCCGCAGGCCACGCTGAGTGGCTGGCTGGAAGAGTATCCGCATCTGGTCGTGTTACGCACCCTGTCAAAAGCCTTCGCGCTGGCGGGTTTACGCTGCGGCTTTACGCTTGCTAATAAAGAGGTAATCGACCTGCTGATGAAGGTTATTGCGCCGTATCCTCTTTCCACACCGGTGGCAGATATTGCTGCACAGGCACTGACGCCTCAAGGCATCAATGCCATGCGCGAACGCGTGGCGCAAATCCTCGTGGAGCGTCAATATCTGGTGAACGCCCTGAAAGATATCCCCTGCGTTGAGCAGGTGTTCGACTCTGAAACCAATTACATCCTGGCGCGATTTACCGCGTCCAGCGCTGTATTTAAATCTTTGTGGGATCAGGGCATTATCTTACGAGACCAAAACAAACAACCTTCCCTGAGCGGCTGTTTACGCATCACCGTGGGCACGCGGGAAGAGAGCCAGCGCGTCATTGACGCCCTTAAAGCGGAGCAAGAATGAGCCAGAAGACCCTCTTTATCGATCGTGACGGCACGATCATTTCCGAGCCGCCAAGTGATTATCAGGTCGACCGTTTCGACAAACTGGCTTTTGAGGCGGATGTTATTCCGGTTCTGCTTAATTTGCAGAAAGCCGGATTTAAGCTGGTGATGATCACTAATCAGGACGGACTGGGCACTGACAGTTTCCCGCAGGCAGATTTCGACGGGCCACATAACCTGATGATGCAGATCCTCTCCTCTCAGGGTGTGACGTTTGATGAGGTGCTGATTTGCCCGCACCTGCCGGCGGAGAATTGCGATTGCCGCAAACCTAAAGTGAAGTTGGTTGAACGCTATCTGGCTGAAGATGCTCTGGACCGTGCGAACAGTTACGTGATTGGCGACCGCGCGACGGATATTGAGCTGGCCGATAATATGGGCATTCAAGGTCTGCGCTTTAACCGCTCCGAACTGAACTGGGCGATGATTGGCGAAAAGCTGACGAAACGCGACCGCTACTCACACGTCGAGCGCAACACCAAAGAGACGCAAATCGACGTTAAGGTCTGGCTGGATCGCGAAGGCGGCAGCAAGATTCACACGGGTGTGGGTTTCTTCGACCACATGCTGGATCAAATTTGCACTCACGGTGGTTTCCGTATGGAGATCAATGTGAAAGGCGATCTGTATATCGACGATCACCACACCGTTGAAGATACCGGCCTGGCTCTGGGTGAAGCGTTGAAACTGGCGCTGGGTGATAAGCGCGGCATCAACCGTTTCGGCTTTGTCCTGCCGATGGATGAGTGTCTGGCACGCTGTGCGCTGGACATTTCCGGTCGCCCGCACCTGGAATATAAAGCTGATTTTACCTATCAGCGCGTGGGCGATTTGAGCACCGAAATGGTTGAACACTTCTTCCGCTCCCTCTCCTACACCATGGGCGTGACGCTGCACCTGAAAACAAAAGGTAAGAACGATCACCACCGCGTGGAAAGCTTGTTCAAAGTCTTCGGTCGTACGCTGCGTCAGGCCATTCGTGTCGACGGTGACACGCTGCCTTCTTCTAAAGGAGTGCTGTGATGAACGTGGTGATTCTGGACACGGGCTGCGCCAATCTGAATTCCGTCACATCGGCCATTGCGCGTCACGGCTACGAGCCGGTGGTCAGCCGCGATCCTGACCTGGTGTTGCGGGCGGACAAACTTTTCCTGCCAGGCGTGGGCACCGCTCAGGCGGCAATGGATCAGATCCACGAACGCGAATTAGTGGACCTGATCAAAGCCTGCACCCAGCCCGTGCTGGGGATTTGCCTGGGCATGCAGCTTCTTGGCCGTCGCAGTGAAGAGAGTCACGGCGTGGATATGCTGGGTATCATCGAAGAAGACGTACCAAAGATGACCGACTTTGGTCTGCCGCTCCCGCACATGGGCTGGAACCGCGTCTACCCAAAAGCGGGTGACCGTTTGTTCCGGGGTATCGAAGATGGCGCATATTTCTATTTCGTCCATAGCTACGCGATGCCGGTGAACACCTGGACCATTGCGCAATGCCATTATGGCGAGCCTTTTACCGCCGCCGTAAACAAAGATAATTTCTTTGGCGTGCAGTTTCACCCGGAGCGCTCCGGCGCCGCAGGGGCGCAGTTGCTCAAAAACTTCCTGGAGATGTGATGATTATTCCCGCACTGGATTTAATTGACGGCACGGTGGTTCGCCTCCATCAGGGGGATTACGGCCAGCAGCGCGATTACGGAAACGACCCGCTCCCACGCTTGCAGGATTATGCGGCGCAGGGCGCAGAAGTCTTACATCTGGTGGATCTGACCGGCGCGAAAGACCCAGCCAAACGCCAGATTACGTTATTAAAATCGCTCGTTTCAGGTGTTAACGTTCCCGTGCAGGTTGGCGGCGGCGTGCGCACTGAAGAGGATGTTGCTGCACTGCTTGAGGCCGGCGTCGCACGCGTGGTGGTGGGATCTACGGCGGTCAACGATCCTGAAATGGTCAAAGGCTGGTTCCGTCGTTTTGGCGCGGATGCGCTGGTACTCGCGCTCGACGTGCGTATCGACGACCATGGGAACAAGCAGGTCGCGGTCAGCGGCTGGCAGGAAAACTCCGGCGTGACGCTGGAAGAACTGGTTGAAATCTATCTGCCCGTCGGACTGAAGCATGTGCTGTGCACGGATATTTCCCGCGACGGCACGCTGGCGGGATCGAATGTTTCATTGTACGAAGAGGTCTGCGCGCGTTACCCGCAGGTGGCTTTCCAGTCATCGGGTGGAATCGGTGATTTAGCCGATATCGCTGCATTGCGTGGAACAGGCGTACGTGGGGTAATCGTTGGGCGTGCCTTACTGGAAGAAAAGTTTACTGTGACGGAGGCAATTCAATGCTGGCAAAACGGATAATCCCCTGTCTTGACGTGCGCGACGGTCAGGTAGTGAAAGGCGTACAGTTTCGCAATCACGAAATCATTGGCGATATCGTGCCGCTGGCAAAACGTTATGCCGAAGAAGGTGCAGATGAGCTGGTGTTTTACGATATCACCGCATCAAGCGATGGCCGTGTGGTTGATAAAAGCTGGGTTGCACGCGTTGCCGAAGTGATTGATATTCCCTTCTGCGTCGCTGGCGGAATCAAGTCTGCGGACGACGCGGCAAAAATCCTGTCGTTTGGGGCTGATAAGATTTCCATCAACTCCCCTGCTCTGGCAGACCCGGAACTGATCACACGTCTTGCGGAGCGCTTCGGCGTGCAGTGTATCGTCGTGGGGATTGATACCTGGTATGACGACGTCACCGGTAAGTACCACGTTAACCAATACACGGGCGATGAAAGCCGTACTCGCGTGACGCAGTGGGAAACCCTGGATTGGGTACAGGAAGTGCAAAAACGCGGCGCGGGCGAAATCGTCCTGAATATGATGAACCAGGATGGTGTGCGTAACGGCTATGATCTGGAGCAGCTCAAGAAAGTGCGGGCCGTGTGCCATGTGCCAATGATCGCCTCCGGCGGCGCGGGAACCATGGAGCATTTTCTCGAAGCCTTCCGCGATGCGGATGTTGACGGCGCGTTAGCCGCATCGGTATTCCACAAACAGATTATCAATATTGGTGAGTTAAAAACGTACCTGGCCGGCCAGGGCGTGGAGATTAGGTTATGTTAACTGAACAACAACGGGCGCAACTGGACTGGGAAAAAACTGACGGATTATTGCCGGTGGTTGTGCAACACGCGGTGTCTGGCGAAGTGCTGATGCTGGGTTACATGAACCAGGAGGCATTAGCGCAAACACTCGACAGCAAGAAAGTGACCTTTTTCTCACGCACTAAACAGCGTCTTTGGACCAAGGGTGAAAGCTCCGGTAATTTTCTGAACGTGGTCAGTGTGACTCCCGATTGCGATAACGATACGTTGCTGGTGTTGGCTAACCCTGTTGGCCCAACCTGTCATCTGGGGACCAGCAGCTGCTTTGGCGATGCCAGCCACCAGTGGCTGTTCCTCTATCAGCTTGAGCAACTGTTGGCTAAGCGCAAAACGGCCGATCCGGACAGCTCATATACGGCGAAACTGTATGCCAGCGGCACCAAACGTATTGCGCAGAAAGTGGGCGAAGAAGGCGTTGAAACCGCACTGGCGGCAACGGTCAACGACCGCGAAGAGTTAAAAAACGAAGCCTCTGATTTGATGTATCACCTGCTCGTCCTGTTGCAGGATCAGGAGCTGGATTTAACGGCTGTCATTGAGAATTTACGCCAGCGACACAAGTAAAAGACCACCTTCTTAGAAGGTGGCTTTTGAGAATGCCCCCTGTAAGGGGGGCGATTATCACCTTCTGTTCCTACTCTAGCAATTCCATCTGCTGTTCATGCGTTTGTTCCGTTTTCTCCTGATGCCGCACGTATCGTCTGATAATTTCTTCATTCACCCCAACCGTATCGACAAAATACCCACGGGACCAAAAATGGTTTCCCCATAATTTTTTCCTGATGTGTGGAAAACGGTTGTAGAGCCTGATTGCACTACGCCCTTTCAGATGCCCCATCAGAGTGGATATTGAGATTTTGGGTGGAACGATTACGACAAGATGTACATGATCTGGCTGAATATTTAGCTCAAGGACCTCACAATCTTTTATTCCACAGAGAATATAGATCGTCCTATACAGTTCCTTGCCAGGCTTATCTTTCAGGATCCTGAAACGGTACTTTGGCGTCCACACTATGTGGTATTTGCAACGCCAATATACATGTGATGAACTCCTGTAAAGCCCCATGTCGGTTTGTCTCCTTTTACTTGTGGTGAGTAAGCAGAGATATTCCGGCATGGGCATTCTTCAGGCTATAGCCTTACAGGATCAATCACCACCTCCCTAGGAGGTGGTTTAGGGGTGACAATAAAAAAAGACCGGGGAAACCCGGTCTTCTCTTTTATGCCTTTCTCTTTTTATCGAGAGAAACTGACTTAATGCTTTGGTGTGTAGTTGCGTAACGCATTACGACCCAGCACCACACCAGCACCGATAATGCCGCCCAACAGTATGGCCAGAATTAATGTAATACCTTTTTTCGGACTGTCGCGGCGAATAGGTAGATCCGGTTTCATTACATAGCGATAGGCATGGATAGTTGCCGGGTCAACGTTCAGATTTTGGATATCCAGCAAGTTTTGTTTTGTCTGATAATAAGCGGGGGAGAAAACCAGTGGACGGGTTGACTCATTCTGAATCATGGAATTCAGCGCTTCGCTACCCAGCAGGAACATGGTGTCCTGCGTGACGTCCTGCGTTTGTTGGATTTGCGGTGCGGTGATTTTCGCCGCCTGAGCGAACTTCACCGCCTCGGCGATTTGTTTGATTCGCAGGTCTTTTTGTTCCTGAGCCACTTTTTCCTGGTTTTCCAGAGAATCATTCAGGGTTTTGATTTGCTGCTTAATATTGTCTTTAAGGTCAACATCAAGCTCTTTAGCCGTCTGCTCGTCAACCTGTTGAATATACTGTGCCAATTGTTTCTGCGCAGCTTCAGCAGACTCGCCAACGTAGGAGACGCTCAGAGGCAATGGCTGGCCTTTAACAGCCGCATCAATGGTTAATTTTTCGGGAGCTTCCTGATTATCTAGCGACTGCGCTAACGCAGAGAAAGCAGAATTAAAACGTCCAACAACACGGAGTTGTGTATCCAACATGGTTGGAGCAGAGGAGCCATAAAGAATGTTAAGGGCGTTGGTATAGGTAACAATCTGTGCAGCATCTGGCTGAGTGATAATCGCACTAGAAGTCCATTTCTCTTTGGCAGTGCTGATGTATACACCGGCAAACACTATCGCGACTACCACAAATGCAGCAATTGTCCACTTCCCACGCCATAGTTGCATCACCAAATCAATCAAATCTATCTGTTCTGGGTCATTTTGACTTCTGACCTCATTATTGCTGTTCTGGGACATATAATCCTTAACGAAATATCTACGCAAAAATAATATTTAGCTAGTGTATCGCTTGTTGGCAAATTTTCTATAAGAATCCTGTGAGTTATCTGCTGACTGGCGAAGTTTTGCTTACTTCCGGCTTAGGAGTATGATGACGCTTAACGGTTTATGCTATACGAATAGCGTTATATGTTAATACAGAGGATGAATATGAAATTTCTGGTCACCGGTGCAGCAGGCTTTATCGGCTTCCATGTTAGCGGACGCCTTCTGGACGCAGGTCATCAGGTTGTCGGGATTGATAATCTTAATGATTACTACGATGTCAGTCTGAAAGAAGCCCGATTGAATCTGCTGACATCTGAGAACTTCACTTTCCATAAGCTTGATCTGG
The DNA here is from genome assembly GCA_900635465.1 of Lelliottia amnigena. Classification (NCBI taxonomy): domain Bacteria; kingdom Pseudomonadati; phylum Pseudomonadota; class Gammaproteobacteria; order Enterobacterales; family Enterobacteriaceae; genus Lelliottia; species Lelliottia amnigena. Next base: position 2,749,034 of record LR134135.1, read on the forward strand.
CCGATCGTGAAGGAATGGCAGCACTGTTTGCCAACGAGAAATTTGACCGCGTCATCCATCTGGCGGCTCAAGCTGGCGTACGTTATTCACTGGAGAATCCGCACGCTTATGCGGATGCTAACCTCATTGGTCATCTGAACGTGCTTGAAGGGTGTCGACATAATCAGGTTCAACACCTGCTTTATGCCTCCTCCAGCTCGGTTTATGGCCTTAATCGCAAGATGCCCTTCTCTACCGATGACTCAGTGGATCACCCAGTGTCACTGTATGCAGCGACCAAAAAAGCCAACGAGTTGATGTCGCATACTTATTCCCATCTTTATAACTTGCCAACGACTGGGCTGCGCTTCTTTACGGTATATGGCCCATGGGGTCGCCCGGATATGGCCCTGTTCAAGTTCACAAAGGCGATGATCGAAGGTAATAGTATCGATGTCTATAACTACGGCAAGATGAAGCGCGACTTCACCTATATTGATGATATTGCCGAAGCCATCATTCGTTTGCAGGATGTTATTCCGCAGGCCGATACGGAATGGACTGTCGAAACCGGATCGCCTGCCACAAGTTCAGCTCCGTATCGCGTCTATAATATCGGCAACAGTTCCCCTGTCGAACTGATGGATTACATCACCGCACTAGAAGAAGCGCTGGGCAAAGAAGCGCAGAAAAATATGATGCCTATCCAGCCAGGTGATGTTCTGGAAACCAGCGCAGACACCAAAGCACTGTTTGAAGTGATCGGCTTCAAGCCGCAAACGACCGTCAAAGACGGTGTGAAGAATTTCGTGGACTGGTACCGTAATTTTTACAAGGTGTAATAAAACAAAAAGCCCGGCAATGCCGGGCTTTTTTACACGCTAAATAAGTGACTTAATCGCTTCCGAAAAGATCGCGTGTATACACTTTATCCGCGACGTCTGCTAACTCCTCCGCCATACGGTTAGAGATAATGACATCGGCTTCTTTTTTGAAGGCATCCAGATCACGGATGACGCGCGAGTGGAAGAATTCATCTTCTTTCATCGCCGGTTCATAAATAATGACCTGAACGCCTTTTGCCTTAATACGCTTCATAATCCCTTGAATTGAAGAGGCGCGGAAGTTATCCGAACCACTCTTCATAATCAGGCGATAAACCCCAACGACTTTAGGCTGTCGCGCCAGAATAGAGTCAGAGATAAAATCTTTACGCGTACGGTTAGCATCAACAATCGCTGAAATCAGATTGTTTGGCACCGCCTGATAGTTCGCCAGCAACTGTTTGGTATCTTTTGGCAGGCAGTAACCGCCATAGCCGAAGGAAGGGTTGTTATAGTGATTGCCGATGCGAGGATCCAGGCAGACCCCTTCGATGATCTGACGGGTGTTTAGTCCCAGGCTTTCCGCATAGCTATCCAGCTCGTTGAAGTACGCCACGCGCATCGCCAGATAGGTATTAGCGAACAGTTTTATCGCCTCGGCTTCTGTCGCATCTGTGAAGAGCACATCAATGTTTTTCTTAATAGCCCCTTCCTGCAATAGCGCTGCAAAACGCTCGGCACGTTCAGAACGTTCACCAATGACAATGCGCGATGGATGCAGATTGTCGTACAACGCTTTGCCTTCACGCAAAAACTCGGGTGAGAAGATGACGTTATCAATGCCTAATTTTTCCTTGATGGACTGGGTAAAGCCCACTGGAATGGTCGATTTGATAATCATCACGGCATTAGGGTTAATCGCAGTCACATCGTTGATGACGGCTTCTACGCTGGACGTGTTGAAGTAGTTTGTCTTTGCATCGTAATCAGTTGGCGTAGCGATAATCACATAATCTGCGCCGCGGTATGCGTCTTCTTTATCGGTCGTAGCGCGGAAATTAAGCGGTTTATTCGCCAGATAATCCTCGATCTCTTTGTCAACAATAGGAGAGATCTTCTGGTTAAGCATATCCACTTTAGCCTGCACGATATCCAATGCGACCACTTCATGGTTCTGCGCGATCAAAATACCGTTAGAAAGACCAACATAGCCTGTACCGGAGATTGTAATTTTCATTCTTTCAACTTCTTCAAGTATGAGTTTCAGGAGGCATTAACAGCACCGCCACAATAAACAACTGTTGAGGTTTTTACCTCTTATGTTTATCTGCTGTCAAGGCAAAGCCCTTTGAATTAATGTGTGAAAAAACAGCATTCTGTTTTGAGAAAATGCAGTGAAAGGGGATAACGCAGCGAAATAAGGGCATTAACGCCATAAAAAAGCCCGGAAATTATCACCGGGCTATGCTTTGGGACTCAATTAAATCAGATTAATCCAGCCATTCGGTGTGGAACACACCTTCTTTGTCAGTGCGTTTGTATGTGTGCGCACCGAAGTAGTCACGCTGCGCCTGAATCAAGTTGGCTGGCAGCACGGCTGAACGATAGCTATCGTAATAGGCAACAGCTGCAGAGAAGGTCGGAACAGGAATGCCGTTCTGAATCGCATAGGCAACAACATCACGCAGCGCTTGCTGATAGTCATCAGCGATCTTTTTGAAGTACGGAGCCAGCAACAAGTTGGCGATATTCGCATTTTCCGCATAAGCATCGGTGATTTTCTGCAGGAACTGGGCACGAATGATGCAGCCCGCACGGAAGATCTTCGCGATCTCACCGTAATTCAGATCCCAGTTGTTCTCATCGGAAGCGGCACGCAATTGTGAGAAGCCCTGAGCATAAGAAACCAATTTGCCCAGATACAGTGCGCGACGGACTTTCTCGATGAATTCAGCTTTATCACCAGCAGGCTTCGCCTGCGGGCCAGACAGCACTTTAGATGCTGCAACACGCTGCTCTTTCAAGGAAGAGATATAGCGTGCGAACACGGATTCAGTAATCAGAGACAGTGGCTCACCGAGATCCAGAGAGCTCTGGCTGGTCCATTTACCGGTACCTTTGTTAGCAGCTTCATCCAGGATAACGTCAACCAGGTAGATTCCGTCTTCGTCCTTCTTAGTGAAGATGTCTTTGGTGATATCGATCAGGTAGCTGCTTAGCTCGCCATTGTTCCACTCAGTGAACGTCTGCGCTAGCTCTTCGTTAGAAAGATTCAGGCCGCCTTTCAACAGAGCATAGGCTTCTGCAATCAGCTGCATGTCGCCGTATTCAATGCCGTTATGGACCATTTTAACGTAATGACCCGCACCGTCTGGACCAATGTAGGTTACGCACGGTTCGCCATCTTCCGCGACAGCAGCGATTTTCGTCAGGATTGGCGCAACTAATTCATACGCTTCTTTCTGACCGCCAGGCATGATGGATGGGCCCTTCAGAGCGCCCTCTTCGCCACCGGACACACCCGTACCGATGAAGTTGAAGCCTTCAGCAGACAGTTCGCGATTACGACGGATAGTGTCGTGGAAGAAGGTATTACCGCCATCAATAATGATGTCGCCTTTATCCAGGTACGGCTTCAGGGAATCGATAGCAGCATCAGTGCCAGCGCCTGCTTTCACCATTAACAGGATACGACGTGGTGTTTCCAGGGATTCAACAAATTCCTGGACCGTGTAAAAAGGAACAAGCTTCTTGCCCGGATTTTCAGCGATGACTTCTTCGGTTTTATCGCGGGAGCGGTTGAAAACGGAGACGGTATAACCGCGGCTTTCGATGTTGAGCGCCAGGTTGCGCCCCATCACTGCCATACCGACAACGCCGATCTGTTGCTTGGACATTACATACTCCTGTCAGGTGTGGTCACCGCGACTTATGCGCGGCTTGAATGTATCTTTGATGTTAACTCAGGTTCATACAGCGTGGGTAGCTGAAGATGCTTGGATCATTATCAGAATGTACTTTTATAGAAGACCGAGTCAGTGAGGAGTCAGAAGAGAGGCATAAAGCGCTTTTGTTTTGGTATACATCGCTTCGAATGTAAAATTTGCTTTATAACGCGCATAACCGGCTGCTCCGAATTGTTCACGGAGGTTAGGATTTTCAATCAAATATCGTATTTTATCTTTAAGCATCCTTACATCACCGCGCTTGATAAGGAAACCCGTTTCATTATTAATGATTGATTCAGAAGAACCGCCCACATCAGAGGCAATGACAGAAATGCCAGCACGCATTGCTTCGAGAATACTTCTCGGGAAACCTTCCCAGTTAGATATGAGAAGAAAAACATCGCTATTACTTAAAAGCTGCGCGACATCATGACGCTCACCCAGAAATTCGATTCGCTTAAGTATACCAAGTTGCGCAGCCAGCTGTTGGTAGTGTTCCAACAATGGTCCTTTGCCAACTAATTGTAGCCGCCAATCCAGATCGGTTAATTCAGATAAAGCGAGAAACATAGTTTTATGATCTTTTTGCTCTGAAAAACGTGCAACTGAAATCATATTGACAGTTTTACCATCAGCCCGAATTTTGTCTGTAGGATTTAAATCCAATTCTGGCATACCGTTGTGTATGACGACCTGTTTCTCATTTGAAGCCACATTATATTTAAGGGCTAATTCTTTATCTTGTTTCGAAACAGTAATTATTTTCTTCGCCAACGGCGCCATCATTCTCTCAATGAATACATAAAACTTTTGCTGTTTTTTTCCCTACACCATTCGCAAAAGCCCAGCCATGAGCAGTGAATATTACAGGCACTTTCGTAAACGCCGCAGCAAGACGTCCGACAATGCCTGCTTTTGATGAGTGCAGTGATATCAAATTCGGTTTCAATTCTTTAATTAAAGATCGTATTGACAGTATGGCCTTAAAATCTTTAATAGGATCTATATTTCGCACTAACGTTGGAACAATATGGACGGGAATATTTCTGCTAGTTAACTCAGAAACCAATGCACCCTCTTCCCCAACAATTACCTCGACGTCACATCCATCTTTAATCAGACGAGTAGATAGATCACGAATGTGAATCTGTGCCCCACCGATTTCATCGGCTTTAGTTATAACAAACAATACCTTCATTACTTCCTCATTACTTCAGTAATTACATTTTATTATTGAGTAATAAATATTGGTGCCAAATAGATATTTCTAATTGCAAAATATAAGCTAACTGCAACCAATGACAAAATGGATATGTGTCTCTTATAGACAGAATTTATACCCGAAACCCAAAAGTAGAAACAAACCCATCCTAACTCAAATAACCGGCTAGCTAAAGTTTGGGATAAATGAAGCCGGAACTGAAATCATAAAAGCAGCAAAGGAAATAATGAAGCACCTTTTTTGAAAAGCATTTAATTGATCAAATGTAAACATTCCAATTAGCAATGGTAAAAATAGACCAATAAATCTTACAGATATGAAATTAAAGGTTTCTTCATCCGCTCGGCTAGCATAAACCTGTAACATGGTAATATGATTTAGGAGCAAGTCCTTCGTAAAAAAGAGAAGTAATCCGGTTGCAAATGCGTACATGAAGATGACAGGTATATTTATCTTATTTTTTGTAAGCCAGTCATTCGGTATCAAAAAAGCGATAAGGAAAAAAAGCATGGAATAATGAAACATTACAGAAATGGCAAATGAAAGTAATGAAACATAAAATTTATTATTAGATTTATAATATAAACTCAACAATACAATACTAACAGCTAAAGCAACTCTTATTTGGGTCATCTCATGAAGTAATCCCATACTTAGGATATAAATTACTGTCATAAGCATGGCATCTCTTGCTTTGAAAAATAAATACTCTTTTATTAAAAGTGAGATAAATGCCAAAAAGAACAACATTACATAAATGTTGGCGTGAAATATATTATGGAATATATACGACACACCAACAAAACCCAACTCATAGCGCGTATCCGAATATGAAAATCCACTACTTAAACTATCATAAAAATTTGAATATGATAAAAAATCGCTATCTTGACCTAACACTCGCATACCGATGAAAATCGATACTGTTGTTAGAAATATAAAAATAAGATAGGACTTAAAATATTTTTCGGCCAAAATTTGTCTCCTAAAAAATGCAGAAAGACAGCTATTTATTAAAAAACTTTAACTGTCGTTGCACGAAAATTTTATTTTAGGAAGGAATGTCTTTTCAAAATACCATCTTTGATACCTTTAAGCATGTGCATTGCTCTAGACTTCCTAGGTGCTATGTTTGAAAAAATCAAAAACTTAATTGGCATCATTACCAGAAGTTTTAATTTATATCTTAATTCAAACTGTGGCTCGCGAAGAGAAAAAATCCAGTTACGATAGACAAAATAAAGCCTGAATGGAGAACCTACATTGATAGACTTTCCTGCAAGTAAGCTTACATCCTTTGCTCCCAGGTTATGTTTCATTGCAACGCGTGTTGTCATTAAGACATGGTAGCCGAGATATCGGGCACGATAGCACCACTCGATGTCTATTGAATCAATGAACCATTCTGCTTTATTAAATCCGATAGCTGAAAAAACATCAATGTTATAAAGAGAACCCGAGGATATTATGGATTTCACACTAAAAGTTGCTTCATCTATTTTCGTGCTGTTTTTAAAGTATTTTTCGTAACGTACATTATTCCTTTCATTAATAACCGAAGGACCAATACATGCTATCTTTACCGATGTGTTTTGCTGGATAGAATGATATTCTTCGTATAACGCCTTAACTAATCCATGTTCTACAGATGAATCTTGATCAAACGTAATAACATAGTTTGCACCCGTCTTTAATGCATGTACAAAACCTATGTTCTGAGCGTAGGCGATTCCCAGGTTTTCTTTAGGCTGAATAAGGTCAACTTTTTCGACGGTGCTCAAATACTCTTTCAACTCATTCTGGATGGTTGCATCATTACTATTATCGACAACGATGACCTTTTGCACCTGCTCTTGAATTGAAAGCAAATTTTTACTAAAAGAGTCCAATGAAGGATTAAATGTTATAATTATTGCATAAATGTTCAACTTTGACTCCATGTATAGCATTTTTTTCTAAATATAAACATGAGTAATGATGCAAGTGATTCAGTAATTAATACTGATAACGCAGCACCTATAGCCCCATAATAATGTACAAGTATAGGCATATGGATCAAATGTAGTATTGAGACAACAAAGTAAATCTTCCTAAGAAGCCTTGTTTTACCTTGCGTCAAATAAAGATTTTGGGCATATGTTATCCCGAAGGATATTGATATAATGCTTATTGACAAAATATAATAAATTGGTAACCCAGCAATGTATTGCTTCCCTAAGAATATATTGTATATGAGTTCACTAAATCCCAATAAGCCAATAACAATACAGATAGCGATTGAAACGATTATGAATGTTGATTTAAGCCAAAGCTTATAAAATTCAGCGCCACTTTTTTTCGATACTCTTGGGAAAAACGCCTGCGCCACAGGAGAGAGAAAGCCCTGAGCCGCTGATTTCAATTTATCCGCCACTTGAATAATAACCCGTTTCTGTTGGTCCTCGGGTTGAGCCAAGATATATGAGCGTTAATGTGCTATAAATATTTGTAAATACGTTCGATATAAAGATATCGAACCCACTTTTAAAACGTTCATAAACATCAGCGCGCGACATTTGATTTATAAATTTATAACCAAGATGCATGCGCAAATATATTAATGATAATATATTTGGCAATGCTACATTTAATGAATAAGCCATCATTGCAATGTAAATATCGCTCTTTGTTCTCACAAATAAAACGACGATTAGGATTGATATAATTCTTGTTATGGCTGTTGATATAACGATAAAACCTGTTCTTTCCTTTCCTATGAAAAAATGCGTCTGATTAAATACAGAACTCAGCACAGCAATCAATAAAATAAGATAACACCCAGCATAACCATAGTCTGTTAAAAAATAATAAGAACATGCAATAAATACGGAACTTGCTAAAAATATAAGACTTCTACAAACTAAAATTTCACCGAGTATTTTAGTTTCTTCTTTTTTCTCAGTTGTTCGAGAAATATCTCGAGCTCCCGTTAATGTGAAACCATACTCAATCAGCATAATAAGATATTGTTGGCCAGCTAAAAAAAGCGAGAGGATGCCGAACTGAGTAACACCAAGACTTCGTGTTATGATTGGAAGTGTAATGAAGGGGAAGAGATACAGACTTCCTCTTACCATAAAAAGATGTACTATAGATTTGATGGGCACATCGTTAAAGGATTTAAACATATTAATTCATCAAGGAATTATAGCCCACAAGAAAATCTTGTGGGTTTATTTATAAAGGACTAGTAAGTTATAAAACTTGGCTGTTCCGCATCTTTCGGAGAAAGTCGTGGCTCCATATCCAGAGGCCATTCAATTTTCAGCGTAGCGTCATTCCATTTAAGCCCACGATCGCTTTCAGGATGATAGTAATTAGTTGTTTTATAGACGAATTCGGCCACTTCACTTGTGACCAGAAAACCATGGGCAAAGCCTTCAGGTATCCAAAGTTGACGTTTGTTTTCTGCTGAGAGGAAGGCTCCAACCCACTTACCGTATGTTGGAGAAGATTTGCGAATATCAACTGCAACATCAAATACTTCACCAACGACACAACGTACTAACTTTCCTTGTTCATAGGGCGCCAATTGATAGTGTAACCCTCGAAGGACACCTTTAGTTGACTTTGAATGGTTGTCCTGAACGAATTCAATCTTGCGTTTTACTGCCTCTTCGAAAGTTTGATGATTAAAGCTTTCAAAGAAAAACCCGCGTTCATCTCCAAATACCTTGGGTTCAAAAATGAGCACATCAGGAATTTCAGTTTTAATTACTTTCATTACTTAATAACCTTTGATCATCTTTAGAAGATATTGCCCATACGCATTTTTTTTCAGGGGCTCGGCTAATTTCTTCACTTGCTCCGCATCTATAAATCCTTTGCGATAAGCAATTTCTTCTGGGCAAGATACTTTTAATCCCTGACGCTCTTCGATAGTTGCAATAAAATTACTTGCTTCGATCATGCTTTGATGCGTACCAGTATCTAGCCAGGCGTACCCACGCCCCATCATAGCGACGGACATTCTCCCCTGTTCCATGTAGATACGGTTAATATCAGTAATTTCTAACTCACCACGTGCAGAGGGTTTAAGTTGTTTAGCCATTTCCACAACATCATTATCGTAGAAATAAAGCCCAGTTACAGCATAATTGCTTTTTGGTTCAAGTGGCTTTTCTTCAAGACTAACTGCTGTGCCATTCTTATCAAATTCAACAACACCATAACGTTCAGGATCATTAACGTGGTAAGCAAATACGGTTGCTCCTGCATCTTTATTCAGGGCTGCTTCAAGCTGTTTTGGTAAATCATGACCATAGAAAATATTGTCGCCCAGTACAAGCGCACAACTATCTTCACCAATAAATTCCTCACCAATAATAAAAGCTTGTGCCAGTCCATCGGGGCTTGCCTGGACTTTATATTGTAGATTCAAGCCCCACTGGCTTCCGTCGCCAAGCAATTGTTCAAATCGCGGTGTATCTTGAGGCGTACTGATGATAAGAATGTCTTTGATACCAGCCAACATTAGCGTGGACAATGGGTAATAGATCATTGGTTTATCATAAATCGGTAATAACTGTTTACTCACAGCCATGGTTACCGGATATAGACGAGTGCCAGAACCACCAGCAAGAATAATACCTTTACGCGTTGTCATCATTTTTCTCTATCAATACAGAATGACCCTATTAGGTCATTCATTATTAGAAGTTTTGAGCAGTAAAAAAGCTCTGCAAGCATTCGCTTCACGCCAACTTCCCAGGAGGGCAGCACCAGGCCAAAGTTGCGTTGAAATTTCCCGGTGTTCAAACGGGAGTTAAGCGGACGTTGGGCGGGAGTCACATAAGCTGAAGTAGGGACCGCATGCAATTTCTCAATGATCAGTTCGATTCCCGCTGCGCGGGCTTCTTCAAATACTAATGCCGCAAAGTCATGCCAGGTTGTCGTATTGGATGCAACAAGATGGTACAGCCCAGCAACTTCGGGATTAACCAATGCGGTGCGAATAGCGTGTGCAGTACAATCCGCCAGGAGCTCTGCTCCTGTTGGGGCACCGAACTGATCGCTAATAACTGACAGCTCGCTGCGTTCTTTTGCAAGACGTAGCATAGTCTTCGCGAAGTTGTTACCTTTACCGGCATATACCCAACTTGTGCGGAAAATCAGATGTTTCGCACAATATTTTTGTAGGGCTATCTCACCGTCTAATTTTGTACGTCCGTAAACGTTTAAAGGCCCGGTTTCATCCGTTTCCTGCCATGGCGTTTCACCATTGCCTGGGAAAACATAATCGGTTGAATAGTGCACTATCCAAGCTCCGATCGCGGCAGCCTCTTTTGCCAGCACTTCTACACTCGTTGCATTCAATAGTTGAGCAAACTCAGGTTCAGACTCTGCTCTATCAACGGCAGTATGCGCGGCCGCATTGACGATAACATCAGGTTTGATTGCGCGAATGGTCTGTGCGATTCCTTCCGGATTACTGAAATCACCGCAATAATCTTTTGAATGAATATCAAGAGCAATGAGGTTGCCGAGTGGGGCCAGCGCACGCTGCAGTTCCCAGCCCACCTGCCCTGTCTTACCGAAAAGCAGAATATTCATTACTCGCGTTCTCCGTAATTCTTCTCAATCCAGCTTTTGTAGGCACCACTTTTAACATTGTTTACCCAGTCTTGATTGCTGAGATACCATTCAACCGTTTTACGAATTCCGCTCTCAAAAGTTTCTTCTGGCTTCCAGCCTAATTCTTTGCCAATTTTGTGAGCATCAATGGCATAGCGGCGATCGTGGCCAGGACGATCTGTGACATAAGTGATTTGCTCACGGTATGACCCTTCTTTAGGTACGATCTCATCAAGCAGATCGCAGATTGTGTGCACAACATCCAGGTTCTGCTTCTCATTATGGCCACCAATGTTATAGGTTTCACCCGGTTGGCCTTCTGTCACAACAGAGTAAAGCGCACGTGCGTGATCTTCGACATACAGCCAGTCACGAATCTGATCACCTTTGCCGTAAATTGGCAAAGCTTTACCGTCCAATGCATTAAGAATAACAAGCGGGATCAGTTTTTCCGGGAAATGGTAAGGGCCATAGTTGTTGGAGCAGTTCGTGACAATTGTCGGGAATCCGTAGGTACGCATCCAGGCACGTACCAGATGATCGCTTGATGCTTTCGATGCAGAATATGGGCTGCTGGGTGCGTAAGCCGTTGTTTCGGTAAAAAGAGGCAGCTCAGATGATGCCTGATGCTCATCAGGATGTGGCAAATCACCATACACCTCATCTGTGGAAATATGGTGGAAACGGAATGATTTTTTCGCATCGTCAGTAAGACCTGACCAATATGCGCGAGCCGCTTCCAGCAAAACGTAAGTGCCCACAATATTCGTTTCAATGAATGCTGCGGGTCCGGTAATGGAACGATCTACGTGGCTTTCTGCTGCGAGATGCATTACCGCATCAGGTTTATGGATGGCAAAAACACGCTCCATTGCGGTCTTATCACAAATATCGGCTTGTTCAAACGCATAGCGTTCGCTATCACTGACTTCTGCAAGTGACTCCAGGTTACCGGCATATGTCAATTTATCCACATTGACTACATCGTCCTGGGTATTTTTAATGATATGTCGCACAACTGCGGAACCGATAAAACCGGCACCACCAGTAACAAGAATTTTCACGTTTGCTGTTCCGTTTAATGGATATATCGAAATAATGAGACTCTGATTCTCAGCCTTGTTGAGACTGCAACAGAAAAATGAACGCTACCGCCCCTGGCTTAACAGCTACCAGTGCACTGAAGGCATTATAAAATGTGTATTTCCAGGTTCGTTTCTGGGCAATGCATGTCACTGGACTACCGGAAAAGGTGTTAATTGTCGTCCTAATTGACTGCAGAAACAAGTATAAACTTTTTACGAATAGTATAAAAATGGCTCGTATAAGCTACTGTTTTAATGGAAGTAAAAAAATAGCAGCAACTGCCTTTCTTGAGAAAAAATCGACTCAGAATGACAGGTTGCCGCTACTGTAGAACAGATTACAAACAGAATAACTGATCAATCATTAGTAAGTAATTTCTGGATGCTGTTACGGAACTTCTGTCCTTCCTTCAGATTGCGCAGGCCGTAGTTCACAAATGCTTGCATATAGCCCATTTTCTTACCGCAATCATAGCTGTCGCCGGTCATTAGCATCGCATCAACGGACTGTTTCTTCGCCAGTTGAGCGATTGCATCCGTCAACTGGACACGACCCCATGCGCCTGGCTCGGTGTTTTCAAGCTCTGCCCAGATATCCGCGTTCAAAACATAACGCCCTACTGCCATCAGATCGGAATCCAGCGTCTGCGGCTGATCGGGTTTTTCAATAAACTCAACGATACGGCTGACCTGCCCTTCAGAATCCAGCGGTTCTTTAGTCTGGATGACAGAGTACTCAGAAAGGTCACCTTTCATGCGTTTTGCCAGCACCTGACTACGACCAGTCTCGTTAAAACGTGCCACCATCGCGGCCAGGTTGTAACGCAGTGGATCAGCAGAAGCATTGTCCAGAATGATATCTGGCAGTACAACGATGAATGGGTTATCACCAACTACTGGACGAGCACAAAGGATAGAGTGTCCCAGACCCAGAGGCTGTGCCTGACGAACGTTCATGATGGTCACGCCTGGCGGGCAGATAGACTGCACTTCGGCCAGTAGCTGACGCTTAACGCGCAGCTCAAGCAGCGCTTCAAGCTCGTAAGACGTATCAAAGTGGTTTTCGACCGCATTCTTAGAGGAATGGGTTACCAGAACGATTTCTTTGATCCCTGCAGCAACAATCTCATCAACGATGTACTGAATCATCGGCTTGTCGACGATCGGTAGCATCTCTTTTGGAATCGCTTTTGTGGCTGGCAGCATATGCATGCCTAAGCCCGCTACCGGAATGACTGCTTTCAAATTAATCATTGTTACTTCCACCTTAAAATGGTTGACGAATTATAGACTCAAACAGGAAAACAGCCTAGTTAATGAGGTCTGATAAATGTCGCATGCGAATCACATTGTTAATTGAGTAAGAGCTACTTAGCCTTATTAAACGTAAGATTAGATCCAGAATAATCGGAATCCTGCTCTGTGACCGCTTTTCCTTACCTTTTTCCGAGAAATCGCACTTAGCCAATGCCTACTCAGAGACAAAAGTCACATCGTCTTTTTGCTCATTGACAAACTCATGCTTTAAAGTGCGATCGAGGCCTTCCGAAAGTGAATACGGTGCTGTAAAGCCAGAGCTATGAACTTTGCTGGCATCAAACTGAGTCGTCGCACAGAACTTCTTCACGCGGACAGCGCTGATTGCGTATTTTTTGCCAGTGACTTTGCTTAACAGATCAAAACAGTATCCACCCAACATGCCAAGTGCATAAGGAAGATGGACAGAAGGGATTTTTTTATTCAGACTTTTCTCAACTTCAGAGACAAGTTGGTTCATGTTCAGATCAGGTTTGTCAACGTAATTGTAAACATCATAGCCAGGCTTAATATTTATCAGCCTAAACTTGATGAAATCGACGATATTACCCACGTAAGCCATTGATTTAAAATTAGTACCCGCCCCAACCATCGCAAATTTCCCGCCTGCAATCTGCTTAAGCAAATTGTAAACATTGCCACGGTTACGTTCGCCAAAATAACCGTCGGACGAATAATGGTCAGGGAGTTTTCCTGCGGCGCTTTATTGAACCATTCGCGCAGAACTTCTTCCGCCTGCCATTTACTTTTGCCGTAATGATTGAAGGGATCGTGTGGGTGCGTTTCGTCTGGATTGACTTTGTTCAAACCATAGACCGCTACCGAACTGGTGAAAATAATGTTCTTTACACCATTTTTTTCCATCGCGGCGAGAACATTGCGCGTACCCTGAACATTCACGTCATAGTAGAGCGAGGTCGGGCTCACATCATCACGATGTTCAGCCGCAAGCAGTACAACAGTACTGAATCCTGCCAAAGCCTGATCAAGTTGTTCTTGATGTCTTACATCACCCAACACTGTGATATCTGGGTAAAAGTAGCTTTGTTGCTTATCTAAGTTTGTGACTTCAAAATCACTCTGCGTAATCTCAATCAGTCGGGTGCCAACAAATCCAGATGCGCCAATAAATAAAACTTTATCCTTCATAAATCACTCATTGAGTTAAGTTGAGAGCATCCCCTGGTCATCGTTAGGAATCTTCCATGAGGTGCCGCGCATAGACGAAATTGCGATGCGAAATACTGGCCGGGATTATAGACCCTAACTTCAGTGTATTCAGTAACAAAATTTAAGGGGCGCAGTTTCCCCTGTCCATTCCTGGAACAACGCAGGGATCATCTCCCTTTGGCCGGGAGGGAGAAGTTTAGTTTTTCAACGTTCACCACCTGCTGATCAACCCTATCAATATCGACCGAACTTTGCCCCTTTTCATTCACGGCTTTGATGTTTGCCAGCGACAGCAGGGTTTCGTCCTTAGCCATAAATTTGCCACGAACATCTTTGCGCAGGTCAAAGTTCATCTTCAGCGCAGGGCCGATAGCCGCCTCCTGCATGACATTGATATTTCGCAAAAAGAGATGCTGGGGCTTGTTATGAAGTTCAAGCGTTGCGCGTTTCATTTCAAGGTTGGTGATGGCGACAAACGACGTCGCATTGCCGGATGAGATCTGAATGCCGCGCAGTTTATAATCAAGCTGGCTGTTATCGAGTCGAATGTCATTGAGCTTAAAGTTTTGAGGTATCGACAAATAGTCGCCTTTAATCACCCCGTAACCAATTAACATTCCTGCACTATTAACCATGTCGACATTATCAATAACGAAATTATCGCATCCGTAAATAGCCACCGTAGCGTTATCGATTCCCGCCTTTTTACTGAAGTCAGGGGTGATATTTTTCGCTTTTACATTGCGGATAATAAAATGTTTACCGTTTTCGACATGCACGAGTTGTCGACAGTTGCTTCCCGTAATGTTCGCGACGACAAAGTTTTTGACGGTTTGCTTCTCAGGGTAATCATTGTCATAGGTGCTTCCCGCCAGGCCGATTCCAATACCCCAGTTAATCTTGCCATTCGTACAGTTAATGTTGTCGATAACATGGTCAGAAATCAGAATATTGCGGTCGTTGATGGCCACGTTCCACTCAATGGCATCGCCCTGCAGATGGCTGAAGCGACTGTTCGTTATGCGCGCGCCGTCCACCTGATTGTGGAAGCCTTGTCGCAAAATCGCGTAGTTCGCCTGCGTAACGGTAATATTGTCGATCAGCAGATTACGCATCACTCTGGGCTTTTTACCGCCAATGTAGATTTGCGTAACCGGCCCAAAGCCGCTCATCGCCAGCCCCTGGATAACGCAATCAGAGCCGCGCACGTCCAGGGTTATATTTTCGGTGCGCCCTTTCCCTTCGCCGATCACTTTGCTGCCTTCCTGAAGGACGAAACGCCCGCGTCCATTGCCGGTCAGCGCACCGCGAATCAGCAGCGTTTTGCCATCGGGAATAAAAATACCGGTGTTAATATTTTCGCAGGTTAATCCGGCAGGAACGATAACCGTATCGCTCTCTGAGAAAGCCTGCTTAAAAGAGGCAATCCAGTCTTTAGGATTGTACTGGCTGATATTGACCGCCCCGCTGCCAGCAGCGCGCGCCACGCGAGAATGGAGTAGCGGCGCGGCGGCCAGCAGCGTACAAGACGTAACAAAGGTGCGTCGGGTGAGTTTTTTCAGCATATTTCCTCGGCGTTAAAGCGTGTGTAACAGGCTCGCTAACTGACGATTAATTACCTGCTGATTGAATTCGGCTTCGACTTTCTGTCGCGCATTACGCAGGACAGGAACCAGCTCCTGCTGCTCGATGTGGCTAAAGGCGGCCAGCCTGTCCGCTAGCGCGAGCGCGTTATTTTCGGGTACCAGCCAGCCGGAATGGCCCGGTTCGATAAGTTCCGGGATCCCGCTGTGTACGGTCGATACCACCGGGATTCCTACCGCCATCGCCTCCATCAGCGCGACGGGGATACCTTCCATGTCGCCATCCGCACCGGTCACCGACGGAAGTAAAAATACGTCGGCGTCATCGAGCATGGCTTTCACTTCGTGGCTGGGCTTAAAACCCGGCATCTCGACGTAGCCTTCAAGCTGATATTGTTCGATAAGCGTGCGCAGGCGTCGTTCCCACGGGCCAATCCCGAGAATGCGATAGTGGAAATCCACGCCACGGGCTTTGAGCTGACGACAGGCTTCAATGGCGACGTGCAGCCCTTTTTTCTCGGTCAGACGCGCAACGGAGATAATTTGCAGTGGCTTGCCGGGTACTTTTACCGCGCGCTGCGTAAAGCGTTCCATGTCTACGCCCATCCGCGATACGGTAATTTTCTCACCGGGACAGCCCATGTTTTTCAACCGACCCGCCCACAGGTCGCTGATCGGCAGCATCATATCGCCGCGACGGAACAGCTGCTGATATTCAGGCGTGTAATGGTTAAGCACTTCCCGGCTGGAGATATCAATCCCGTGGAAAATAGTCGCAATTTTACCGTCAATCACCCCAAGTTCGCGGAGTTTCGCAGCGGTAACGCCCGCTGGACCGAAATGGGCGATAAAGACGTCTGCGTGATACGGCTTAGTTGTCTGACCGCAAATCGACGACAGAATCAAATTGCGCGATTCAGAACCGTAACGGGAAATATTCAGCGCTTTCCAGGTGGACGCTCGAAAGGATCCGCGCAGCGTCTGGCTCGCACGGTAGCGCAGTTTCGCCAGTCGCCCCTGGGGTTCATGCTGCAACCAGCGTGTTTTTGCTTCCAGCCCATATTCCGTCCAGGCTGCGTGCGTGTTTTGCGTATCGCCCTTTTGCAGGGCGATAATTTCCACGTCATATCCCATATCGATAAACGCGGTGATTTGGTTTAACACAAACGTCTCTGACGACAGCGGAAACTTCAGTAAAAAGAAACCAACCTTCATTTCCCCTCCCCGATGCGGTCGAGCACGGATTTCACCATTCCGATTCCGTTTTCACGTTCGGCTTTAACGGCCACCGCAAGACGTTCGTTGATGGCAGGGAGTTGTCCCAGCGTATCGCCCACCATCGCCCCAAGCGAGCCGTCGAGCAGATGGCGAATATCCACCGCCATCTCCGGCATCCCCAGCTGCTGCATGATGCCCGCTGATTTGTGTTCGTAATTGATCGCAATGGCTGGCGTACCAAAATTCATCGAAATAATCGCAGAGTGCAAACGCGTGCCGACAGTCAGGTCGCAGGCAGAAAGGAGTTTACCCATTTCCAGATCGTTCAGTTCATCCATCACCACGTGATAACGCGACGGATCGTTAACGAGATGACGCAGATTCAACGCCACCATGCGGTCATCTTTGTTGTAACTGTCAATTCCCGTACACGTCGACAGCGCCAGCACCTGATAGCCGCTATCGAGCACGCGATTCACCACCTCTGCAAAGGCTTTCTCATATGCAGCCTGAGTGGTCCCCAGACGCTTATCAAACGGTGCCAGTTCGCGCAGCGTAATGGCGACAGTTTTCTGCTGTCCAACCACGTTCAGCCAGTGCTGAACCGCATAGCTCGGCTCAAAATTCTGAACCTGATGATCCACCAGCCAGGCGGTATCCACGCCGTGCTCCACCTTTGAGGTGTCGATATCGCTGCGTTTCATCAGGTCGAGGCTGACAGACTCGCGCAGAATCAGCGCATCGCAATGGCCAAAGACATAATTTGCCAGCTGGTTGAACTGCGGATTCTGGAACGGCCCCACGCTGTGACCAATCATATACAGCGGTTTTTTCGCCATAAAAGTACACAGCGCGTGCTCAAACTGCGGCACACCGTACAGATCAACAAAGAACGACCCGCCGACCTGAATAATCGCGTCATAGCCCGACAGCAGACGGACAAAATCAGTAAAGCCCTGGGCGATAGCGATATTGCGCAGCTTGCCGGTATCGGTCACACGCGAGAGCAACACCTGGTGCTGATAACGACGGCGCAGCACTTTCTTCACACGGCCCATCACACCTGCCGCGCTGTTATGTTCTTTCATCTGGCTGTAGAGCGGATCACCCATCACCGGGCGGTTAAGCAACCACGATGAGCTCACCGGATAGCGGCTCATCACATCAACGTCGGTCTCTGGCGCAAGTATGTTAATGGCATCCAGCAACCCGCGTAAAATGGCGCTATCGCCACGGTTGCCACAAGTATGATTGCCAAGAATCAGTAATTTCATAATGACCTCTTAAAGGGGTTCTGGATCCATGGGGTGCGGCGCAGTGCCCTCACCCCGGCCCTCTCCGACTCGAGAGGGAGAAATAATTAGCCTGCACGAAGCAGCGTTTTCATCTTCTCGCTACGGCAAAACTGGCGTTTCATTTCGACCACCAGCGCGTTTCGGGACAGCACAATCATCACCACAAAGGCCAGCGCACCGGCAGCAATTTGCGTCGCCAGCAGCGTTCCCAGCGGCAGATGGCCATTGAGTACAACGCCCAGGCCATAGCTCACCGCCAGCGTCGGGCAGCGACAGGTAAAACGGCAACCATAAACTCAGAATGTACTGACGATAGCTGGAGCCCAGCACGGGTTTGATCATCACGAAATAGCTCAGAACGGTATTGATGATTTGCACCAGCAGGAAGCCAAGCGTCACGCCAATCGCGCCTGCCATATGACCACCGACGACAATCGCCGGGATAAACAGGAACGTTTTGAAACACATTGAATTTGAAGCTGATATCAACGCGCGCTTTTGCCATCAGCAGCGAGCCAATCGGATTACCGACTGAACGCAGCAAACCGACAACGCAGAGCAACTGCAGAATCGGCACAATGCCGCTCCACTTCTCGCCAAACACCAGCGGAACAAAATTATTGGCGACCACCATCAGCCCAAGCAGCGCCGGGAAGTTAATAATCCCCACCACCGACAGCAGCTTGTAGAAATTGACGCGCAGCTTCTCGGTATCGTCCTGAATTTTGGCAAACGCCGGGAACAGAACACGCGTGATAATAGGGTTCAGCTTCATCGGCGGGACGACCGCCACGTTGTAAGCGAGGTTATACCCCCCCGCCACGCTGGCACCGAGAATGCGCGCCAGAAACAGCGTAGAGAGGTTGGTGTTTACGTAATTGATAATGCTGTCGGCGGTCAGCCACGCACCAAAACGCAGGTTAGAAGACACTGACGCCAGCGAGAAATGCAATCCCGGACGATAGATCTTCCGGCCAAAATAGCCGAACAGCAGGGTTCGCACGGCGGTATTGACCAGATAACCCAGAATCGCCGTCATCGCCAGCGGCCAGTAATGCGCACTCACGACGGTGAAAGTGAACCCCGCGAGCACCGAGGTCGTTTCGATCGTGCCGATTTTGCTGAACTCCAGCTCTTTTTGCATTAATGCGCGGAACTGCTGTCCATGCGGGATCACCACAAAGGCAAGCGAAAGCGTGCGGATCAGCGGCGCCAGGTCAGGGTTATTCAGCACGTCGCCAATCAATCCGCTCAGCAAAAACACCGTAACGCAGACCACAATCCCCAGCCCAACGTTCAGCCAGTAAAGCGTGGTCAGTTCAAGGTGGCTAATCTCTTTGCGCTGGATAATCGAATTGGCGATACCAAAATCCGACAGCGTATCGGCCAGGGCGATAATCACCAGCGAGATGGTCAACAGACCAAACTGATGATTATCAATAATGCGTGCCAGCACGGTCATCTGCACCAGCCCGAGGCCGATGATAATCACCGTGGCGATAGCCGACCACTTGGCGCCGCTGATGGTTTTTTCACGTAAGCTCATGACTGTTCCTTCATACCTTCTCAGAGGCGATACTGGCGCAGCCAGTTTGAACACCGTCAGTACACAACATCCGGCGCGTACGTGGGAATGTTGAGCGCTGCACGGGTTCAAAATGGCAAACAATGTAGCCTGGTGAGGAAGGCATTTAATAAGCTGCTTTATTCACAAAGCCCTTAAAGATCGTCAGGAATACGATTTTGATATCGAACCAGACGCTCCACTCACGGATGTACTCCAGATCGAACTCAATACGTTTTTCCATTTTTTCCAGCGTGTCCGTTTCACCGCGCCAGCCATTGATCTGCGCCCAGCCGGTAATGCCTGGCTTCACTTTATGGCGCAACATATAGCCCTCAATGAGCGCGCGATACTCTTCGTTGTGCGCAACCGCATGCGGACGTGGCCCCACAATCGACATCCCACCGGTCAGCACGTTGATGAACTGCGGCAACTCATCCAGCGAGCTTCGGCGCAGAAAGTTACCCACGCGGGTGACACGCGGATCGTTTTGCGTCGCCTGAGTCACCACACTGTCATTTTCCATCACCTTCATGGAGCGGAACTTCCACACTTTGATCGGCTTCCCGTCCATGCCATAGCGCGTCTGGCGGAAGATAATCGGGCCGGGCGAGCTGACTTTGACCGCCAGCGCTATCCCGCACAGTACCGGCGAAATAAGCAGTAAAATCAGAGTAGCGAGTACGATATCTTCCAGACGTTTCAGGACACGGTTAATGCCGGAAAGCGGCGTGTCGTACAGCGGCACCACCGGCACGCCGTTAACTTCTTCAACACGGGAATGCAAAATGTTAAAGGTAAACACGTCAGGAATAAGACTCACCGAACAGGTGGTATCAGCCAGTTCGCGCATCAGATTACGAATACTGCGTTCCTCGCTCATCGGCATCGCGATATAGACGTTATGGATTTTCCCGGCCCGCGCATCTTCAACGAGCTGTTCGATATTGCCCGCCCATTCAGACGGTACACCGCCCGGTTTTGCATCGTGATAAACACCTACTACGTCCAGCCCCAGCCAGGGTTCTTTGCGGAAGCTGTCCAGCAGCGCCAGTCCCACCGGCAAATCGCCCGCGACGGCGACAAAGCGCTTGTTATAACCGCGATTACGCAGCCAGCCCGCGCCAAAGCGGATCAGCGATCGGCAGACCACTAACCCAACGCTGGTGAGCAGATACCAGCAGAGATACGTCATAAGGCTGTTATCGAAATCGCTGCTAAAGGCCACCAGACCGGCGCTGAAAATCAGGCTCAGCGTCCAGTTTTGCAGCAATAACATCAGTTCTGTCGTGATTTTGACGCCGCGCCACGAACGGTAGAAATCCGTCATGCCGCCGATCATCTGGAATACCACCAGCGCAATCAGCGCCATCAACAGGTGCATGTATAAAAACGGCAGCCCGCTGACCTTACATACCACCCACAGCCCACCGAACATGATGGTAATGTCAGAAAAACGCTGCACCATAGAAATTAACGATGCATTCGTTTTGGCTCGCTCGCGCTTTTTTAGATTTGTCATCGTTGGTCCTGTTTTCGGGTTCCCCCTTCCAGCGGAAGGGGGCAAGGATTACTGTTTCAACAGCGCCAGAATGTCCTGTGTTCGCGCCTCCATCAGCGCCGTGTCTGCCCGCGACTCCACGTTCAGACGCACAACGGGCTCCGTATTGGACGAGCGCAGATTGAAACGCCACTCCGGGAACGCCATGCTGATCCCGTCGGTGCGGTCAATCTCCAGCGCCTGCGGTGCAAAATGTTGCTCCACGCGGGGCGATCGCTTCTGCAGGCTTCTCAAGCTTGCTGTTGATCTCTCCGCTCGCCGGGAAGGCCGCCATACGGTCACGCACCAGCTCGCCCAGCGTCTGGCCTTTCAGGCACAGCAGCTCTGTCACCAGCAGCCACGGGATCATCCCGCTGTCGCAGTAGGCAAAATCGCGGAAGTAGTGGTGAGCGCTCATCTCACCGCCATAGATGGCATCTTCCTGGCGCATACGCTCTTTGATAAACGCGTGACCGGTTTTCGACATCACCGGCTGGCCGCCTGCGGCACTCACCACGTCAACGGTGTTCCAGGACAGACGCGGATCGTGAATGATTTTGGCCCCCGGATTTTTCTCGAGGAATGCCTCGGCCAGCAGGCCGACGATGTAATAGCCTTCAATAAACTGGCCTTTCTCGTCGAACAGGAAGCAGCGGTCGAAATCGCCGTCAAAGGCGATGCCCAGATCGGCTCCATGCTCAATCACCGCGCTACGGGTATCGGCGCGGCATTCCGGCAGCAGTGGATTCGGGATCCCGTTCGGGAAATTGCCGTCCGGCGTGTTATGGACTTTGATAAAGGTGACGGGAACGTTCAGTGCTTTAAAACGGGCTTCCAGCGCATCAACCACCGGACCCGCCGCGCCGTTGCCGGAGTTAATCACCAGCTTCAGCGGTTTAAGATTATCCACGTTGATGTAGCCGAGCAGATGGTCGATGTACGCTTTGCGCATGTCGATTTGTGTGTAGCTGCCGCGTTTCGCTTCGTTGACCGGCGGGAAGTCATTCGCCTCCGCCAGTCGCTGCACGTCACGCAGACCGGTATCGCCGCTGACCGGGCGAGCCCCCTCGCGCACCAGCTTCATCCCGTTGTAGTCCATCGGGTTTATGGCTGGCGGTCACTTCAATCCCGCCATCAACGCCCAGATGGAAGGTGGCGAAATAAATCTCTTCGGTTCCGGACAGGCCGATATCCAGCACATCCACCCCTGCGTCCTGCAACCCTTTTGCCAGCGCCAGCTTAAGCGCCTCGCTGGTCAGACGCACATCGCCGCCCAACACGATTGTTTTTGGTTTTACATATTCGCCATACGCACGGCCAATGCGCCACGCGATGTCTTCATTCAGCTCTTCGCCCAGCTTGCCGCGAATATCGTAGGCTTTAAAACAGGTTAACTTTTCCATGATGACCCTTTTTAAGGCAACAGTCGGCCCTCTCCTGTTCAGGAGATTTTATTTTTAAAATGAATAACCCTTTGATTTCGCGTTGCAGAGCATCAGCGCACCCGCCACGCGAAAAAGGCTAATTAGCGCTAAACCCGGCCGTAGCGATCTTCGAAGCGCACGATGTCGTCATCTTCGAGATACGAGCCGGAACGCACTTCAATCAGATCGAGAGGAATTTTCCCTGGGTTTTCCAGGCAGTGCTTCGCACCCAACGGGATATAAATAGACTCGTTCTCACCCAGCAGCTTGATCTCGCCGTTAATTGTCACCTTGGCGGTGCCCGCCACGACAACCCAATGCTCAGCTCGGTGATGATGCATTTGTACCGATAACCCTTCGCCCGGTTTCACGGTAATGCGTTTGACCTGATAGCGATCGCCTGCATCGATGGAGTCATATTTGCCCCACGGACGATAGACTTCGCGATGAATATGGTGCTCGTGACGACCGTCGGCTTTGATCTGCTCGACCACTTTTTTGACGTCCTGCACGGAGTTGCGATCGGCAATCAGCACCGCATCTTTGGTCTGGACGACGACCAGATCTTTCACGCCCACCGTGGTCACAAGACCGGATTCAGCGTAAACATAGCTATTTTCTGTTTTGTGGCTGATCACATCGCCGTGATGCACGTTGCCTTCCGGCGTGTGTGCGCTGATTTCCCACAGCGAAGACCAAGAACCCACGTCGCTCCAGCCTGCGTCCATCGGTACCACCACGGCATCCGCGGTACGCTCCATCACCGCGTAATCCACCGACTCTTCCGGACAGGCCAGGAATGCCGCTTCATCCACGCGGATAAAGTCCAGATCCGGGTCAACAACAGCCATGGCTTTTTCGCATGCGCTCAGAATATCCGGGCGATATTTTTGCAGCTCTTCCAGATAACGTCCCGCGCGGAACAGGAACATACCGCTGTTCCAGTAATATTCACCGCTTGCGACATACGCCTGGGCGGTATCGAGATTCGGTTTTTCGACAAACTGCGCCACGTTAAACGCCACGCTATCGCCTTTGCCCGGCGTCACATCACCACGACGAATGTAGCCGTAGCCGGTTTCCGGCAGATCCGGCACGATACCGAAAGTGACCAGTTTGCCGCTTTCGGCGTAAGGGATCGCGGCACGAACCGCCTCGCGGAAGGCATCTTCCTGCTGGATCACATGGTCCGCTGCCAGTACCAGCATCAGGGGATCGCAATCCGGGCTGCTGCGTTTTGCCGCAAGCGCCGCCAGCGCGATGGCCGGTGCAGTATTACGCCCTGCCGGTTCAAGAATGATGTTTTCAGTCAGCTTGTTCAGCTGACGCAGCTGTTCCGCTACGATAAAACGGTGCTGCTCGTTGCAAATCACCACCGGGCTTTCGCACTCCACGCCGTTCAGGCGCGACACCGTGGTTTGCAACATGGTGAGTTCCCCTTTTAGGCAAAGGAACTGTTTTGGATAAAGCACGCGGGACAGCGGCCACAACCGACTACCAGAGCCACCCGCCATCACAACCGGGTAAAGTTTATTTTGACTCATGTTTATCCCCGTATATCTGCAATAAATTGGCTAAGCACGTTCTCTTTTTCGAGCGTGCGTTCGGCATATTGACGTGCCACCGTGTTCTGTTTTGGCATAGCGAGTGCCCTTTCAATGCCCGCGACCAGCGCAGGGACTGATTCCGGTTCAACGCAAACAGCAATCTCCGGGTAGGTATCGCACAGCTGGCCGAGTTCGGTTTCCGGCTCCGCAGTGATCACCGCGTTGCCGCCGACGGCCAAAATGTTGGTTAATTTTGACGGCAGTACTGCATCCGCCGCGCCGCGCTTTTGCACGACCAAATGGCAATCGCCCATCTTCAGTAACGCAGGCAGTGCCTCGTAGGACTGAAGCGGGAAAAAATTCACGTTGTTCAGGCCGCGTTCGCTGACCATTTTCTCCAGGCGCGCTTTACCGCCACCCTGCCCGACAATCACGAATGTCCAGGGCTGGTTACTCAGCTGTGAGGCAGCGTCGATGACGCTTTCCAGCCCCTGTTTTTCACCGATGTTGCCTGAGTAAAGAATGATTTTTTGATCGGCAGGTAAACCGAGCTGGGCGCGCAATGCCAGCGCATCGCTCTCACTTACATCGCGAAAACGGGCCACTTCTGACCAGTTAGGGAAGAAAATCATTTTTTCAGCCGGGACGCCTTTCTCCAGCGCTTTGTTCATCATTGAGCGCGAGATCGTGGAGACGTAATCGACGTTATGCAGATTGCTGCGCTCAAAGGCGCTGGCGAGTTTGGCCACGTTGCCGCTCTTGCCTTTACCCGCCATGCCCAGGCCGAGCATCGCGTCAACTTCGTAGTCCTGGATATGCAGGATCGTACGGGCACCCGAGAGTTTGCCCAGCAGGCGCATGCCTGGCGTGCAAAAAAGCGTGGGCACTACGCCGATAATACGGTCTGGCTTCCAGCGACGCTGCGCCATCAGCGGGAAGAAGCTGCTGAGCGCAAAGCTGCCCAGATGAATCAGACGCTTCAACGTCGAAGGCTGTTTAGGCACGTACAGCGGACAGCGCCAGACGGTGGCATTGCCCACTTCACGGCGATAGCGCCAGCTGGAGTAACGTTCGCCGACTTTCCACTCCGGATAGTACGGCGGGGCCGTAATGACCCGCACCTCGTGACCCTGGCTCGCCATCCACTCGACCATTTCACCGGTGTATTTACCGATACCGGTCAGTTCAGGTGAGTAGTTGATGCCATACACCAAAATCTTCATACACTTCATCCTTCAACCTGACTCTGCGTTGGCCGCGTCTGCTCACCCCAGTCACTTGCTTCAGCAAGCTCCTGAGAATTCCCAGACTTGCCGCCTTGATTCAGGCTGAAAGATTTCGTGTTACAACCCGGTGCCTCAGCCTGACGCTCTGCAAGGAAGTACGCGCGGCTGTTGTCATGCACGTTATCGCTTGCCAGCAGAGCATCGGGCGTCAGCCAGCGGTAAGCATCATGTTGTGAATCAGGCAGATTCAGATCGGCCTGATTCACTTTCAGGCAAAAACCGAGCACCACGTAATGGGTGCTGAAATCCGTGCCGGAAAAGTTATCGTCATAGAAGTGCTGCCAGATCCCGTAAAACTGGCCTGCCGTCATCGGCAGGCCCAGCCCCAGTTCCGCCAGCGTAAGGCGCTCGAAAGCGCGCTCAAGCCGTTCATCCTTCTGTACGCGTCCACCTGGGACGAACCAGTACCCTTGCGCAGGGCGATTGGTTCGTTGACCCAACAGAAACTCCCCTCGCTCGTTTTCCACAATCAAATCGATGGATATCAGCGGGGGTAGAACGCACTACCGTGGCAAAATCTTCCTGACTTAAAAACATGTTTACCCCCGGAAGCGGTGCTGGTTTTCCAGGAACCACTGGTAGGTGCTTGCCAGCCCCTGCTCAAGTGACACCTCGTGGTACCAGCCGAGCTGATGCAGACGCGTTACGTCCAGCAGTTTGCGCGGTGTGCCGTCCGGCTTGGTGGCATCAAACACCACGCGGCCTTTGTAGCCCACCACGTGCGCGATGGTCTGCGCCAGCTCGCGAATAGTGCAATCCACACCGGTCCCGACGTTGATGTGCGAAAGCATCGGCTCGGTATTTTCCTGCCACACTTCGCTGTCTAGCTCCATCACGTGAATGCTGGCAGCGGCCATGTCATCAACGTGCAAGAACTCGCGCATCGGCGTGCCGCTCCCCCACACCACCACGTCAGGCGCGCTTTCCGCCGTCGCTTCGTGGAAACGACGCAGCAGCGCCGGGATCACGTGCGAATTGCTCGGGTGGAAGTTATCGTGCGGACCGTACAGATTGGTCGGCATCACCGAACGGTAGTCGCGGCCATACTGGCGGTTGTAGGATTCGCACAGTTTGATACCGGCAATCTTGGCAATCGCGTAGGGCTCGTTGGTCTCTTCAAGCGTGCCCTGCAGTAGTTCGCTCTCTGCGATCGGCTGCTTCGCCAGCTTCGGATAAATGCATGAAGAGCCCAGGAACAGCAGCTTATTCACGTTGTGCATATGCGCGGCGTGAATAATGTTGCTCTCAATCATCATGTTTTCGTAGATGAAATCCGCCGGGTAGGTATTGTTGGCGACAATGCCGCCAACCTTTGCCGCCGCCAGATACACCTGATCGATACGTTCGTTCGCAAAGAATGCCTGCACGGCTTGACCGTCAAGCAGGTTCAGCTCGTCGCGGGTACGCACCACGACGTCTACATCACCGCGCTGTTCAAGCTGACGGACGATGGCAGATCCCACCATCCCACGATGACCGGCGACAAAAATACGTTGTTTGGTCATTCTCAGGACTCCAGCGCGATGGCAACCTCGTAGCCATGGGACTTAAGCAGGGAGTGTTTTTTCGCCGCTTCGAGATCCTTGGCCACCATTTCAGACACCATTTCCTGCAGCGTAATTTCCGGTTTCCAGCCCAGTTTTTCATGCGCTTTGGTGGGATCGCCGAGCAGCGTTTCAACTTCAGCGGGACGGAAGTAACGCGGGTCAACTTCAACGATCACATCGCCCGGTTTCACGCCCGGTGCATCATGGCCAGTCACAGAAACCACAACGCCCTTCTCTTCAACGCCGGTGCCTTCGAAACGTAATTTGATACCCAGCTGCGCTGCGGCCATCTCAACGAACTGACGCACGGAATACTGCACGCCGGTCGCAATCACGAAATCTTCCGGATTCTCCTGCTGCAACATCATCCACTGCATTTTCACGTAGTCTTTCGCATGGCCCCAGTCACGCAGGGAATCCATGTTGCCGAGGTGCAGTTTCTTCTCGAGGCCCTGAGCGATGTTAGCGATCGCACGGGTGATTTTGCGGGTCACGAAGGTTTCGCCACGACGTGGGGATTCGTGGTTGAACAAAATACCGTTACAGGCGTACATGCCATAGGATTCACGGTAGTTCACGGTGATCCAGTAAGCGTACAGTTTAGCGACAGCATACGGCGAGCGCGGGTAGAACGGCGTGGTCTCTTTCTGCGGGATTTCCTGTACCAGACCGTACAGCTCAGAGGTGGATGCCTGGTAGAAACGGGTTTTCTTCTCAAGACCCAGGAAGCGAATGGCTTCCAGCAGACGCAGCGTGCCCATGGCATCAACATCCGCGGTGTATTCCGGGGATTCAAACGAGACCGCTACGTGGCTCATCGCACCCAGGTTGTACACTTCATCGGGCTGCACTTCCTGCAGAATACGGGTCAGGTTGGAGGAGTCGGTCAGGTCGCCGTAATGCAGATGGAATTTAGGGTTAGCGGAATGCGGATCCTGGTAGATATGATCCACACGTTCGGTATTGAACGACGAAGCACGACGTTTGATACCGTGAACTTCATACCCTTTTTCCAGCAAAAGCTCCGCCAGATAAGAACCATCCTGTCCGGTAACGCCGGTGATGAGAGCGACTTTAGACATGTTTATTTTCCTCTACTTATGAATTCATTCAGTTTCAACGCGTTCGCGTATCACCACTGCGGGGTTGCCACGGCAAATCTTATTTGCCGGTAGCGATTTAAAAACGCTGCTGCGTGCACCAATAACCGTGCCATCGCCAACAGTAATACCAGGTGCAACAAAGACATCCGTCGCCAGCCAGCATTTTTCGCCAATCACAATCGGCGTGGCGTTAATATCAAAATGCGGACTCATAAAATCATGACTGCCGGTACACAAATAACACTTCTGAGACACCACGGAATGTGCGCCGATGGTAATTTCACCCAGGGTGTATAACACCGCGTCATCCCCTACCCAGGCATAATCACCGAGCGTTAATTTCCACGGATACGTAATTTTGACTGACGGACGAATAACCACATTTTTGCCGATTTTTGCGCCAAACATTCGCAGCAAAAAAGCGCGCCAGCGATACAAAACCTGCGGCGACCAGGCAAATAATGTTGCCTGCACAGCCCACCACAATTGCACCTTAATTCCATTGCCGCCCCGAAATCCTTTGGGAACGGAAAAACCACTGAGATCCTGCATAACCTTCCCTTATATTCAGATTTTGTTATATAAGGCTTTCGTTTTGCCCGTCGTTTTCAGACGGAATAAATAGGATAATTCCGCCCAGAAGCCCGGCACGCGTAATATATTGCGCTGCACTTTTTTGGCATCCTGACATAATTCCAGATTATTCGAGGTTGACACGCCGCCCATGGAGAATTCAGACACCAGGCCTTTAATTCGACGGAACGGATAACCTGATTTATACAGGCTGGCAGCCAGCGCATAATCAGATGACACCTTATATTGCAAATCATAGGGCTGTTTTTTCAGCCCGGCTGTCGGGAAGAAAATTGCCTGATGGCTTGCCGGTAAACTATGATAGATATACCAGCCGGGTTTCGCGCTACGGCACACTTTATTGCCGTCACCAAAATCCAGTAGCGCATCACCGATAACCATGGCGTCGTCTTTCTGGCGTGCAAGTTGACGCGCAAACAGCGCCACGTCTTCGTGGAAGATATCGCCAGAATTCAGGAAAATGGCATAGCGCCCTTGCGCCATCTCGATGCCTTTATTCATCGCATCGTAGATGCCTTTATCTTTCTCACTGATGTAGCGTAAGTTGAACTCCCCGTTAAGTTTTTCGAGAAATTCAGCCGTGCCATCGTTTGAACCGCCGTCGACCACAATCCATTCAAACGTGAGGCTGGGATCGCGTGCCAGGTTGCGCAGCGAGCGCCAGGTTTTTACTACCCCTTCGTGATTGCGAAAGGCGACAGTAATGACGCTTAGAAACATAAACCACCTCATTTTATCATCCCCGTCATACTTCAGGTTGCCTGTGCGTTGGCTTTCCTCGCTCACCCCTGTCACGTACTTAAGTACGCTCCAGGTGATTCACTGCGTCGCCGCCTTCATGCAACTCGAATTATTTAGGGCCTACGGTCGTAATATTGAGCGCTTTACGCAAAATAAACGGACACACAATTAAGAACGCATATTCCGGGCTAAATATTGACCCGGTAAAAAAACAGTGACACCGGCGTAAAAAGATAAAGCTGCACACGAAAGTTTTGATTATCGCCAAAGGCATTGATCATCATTTTGAAAACTTTAAACATGTACCACAGCGTTAACAGCACTGCGAACCATGAGAAATAAATAATCAGCAGATACAGACCATTGTCTATGGTTTTACCGACGTCCGCACCGTTAAAGATTCCGAATGATGCAACATATTCATAAAGTGAGCCAAATCTGACTACGCCATCGATATGGGTTAAAGAATACCCAACCATCACCAGCGGCCCAATAATTCGATAATATGATGACGAACCTTCCGTGCCTAAATCACCCAGACGCGTGGCGATGTAGGGAAATGCAAAAACAATACCCACTAAAAATACGGTTAACGAAATTATTGCTAACGGTAGTTTTTTCTTGATCGCGTCTTTGTTCAGATACTGAAATGCCCATTCAAGCAGGTAAAACAGGATAAACGTCATTACCCCAGAGAATGAGCCTGACAGAACAATCCCAGCAAGAATCATAGCATCGGTCTTGGGGGTTTTGATACCAAACTGTTTGATGCTCAGCCAAATTGAGATTAATGCCAGAGCAAAAAATGCCGGTTCAAAATAAAGCGCCGTGGTTCGCTTGCCACCAAATTTAATGAAATTCAGAACATAGCTATTACTGTAAATCAGATATTTCGAAATTATTTCCATCAGGCTACTGCCGCCGGTCAAAATAATTTGCGCCATTTCTAATGCAGCAAGCACAACAATGAACGTCACGGCAATATAAAAGAACCTAAGGATTTTCCTATAATTGTGCGGAGAAATTGTTTTAAAGCGAATACTCCACACCATGCCGATAATAATCACGATATAGACAAACAGCATGGTAGAGGTAACGTATTTGCTCGCGTCCAGCGACTGACCGAAGAGGTAGTTAAAGGCCGTTAAGCCAAAACCTAATCCCAGTGCAATCATCAGCTTCTTAAGGCTGATTTTCTCAACGTACAGCAACAGCAAAACGGGCAAGAAGGTGACGATGGTTATCGGGAAGCTTTCGCCGAGCTGGGCAATTTTTACGTTGACCAGCAGGTAGATAAGCGGAAGCAGCAGATAACTACAGATTCTGATAGAACGAGACATACTCCTCCAGCATCTGTTGGCCGCTGTACGCTTTACGGCTGCGGTTGCGGAACGATTCCAGGTCAGTGCCAAAAACCGCCTGCGCGATGTCAGCCTTGGATTGTTGCACCAGCGGTAAAACCGCCTCTTCGCTGAAGGTTTTTCCGCCCGACTTTTCCAGCACTTCGCGTGCGGCATCGCTGTGGGTCGCAATGACCGGTACGCCAATGGACAGCGCTTCGCACAAAATCAGCGGATAGTTATCCACGCGCGAACTGAATACCAGGGCATCCATTCCGTTCAGGGCGCTCATCAGCTTGCGCTTATCCGTTTCGAATCCGTGATTTGTGACGTTAGCGCCTTCAAACGGTGAGAATTTACCGAAGGTATGCAGCTCAATTTTGTCGCCGAGCGCCATCATGTCGCGCACCAGCTGCTGATTGGTTTTCCCGTCGTAGCGCAGATCGTGGGCCACCACGGCGATTTTCGGTTTACCGGGGGTCACCGCCACCGGCGTGAGCTCCGCCAGAATTTCTTCGGTCGCCACATCAATACCGTTGTTAATGATCTGGCAACGGCCCGGGCCGTACAGACTATTAAACGCATCGGCGACGTGCTGGCTTGGCGAGATAAACGTACACCCCAGCGCCAGCATGTCACGGAACAGCTGACGTTTGCCGGCCACCAGCTTGTGCGCGCGATCCACTTTCACCGGGGGATAATTAGAAAGCGTCGGACATTTCTGGCAGTCTGTTTTCCAGCCTTCACAGCCGTCGGTAAATGCGCAGCGCCCGGTGACGCTCCAGTGATCGTGTAAGGTCCACACGAATGTAGTGTCCGGTTTGTGCGCCTGCACGTTCTCGCAAAATGCCACCACCTCTTCCAGATTGAGCCAGTAGCTGTGCAAAACGTGGAAATGCAGTACCACCGGCCCGGAAGTGCGGGTCACGGTACGATAAAGACTGTTGAGATTGCCAAACAGATCGCGGTTAAACAGACGGAACAGCGCGATGTTAGCAATGGACGTCAGGCGCGGCGTCTGCTTTAAGACCTGCGGATAATCATCATGACTAACGCTTTTTTTACCGCCTTTGCCATAGCCGTAGACAAAACGTGACTGCAGACCTTTCTGCAGCGCGCGTTGATGCAGATCCAGCGCGACGCCAGCCGCCCCGCCTTCTGCCAGGCGAACGTTAAATTGCAGAATATTCATTTGATGACCTTCACACGGGCTTTTTCACCGGTGACAAGCGCGTTATCAGGAATGCTGTCCAGCACCACGCTGCCCGCGCCGATAGTGACGTTATTACCCACGGTAATTTCACCGATCATGACGACGTTTGCGCCCAGTTCGACATTGTTGCCAATCACCGGGCACGCCAGACTCGCCGGACCACGGTTGCCGATGGTCACGCCGTGACGAATCGTGAAATCATCACCCGCGACGACAAATTTATTGATCACCACGGCATAACCATGATGAATGGTAAAGCGTCGCCCGATAGTGGCTGCGGCCTGAATTTCGTAACCAAACAGGCACTCGGTGATAATGCGATACAGCACCAGAATCGGTGCCGCCCACAGATTATTGAGGACATTTTTTTTGCGCCAGACGGAGCAAAAATGCGCAATGCGGTACGCCAGAACCATGCAGCACGGGCGCAGGCTCCAGCTGTTGGCGCGGAAATCTTCCAGAATCATTATTTCCCCCGCAGCCCATCAGCCAGACGCTTGGTATTGCGAACGGAAAAGAGCGTCAGCAGCGTGCGCCAGTTCATGCGCTTGTTGCGGATCTGATACAGCGTAAAAAGCTGATATTTACGGCTGGCACGATCAAACTTGTCTTTGTGCTTGCGGTAAAAATGGAAGTAGCCAGAGAATTTCTTTGGCGACGAGGTGATTTGCATCTCGCCGTGATTGATATGCAGAATTTGCGTGGCGTCGTCCACTTTCCACGGTTCGCCATATTCCACCACCATGCGCAGGAAAATGTCGTAATCCTGCGCGGCTTTCAGTTCGGTATCAAACAGACACTCTTTAAAACGCCACGCCCAGGTAAAGACCTGGTTGCCAATAATGTTGCGCTTGTAGAACAGGCGGCGTGAGTACGGTGACTTCGGATACAACGGCAGGCTCGCCGGTTGGGAGTAGACTTCACCCTCGCAGATATAGTCATTGGCGTACAAAAATGCATGCGTCACCAGCTGATGCTTATGCGCCAGGAAAATGGACAAGCGGTTTGGCGTCCATTCATCATCATCATCAATACCCGTGATGAACTCACCAGTAGATTGCAGAATCGCCTGGTTTCGCACCGCGCACGCACCGGAATTCACGTCATTGTGAACATATTTGACCCGCGTATCGCCCAGCTCTTCAACGAACTTCTGCAGCTGCTCATAAGACGAAGAGCAGTCATCGACGATGATCATTTCCCAGTTGTCGTAGTCCTGACGTAATACCGATTTAATCGCGCGGATCGCCAACTGCTGACGATTCCAGGTCGGCATATAAATGGAGATCAAAGGGCGTTGTGTTGTCATTTTCTTCCCCGAATGGCTGTTTTTATTACTTGCCCTGCATCCCTACCCTCTCCACAAGGGGCGAGGGCGGAAAAGACGTATCGCGCTGTCACCCTCTTCTTATGAGCAGAGGGTGACGGTGAGAGGCAGGCGGTTATTTACTGTCGGACTTGTACTCGTACTCGTAATACCCGTAATCCTGGTATCCCGTCGCACGGCGGAAGATGGAGTTCAGAATCACCCCTTTCACCTCGATGCCGTTCTGCTCGAAGCGATTCAGGCTGGTTTCCACTTCCTTCAGCGTGTTGACCGCATAACGGGCCACCATCAGCGTGGTGCCAGCATGGCGACCCACCACGGCGGCATCGGTCACGGCCAGAATCGGCGGGGTATCAATCAGGACGAAATCGTAATGTTTGCTCGCCCACGCAATCAGTTGAGTGAAACGCTCGCTCATCAGCAGTTCGGAAGGATTGGGTGGCACCTGACCGCGCGGTACAAGGTCAAAGTTAGTAATCGACGTCGGCTTGGCGCACTGCTCAATCTCGCCTTTGCCGAGCAGAATCTCAGACAGGCCGTTGACGTTGTTGGTCCCCCAACAGTTCGTGGGTATAGCCCTTACGCATATCGCAGTCGATCAGCAGCACGCGTTTATTGGTTTGACTCACCACCGCCGCCAGGTTGGCGCAGACGAAGGTTTTACCAATCGATGGACTGACACCTGTCATCATCAGGACGTTATTTTTGGCCTGCATCATGGCGAAGTGCAGGCTGGTTCGCAGGCTACGCACCGCTTCAATCGCCAGGTCCGTTGGATTCCCCACGGCCAGGAGTTGACTCTGTTTGTAGCGTTTAACCCCTTTAACGGTTTTGACGCTATCACGCGATTTCTGCCATTCCGACAGCGGGATGCTGGCGTAGACGCTGATCCCATTCTCTTCGAGCACCTGCGGGCTTTCGATTCCGCGGTTGAACAGGGAACGCAGCAGCACGCCCATAATCGACAGCATCAGGCCGAGAATAATGCTGCCCAGAACGATCAGCGCTTTTTTCGGTTTGAGCACGCCCGGTTGGGTGATCGCCGGGTCAACGATACGGACATCGCCAACGGTACTGGCTTCGGTGATCTTCAGCTCCTGCTGTTTGTTCAACAGCTGCATGTACACCTGCTGGCCGGATTCCACATCGCGGGTCAGACGCACAATTTCCTGCTGGGTTTTTGGCATCGCCGTTACGCGGTTATTGAGTTTTGATTTCTCATCTTCCAGCGCCTGACGTTTTTCCAGCAGCGTGCGATACGCCGGGTGACGTTTGGTGTAGAGCTTCGAAATTTCCGCTTCTTTGAACGTCAGCTCATTCAGCTGCGCGTCGATGTTCACCATCGAGTCGAGGACGGATTTCGCCTCCAGCGGCAGATCGACCGAATCTTTATCCTGACGATAGGCGTTCAGCTTGTTTTCAGCTTCATCAAGATGCGCGCGCACTTCCGGGAGCTGTTTTGCCAGGAAGGCAAGGCTTTTTGCCGCCTCTGCTGACTTACGCTCGACGTTTTGCTCAAGATAATTACGGGTAATGCTGTTCAGAATGTCGCGGATCTTATCTTTATCTTCACCGGTAAAGGTCATGCTCAGGACACCCGTGTCCTTACCATTTTCCGTGACGGTGAGATTGCCCTGCAGATTGTTGATCATCCCCAGCATCGAGAATTTGGAGACGGTGAATTTGCCGCCCTCAGCCGCCTTGATGTCGCTCACCATCATGGTCACGCCGTTTTTGGTCAGCATCTGTCCCACTTCGCCACGCGCGCTGAACCCGGCGTCGCTGGTGAGCTGGTATTGTTTTGGCCCAAGAACTTCAAGCGTGAAGACCTGATCGCCCGCCCTTTTGGCAGTTCAAAGGTGGTCACTTTGACCATGTCATTTTGACGGCCCATCAGCCTGTCCCAGCCGGCACCAAATATCGGGAAAGTATCTTTGGTGACACCGATGTCGAGATCGAGATCGTCAACGGTTTTGCCGAGCACCAGACGCGACTGGATAAGCTGAATTTCAGCGTCCGACGCCGGTGGTTTATTCGCCAGCGCCGAGCCGATATCCTGAACCAGCGAGTTGCCCGAGTTCTGCTCAATTTGTACCAGCGCATCGGCGCTATAGATTGGCGTCGCAAACAGGGTGTAAATCACCGCGGCTAACGCAAATACTGCGGTAATGCCCAGCACCCACCATTTCGCCTCAACGACCGTCCCAACCAGACGACCAATATCTATTTCATCACTGCCCGAAATCGGGGCGGCAGAAGGTTTTGTTTTTTCTGTCATTGTTATCCCTGCTGAGCTTTCAGTGCCTGCGCCCACTGTTGGGCAGACTGGTCAAGTAAGGTATAAACCGCCTCAAAGGCCTCACGGCTTTTACGATACGGATCGGGAATTTCGCGTTCACCGTCCCAGTGACCAAACAGCATCACTTTGCCGCGCATCTCCGGAGCGAGTTCACACAGCGCATGGATATGGCGTTTTTCCATTGCCAGGATCAGGTCGTAATCCCGGCACATCCGGCCCGAACCTGACGAGCAACGTGCCCGTCGAGGGAGAGGTCATGTTCCTGCGCCACGTTTGTTGCGCGCTCATCAGCCCCTTTACCGACGAGCGCCCCCAGCCCTGCTGATTCCACGATCAGATTGGGCTGGTAATTTTTCAGCAGCCGTTCAGCCGTGGGGGAACGGCAAATGTTCCCCACGCACACCACCAGAATTTTGTTAAACATCGCGATTACCAGGTATGAATGTTGCGCGCCGTATCCGTCATGTAGCGGACGCCACTGATGGTTGGCAGCAACTGGTTGATCAGACGGTTCCAGCGGGCAACCGGTGCCGTGGTGACGTACACCACATCGTATGGCTGGAGGCGGAACTCGGTTGCCATAACCAGAGACGTCGCATCGGACATATCGAGCTGGTAGATGTTGGCAATTTTGCCTTTGGCACTGCCCTCGCCTTTCAGCGGACGGATAACGAAGATGCCGCTGGCGTTAGACGCCGTCATGTCGAGGCCTTCCGCATTGCCCAGCGCTTCGGTCAGGGTCATGCCGCTGAAGTCCATTTTGAGCGTGGTTTGTTTCTTCACTTCGCCCATCACGAACACTTTCAGATCGTCATTGCGCGGAACAAACAGGATGTCGCCAGGATAGAGCAAACGGTTTTGGCTCAGATCGCCGTTCTGCATGAGCGCCTGGAGCGAAATGCGCTCTTCTTTACCGTCGTGCGTCAGCACCACGTTGCGCCAGTCAGCAGCATCGGTCAGACCGCCTGCCGTGTTAATCGCATCCAGAATCGTCAGCGGTACGTTAGTGATCGCCTGTTGGCCCGATTTATTGACTTCTCCGGACACATAGGCTTTTTGCGAACGGAACGCGGCGATATTAACGTCTACCTGCGGATCGGCGATGTACGTCGCTAAGCGGCCGGTAATATCACTACGAATTTCTGCGAGCGTTTTCCCGACGACGTGAACTTTGCCGATATAGGGATAGAACATCGTGCCATCTGGCTGGACCCAGTTACCGGTGTCGCTTGAGCTACGATATTGTCCAGCAGGAGTGGTCAGTTCAGGGTGATCCCAGACGGTCACGCTGACGACATCGCCCGGACCTACGCGGTATTGGTAGCTCGCAATTTCCTGGTCCAGAGACATATTTGGTTGCGCCACATTAGGACGCGGACGTAATTGTTCGACAAGACGCGGCGTTAATGGATAAACATTCACCATTTTGTCGAGATCAAAATCAGCATCCTGTTGCTTGATCACATCCTTGCCCACTGTTGACATATTGCTGCCGGGAAAGACCGTACAACCACTCATCAAGGTCACAGACACCAATAATGGCATCAATTTCATTTTGGATTTCATCATTGATTATTTATCACTTTGGCAGAGTAATTATCCTGGTGCAATTTAAATAAGCGCGGATCGTTTTGGCATTCAGAATGCAGTTAATCAAAAAGAAATATAACTGGCATCATTCCTAAAAAAAACTTATTCACCCACTGGCTATTGACAGAATAATCGAGGCTGATTCACACGCTTTCAGGCACGCTACCGCCCTTGGCTTTCAGTTACCAATCCACTGACGAAACAATGTGTTATGGATAGACACCCTCTTAAAACTGGTTTCACGGATATATATATCCGGCACATTTAGCAGCCATGCCGAATTGAAATTCAGCCCCGAAGACCAGTACAAAAATAGCAACAAGAAGATTTAGCATTTGATGCTGCGGGAATTGTTGCAGCTAACCTAATATCAGGCAAGGAGACATCCGCCCTAATATTCGTTTTTAAGAATAATATTAAGCGCAAACTTTCGTAGTTTTAGGAATTTCTTCATATTGACTTATAGCAATCTTAAATTAGCTGGTGCGATATTTCCTAATTATTACCACCAATAGAAATTTAAACTTCCCAGTAGAAATAATACGGTTATTACCATGAGGTATTTCCCCTGCATCGATTAAGAGAAATCTCAACCCGGCATTGCAATTTCCGCCCACATTATCCATGATCGAAGTGTGACAACTGTCATATAACTAAAGGTACTGCAATTACTATGGAATGGATTGCCGATCCGTCAATCTGGGCCGGGCTGGTGACGCTTGTTGTCATCGAATTAGTCCTGGGCATCGATAATCTGGTGTTTATCGCTATACTGGCCGATAAATTGCCTCCGGCGCAGCGCGACCGCGCACGCGTAACCGGTTTGCTGTTGGCAATGGTGATGCGCCTGCTGCTGCTGGCCTCTATCTCCTGGATGGTCACGCTGACCAAACCCCTTTTTACCTTCCACGACTTAAGCTTCAGCGCGCGCGATCTGATCATGCTGTTCGGTGGGCTGTTCCTGCTGTTTAAAGCCACGGTCGAACTGAATGAACGACTGGAAGGCAAAGACAGTGATAATCCCACCCAACGGCGCGGCGCAAAGTTCTGGCCGGTCGTGGCGCAAATCGTGGTCCTCGACGCGGTCTTCTCCCTGGATTCCGTGATTACCGCCGTAGGAATGGTCGATCACCTGGCGGTGATGATGGCCGCCGTGATTATCGCTATTACCCTGATGGTCATGGCGAGCAAAGCGCTGACCCGTTTTGTGAACAGCCATCCAACGATTGTCATTCTGTGTCTGAGTTTTCTGCTGATGATTGGTTTTAGCCTTGTGGCAGATGGTTTCGGTTTCTCCATTCCTAAAGGCTATCTGTACGCGGCGATTGGGTTCTCGGTCATTATCGAGACGCTGAATCAGTTGGCGATTTTCAATCGACGCCGATTCCTGTCCGCAAATCAGACATTGCGTCAGCGTACTGCTGAGACGGTGTTGCGCCTGTTGAGCGGTAAAAAAGAAGATGCCGAACTCGACGCCGAATCCGCTTCGCTGCTTGCCGATCACGACGACAGCCAGATTTTTAACCCGCAAGAACGACGGATGATTGAGCGGGTATTGAATCTGAATCAGCGCTCCGTCAGCAGCATCATGACATCGCGCCACGACATCGAGCATATCGACCTCAACTCACCAGAGGCGCAGATACGGGCGCTGCTGGATAAGAATCAGCATACCCGCGTGGTCGTCACAGGCGGCGATGAAGAAGACGATTTGCTCGGCGTGGTGCACATCATTGACCTGCTGCAACAATCTTTACGCGGCGATCCGCTGGATTTACGCGTGCTTGTCCGTCAACCGCTGGTTTTCCCGGAAACCTTGCCGCTGCTGTCAGCGCTTGAGCAGTTCCGTAATGCCCGAACTCACTTTGCCTTTGTGGTGGATGAATTTGGTTCTGTCGAAGGTCTGGTCACCCTCAGTGACGTGATGGAAACCATCGCGGGGAATTTACCGAACGAAATCGATGAGATAGATGCGCGGCACGACATTCAGAAAAACGCTGACGGTTCCTGGACGGCTAACGGCCATATGCCGCTGGAAGATCTGGTCCAGTATGTTCCCCTGCCGCTGGATGAGAAACGTGAATATCACACCATTGCCGGATTGTTGATGGAATACCTACAGCGTATTCCGAAGCCGGGCGAAGAGGTCCAGGTGGGCGATTACGTGTTGAAGACGCTACAGGTCGAAAGCCATCGCGTACTAAAAGTGCAGTTGATACCACTGCGCGGGGAAGATGATTTAGATTACGAAGTGTAAAACAGAGCCGGGCAAGCGTTTGTCGCGCGTGCCCGGCTAGAGATCAAAGCTTATCGATCAGCTTCTTCACGTCCTTGCCGTTTTGCGAATCCTTGTTTTTGTCCGCCCAGTCATTCAGACGACGCTTCGCTTCATCTTGCAGGTGTTTACGCAGAATCTGGTCGACCTGGAGGCTGTAATTCAGCTCCTGCCATTTTCCGTAAACGTTGAGTGGAATAGGCGTTTCTTTCAGGAAATCGATCAGCTTGCCCTCCCCTTCCCAACCGGACAACACGCGGACGTTGAAACGCGTGTCCGTCGTCTCTTGCACCAGATCCATCGTGCCTGCGCCCGTCAGGTCCAGAAGTGAAGATTGCCCCTTCATCTCGTCAAGCTTCAACTGGCCGTCATTCAGCGTCAGATCGGCCGTGAAGCTATCAAGCCGCGTCGCGCTGTCATAACTTTCAGTGGCTTTGACCGCTACTGCTGCGTTCGACAGCCTGCTGCACCAGCTGCTGGAAATTCAGGCCTTCCATGCGAGTATTGGTCAGGTCAATGTGTGCCGTTCCCTGCCAGCTGCGCCGGAATGCTTCAGCATCAATTTTATCGCCGGAAAAATCACCCGCCATCGTCAGATTGCCGGTCAACGCGATAGGATAATTGAAGGCATTGAGGATTGAACCGATCTCAATGTTGTCCAGACGTGGCTGGAACTCGGCTTTCGCCATGCCCTTACGCACATCCAGAATACCCGGCAGCGAAATATGCCCCGCGGCCCATTTGACCACTCAGTGCGGAGATAACCAGCAGGCCATTATGGTTAAGCATCTGGCTGCTGACATTGGTGAAATCCATACCACGCCAGCGCACAGCGTTGGCTTTAAGCTGGATATCCGCGGTGAAGCTGCGCAGCCCGTTATAGTCCGGTTGATCGACATTCGGAGGCAATAACAGGACGCGTTTGTTTAGGCTGATTTTGCCCCTGCTGCACCGCTTTATCGTCGGTAGCGACAGGTTGAGGCGCCAATAGATTTTCCAGATTCAGCTTGTCAAACTGGAGATCAAAGACCCATTTTGGCTGTTCGCCCAGCACGACGCTAGCGCGCCCTTTCAGGGCACTGTCGTTGGCTTGCAGGTTAAGATTATTCAGTTCAAGCTGCTTGTGATCTTCGCGCCAAATCCCCTGCAAACTGCCCTGCCCGGTAATCCCCTGGGTAGGCAAATCAACACCGGACAGCTGCCAGTTGAGCTGGGTGATATCCGCTGTAAGCTGATGCGGATAGTCGGACGCATTGACGTTTGCATTCATC
Organism: Lelliottia amnigena; assembly: GCA_900635465.1. Lineage (NCBI taxonomy): Bacteria > Pseudomonadati > Pseudomonadota > Gammaproteobacteria > Enterobacterales > Enterobacteriaceae > Lelliottia > Lelliottia amnigena. The sequence goes on from LR134135.1 coordinate 2,789,949, forward strand.
GACAACGTCAAGTCGCGCTGATTTCGGTTTATGCGCCCTGAAAAATCAACTGTCGCCACATGGTGTTGATCCTGTTCCATTTTGAGATTGATATTACGCAGTGTGACCTGCTCTTCACTCTCATGCTGGAACACCAGAATGCTGTCCACCACCTTCAGATTAGCGATATCAAACGACCAACCGGCATCTTCAGCGACGTCAGGTAACGAATTTTCATGCGGCGCGACCGGCGCATTCTCTTTTCGAACCGCTTCGGTTTGCGGCGTAAGTTGAATGACCGCGCCTTTCAGCATCACCTGCTCCACCTGCAGCTGATGCGACAGCAGCGGCAGTAAGGCCACATCGAGGCGCATATTGTCTGCAGTGACCAGAGGAACGGAGGCACCAGGCGCTGTCAACGACATCCGCCCGGACAGAATGCTGAGCTGCGGCCAAACGTGCCAGCGAAGTGACCCATCCAGCTTCAGTTCATACCCGCTTCGTGCTTCGACCTGCCGCACCATATAGCTGCGGAAATCATTGGGGTTAACCAGCAGAACTAACGCCGACAGGCCAGCGACGACCACCACCAGCAAAATCATCAGCGTCGTAAGAACTCTTCTCATGGCATCCTCGGTGAACGGCCTAATTTCAGTCTTTATCGATACGACTGGCAACCGCACCCTGCTGATCGCGATACTTTGCATCCTGCCGGCGGTTATAAGGACGATCGGCCGGGCCGGTTAACGGCTCGAAGCTCAGCGCACCGATCATCATTCCAGGACGTAATGCCAGGGGCAGTTTCCCGGCGTTGAAAAACTCCAATACAATATGACCTGACCAACCTGGATCGATACGGTGTGCGGTGACGTGAACCATCAATCCCAGCCGCGCCAGAGAAGAACGCCCATCGAGCCAGCCAACCAAATCAGCAGGCAATGTGACGGATTCAAACGTGACCGCCAGCGCCAGTTCGCCGGGATGCAAATAAAAGGCTTCACCTTCTTCCAGCACGATTTCGTCACTCATCACACGATCAAGCGCGGCGCTGACTTCGTCTTTCGGCCCGCTCAAATCGATATAGGCAGCGGTATGACCACTAAACGTGCGGAATTTATTGCCCAGACGCACATCAACGGTCACGCCGTTAATTCGCTCCACGGGTGGACGCGGGGTGATAGACAGACGGCCTTCGTCCAGCCAGGCTTCTATATCACGGTCACAAAGACGCATGCCACTTTCTCCTTTCGTGCATCAAAACCTGAAGCCATACTGGCTTCAGGGCGTATCAGGTTATTTCTGAACGGTACACAATTTGCGCGAATTATTCAAAAAACTGACTGATTTTCGCTTTCAGAATATCGATAGCAATGCGGTTTTTACCCCCACGCGGCACGATGATATCGGCGTATTGTTTAGACGGTTCGATAAATTGCAGGAACATCGGCCGTACCGTTTTTTGATATTGCGCCATGACGGAATCCATCGAACGGCCACGCTCGTTGACATCACGTTTGATACGGCGCATCAGACAAATATCCAGCGGCGTATCGACAAAAATGGAGAAGTTCATCGCTTCGCGCAGGCGCGCGTCGGTCAGCAACAAGATCCCTTCCAGAATGATGACCTTTTTCGGTTCGATGTGAATCGTGTCTTGCGTACGCGTGTGATCAACGTAGCTGTAGACCGGGAGATCAATAGGCGTGCCGTTTTTGATCATTTGTAAATGCTGGAACAACAGACTGTGATCCATGGCATTGGGATGGTCGTAGTTGGTTTTTACACGCTCTTCCATCGACAGATGCGATTGATCTTTGTAATAGCTGTCTTCGGGAATGACGCCGATGTGTTCATCACCAACCTGATCGCGCAGTTCACGATAAAGCGTACTGGCAATAAGACTTTTACCTGAAGCCGATGCGCCGGCGATGCCGATAATGACGCACTGATGGGACTTATCAGTCATAAATTTAGCGACCTGATTAACCTGGATGTAAAGGAAGGACGACGCCGGAGCGTCAAACGCCGCAATTATAGGGATTTCGCTTGCGTGATACTAGTCGTAAGCGCAGCTAATGCGTGAGTCATTCTAAAGTCGCTCATTTCTCCCTGACGCAAATTTTGATGGTCAATTTTAACGCATTCATGAAGAAATTTCTGCTGACTAAGTATTTAATAACTCTATGATGACAAATTATGAGCAGTCGGCATATGAATTGTAAATTGTTTGTACTAGCATAATCCAAATTCAAATTTCAACTCGTCCGGACCTGGTTCCTGGCGGCATGGCGTCCCTGGATAAAGCGGTAATGAATAAACAATACCAGCGCGTTTTGGTTACTACCCCACATCCAGCCCTACGGCTTGTCAGTCTCGGTCTGGTAACGTTCATCTTTACCCTTTTCTCGCTCGAACTGACTCGATTCGGAACGTTGCTGGCGCCGCTGTGGTTCCCGACCTCTATCATGATGGTCGCATTTTATCGCCATGCAGGGAAAATGTGGCCGGGTATTGCCCTGGCCTGTTCACTGGGGAATATTGTCGCTTCAGGCTTATTGTTCTCCTGGGAAGCGATTAACTTCTGGTACCCCGCGATAAATGCTATCGAAGCATGTGTGGGCGCGCTTCTGCTGCGTAAAATGTTGCCCTGGTACAATCCTTTAAAAAATCTTGGCGACTGGATACGTCTCGCGATCGGCGGCGCCGCGATCCCGCCGTTACTGGGTGGCGTTCTGGCCTGGCTTCTGGTTCCCAGCGAGGAGCCACTGCGTAACTTTTTGGTGTGGGTATTATCGGAATCTATCGGTGCGCTGGCGCTTGTCCCGCTAGGACTGCTGTTTAAACCGCACTATTTACTGCGCCATCGCAACCCAAAACTGCTGCTTGAAACGCTCGTCACCCTGGCGGTCACGCTGGCGCTGTGTTGGATTGCGATTACGTTCCTTCCCTGGCCGTTTACCTGCGTCATCGTATTGCTGATGTGGAGTGCCGTGCGCCTCCCGCGGCTGGAAGCCTTCCTCGTTTTTTTGATCACGGTGATGATGGTGTCGCTGATGATGGCGACCAATCCGACCCACATGACCACCCAAAATACCGGTGTCATGCTGAATGCGCCCTGGCTACCGTTCCTGATGATGCTGCTTCCCGCGAACGTCATGACCATGGTGATGTACGCCTTTCGGGCCGAACGTAAGCACATTACCGAAAGCGAAGAACGTTTTCGTAACGCTATGGAATATTCGGCGATTGGCATGGCGCTGGTCGGGATCGATGGCCAATGGCTGCAGACCAACAAAGCCCTTTGTGAATTTCTTGGCTATTCCCAGACCGAGCTGCAATCCCTCACGTTTCAACAATTGACCTGGCCTGAAGATTTACATATCGATCTTGAGAGTCTGGAGCAACTGGCGCGTGGTGACATCAACAGCTACTCACTGGAGAAACGCTATTACACCCGTAACGGCGAAGTCGTGTGGGCGCTGCTGACCGTATCGGTTGTGCGTCATACGGACGGATCGCCGCTCTATTTTATTGCGCAAGTTGAAGACATTAATGACCTTAAACACACCGAATGGGTGAATAAGCGCCTGATGGAGCGTATTACGCTGGCGAACGAAGCCGGTGGCATTGGCATCTGGGAATGGGACCTGCAGCCTGACGTGATCAGTTGGGACAAACGCATGTTCGAGATGTATGAAATTCCGGCGCACATCAAGCCGACCTGGCAACTCTGGAACGACAGCATTATTCCCGAAGATCGCGCTTACGCCGAGCAGGTTATTCGCGATTCTCTGATGGCCAGAGTGCCCTTTAAGCTTGAGTTCCGCATACGCGTGAAAGAAGGCGTGCGTCATATCCGTGCTTTGGCTAATCGGGTTCTCAATAAACAAGGTGAAGTCGAACGACTGCTCGGCATTAATATGGACATGACTGAAGTTAAGGAACTTAACGAAGCGTTGTTCCAGGAAAAAGAGCGTCTGCACATCACGCTCGACTCCATCGGTGAAGCCGTGCTCTGTACCGATGTCGATATGCACGTCACCTTTATGAACCCCGTCGCAGAGAAAATGAGCGGCTGGACGCAACAGGAAGCGATGGGTCAGCCGATTTTGAGCGTGTTACACATCACGTTCAGCGAAAACGGTCCGCCGATGGAAAATATTCACAGCGGCGATATGTCACGTTCCGACATTAATCAGGATGTGGTGCTGCACAGCCGCACCGGAGGAACGTTCGATATTCATTACAGTATCACGCCATTAAGCACGCTGGACGGGCAAAACATCGGTTCCGTTCTGGTCATTCAGGATGTCACTGAATCGCGTAAAATGCTGCGCCAGCTCAGCTACAGCGCCTCGCATGATGGTCTTACTCACCTCGCAAACCGCGTCAGTTTTGAAAGCCATTTAAAGCGCCTGCTGCAAACCGTTCATGACACGCATCAACGCCACGCTCTGGTGTTTATCGATCTCGATCGCTTTAAAGCGGTGAACGATACCGCAGGGCACGCCGCGGGCGATGCGCTGCTGCGCGAGCTCTCCTCGCTGATGCTCAGCATGCTGCGCTCCAGCGACGTATTAGCACGTCTGGGTGGCGATGAATTTGGTTTGCTGCTTCCGGACTGCAACGTTGAAAGTTCGCGCTACATTGCCGGGCGCATCATTCACGCCATCAATGATTACCAGTTTATGTGGGAAGGTCGTCTGCATCGTATCGGTGCCAGCGCCGGGATTACGCTGCTTGATGACACCAACTATCAGGCTGCGGACGTGATGTCTCAGGCCGATATCGCCTGCTATGCGTCGAAGAATAACGGCCGTGGCGTGGTGACGGTGTATGAGCCGCAGCAGGAACGTATTCACAGCGCGCGGGGCATGATGTCGCTGGATGAGCAGTGGCATATGATCAAAGACAACCAGCTGCTGATGACGGGCCGTAGCGTGGCCTCCCCACGCATCCCGGAAAGCAGCAACTTCTGGCTCATCTCCCTGCGACTGTGGACCAGCCAGGGCGACGTCGTGGAAGAACAGGCGTTCCGCTCAGGTCTGATGGAGCCGGATCTGTTACATGCGTTGGATCGCCGGATCTTCCAGACCTTTTTCCGTACCTACGCAAGCCAGGTCGCCACCAAAGGAATGGGCGTGGCGCTGCCGCTCTCTGCTGAAGGGCTATCCAGCACGACGCTTGTAAGCGAACTGCTCGATTTACTGGAGAAAAGTCCTCTGCAGGGGCGCTTGCTGCACCTGGTTATCCCGGTAGAAACCCTGCAGAACCAGGACATAAACATTCAGAATGGATTACAAAAACTCCGTCTGGCGGGATGCCGAATTGTGCTGTGTCACGTCGGGCGCAACATGGATGTGTTCAACCATCTCATCCCGCACATGGCGGATTATCTGTTGTTGGATCCTGAACTCGTCACCAACGTTCACGGTAATCTGATGGACGAAATGATGGTGTCTATCATTCAGGGCCACGCCCAACGACTCGGCATGAAAACCATCGCCGGGCCGAGTAACCAGCCCTTGATGATGGATACGCTTTCCGGGATTGGTATCGATTATATCTACGGCGACTGTATTGCCGAGCCGCAGCCGTTAGAGCTGCTGCTCAATACCAGCTATTTCGCGATCAACTAGACCGCAGCCCTTACGCATCGGGCATTTGCACGTCTGGTATCCAGCCGTCGGTGTACCAGATATGCAGCAATGCATAGGAACGCCAGGGCTGCCAGCGCTGAGCATAGCGGCGAATCTGCGCCGGGGTCATACCGGCAAAACGCTGTTTAATCAGATAATCATCCGGTAAAAATACGTCTTTCGCCTGCCAGCCGCGTAGCGCCAGATAGTTCGCCGTCCAGCGCCCTATCCCCGGACGGGTTTGCAGCGCCTTCACTCCCGCGTCAATATCCTCCGGCGGTCGCAGCGGAAATGTCCCCTCGACGACCGATTGTGCCAGATGAATCAGCGATTCTGCGCGCTTAACGGGCATTCCTAATGCCTTTAGCGCCAGCGGATCGGCACCAGCAAGAGCCGCGGCCGTCGGGAAACAACGGTATTGAGGGAAATCGTTTAGCGGTTCACCACACAACGCTACAACTCGCGACGCCAGCTTTGCCGCCATCGATACGCTCACCAGCTGGCCAAGAATCGCCCGCACGCCCTGTTCAAAGGCATCCATTGAGCCGGGTAGCCGTAATCCGGGCCGCGCCGCGCCCAGGTCGCCTAACGTCGCGGCGATTTCCTGCGGATGGCAGCCGAGGTCGAACAGGCGATCGATGCGCTCAAGACACTCGTCTGCGACGGGAATTAGCCCTTCGCTGAGCGTAACGCGCAACGTACATCTGTTGATATCAGGGACGACGCGAAACACCCCCTGATGCCCGTCACAGGCGAAACTGCGTTCGTAATACTCGTCAGTGACGGTTTCGATGCCCGCCACCGCACGCGCACTCAGAAATCCAAACATCCATTGCCAGTCATAAGGTGGTTTCCAGTTCAGGGTATACATCGCTGCTCCTTTTCATCTGCTCCTCAGCATAAACCGTCTTTCTGTGCGCTGCCTTGCTTTCATATTCCAGTTGTCGCGAGCGTAACATTTCGCTAAAGTCTCGCCCCTTCTCAACGGCATGGGGATTTCGTCAGTGTTTATTGGATTTGACTACGGTACGGCAAACTGCTCAGTGGCAGTGATGGACAACGATCAGCCACGTCTGCTGAAAATGGAAAAAGAGAGTACCCTGCTGCCGTCGATGCTGTGCGCACCGACGCGTGAGGCGGTGAGCGAATGGCTGTATCGTCATCATCAGGTGCCTGCCACCGCTACGGAAACCCAGGCGCTGCTGCGTCGCGCCGTCAATTTTAACCGCGAAGAAGATATCGATGTAACGCCGTCGAGCGTCCAGTTCGGATTAGCCTCGTTGGGCCAGTACATCGACGATCCGGAAGAAGTTTACTTCGTGAAATCGCCAAAATCCTTTCTCGGTGCCAGCGGACTCAAGCCCCAGCAGGTCGCGTTGTTTGAAGATCTGGTTTGCGCCATGATGCTGCACATCCGTCAACAGGCGCAAACGCAGGTGACGGAAGCGATTACCCAGGCGGTGATCGGACGCCCCATCAACTTCCAGGGCCTGGGCGGCGATGACGCTAACCATCAGGCGCAGGGCATTCTTGAGCGTGCCGCGCATCGCGCCGGTTTCCAGGACGTGGTGTTCCAGTATGAGCCGGTTGCTGCCGGTCTGGATTTTGAAGCCACGCTGCGTGAAGAAAAACGCGTGCTGGTCGTCGATATCGGTGGCGGGACCACCGACTGTTCGCTGCTGCTGATGGGCCCTGAATGGCACACGCGCCGCGATCGTGAAAACAGTCTGTTAGGCCACAGCGGTTGCCGCGTGGGTGGTAACGACCTGGATATCGCGCTGGCGTTTAAGAGCCTGATGCCGCTGCTCGGCATGGGCGGACAGACCGAAAAGGCACCGCACTGCCTATTCTGCCGTGGTGGAATGCCGTCGCCATTAACGACGTCCCGGCGCAGAGTGACTTCTACAGCACCGCCAACGGCCGTTTCCTGAACGATCTGATGCGTGACGCGCAGGACGGTGACAAAGTGGCGCTGCTGCACAAAGTCTGGCGTCAGCGTCTGAGCTATCGCGTGGTACGTAGCGCCGAAGAGAGCAAAATTGCGCTCTCTGAAGCACCAGAACACGCCGTCACGCTGCCGTTTATCGGTGATGAACTGGCCACTGCGATTTCGCAGCACGGGCTCGAAACCGCGCTGTCTCAGCCGCTACAACGCATTCTGGAACAGGTGCAGCTGGCGCTGGAAAACGGCAACGATAAGCCTGACGTTATCTATCTGACCGGCGGTAGCGCCCGTTCACCGTTGATCAAAAAAGCGCTGGCGGAACAGCTGCCTGGCATTCCGATTGCGGGTGGTGATGATTTTGGCTCGGTGACCGCCGGACTGGCGCGCTGGGCGAAGGTGATGTTTAGTTAAGCGTAGCGGATTGCTCTCTCCCCTCCTACAGGGAGAGAGAACCCATATAGCTATAGCCATCGAATCGTCACAGAATTCGAAAGTTTCGAAGCGAGGCCTTCGTCCGGCTGAAAATCGCCGAGATGTTTCCCGGTGGCCGGGGCGAGGCGCATGGATGCGCCGAGAGGGCGCGACTTGCAGGGACGCTGCATCGCGCCCGACCCGAAGCCAGAGGGAATAAATCGAGGGCACCGCCTTGCGGCGATTTTCTTGCCGGGAGCCGGGGTCGCCAGGGTGGTGGCGATTGAGCCACCCTGGCACGTTCACAAGTGCAACTGTTCAGATACGCTGAAATCATGAAGTGAACGGAACGCACAACATACTCGCCTATCCCCCTCTCCCCAGACCTTTCCCTCAAGGGAGAGGAAGCCCGTCGCGCAGATTTTCAATTTTGAGGCTCAATCAGATCTGATTGAAAGAGGCTCGATATAGGCATCGGACCGTCCAGGTGCGCCTGCCACCATTCAGACAATTCCAGACAGTCCTTCATATTTCCTCCATTTTTTCGCGGCGTTGCGTGACTAAACTAGTATCATTCCCCGAAGTATTCAGGATGAGAACGTATAACGATGAAAGGCAGTAACACATCACGCTGGGCAATCGCCGCAGGTATCATTGTGGTGGCGCTTGCCGCCGCCTGGTACTGGCACAGTCACTCCTCTGCGAATGAAGCTACAACGCAGCAACAGCGTCCCGCTGGCGGTGGGCGTCACGGCATGCGCGGTGGCGCACTGGCCCCTGTGCAAGCGGCCACGGCCGTCAGCAAGTCGGTTCCTCGTTATCTTACTGGCCTCGGTACGATCGTTGCCGCCAACACGGTCACCGTGCGTAGCCGCGTTGACGGTCAACTGATGGCGATTCACTTCCAGGAAGGCCAACAGGTGAAAGCGGGCGATCTGCTGGCAGAGATCGATCCAAGCCAGTTCAAGGTGGCGCTGGCTCAGGCGCAGGGACAGCTCGCAAAAGACAAAGCCACGCTGGCTAACGCTCGCCGCGATCTCGCGCGTTATCAACAGCTGGTGAAAACCAATCTGGTTTCTCGTCAGGAGCTGGATACCCAACAGTCGCTGGTCAGCGAAGCACAGGGCACGATTAAAACGGACGAGGCCGCTGTCGCCAGCGCGCAGCTGCAGCTCGACTGGAGCCGAATCACCGCCCCGATTGACGGACGCGTCGGCCTCAAACAGGTGGATATTGGCAATCAGATTTCAAGCGGCGATACCACGGGTATCGTGGTGATCACCCAAACTCATCCTGTTGATTTGGTCTTTACGCTGCCCGAAAGCGAAATCGCTACCGTCGTACAGGCTCAGAAAACAGGCCAGACGCTGGCAGTCGAAGCATGGGATCGCACCAACAAAGCAAAATTGAGTGATGGCACGCTGCTGAGCATGGATAACCAGATCGACGCGACGACGGGCACAATCAAGGTGAAAGCGCGCTTTAACAACCAGGATGATGCCCTGTTCCCGAATCAGTTCGTCAACGCGCGCATGCTGGTCGCAACGAAAGAAAACGCGGTGGTGATCCCAACGGCGGCGTTGCAGATGGGTAACGAAGGCAATTTTGTCTGGGTGTTGAACAGCGACAATAAAGTCAGCAAACACCTCGTGAAACCGGGCATTCAGGACAGCCAGACGGTGGTGATCGACGCCGGACTCTCCGCGGGCGACCGCGTGGTGACTGACGGAATCGATCGCCTGACGGAAGGCGCGAAAGTGGAAGTGGTGGACGCACACAGCACCAGCACGGCAAGCGAAAAACCTGCGCGTCGTGAACACGCCAAACAGGGAGCGAACTCCTGATGCAGGTGTTACCACCAAGTTCGACAGGTGGGCCATCGCGCCTGTTTATTATGCGCCCCGTCGCCACCACGCTGTTGATGGTGGCGATCCTGATCGCGGGGATTATCGGCTACCGTTTCCTGCCGGTCTCCGCCCTGCCCGAAGTGGATTACCCGACCATTCAGGTGATCACCCTCTATCCTGGCGCCAGCCCGGACGTGGTGACCTCCGCTATTACCGCGCCCCTTGAGCGCCAGTTCGGCCAGATGTCCGGCTTAAAACAGATGTCGTCGCAAAGCTCCGGCGGCGCGTCTGTGGTGACGCTGCAGTTCCAGCTGACGCTGCCGCTCGACGTCGCCGAGCAAGAGGTCCAGGCCGCGATTAACGCCGCCACCAATCTGCTGCCGTCTGACCTGCCCAATCCGCCGGTTTACAGCAAAGTGAACCCTGCGGACCCGCCGATCATGACGCTCGCCGTCACCTCTTCCGCCCTGCCAATGACGCAGGTGGAAGATATGGTCGAAACGCGCGTGGCGCAGAAAATTTCTCAGGTGTCCGGCGTCGGGCTGGTGACGCTCTCCGGCGGGCAGCGCCCGGCCGTACGCGTCAAACTCAACGCCCAGGCGATTGCTGCGCTAGGGCTGACCAGCGAAACCATCCGCACGGCGATCACCAGCGCCAACGTCAACTCGGCGAAAGGCTCGCTGGATGGACCAACCCGCGCGGTCACGCTCTCTGCGAACGATCAGATGCAGTCTGCCGATGAATATCGCCAGCTGATTGTGGCTTATCAGAACGGTGCACCGATTCGCCTGGGCGATGTCGCCACCGTTGAGCAAGGGGCTGAAAACCGCTGGCTCGGCGCGTGGGCCAACAAAGAGCAAGCGATCGTGATGAACGTTCAGCGCCAGCCTGGCGCGAATATCATCGACACCGCCGACAGCATCCGTGCAATGCTGCCGCAGCTGATTGAAAGCCTGCCAAAATCGGTAAACGTAAATGTGCTTTCCGATCGCACCACCAATATTCGCGCATCCGTCAGCGACACGCAGTTTGAGCTGATGCTGGCGATAGCGCTGGTGGTCATGATTATCTATGTGTTCCTGCGCAACGTCCCGGCGACGATTATTCCCGCCGTCGCCGTGCCGCTGTCGCTGGTCGGCACTTTCGCGGTAATGGTGTTCCTTGATTTCTCGATCAATAACCTGACGCTGATGGCGCTGACCATCGCCACCGGATTTGTCGTCGATGACGCCATCGTGGTCATCGAAAACATCTCGCGCTATATCGAAAAAGGCGAAAAGCCGCTGGCGGCAGCGCTCAAGGGCGCGGGCGAAATTGGCTTTACCATTATCTCCCTGACCTTCTCGCTGATTGCGGTGCTGATCCCGCTGCTGTTTATGGGCGATATTGTCGGTCGCCTGTTCCGTGAATTTGCGGTAACCCTGGCGGTGGCGATTTTGATTTCCGCCGTGGTGTCGCTGACGCTGACGCCAATGATGTGCGCCCGCATGCTGAGCGCCGAATCGCTGCGCAAACAAAACCGCTTTTCCCGCGCGTCTGAACGCATGTTTGAACGCATTATTGCCGCCTACGGGCGCATGCTGGAAAAAGTGCTTAATCATCCGTGGGCGACGCTAAGCGTGGCGCTCGGGACGCTGGCGCTGAGCGTGATGCTGTGGATTGTTATCCCGAAAGGTTTCTTCCCGATTCAGGATAACGGGATTATTCAGGGCACATTGCAGGCACCGCAATCGGTCTCGTTTGCCAGCATGGCGCAGCGTCAGCAGGCGGTGTCGGATGTGATCATGAAAGATCCGGCGGTCGAAAGTTTGACCTCGTTTGTTGGCGTTGACGGCACTAACCCGTCGCTGAACAGCGCACGCCTGCAGATCAACCTAAAACCGTTGGATGACCGTGACGATCGCGTCAATACCGTGATTGAGCGCCTGCAAAACGCCGTTGCCAGGGTGCCAGGCGTTGAGCTGTACCTGCAACCGACGCAGGATCTCACCATCGATACCACGGTGAGCCGCACCCAATATCAATTTACGCTTCAGGCCACCAGCCTGGAGGCCCTCAGCACCTGGGTGCCACAACTTGTCGCTAAACTCCAGGAACTGCCGCAACTTTCAGACGTGAGCAGCGACTGGCAGGATAAAGGGCTGGCAGCATACGTGAACGTCAACCGCGACACGGCCAGCCGTCTGGGTATCAGCATGGCGGATGTCGATAACGCGCTGTATAACGCCTTTGGTCAGCGGTTGATCTCGACAATTTACACCCAGGCCAACCAGTATCGCGTGGTGCTGGAACACAACACCGAGCAAACACCGGGGCTTACGGCGCTGGATACGGTGCGCCTCACCAGCAAAGACGGCGGCACTGTGCCGTTGAGTGCGATTGCAACGGTTGAACAGCGGTTTGCGCCGCTGTCGATTAACCATCTTGATCAGTTCCCGTCGACCACCATTTCGTTCAACGTCCCGAATAACTATTCGCTCGGCGAAGCGGTTGAGTCGATTCTGAACGCAGAAAAAACGCTGAACTTCCCGGCTGATATTCAGACTCAGTTCCAGGGCAGCACGCTGGCGTTCCAGGCCGCACTCGGCAATACCATCTGGCTGATTGTCGCCGCCGTGGTCGCGATGTATATCGTGCTCGGCGTGCTGTATGAAAGCTTTATCCATCCGGTGACAATCCTGTCGACCCTGCCGACCGCAGGCGTTGGCGCGCTGCTGGCGCTGATGCTTTCCGGTAGTGAGCTGGACGTGATCGCCATTATCGGCATCATTTTGCTGATCGGTATCGTCAAGAAAAACGCCATCATGATGATCGACTTTGCGCTCGCCGCCGAACGCGAACAGGGTATGGCACCGCGCGACGCGATTTTCCAGGCCTGTTTGCTACGTTTCCGTCCGATCCTGATGACCACGATGGCGGCGCTGCTGGGCGCGCTGCCGCTGATGCTCAGCACCGGCGTCGGTGCCGAACTGCGCCGCCCCTTAGGGATTGGCATGGTGGGTGGCCTGCTGGTGAGCCAGGTATTGACGCTGTTCACAACACCGGTGATTTATCTGCTGTTTGACAGCCTGGCGCTGAAGATGAAAGCGCGTTTCCCAAAACGTGAAGAGGAGGCGTAAGTGAAGTTTTTCGCCCTCTTCATTTACCGCCCGGTCGCAACGATTTTGATTGCGCTCGCCATCACGCTGTGCGGCGTGCTCGGCTTCCGGCTGCTGCCGGTGGCACCGCTGCCGCAGGTGGATTTCCCGGTAATCATGATCAGCGCCTCGCTGCCGGGCGCTTCACCGGAGACCATGGCCTCGTCAGTGGCCACCCCGCTGGAGCGCTCGCTTGGGCGCATTGCGGGGGTCAACGAAATGACCTCCAGCAGTTCGCTGGGCAGTACGCGCATTATTCTGGAATTCAATTTTAATCGCGATATCAACGGTGCGGCGCGCGACGTGCAGGCAGCGATCAACGCCGCGCAAAACCTGTTGCCGAGCGGGATGCCGAGTCGTCCAACCTATCGCAAAGCTAACCCGTCCGATGCGCCGATCATGATTTTGACGCTCACGTCGGACACCTATTCTCAGGGGGAGCTGTACGATTTCGCCTCCACCCAGCTGGCACAAACGATCGCCCAGATTGACGGTGTGGGCGACGTGGACGTTGGCGGCAGTTCCCTGCCCGCCGTGCGCGTGGGATTAAACCCGGAAGCGCTGTTTAATCAAGGCGTGTCCCTTGACGACGTGCGAAGCGCCATCAGCAATGCCAACGTGCGTAAACCGCAGGGGGCGATTGAGGACAGCAGCCACCGCTGGCAAATCCAGACCAACGACGAACTCAAAACCGCCGCCGAATATCAGCCGCTGATTATTCACTACAACAATGGTGCAGCGGTGCGTTTGAGCGACGTGGCGAGCGTCACCGATTCCGTCCAGGACGTGCGTAACGCCGGGATGACCAACGCCAAACCGGCCATTTTGCTGATGATCCGCAAGCTGCCGGAAGCCAATATTATCCAGACGGTGAATAGCATTCGTGCCCGTCTGCCGGAACTGCAGGAGACGATTCCGGCGGCCATTGATCTGCAAATCGCCCAAGACCGCTCGCCGACGATTCGCGCCTCGCTGGAAGAGGTCGAACAGACGCTGGTGATTTCCATTGCGCTGGTGATCCTGGTGGTGTTCCTGTTCCTGCGCTCCGGACGTGCTACGCTGATCCCTGCCGTGGCGGTTCCCGTCTCGCTGATCGGCACGTTCGCCGCCATGTACCTGTGCGATTTCAGCCTCAATAATCTGTCGCTGATGGCGCTGACCATCGCCACCGGATTTGTCGTTGATGACGCCATCGTGGTGCTGGAAAACATTTCGCGCCATCTGGAAGCCGGCATGAAGCCGCTGCAAGCCTCTTTGCAGGGCACGCGTGAAGTGGGCTTTACGGTGCTCTCCATGAGCGTGTCGCTGGTGGCGGTTTTCCTGCCGCTGCTGTTGATGGGCGGGCTACCGGGACGCTTATTACGGGAGTTTGCCGTGACGCTCTCGGTGGCGATTGGCATTTCGCTGGTGATTTCGCTGACCCTCACGCCGATGATGTGCGGCTGGATGCTCAAACGCAGTAAGCCCCATTCACAGCCGCGCAAAAAAGGCTTTGGCCGCGTGCTGGTGGCGATGCAGGAAGGCTACGGCACATCGCTGAAATGGGTGCTGAACCATACGCGGATTGTGGGGCTGGTGCTGGTAGGGACTATTGCGCTGAACGTCTGGATGTACATCACCATTCCCAAAACGTTCTTCCCGGAACAGGACACCGGCGTGCTGATGGGGGGGATTCAGGCGGATCAGAGCATTTCGTTCCAGGCGATGCGCGTGAAGCTCCAGGATTTTATGAAGATTATTCGCGAAGACCCGGCGGTAGATAACGTCACCGGTTTTACCGGCGGGTCGCGGGTGAACAGCGGGATGATGTTTATTACCCTGAAGGCGCGCGGGGAGCGTAACGAAACGGCCCAGCAGGTGATTGACCGCCTGCGTGGCAAGCTGGCTAAAGAGCCGGGCGCGAATCTGTTTTTGATGGCCGTTCAGGATATCCGCGTGGGCGGACGTCAGTCGAACGCCAGCTATCAGTACACGCTGCTGTCCGACGACCTGGCGGCGCTGCGCGAATGGGAGCCCAAAATCCGCAAAGCGCTGGCGGCATTGCCTGAGCTGGCAGACGTAAACTCCGACCAACAGGACAACGGTGCGGAGATGAACCTGACCTACGATCGCGAAACCATGTCGCGGCTGGGGATTGACGTTGCAGCTGCCAATAGCCTTCTGAATAACGCGTTTGGTCAGCGGCAGATCTCCACGATTTACCAGCCGATGAACCAGTACAAAGTGGTGATGGAAGTCGATCCCCGCTACACCCAGGATATCAGCGCGCTGGATAAAATGTACGTCATTAACAACGACGGTAAATCGATCCCACTGTCCTATTTTGCCAGTTGGCAACCGGCCAATGCGCCGCTGTCGGTAAACCATCAGGGGCTGTCTGCCGCCTCGACAATTTCGTTTAACCTGCCGACTGGCTCGTCATTATCCGCAGCCAGCGACGCGATTAATCGCACCATGACTCAGCTTGGCGTGCCGTCCACCGTGCGCGGCAGTTTTGCAGGCACCGCACAGGTGTTCCAGGACACCATGAATTCGCAGGTGATTTTAATTCTGGCGGCCATTGCGACGGTCTATATCGTGCTGGGCATTCTGTATGAAAGCTACGTGCATCCGCTGACGATCCTCTCCACCCTGCCGTCAGCGGGCGTGGGAGCGCTGCTGGCGCTGGAGTTGTTCGATGCGCCCTTTAGCCTCATTGCGCTTATCGGGATCATGCTATTAATAGGTATCGTGAAGAAAAACGCGATCATGATGGTGGATTTCGCCCTCGACGCGCAGCGCAACGGCAATATGTCGCCTCAGGACGCCATCTTCCAGGCCTGCATTCTGCGTTTTCGCCCGATCATGATGACCACGCTGGCCGCCTTGTTTGGCGCGCTGCCGTTGGTCATTTCCAGCGGTGACGGCTCTGAGCTGCGCCAGCCGCTGGGGATCACTATCGTGGGTGGGCTGGTGATGAGTCAGCTGTTAACCCTCTATACAACGCCGGTGGTGTATCTGTTCTTCGACCGCTTGCGAGTACGTTTTTCGCGTAAAAACAGAACGACGGTAACCGAGTAAATGGCCGATCTCCCCAACAACGTGCGCTGGCAATTGTGGATTGTCGCCTTCGGCTTTTTTATGCAGTCGCTGGATACGACTATCGTCAATACCGCCCTCCCCCTCGATGGCGAAAAGCCTTGGGGAAAGTCCGCTGCATATGCACATGGTGATTGTCTCCTACGTGCTGACGGTGGCCGTGATGCTGCCTGCGAGCGGCTGGATGGCGGACAAAATCGGCGTACGAAATATCTTTTTCGCCGCCATCGTCCTGTTTACCCTCGGCTCGTTGTTTTGCGCCCAGGCCGATACGCTGAATGAGCTGGTGATGTCGCGCGTGTTACAGGGCGTCGGCGGCGCGATGATGGTGCCCGTCGGGCGACTGACGGTGATGAAAATCGTCCCACGCGCGCAGTACATGGCGGCAATGACGTTCGTCACCTTACCTGGACAGGTCGGTCCGTTGCTCGGCCCGGCGCTGGGCGGGATTCTGGTCGAATATGCGTCCTGGCACTGGATATTCCTGATAAACCTGCCGGTCGGTATTGTCGGCGCGATTGCCACGTTATGGTTGATGCCAAACTACACAATGCAGACGCGGCGCTTTGATATTTTCGGCTTCGTGCTGCTGGCAGCAGGGATGGCGACGCTCACGCTGGCGCTCGACGGGCAAAAAGGGTTAGGCATCTCCACGCTCACGCTGTGCCTGCTGATCGTTATCGGGATTACCGCCATCCTCTGGTATCTGTGGCATGCGCGTGACAATGACCGTGCGCTGTTCAGCCTGGCGCTTTTCCGTAACACCACCTATCGGATCGGGTTGCTTGGGAGCTTCGTCGGACGCCTCGGCAGCGGAATGCTGCCGTTTATGACGCCCGTATTCCTGCAAATTGGGCTGGGTTTTTCACCGTTCCACGCCGGTTTGATGATGATCCCGATGGTGCTGGGCAGTATGGGGATGAAGCGCATCGTGGTGCAGGTAGTGAATTATTTTGGCTATCGCCGGGTGCTGGTTGCCTCCACGCTTGGGCTGGCGCTGATAAGCCTGGTGTTTATGGCCGTGGCGCTTATGGGCTGGTACTACGTTTTGCCGCTGGTGCTGTTCTTCCAGGGGATGATCAACTCGACGCGCTTTTCGTCAATGAACACGCTGACGTTGAAAGATTTGCCCGATGAACTGGCGAGCAGCGGCAACAGCCTGCTGTCGATGATCATGCAGCTTTCGATGAGCGTGGGCGTCACCGTCGCGGGTTTGCTGCTGGGAATGTATGGTCAGCAACATCTGAGCGCCGACACGGCCGGCGCCCATCACGTCTTCCTGTACACCTATCTGAGCATGGCGGTGATTATCGCCCTGCCCGCGTTGATTTTCGCCCGGGTGCCGAATGATACCAACAAGAACGTCGTCATCGGCCGACGCAAAAGGAGTGAACGATGAAATTCTGGCGTCCGGTATTACTGGCAAACTGTTTCTGGCGATTTTCGCCACCTGCATCGTCCCTGCTGATCACCATGCACTGGGCGGTACGCATCAGCTTTGAGCGCGGCTTTATTGACTACATTAAACGCGGTAACGAGCAGCGATTGCAGGGGTTGAGCGATGCCCTGGCCGATCAGTAATGCCCTGCACGGTAACTGGCGTTTTTTACGCAATAATGACCGTTTTGTTTTCCAGATTTTGCGCTCGCTTGAGCATGATAACGACGACGATCGTCCCGGCCCGGGCATGCCGCCGCACGGCTGGCGCACGCAATTCTGGGTTATCGATCAGGATAAACACGTGCTGGTTGGCCCACGCGCCCCGGTTCCGCCTGACGGCACAAAGCGCTCGATTACCTTTAACGACGCGCCCGTTGGCTGGGTGATTGCGTCGCCCGTCGAACGATTAACGCGCAATACTGATATCAATTTTGACCGCCAGCAGCGCCAGACCAGCTGGCTGATTGTCGCCCTTTCCACGCTGCTCGCCGCGCTGGCGACGTTCCCACTGGCACGCGGTCTTCTGGCCCCGGTGAAACGACTGGTGGAAGGCACCCACAAGCTGGCAGCGGGCGATTTCTCTACGCGCGTGGATACGCGCAGCCAGGACGAGATCGGCAAACTGGCCCAGGATTTTAACCAGCTCGCCAGCACCCTGGAGAAAAACCAGCAGATGCGCCGCGACTTTATGGCCGATATTTCCCACGAATTGCGTACCCCGCTGGCCGTATTGCGCGGCGAACTGGAAGCGATTCAGGACGGCGTGCGTCAGTTTACGCCGGAATCGGTGACGTCGTTGCAGGCGGAAGTGGGCACGCTCACCAAGCTGGTGAACGATTTGCACCAGCTGTCCATGTCCGACGAAGGTGCGCTGGCCTATCAAAAATCACCGGTGGACGTGATCAATATTCTGGAAGTCACCACCGGTGCGTTCCGCGAACGCTTCGCCAGCCGCAACCTGAACATCGACCTGTCGCTGCCGGATAGCGCTGTCGTATTTGGTGACCCTGACAGGCTGATGCAGCTGTTCAATAATCTGCTCGAAAACAGCCTGCGCTACACCGACAGCGGCGGCGCGCTGCATATTTCCGGCGCGCTGAATGACAGGTCTTTCGCGCTGACCTTCGCGGACACCGCGCCCGGCGTGCAAGACGCGCAGCTGGAAAAACTGTTCGAGCGTTTTTATCGCACAGAAGGTTCCCGCAATCGCGCCAGCGGCGGGTCCGGTTTAGGGCTGGCGATTTGCGTTAACATCGTTGAAGCTCACGGCGGCTCGATTCGCGCGGCCCATTCGCCTTTTGGCGGGGTTAGCATTACAGTAGAGTTACCGCTGGAACGGGATTTATCGAGAGAAGTATGACTGAGTTACCCATTGACGAAAACACGCCACGCATTTTGATCGTGGAGGACGAGCCTAAGCTTGGGCAACTGTTAATCGACTATTTGCGTGCGGCGGGCTATGCCCCGTCGCTTATCAGCCATGGCGACCAGGTTTTACCGTATGTCCGCCAGACGCCGCCCCATCTTATCCTGCTGGATTTGATGCTGCCCGGCACCGATGGCCTGACGCTATGCCGTGAGATCCGCCGTTTTTCCGAAGTGCCTATTGTGATGGTGACCGCCAAAATCGAAGAGATCGATCGCCTGCTGGGGCTGGAGATTGGTGCGGATGATTACATCTGTAAGCCCTACAGCCCGCGTGAAGTGGTGGCGCGCGTCAAAACGATTTTGCGCCGCTGCAAGCCGCAGCGTGAACTGCAGGTGCTGGATGCCGAAAGCCCGCTGATTGTCGATGAAAGTCGCTTCCAGGCAAGCTGGCGCAGCAAATTGTTGGATCTGACGCCTGCTGAGTTTAGGCTGTTAAAAACGCTATCGCACGAACCGGGAAAAGTGTTCTCCCGCGAACAGCTGTTGAACCAGCTGTATGACGATTACCGCGTGGTCACTGACCGTACCATCGACAGCCATATCAAAAACCTGCGTCGTAAACTCGAAGCACTCGACGCTGACCAGTCGTTTATTCGTGCCGTGTATGGCGTGGGGTATCGATGGGAAGCGGATGCATGCAGGATCGCCTGACTGATGATTCCTCAAACCCGCCGTCTGGCGGGTTTTGTGTATCTGGATAACGGGGTTTTATCCAAAATATTTATAAATGCGGCATCGCCACACTGAGCGCGGCGTGAGTCGTTAGGGTGTCTCGTGGTAAACCGCTTCAATGTTGTAGCCATCTGGATCAAGAACAAAGGCGGCGTAATACCCGGGATGATACTGCGGCCTGTATCCCGGAGCGCCGTTATCTCTCCCCCCCGCGTCGAGGCCAGCACGGTGAAAGGCATCAACCTGTTCTTTGCTTTTTGCGCTAAAGGCCAGATGCATCCGAGGGGTCGAAGGTGTGCCTTGCGTTATCCAGAAACCGCCTCCCGGATCGGCCCCTTCGTCCGATTGGGCGGGACCAAAACCTACCGCGGCTTCCGGGATTTCATGCCGGATAATATGGCCCAGGCTCGCCAGAATGCGCGTGTAAAACCGTTTACTGTCTTCAAGATGAGTGACGCTGAAACCGGTGTGATCAATCATTCCAATACTCCTGTCAGCAAAGAAGAGTATGCAGTAAAGCATTCATTCACTGGATGAAGTTTGATTTGGCATAACAACAGATGATTATAAATTAGCCGATCGTTTTTAGGCACAATCAGGCAGTTTAAACGTCGTCATAGCGCACTAAAATGACGCAAACATCCTCAAATGTTGATCACGCTTTACTCTGATTTTTGCTTGCCTCTCATCATTTATGCCCTTGTTGAGAAAATGCCCTGAGCCATCAAACTCAATCCTTAGGGGCATCATGACTGAGTAGACGCGCACGGCACACATCCAGAATTTCATCCGCCAGCGCGGAATTATCCGGGCAAGCACGAGACAGCACCAGGGCCCCGACAAGATGCGCGAGGGTATCGATCAGGTCAGCGCGCGTGCCATTTTCAGTGCCTAAAATCGCCAGTTGGCGTTCAAGTCCGGCCGCAAACGTCTCTTTGATTGACTCAGATTGACGGGCTGCATCAGTGCCCAGAGCCGACATCACACAGCCCTTTCCCATGTCATCACGATGTGGTCGGGAGAGATAATATTCAACAAATTTATCCCGGTTTACGCCCTGCGTTTTTTCTGCGGATCGTGTAAAACCGCAATGCATCGCTTCCGACAACAAATCAGCCTTGGAAGCAAAGTTCTTGTAGAAGCCGCCATGCGTTAACCCGGCCTCCGACATCAGTTCCGAGATCCCGATGCCATCGTAACCGCGCTCACGAAAAAGTTCTGAGGCCGTTTCAACAACGCGCATCCTGTTCTCGCGCATCTGCTCTTTTGACACTTTCATGCTTTTTACCCTCTCAAAACAGAGCCTGATTATACATTGATGATGATCATAATCAAACCAGTTGACTTTATAGATTATGACCATCATCATTAATTCAACGCATCGACCAACCCTTAGCAGGCGAATAAACATGACAAACCAGGCATTATTTCAATCGTATGATCTTGGCCCCATAACACTTGCGAACCGCATCGTGATGGCTCCCCTGACGCGCAACCGGGCCGAAGCAGGACTGGTACCGAGCGAACTGGCAGCAACGTATTACGCCCAGCGCGCTAGCGCTGGATTATTGATTACCGAAGCCACGCAGATTTCCGCACAGGCGCAGGGTTATCAGGATACCCCGGGGATCTATACGCCAGCTCAAATCACGGGTTGGCGCAAAGTAACTGACGCGGTGCATGCCAAAGGTGGGCGCATATTTGTGCAGCTGTGGCACGTAGGACGCATTTCGCATGTCGATTTACAGCCTGGTGGCGCTGCACCCGTCGCACCGTCCGCTATCCGCGCCGAGACGAAGACCTTTGTGAACAACGGTTTTGCTGATGTCTCTGAGCCACGTGCGCTTGAATTGCAGGAAATACCGGGAATTATTGACGATTTCAGAAATGCCTCAGCCAATGCCATTGCCGCTGGGTTTGACGGTGTAGAGATCCACGGTGCGAATGGTTATCTGCTGGAACAGTTCCTGAAAGATGGCGCAAACCAGCGTACTGATGAGTACGGCGGTTCTGTCGAGAATCGTGCCCGCCTGCTGTTAGAAGTCACCGCTGCCGTAGTAGATGAGATCGGCGCAGATCGCACTGGCGTGCGTATTTCACCGGTTTCACCGGCTAATGCGATTTCATCCAGTGACCCGCAGCCTCAATATGACTACCTCGCTGAGCAACTCAATGCATTAGGCATCGTGTATCTCCATGTGGTTGAAGGCGCTACGGGCGGCCCACGCGATATCGCACCGTTCGATTACGACTCACTGCGTCGACGCTTTAAGAACACGTACATCGCTAACAATGGCTATGACCTGCCGTTGGCGTCCACACACCTTGCACAGGGCAAAGCCGATCTGTTCGCGTTCGGTCGTCCGTTCATCTCCAACCCGGATCTGGTCGAAAGGCTGAAGACGGACGCGCCTCTGGCACCACTGAATCCTGAAACCCTTTATGGCGGTGGCGCAGCGGGATACACCGATTACCCGTCGCTGACTGACACCCGCGAGTAAATCTGCGAATGCCTCGGCTCTAACGGCAGCGCACATTTCGGATTCTGTTTACATATCAATAAAGAAGATCAACTTATGACTAAACCTTCAGTTCTCATTACAGGCGCATCCACGGGTATTGGTGCTGTTTACGCAGAACGGTTCGCCCGCCGGGGACACGATCTTGTTCTGGTCGCCCGCGACAAAGCAAAGTTAGACCTACTGGCTGAACATCTGCGACAGGAAAGGGGTATCGCTGTTGATGTTCTGCCTGCTGATCTCACGCAAGCGGCAGACTTAGCGACTGTCGAAGCGCGTCTGCGCGACGATTCGCGGATTGGTATTCTTATCAATAACGCAGGTGTCGCGCAGTCCGGCGGTTTTGCAGAGCAGACGCCTGATTCGATAGAACGCCTAATCGCACTTAACGTCACCGCCCTCACAAGGCTTGCCAGTGCCGTGACGCCGCGATGGGTAAAAGCCGGTGAAGGTTCGATCGTCAACATCAGTTCCATCGTCGGGCTCGCCCCGGAATTTGCCATGACGGTTTACGGCGCAACGAAAGCCTTTGTGCTTTTCCTGTCTCAGGGAATGGATGTAGAGCTGTCATCTAAAGGCATTTATATCCAGGCGGTGCTCCCTGCCGGTACTTACACAGAAATTTGGGACCGCGCGGGTATCGACATCAGTAACTCACCAAAATTCATGGAAGTGGGTGAGTTAGTGGATGCCGCACTGATTGGCTTTGATCGCCGTGAACGGGTCACCATCCCGCCTTTACACAATGCGGCACGCTGGGACACGCTCGATGCTTCGCGTCAGGCTCTGCTTTCAGACGTCAAACAAGATGAAGCCGCAGAGCGATATAAAGCCCTGTAGCTAAAGAGATGCCTTCTGCAGAACGATCTTTGGTTGTTCTGCAGAACATCAATCCCTTACAGCGCGTCATCTCATCTCCAATGAGAAACCCCAAACAATTTATGTAGGTTTTAGCATGACAAAAAAACGTGTAGCGCTGGTTACGGGCGCGTCCTCCGGTATTGGCAGAGCGTCTGCCATTCAACTTTTAGCCGCGGGTTATACGGTATACGGCACAAGTCGGCGTGGTGCGCTGGCGGGAACGCATCCGTTTCCGTTATTGACGCTCGATGTGACGGACGACGATTCTGTCCAGGCGGCCATTGATGAGCTGCTGCGCCTGGAGGGACGGATCGATATTCTGGTGAATAATGCGGGTTTCGGCGTCGCTCCGGCGGCGGCTGAAGAAAGTTCTGTCGAGCAGGCCAGAGACATTTTTGACACCAATTTTCTGGGCATCGTCAGGTTAACGCGAGCAGTTATCCCTCAGATGCGCCGTCAGGGCAGCGGGCGCATCATTAACATCGGTTCGATACTCGGGATTGTGCCGATGCCGTATGTGGCACTTTATACTGCCAGTAAGCATGCGGTCGAAGGATACACAGGCGCTCTGGACCATGAACTGCGCACGCAAGGCATTAGGGTATCTGTTATCGAACCTGCCTTTATAAGAACGCAGTTTGAAGCTCATAATATAGAACCGGATGCAAAGCTTGAAGAATATGACCTTCTCCGGGCTAAGCTCACGAAAGTGCTCAGTAAGGCGATGGCCGAAGCGGAAAGTCCGGAAGTGGTGGCAGAAGTCGTGGTTAAAGCTGCCGAGGCTTTACGACCAAAAGTACGTTACACGGCGGGAACGCTGGCCGGTAAATTGAATTTTCTTCGCAGATTCGCGCCAGCAAAAATCCTCGATAACGTCGTGCGAAATAGCCTTCAGCTTGATGCGAAAGAATAAAAATGAAATTTTCCCGACTGGCCATTCTGGCATCTGTGCTGTTTTTCATACTGGCTACGGTATGGATGTTTTTCCCGGCACAGTTCCTCACGCTGTGGGGAATTCAAACCACATCCGGTACTGATGTACTTAGCCGACGTTCTGCCGCTTTCTTTGCAGGAACAGGAGTAATGTGTGTTTTAGCGAGGAATGCTGAGCCTTCTCCTGCCCGATATGCGCTGGCCGCCGGTATTAGCACGATATCTTTCGTGTTAGCCCTGTCGGGATTCGTCGAATGGCGCGAAGGACATGTTAACAGGCAAATTCTTTTTGCCGTGTTTATCGAGCTGTTACTGGGAGCCGCTTTTTTATTCAGCAATATGGGCATCCGCAAAACCGACAGGATTAACAACAGATGAGAACCAGAACGATGAAAGCCTTTACGTTTAAACGCTATGGTAAATCCCCTGAGCTGGGATTTGATGACAGAGATTATCCTTCGATTGGTGCTGACGAAATTCTGGTTAAGGTTCACGCTGTTGGTCTGAATCCCATTGACAACATGATCCCCACTGGCATGTTCAAACCGGTTTTGCATTTTACGCTCCCCGCAACACTGGGCAGCGACCTGGCCGGGGTGGTCATTGAAACAGGAAGCCGGGTCACGCGGTTCAAGCCAGGCGACGAAGTCTTCGCCAGTATTTTCGACACGGGAAGAGGATCGCTTGCCGAATTTGCCGTTGTGCCTGAAAGGCTCGCGGCCATTAAACCTGCCAATCTGGATTTTGTGCAGGCAGCGTCACTGCCCATGGTGAGCCTTACCTCCTGGCAGGCGTTCACAGAGCGCACGCGTCTGCAGCCCGGTCAGAAGGTTTTCATCCCGGCAGGTTCCGGCGGCATTGGCAGCTTTGCCATCCAGCTGGCGAAGCACCTTGGCGCCAAAGTGGGAACGACAACGAGTTCAGCCAATATCGAGTGGGTGAGTCGTCTTGGCGCAGATGAAGTGGTTGATTATAAAAAACAGGAATTTGAAAACGTGCTGAGTGGCTACGATTGTGTTCTGGGCACGGTCAGAGGGGATACGATTGAAAAGTCGACTCAAATTCTTAATCCTGGCGGAAAGATCATTTCTCTCATTGGGCCGTTAGATGCGGCTTTTGCACGGGATCGACATTTAAATATCGTCCTGCGTTTTGTATTTAGCCTGATGAGCCGTAAAATTATGCGTCTCTCCAAGAAGCGAAACCTAAGCTATTCATTTCTCTTCGTTCGGCCTGATGGCGCGCAACTCACTCAAATCAGTAAGCTCATCGAAGCGGAACAGATCGTCCCGGTGATCGACAAGGTGTTCCCGTTTACAGCAACAAAGGATGCGCTTGACTATCTTGCTGGAGGTCATGCGAAGGGCAAAGTTGTCGTTAAGATACACGAGTGACGACAGCGGCGGTTTGCTTCTGCCTGTGACAGGAGGCAATCGCCAACATCATTTGCCCCGGGGAAGCGGTGCGCCATTCCCGCTTCCCACGCACAGAAGTCCCCCTGACTCGCCTGGCTCTCTACGCGCTGTGCCAGAAACAGCCGTACCCGTTTGAAGATGGATTATTTATCCCATGCGGCACGCAAGCGAAAGCACAGCGCGTGCTGTGCTTAGGGGAGAATGCTTGCCTGAATGATTAGCGAAGCTGGGCGACTAAGGCTTTGGCCGCGTCTTCAGAGCTGGCGGGATTCTGTCCGGTGACAAGCTTACCGTCTTCAACAACAAACGGTGCCCAGTTCGGGCCTTTCTGGTAGTGCGCACCCATCGCGATAAACTCGTCTTCAATCAGAAAAGGCACAACATCTGTCAGTTCAACATCGGCCTCTTCACCGTTGGTAAAACCGGTCACCTGACGACCTTTAACCAGCGGCTCGCCAGAGGCGGCTTTCACGTGGCGCAACACGCCCGGGGCGTGGCAGACGAAACCCGTCGGTTTGCCGGCACGGATAAAGGCTTCAATCAGGGCGATAGAGGTCTTCGACTCCGCCAAATCCCACAGCGGGCCGTGGCCGCCAGGATAGAAGACGGTATCAAAATCTGCCTCGCGCACGCTGTCGAGCTTCAGGGTGTTAGCGAGTTCGCGCTGCGCGTCCGGGTCGGCTTTGAAGCGATCCGTCATCTCGGTCTGAAAATCGGCTAAATCGCTTTTCGGATCCAGCGGCGGCTGGCCGCCCGCCGGAGACGCCAGCACCACTTCGGCACCCGCGTCTTTAAAGACGTAGTACGGGGCAGCAAACTCCTCCAGCCAGAAACCGGTTTTTTTACCGGTATTACCCAGTTCACTGTGCGAGGTCAGAACCATTAATACTTTCATTGCTCTCTCCTGATGATTTTGTTGGACAAGTGTGTCGGGTTAAGCGTGATAAAAATGCGATAATGTCGGCGATTTTTTCCTGATAGCGCGCGCAAGCGCAGGCTAGACGCGCCGTCTTCGTTCTGTACCACCACCGGTTTCCGATGTCGGAAAACAGGGATCCCGCGGTATTCCCCCATACCGGATGCGCCGACGCTACCAAATGGCAGGCTGTCGATGGCCGCGTGAGTCATCACACCGTTAATCATCGCTGCACCCGATGTGATGTTTGCTATAAAGGTAGCCTGGCTAACCTTATCGTTCCCGAAATAGTCTTCCGCCAGGGATGTAAATGCATTAAACCATGGAGAACTGAGTTATGGATATCACTGTCAGCCCTGCACAACCTACACATTTTCCTGCACTGCGCGCCATTGAGTTAGCGGCTTTTGAAACGCTGCGTGACGCAGGCGCGGTGACGGGTGAGCCTGTCGCAAACAGTCTCCAGGAATTGAGTGATTTCAGCCGCGACGGTCTGCTGTTTGCGGCCTTTACACCTGATTTGACCCCCGTTGGATTTGTCGCAGGAAAAATCGTCAATTTATGGCTGCACATTGCTGAAATTGATGTGCATCCCCACTGGCAGCGCCGCGGAATCGGGAGATTGTTGATGCAGACAGTGCTCTCCAGCGGGCAACAACGCGGTTTGGCTGGCGCGACACTGACAACGGATAATATGGCCGCCTTCAATGCCAAATTTTACGCCACGCTGGGTTTTGAGCCTGTGGGAGGACCACGCGTGTCCGCCGCATCTGAGAATCGAGAAAGCTGAGGACGTAAAACATGAGCTTAATCCAGCGCGACGCGTAGCAATGCGTTTGAATTTTTAACGACCCAGGTTTCTCTTTACTACGGATAGAGACGACACGGACGCGGTGGCCGTCAGGAACACGTGCGATAAACGCTTTGTCAAAGAACGTCTCTTTGGGTCACAGCACTTCAACCACCTCAAACTCTTCGGCAATCAGCTCCATATCCTCAGAAAAATAGCCTTCCCGAGTAAAAAATCGCTGATGTTCTTTCCGCCAGTACGCCAGGCTTAAATCGCCCTCACCTTCCTTTCGGGCATACTCAGCAGTCACATCGCAAAAACGCACCAGTTGCATCGAAACCAGTCTGATAACGCATACCGGTTCATCCTCACCGTTAAGGATGATGTTGTAACTCCCCATCCTGGGTGCGAATTCTTCTCGCTGGTAAGAGGCCAAAGAGCCGCATGAGGCTGTTTTTAGGCCTCTTATAATAAGATCGGCAAGCGCGTTAGCCAGCTCTGGACTATCACCCATTTGCCAGGCATTGGCGCCTGGATACTTCATTTTTACGTCGTCGACGGTACGCATCACATTCCTTTATTCGTCAGGTGCTAAAAAGAAATCTTATAGATATTGGGCTAGTTTTTACAGTTTCTCACGCGTGAGAGGGGTATATTTCCCGTTTATCGCATGCCAGAGGAGTCCGTTGCAATTCTCATTAAAGTACTATCAAATGATAAGTTCATGAGAACGAGATAATTGAGGGAGAAATAATGGAAAATCTCAACGTGTTATACTCATCCGTTATCAAAAGTTCTTATGGCCTGTCGATGGGAGCAATGTGGCAACACGTTCGCATCGATTGCACCGCCTATTCCGACGATCGCTTATTCAGAAAAAAAGATCTTCTTTGATATTTTGACTCAATTATTAGAAAGAAAGTCATTAAGCTTGCAAAGAACGGTATATTTTTGACAGGTACGCTCTCAGAGCAGCTTGCGCTATTACACCATTCCTGGCCATCTTATTCATCGGAAGACGAGGATGATGACCTTGATGAGTTTGGGCTGTGGTTTTTAGTAAAAGCACCGGCCGGGATTGTTTGGTTGACGTCTGATGGGCAAGAAATATGGACGTAACGAAATGCCTTAAGTCAGAATTTTTCTCGACGTTCAAATACAGTATTCCATTATAAATGCTTCATTATAAATATGTCGTCGCAGATATAATATTATCAATTGAATAAATTATAGATATTACATCCGGAAGAAAATCCCAGAGTGTTAATACCGTTTCTCTGGGATACATTCCGCGACAGCCTTACATTTTTGGACAGCCCGTGACGTGCGGATAATTACGGCACACTAAATTGAGCTTATTTTTCGGTTCGAAACCTTTATCCAACACACATTGCTGAACATACGCGGCTTTACGTAGCGTCGGTACGTAAGACACCGAGCCGAGAGGTTGCGGATAACCGCATTGATACATCACCGCCAGTGCTTGTTTGTCGTTTTCAATTTCATGAGAATAATGCAGCGAAGCCCCTGCTTTGCGCCAGGAAACCAGGGAAGACTGACTTACGCCAAATTCGGGCTTGATGGGATGGAAACCACGGTCTGCGACAAAAGGCAGTGCGTCTAGCTGCCTCTGGCTCAAGGGATATCCTTGATCTCGGCTGATACAGGCTGGCGTATCACGATAAACACGAATGCTGCAAATTTTGAATCCGTCTTTACGGGTAAAGCCCTGATTCTCCATACACTGATAATACAGGACAGATTCATTATCCGTTTTGGGAATGTCCGGGCCAGGAATTTGCTCGCCGCATTGACGCATCGCGTCGCGCACGCCGTCGATATCCGTATCCGGGCGCTGCCACTGTGTGAGATCCGGTGGCGGTGGACACCCTGTCAGCAGGAATACCGACGTCATCAGCAGAGATAAAGTCATCGCAGTCGATTTTCGGAACATTAAAATCCCTTATTTATTATTGACTCAGGCAGTACGCATAGTGCCCGTCTTACGCCTGTGCGACAACCTCATTCATGCGGTGATCCAAATTGAGAAACTGAACGTTTTACTTCCGTCAATGATCGAGCGCGCAGCGCTGCCGGCGTTATCCCCCGGCGCTGCGCATGCGTTGAGATCACGCGTTGCGAATGGCTTCCAGCCCGACACGTTGCCCGAAAGAGAGCTCCAGCGTATTGCCGTCTGGATCAGCAAAAAAGACAAAATAGCCAACCGGCTCGCCATAGTCCTGAGGCGCTTTTCGTAAGCACCCTTCTTCACGCGCCATCAGGGTTTTACGATCAATTTCTTCGCGGGTCGCGCAGGCTACGCCAAGGTGACCAAACTGACCCAAAGGGGTATCGGTGACGTTGTCCGCCTGGACAAGGACCAGCGCAAACGGGCGCGTATGATCGCTTAACCACGCCACTTTACGCGCATCCGGAACGCCGGGCTCACGCGAATGGACAACCTCCATACCGGCATAGCGCTGATAGAAAGCAACGCTCTTATCTAAATCTCTGACGACAAACGCAACGTGCGTGAAACCAACATCAATATCTTTCATATGCAGAATATGTCCCAGGTTGAGTTCAGAACGTGCATCTTAAAAGCTCAAGTTAACTTTAGGTCAAGGCCGTATCGTGATTTGCTTAACCGGTGTAACCTGTCTCCCTGAGATCGTGTAGACAGCTGCTGTCGTCTGAATTAATTGTGGCGATGGCGTTACCTGCCCCATAAATTCTGAGCGGTGAAAGCAGCCATATTATCCTTTATTCTGATGGCCCTCGGGATGGTGAAGGAAATACCGTGAGCAAAAGCGGCAGTCGATATTTACAAAAACAAAAAGCGCAGAAGAAAAATCGCTGGAGGCAAAACCCGTTAATCCTGTTTATCCGGAGCCTGGATTTTTTGGGCAAGCTGGCATTGGGTGCTCTGCTTCTTGGCATCGCGATCTTCAATATTTATCACTACGCCGGTTTCACGCCGTTGCTTTTCATCGCCGCCCTCTCAATTGTTTTCTTTCCGTTTGCAAAAAGAGGAACCGACGACGTTATCCGGCCTCGCGTTTCCGAAAGAGTATTTGAAATGATTGACGACAGAGGGTTTAGGGGGCTGGGCCCCCTCTATCTGTTCACGGTGCTTGCGCTCGCCATTCCCCTGGGATTGATCTATATGGCTTATCACTACTGGCAGTACCGCAAAGCCGGACGAGAATAAATGCGGCGGGGCAAAGGGTTTACCTCCCTCCCCCGCAGCGCTACAATGCCCGCCCTTAAAGTACGGGATCTCCCCACCGCTGCACCTGGTGCAGGCGGATCTGACCTGTCATCAGAACGAGAACAAACATGTTTAAACCAGAACTCCTTTCCCCGGCGGGAACGCTGCAGAATATGCGTTACGCTTTCGCCTATGGCGCGGATGCCGTGTATGCGGGTCAGCCGCGCTACTCGCTGCGCGTGCGTAATAACGAATTCAACCACGAAAATTTACAGCTCGGCATCAATGAAGCGCATGCCCTGGGCAAAAAATTCTACGTTGTGGTGAACATTGCGCCGCATAACGCCAAGCTGAAAACGTTTATTCGCGATCTCAAGCCAGTTGTGGAAATGGGTCCTGACGCGCTGATTATGTCGGATCCGGGTTTAATCATGCTGGTGCGCGAGAACTTCCCGGAAATGGATATTCACTTATCCGTGCAGGCGAACGCCGTGAACTGGGCGACGGTGAAATTCTGGAAACAAATGGGTCTGACCCGCGTGATCCTCTCGCGTGAGTTGTCGCTGGAAGAGATCGAAGAAATCCGTACTCAGGTGCCAGAAATGGAGCTCGAAATCTTCGTTCACGGCGCGCTGTGCATGGCCTATTCTGGCCGTTGCCTGCTGTCGGGCTACATCAATAAACGTGACCCGAATCAGGGCACCTGCACCAACGCCTGCCGCTGGGAATACAATGTCCAGGAAGGGAAAGAAGACGACATCGGCAACATCGTGCATCAGCACGAACCAATCCCGGGTGAAAAACGTTGAGCCGACCCTGGGCGTGGGCGCACCGACCGACAGCGTGTTTATGATTGAAGAGGCCAAACGTCCGGGCGAGTACATGACGGCGTTCGAAGACGAGCACGGCACTTACATCATGAACTCCAAAGATCTGCGTGCGATTGCGCACGTTGAGCGTTTGACCCAGATGGGCGTGCATTCGTTAAAAATCGAAGGCCGTACCAAATCCTATTACTACTGCGCACGTACCGCCCAAGTGTATCGCAAAGCCATTGACGACGCCGCAGCGGGCAAACCGTTTGACACCAGCCTGCTGGAGACGCTGGAAGGCCTGGCCCATCGCGGCTATACCGAAGGTTTCCTGCGTCGCCATACACATGACGATTACCAAAACTACGAGCACGGCTATTCCGTGTCCGAGCGTCAGCAGTTTGTCGGTGATTTCACCGGCGCACGTAAAGGCCATTTAGCAGCCGTCGCGGTGAAAAACAAATTCACCCTGGGCGATAGTCTTGAGCTGATGACCCCGCAGGGCAATCTCAACTTTACGCTGGAACACCTGGAAAACGGCAAAGGCGAAACCATCACCGTGGCACCTGGTGACGGACACACCGTGTGGTTACCCGTACCGGAAGAAGTGGAGCTGGAATATGCACTGCTGATGCGTAATTTCGCCGGTGAAAGCACCCGTAATCCGCACAATAAATAGTTTATTAGGGTTATTTTTCACATCAGGAAGATTCTTAGAATCGGATCACATACGGCTTCGTTTGTTACGGGTATTATCCCTTCCGCTGAAAAACATAACCCATAAATGCTAGCTGTACCAGGAACCACCTCCTTAGCCTGCGTAATCTCCCTTACGCAGGCTTATTTTTTTTGATTAAGCCAATGAAATAAAAGGATTTATTTCTGGTAGCGTCCACGCATTGACCACATCGATAGCTAAAGCCCTGCATATGCGGGGCTTTTGTTTTAACTGAGGCTGATAGATAAATCATATTTAGTCAGTAACGAGCATGCTTTTGACCGTCTGCTATGAGCGAGGAACGGACGTGATACAAACCTTCTAGCTAAGAGGATTTAAACTGGTAGGGGTTGGCTCTCACTTCACGTCGACATCAACAGGCGCAGGCCCTCGAAAAGCTCTACGCCATTCGCTTGGACTGACGCTGAATCTCGCTTTGAAGCTCTGACGAAATGAGACTGGCGACTGAAAACCCACCATTTCGGATACACGTTCAATACTAATGTTTGTCGTTTCCAGTAACTCCTGACTTCTCTGAAGGCGTTCCGCGTTCAGCCAATCGCCAAGCGTCGTTCCGGTTGCCCTGAAAAAATGACGCGTTAACGTTCGTCGACTCATGCTGACAAACCCGGCAAGTGAGTCGAGATCATGAGGCTTGTCCAGGTTACGGCGCAGATACTCTATCAGTTCATTCATTTTGCTATCCCGGGTCGATACCGGGACCGGGCGTTCAATAAACTGGGCCTGGCCACCTTCCCGGTAAGGTGGAACAACCATTCTTCTTGCCACCCGGTTAGCTATAGCAGAACCGTAATGGTCACGGATAATATTCAGGCAGCAATCAATACCGGCGGCGGTGCCCGCTGAGGTAATCAGACGTTCATCACTGGTATACAGCGAGTTGCTGTCCAGATGGACAGCAGGAAATCGTTCAATAAAGTCCTGTTCGTATTCCCAGTGTGTGGCAGCACGGTGCCCATCCAGTAAGCCGGAATAGGCAAGTACGTAAGCACCGAGACAAAAGTCCCACCACTTCTGCACCACGCTGCCATGCTTTTATTAACCCATCCAGCAGGGCCTGAGATGGTTTTTCTTCCGGATGATTCCAGTAAGGCACGATAATAATGTCTGCGGTGTCCAGCAGCTCAAGTCCATGCTCCACGTTGATGGACAGGCCCATATCAGACATAACAACGCCAGGGTTTTCAGCGCAGATTTCGACGCAGAATAAATCCGGTTGCGGCATAGACTGCCCGAAAATAATACAAGGGACTGAAAAGTGAAATGGGCTAAATCCGGCCGTGGCAATCACGGCGACCGTCAGTGCAGACATAACGTTAACCTTACCGTAAATGATAGCCACCGGCTTACCGGCGGCTAAAACGCTTATTTTAACTGACCAAACAATAACAGGTGACCAGTAGTAATGGCATTCCTCATCAGGTCAGGTGGGATGGCCTGTCAGAAAGCCATTGTCTCGCCGTCTGCGGGAATCAGAACCTTATCTTCAATACCATGTTCAAGCGTGAACTCGCGAAGTTCCGCACGGGTAAGAAGGCAATGATTAATCGATTCCATATGAGACGCCACGACGGTGGCATTGGGCAACATTTTCAGTGTGCGCAGTGTGTCCTCTTTGCCCATGATAATCGGACCGTAAAGGTCATTTACCGCATAACCGGTGTTCAGCACCACAATCTCCGGTTTGAAACGTTGCAGGTTTTTTGCGTAAGGCTTAACCCAGACAGTATCACCCGCGATATACAACGTTTTTTCATCATGGTGAGTGAAGACCAGCCCACATGCATCACCGAGTAGCTCACCCCACTGGGCATCAGCGTACAATTCGTTGCTGCCATGCTGGCCGTCGGTTTTGTAAATAGTCATGCCGTCTACGAAATGATTTTCCTCTTTCAGAACGCGAATGTTGAGAAAGCCCTGAGAGCGGAGAAGTGCCGCATCTTTTTCATCCTGCGTGTAGATAAGCATGTCTTTGGGAATAGCCTGCTGGGCAGCCTCATCCCAGTGATCGGTATGGGTGTGAGTCAGGATAACGGCATCAACCGTCAGTAAATCCTTAACGGCCACAGGCAAGGCCACCATTGGATTACGCAGATGTGGGCGTGCACTTCCAGCAAAGCCGTCCCAGGCTTCTTTTTCGGCCAGCATAGGATCGATAAGGAATTTTTTACCGGCATATTCCAGTACCAGCGTGGCGTTGCGGATTTGCGTTAATTTCATTTATTGCTCCAGTCATTAATCAGATTTATTCACCCACCGTATTGGCTGTTGTGCTGCCGGGGGGATGCGAGTTGGCTTACTATAAAATGAGGAAGGGAGAGGTCGTGACATGCTCTCTGGTCATTAACCGATGAAATCAGGTCAATCGTAATGCGCAGGGTTTAGTGGTATTCCGTTACAACCCAATGACGGTTCAAATGAAATAAAAAAGGGATGTGTTATCTGAAAAAACACATCCCCTGGATAGGCCTGTACTTAACAAAATCAGTTGGTTAACTCACATTGCAGCGTGCACTCAGTCCGAACAGGGCAAGATCGCTCAGAGCTTTGGTGGGTGCAGCGCATGCTTGCGCAATGATATGCATCTTCATGCCCTGAGCTTGCGGGGAAAGCGCAGTATGTGTGACACAGTGCTGCGTCATCATGCCGGTAAGATAGATATCAGTGATGCCATTCTCACGTAGCAACTGCTCAAGGCTGGTTTCGAAGAAGCTGTCTGCCTCTTTCTTGATAATCACGGGTGCATTTCCCAGTGCAGCAACAACATCCGGATGAATGTTCGCGCCTTTACTGTCAGGTTTGAAGAAAGGAGCTTCGGGCGTTGCAATATGCTGGATGCCGACGATAAGCCAACCTTCTTTGCGCGCTTTTTCAATCGCAGTCATTGCAGCTTTACAGGCTAGCTCAGGCTCCTCAAGCGGAAAGGCTCCGCCCGGGAAATAATCATTCTGAATATCAATAACAATCAGAGCATTTTTCATGTTGAGTCCTTGGGGTTTATTGGTTGGAAGGTTCACAGAGTCAATTTACTGCAGTGGTAAAGTGACCTCATTCTCAGCGTTATCCTGACGTTTTTTACGCACAGCGAGCCACAGTAGCGGCACCATAAGAAACAGGACCCAGGGTACTAAAAGGAGGTGCATGGTTTTCCAGCCATAAGCATTTAGCAGTGGGCCGGCACCCAGCGAACAAATCAGGCTGAAGATAAAAACGCTCATGTCATTGGTCGCCTGCGCAACCCCCTTTTCCTCTGTAGTGTAAGTTGTTGCCAATAAGCTGGTTCCGCCGACATAGAGAAAGTTCCAACCGATTCCCATCAATATTAATGCACCCGTAAACACTCCCCAGGTGACGCCTGAAAACGCCAGAGCAAGGTAAGCAAGCATGAGAAGAATGCCCGCCAGCATAATGTTAATGACGCCAAATCGGTCGATCAGTTTTCCGGTGAAGAATGACGGTACAAACCGGCCCAGTATGTGGAGCTGTATCACGGTAGCAATTTGAGGCAAGTCAAAATCGTAGTGCTTCATCGCGATAGGTGTCGCGGTCAGGCCCAGTACCATAATTCCAAATCCTGACGCGCCGGAAAAAAGGGCAACAAGATAAGCGGGCTGAAAAACGACTTTTTTCCATGACCTCGCGATAACGTGTTCAGAAGCTTCCATTGACTGAACCGGTATCTGTAAACGTGATAATAGCAACAGACCCACCGAAGCCATTATTCCCATAAAGAGGAATGACCCTGCATAGGAAACGCTAAAAAATGCGCTTCCGAAGCTTGCCAGAAACGGGCCAAGCAGAGCGGCAACGACACCTCCAGCCAATACCAGCGAAATAGCTTTAGTCCGGAATGCCGGGAGAACGACTTCACCGGCGGCAAAGCGATAAAACTGAGCGAACGCCTGATAAATCCCCAGAAAGAACATACCAATACACAGCAGAATGAAGGAATATTGGATCATTGCCGCCATGGAAATAATAGCCGATATAATTCCGCTCAGAGCACCGGTTATAAAGCCGGTTTTCCTGCCTATCCGGCTCATCCATAACGATGCAGGAAACATCACTAACACAGTGCCAAGACTTGCCATTGCGAGCGGTACGGTGCTCAGCGCGGGGCCGGGGGCAAGAAGCGCACCTGCAAGCCCACCGATAGTCATTATCAGTACCGCTATGGATTGAAAGATGGCCTGAGAACCTGCAAGTATCAGGACCTGTCGATGCATATTCCTCATTTTTTTGAAGCTCCGAAAGACACGAAATTAAGCATCAATACAATTTCAGTCTCAGTGACTATTACTGACTGAGTTAAGGTTGCGTCACTCAGAAAGATGCTGGGCCAGGATGGCGATCAGGTTTGAACAAGGCGATTTTTCATGAGAAAGATGAGCTAATGGCCTGCTGACGTTGCCATTATAGGGAGAGTGATGAGTAGTCAGTGAGTGGGCTGCACGCCAGGAATCAATGAAATTGGGCCAATATGTCATGCGGTCGAGTAAAGACCTAATCAGCCAATGCCATCCAGGAAATCATTCAACGTTAATATGCTTTTTTATCTGGGTGTCCGCTCCTGGCACTTTGCAGACGGTCATGTGATTAACAGCACAAATCTAACAGATACAAAAAGCCCCGCAATTGCGGGGCTTTCTCGTTGATCACATCCAGTGGATCTGCTGCTGTCCTGAGCTTGTCGGGTGTGGTGGTGCTGGCACGACCTCACCCGGTGAAACGATAAAACGCGAAAGGGTTTCGGTCGTGACAAAGGTGCAACTGCAGTTGATATTTTGGCACTGATGATAACGCTCTTTTGTCGTGTCTGAAAAATAGCGACTCGTGCGAGCATGAGCGGCGTGATGGCATTTAGGACAGTGAAACATGATGAGCACCTTTGAACGTTTCCGATGCATGCATTTTACTCACTTTAACCATACAAAACAAACACATATAAACAGTTCAGCTTTCTGTTTCTTCGCTCTCATACTCCACGTCAGAAACCTTGACCTCAAGCTCTAAGCCCGTCGTGTAGCCGTTCCCGTTGAGACTGTGCACCACGCGGCTGATTATCCACGCCTGCTCGTCTATCACGCGCTTAAAGCCTTTCACCGCTACCGGCGTTTCAGGAAATAAATCTGCACGGCCAATAGCCAGCGAGATTGAAAACTCCGCCACGCCGCGCTGTATTTTGTCCCACTTCGCCTGAGCGGCGCGCATCGCCTGCGATTTTGTCGCGTAGATGGTTGTCAGCTCCAGCACGTTGTCAGCCTCACCGGCCATATACTCACCCTCGCGCGCCTCTTGCTCTTTTTTGGCTTTGGCCTTTGTGGTGGTTTTGGCCGCTTTCGGATGCTGCAGCGCGCGCAGGTGCTTCACTTTAGGTTTTCGTTTGAGCTTCACCTTTTGCTTTTGCGGTTTCGGGTCTTTGGTGTGCAGCCATTTCGCCGTCACGCCGGTGTACGCCTCCCGGTCAGCAATCGCAAACTGATGACGGTCGCCGTCGCCACGCTCAACGGTCATTTGTGGGATAGGTTTTCCGCTGGCCGTCATCCCGCTACCCGAGCGGCTCCACTACGCGACGCACCGCGCCTATCGTCCCTTTGTGCGCATGGATAAACCACGCCGCGCGGATCACCTCGCGTTTCGTTTCTTCCGGCCAGCTCTCATCCCAGCGGTCAACTGAAAACGCCCACGCCAGCCACGGCAGCAGATTCGCGGGGCAGGTGTCGGCGTTCCACAGACGGCGTAGCGGGACGGGGGTATTTTCGATATCCGCACAGGCGCGCGCCGCCGCCACCTCAAGCGGTGACGAGCCGACCGGCAGCAGTCGGTTATTGCTGAATGCGCAGGCGATAGTCGGTGTCCGATTCCATCACGGCAGGCGTCGGCGGCAGCGTGGTCTCGTCTGCAGGCGTAATCACGAGGCGCTCAACGCTGGAATTAGCCCCGAGCTGGTCGAGGTCAGCACCGGCAGCGTAAGCCAGCATGACCGCACGCGCGGCCTCATTGACGCGCTGACGCCAGATAACTTCCCGATAAGCGTTCTCCTGCAGCAGTTTCACAATCGGCTCGGATTCGAGCGTCAGCGTGCGCGCGACCGCTTCCTGTTGGTCTGCAGGATAGAGCGAGACGAGAATCGCCTTTCGTTCGGTCAGGATGGTTTCATAATCCAGCGTTTCCACGACATCGGGCGCGGCGAGCTGGCTCAGGTCAACAATGGTCGCCATAGCGTTTAACTCAGTGGAATGGTCAGTGAAAAGGGCTGGCTCGTCGTCGAGCGCGTCCCGGTGATATCGACATACAGCGCGCCGTCATCCTCACCGCGCTCAAAGGTGATGGTCGACAAACTGACGCGTGGCTCCCACTTCTGGATAGCCGAGTAGCACGCGGCCATAATCTGCAGCCGCAGCGCCGGGGTCTGCGGCTGGTCAATCAGCGCTGACAGCAGCGAGCCGTATTCACGGCGCATGACACGCGAGCCAACCGGCGTGACCAGAATATCGCGCACGCTCTGCCTGATATGGTCGGCCTCAGAAATACTGAGCCCGGTGTGGCTGTTCATACCTAAATAACGCACCGTCATTTCGTCCCCTCCGTTCTGCTACCGCCGCGTTCTACTCCGCCGTGGTCGTGGTCATCCACCTGCACGCCGTTCGAGGTCAGTTTCCCGCCGCTGTGCTCGATA
This sequence comes from Lelliottia amnigena, assembly GCA_900635465.1. Lineage (NCBI taxonomy): Bacteria > Pseudomonadati > Pseudomonadota > Gammaproteobacteria > Enterobacterales > Enterobacteriaceae > Lelliottia > Lelliottia amnigena. The sequence goes on from LR134135.1 coordinate 2,828,400, forward strand.
TTTCCTTTCATCGTCCCGCCCTTCTGCACTTCGAGTGAGCCGGTGATGAGCTTGTTAGTGCACACCACTTCTGGGGTATTGAGCGTGATGCGGGTTTCAGCTTTGACCAGCACCACCGGCACAGTGGCGGTAAGGGAATCTGACGCGGTGACGTCAGCGGTTTTAATCCCGGACACGGTGAGCGCCCCGCTTTCAGGCTCGTACTCAATGACCGCGCCGTCAGGAAAGGCGATGTGAAGCGCATCCGGCGAGGCATCCGGCGCGGGATGGTCATCCGAGAAAATGGCGGGCAGCACAAACGCGGTGTCGAGTTCGCCACCGATGGCAAGAATCAGCACCTGCTCGCCAACGGAAGGAGCCCACCACACACGCGAGCGACCGGCGCGGGAGGTCAGCCAGTTAAGCCAGGTGGTTTGCATCCCGCCGGTCTGGACGCGACAGAGCCCAGCATCGTGATCGACGTCGGTCACGATGCCGGTACGGATAAGGTTGCGCATAGCGCGAGCGATATCCTGAAGTGAATTTAATGTGTTCATGGAGGTAGAATGCCGCCTGGTATGGTCAACGACAATTAAATGCAGTTTGAAGAGGCATGAAACAACACACTGATACTGTGCGAGATCAAAAAACTGTCGTTCCCTTGTTGTTCAACCTCTTACTTTTAAATAATTGAGATATTGAAAGTCATACAAGTGAACTATTCCATTGCGATCAGGAAATATTTAAAAAAAATAAAACCAATTAACTCATGCTATAAGTTAAAAAATTTCCGATTGAACCATGAAGGAAACCAGGCAATAATAATAGCGTAGGTAAACCAAAAACAAAGCAATGATATATTAGCGGACGGTGATGTCGCCTACTCCGCTCTTTTCATTAAATTAAACCCAGCCCTCCAGAATAATTATTACAATAATAAATGCTTGAAAGTTAGAAAAATATGATCATGAAATTAAAATCGTGGTGCCGGGTGCCTCCCGGTGCTTCTTTGCCAGACCAAAGAAGCGCGAGCATATCGCAAAGGTGTCTGGTTCGACCCGCCGCATAGGGGGATTCACCACACCTAGAAAAATAGAAAACAGTCTCACGTGAGTCAAGTTTTTTTAGCAGACATGTGTTTTTTCATGATCCCATGATCACAATAAAGAAATTTTGTGTCAGCTATGCTTATACCAAACGAAAAAGCATGCTTTTGTCACACCAGCTTAGTTTATATTTCCAACATTAATTGACAATCATTATCTGACCTGCATGAAAACGCAAAAAAAAGTCCATCAATAAATTGACAGACTTCTGAAATATCAGAAAAGGTGCTTACCAACCATTTACTTCAGATGAAGTAAATTTAGCATAGCACCACTTATGAGAAACGTACAAGTTTTTAGTATTCATTACCTATAGAACCAATAGAATGCTTACCATGCGTCTATGATAAAACACATGGAACCACTCAGTAAGGACCTGCTTAACCACACAAAACTGCTTCAACTCTATTTAAATCAATAAACTCCAGCTTAAAATAGAGAATATATGAATACGTTCTCCATAACTCACTTCAGTTTTCTTAGAATCAACTGTTCAATGAGAAACTTTTCTTGCATATCGAACACGAGTAACTTGCGTTCTGGGTATTGCACATTTACTGCCACCAAACCTTGAATAGCCAATCGAAAAATAGTTAAAGATATTTTTCAATTGCCGTATTTAAAACGAACCACCACTATTAAATGCCACATTCCACATTTTGCTGACAGTAGCATTTTTCAATCTTCATTCTGTTTACCTATCGCATAATTCGAGATTCGACACTCATCCAACTAAATATATACTCTACTAACGGATAATTCCACGTGTTGAGTGCTGGAAAAACCATTCGAATAGTTCGCCAACAGGATGCTTATTTAACCTCTCTTTTAACATAACCTTCGCTTCATGTAACGATAGTGATTTATTGTAAAGTATATCGTAACAACCTTTTATTAAGCTCTGATCGCTCTGACCCGACCCGGTGAAATATCTGGATGTGGTGTCTATTCCATTGGGTTCAGCATAGTTACCGCTAGCATAAACAAATGGGGGAATATCCTGAGTTACACCTGAGTGATGCCCAACATTTGCATATGCACCTAATACACAGAATTGATGGATTGCGCACATGAACCCGACCACAGCACCATCACCCAGTGCAACATGTCCTGCCAGGCCGCTGTTATCACCAATGTGCGTACTATTACCAATGATGCAGTCATGCCCAATGTGAACGTTATTCAGGAGGGTATTATCGTCACCTATTATAGTGTAATCATTATCTTGCGCCGTGCCTCGATGGATTGTTGCATTGTTACCAATATTGTTACGACTCCCTATAATTAGCCTGGTTGACTCATTTTTATATTTTAGATCTTGATTCACTTCACCTATCGATGAAAACTGCCCAATCTGATTATCACACCCGATAACTGTAAATCCATTAATAACTGAATGGGACCCTATAATAGTTCCCTCACCAATAACAACATCCGCAGAAATAATACAAAATGGACCGATATTGACATGTGCCTCGATCACTGCGCCTGGTGCTATGATACTGCTACTCGAAACGCGTGCAGTAGAAGAGATCGTCATTTATATTTCCTGATAGCTAGAATGCTTATCGTCCAAAAAACGTTACGTTGGCTATCGTTCTGGAACAGCCACAAGGTAACGCTAACACTTTTATCAAGCTACAGAATACTCGTAATATCGTTACGTAGCGAATGTCTTGGCAGGAACAGTTTCTGCTATAACCTGGCTATTCAAGCGCTTTAAATACTATCATAATGAAATGCAAAATTCCCATCCGAAATTATTCAAAGGCTGAACTATCCCCAAGGTAATCAACTATCAGCTCCTCAATATATTTTTTATCAGCACGACTAAATCCCAGCAACTCACGCTGTGGATACTGAACATCCTGACTATTAGGGGTTGGCCTGTCTTTAAGTCCGTACTGATGGATCTGCACGATACGTTGCACCTTACCGGTAAACTGCACCACAGCAGTATCATTGCGGCCACGGGCTTTCATGTAGCGGCTGGTTCGCAGCTTCTGAAACATCGCCCTTTTAATACGCCCTTTTTTTGCCCTGATCGGCTGACGCTTTCGCGCCTGATACGGCGTGCCATCCGGGGCTTTTTGCAGTTTAATCCGTTGCTGTTGCGATTTTCGCAGCTCTTTCGCAATCGCAGCAGCAAGCTTTCGCCGCCCCGCCGGTGACAGCGCCCCAATCAGCCCGGCGAGCTTATCGTCAAAAGGCTTAAACTCATTCATCCCATTTGCTCACCAGTTCGCCATTGATATAGAGCTCGGTCGGGCGCGTGACCGGCTCGGGTAATGGCGGCTCAGGTGCATAGCTGACGTGCAGCGCGCCGTTCTCCTCCCTGACCAGCGTGCGCTCGGTAAGCTGCAGACTGATACTGAGATCAACGTTGTCACCGTCGTTTAAATCCATCTGGAAGCGGTAGCCCTTTTTGCGCCCCTCATCCGAGGTGCAAATATCCGGCTGATTCTCACGCAGCCACGCCGTCACCGGTACAAAAATCAAATCGGGGTCGCCGACAAAGTCACACACGATCACATTCAGGGTGTAAATCTTTTCGTGCGACAGCGAGGCCGCGAGGCGTGCATCGATATTCCCCTCGTCGGCAAAGATGCGCATCATTTCGGGATTTGTTTCTAACTGCGGCACGGCATCAGTGAGTGCCTTGCGCAGACTTTTCATTTTCTGCATCGATTTTGTCCTGACAGTCTTTAGTGGTCTCGACCTTGAGCGCGCAGGCGGCGAGCGCATTCTCAAGCCTGCGGATATCGGCACTCAAATCGCCGTTAATCGTGGGCTCGCTTCCCGGCATCGGGCAAAGGCTCACTTTCGGGCAGTTGTTGTAAACAATGACCGGCGGAGGCGCAGGCCTTTCGGGTGTGCAACCGGCGCACAGCATCAGGCAAATCAGCGCGATACCAGCGGCGTAAATCTTCGTTTTCATTGAGTAACCTCGTGATAGTTTGTTCGCGCCTTACCGCCTGCTCACCGGCGGCAGTCAGTTCATCAGCGAGCCTGACCTGACCGGCCTCATTCGCCCTGGCGATACGTTGCGACACGGCAAGCTGATTTTTCAGCATCCCGATAGTCGTCTTTTGTTCGGTGGCGACTTTATTCGCCCTGTCGAATGAGCGCCGTAAATTGCCGTTCTCATGACGCAGCCAGAGCACCGACGCCAGCACCAGACCGGCGGCAAGCAATATCACAATGATTCTGGACACAGGCCAGCCTCCTTAATGCGCCGACGGTACGAACAACGAACCATGTTAAACAGGATCAGCCAAAGTAAGTACGTGAATGCGATAAACACCTTGCCCCCGGTAAGCAGGCATAAAACCGTACCAGCAGAAAGAATCAGAGACCAAAATCGACGCCATAGTGGGCGGGGCTTTCCGATAAGAGACCTAAAAATAGCCATGTGTTTTGGCGTTCGGTAAGGGTCAGACTGACTCGCAAACCAGTCCTCATAGCTGACAGCAGCCAGCACACTTCCTCCGATACAAACCAAACAGCCAAATAACGCCCAGACGGCAATAAAATTAACGGCCACACCGTCGGGATTGTTCAAACCCAGCACAAGTAGAACGGCAATCACGACATTAAAAATCAGAGAAGATAACAACGCTTTCATTGAGGTACTCCTTTCATGCAGTAAGCCCATTCCCGCGCACGGCGGTTTTCCAGTCCTTGATTTTTGACGCCATTCACAAACACCCAGCGGGTAAGCTGGTCGCACGCCTGCCACCACTGCTGACGTTTGATAAACGAGACCAGCGTCGAGCGACAGGCCGCGCCGGTTCCAACGTTGAAGGCAAAACTGACCAGCGCGTCATAGACGCGCGGCGGCATCTTCACCGGCACGCACACGGCGAGTCGTTGCTCGGTATTGAGCACATCCGCGACGAGGTTCACCGCCGCCTGTCGCTCGGTGATATCCCCTTTCGGGGTGACACCGGCAGTGTGGCCGATGCCTGACGTCCACACGCCCGCGCTACACTGGTAAGGTGTCAGGCGACATCCTTCGAGGTCAGCGAGTAACGCCAGCCCCTCGGGCGAGGTATTCAGCAGACGAAAGTCAGGCATCAGCGCCGCCAGCGCCAGCACAGCGGCCACACTGCATTTTTTAATGATTGAGCTCACGAATAGCCCCCTTATCGAGTCCGAGCGAAATCAGATAGCGATAGGTTTTTCGCTTAAACCAGTAATTCGTCAGCGCGGTAAAAATGGCGCAGCCACCGCCGACATACAGCGCCAGCTTTTCAGGGGACATCGCCCCGAAATACGCCAGCAGCGCCAGCTCAGGTGACTGTTTTGCGTCACACAGACGCTGTGCGGCAAGCGCCACTTCCTCAGCCAGCAGGCATGGCGTCGGACGGCGACCGACCGGCATCGTCATGCCATAGGTCATGGCGTAACGGGCAATCTCCAGCGCACCGGCGATGTCATTTGCATCGAGACGCCAGAGCATGACGGTCATAACAATGTCATCCTGTACGCCTTTACCATTGGCAAGAACACCCGCCACCCATGGCAGGTAGAACGGCAGCAGCTCACGCTTTTTCTCGGCTTTCTGCTCTTTGGAACTGATTTGTCTAAGTGTGCGATTGTCTGCGGCCAGCTTAACCAGCATCTGCTCATAGGCAGTTGCATTGCGCAGCGGAGCAGCACCCCGCCGCGCAGTTTCAGAGGCCGAGACCCGCATCATGTGAAGCGCTGCGGGGCTCGTCATGGCTTACTCTCCGCCGTTCTGGTCAGCAGGCGCGGCGGCGCTTTCTGGCTCAGCAGGAGCCGCGAAGTTGCCGAGAGTGATGTTTTCAATCAGGCAACCGGCGGCGTGAGCCTCGACCACATAATCGATGTTCATCGATTCATAGTTTTCGATGCGGTCTTTTTTCGGCTCCTCGATGATGGCGCGGCGGTGCGCATCATCCATGAAGTAAATCGACAGGTTATCGAGGCGCGTCACCATCAGCGCATTGGCCGGGAAGTACGGCACACGCACGGCAGGCAAATTGCCAATGCGCTTCTGGCTGATGATGATGTCAGCGGCCAGCGACTCGCTGTTTTCCTGCGTCTTGTTGACAATCGGGAAATATTTATCCGCGAGCAGCTTGCGACCTGTGATGACCACGAGCTCCGGGTCGTCCTGATAAATCTCGTCAATCAGGTTAGTGGTGGCGTCCATCACCAGCGCGTCGAGGTTGGCATAATCGCCGTTTTCACCCACGCGGATCACCGCCGAAACCACATCGCCGTTTGCATCAGTGATTTTCGACATGACGCGTGCCGGTGCTTCATTGCGGTATTTCTGCAGCCAGCCCACCGCCACATCCTGCAGCATCGGATGCGTTTTGCGGTTGGAGGTTTCCGCGCGCTCGATACCGTTGAAACCGGCCATGATGAAATCGAGCGACTGTCGCTTGATAATCGCGTCACGGATACGGGTCTGGAAGTCCTGGAATCGCGCCCACAGGTCGAGCTGTTTGTAACGGATATGGAAATCAAAGTTGATTTGCGCACATTCGTATTTGTTGGATTCCAGCGCCGTAAAATCGGCGGTCTTGCGCTCGTCATCCCCGGCAGTATCAGCGGTGCTCGCAATCGTACCGTTGACACCCACCCCAACTTTTCGCCTTTCAGCTCATCGACCGGGACGATGTTGATTTTGGTCAGAAACGCGGATGACAACTGCAGGGTGTTCATCAGGGTTTGCGTGACCGACGGCTCGACGGTGAATTTCTTCGCCACGTCGTCGGTGCCGACGCCGTTCAGTTCCGCAACGCGGGACAGGTAAGCATTAAATTTAAAGCGGGTTTCTTTACGCATTGTTATTCCTGTTTTCTAAAAATGGGGTTTCAGGCTGGACAGCGCCCGGCGCGTTATCAGCAGTTAGTCAGCAGCTCGTCGCCCGTCCCGCCTTTCGATTTTTCGCGGCGCGGCTGGCTCAGACTTTCGGTGTTATCGAGGGTGCTTTTTAGCGAGGAAAACGCCTGCGCGCTTTCTTCGGCCTTGCGCGTCACGTCCTGCTTAAACTGAGCGAAGGTGGTCTCAAGCTCCGCGATGCGCTGGTCAGTCGCGCTGAGACAGGTCTGCACTAGTTCAGAGACTTCCGTCACCGCCTCATGCACGTCAGCAAAACGCGCGTCGTCGCTGACCTGCTTGCGGCTGAAAATGGCCTTGACCTTGTCGGTCAGGCTGCTGAGCACGGTGTCGGGGACATCTTCAAATTCCAGCTCAGCCAGCGAGGCAACGGAAAACACGTCGTCAGGATGGGCTTTTTTACCGGCGAGCGGGTTCTGCGTGGCGCGGCTGCAGAATTCGAGGTATTCCGTGCCAAGGCTTGCGGGGTCATCGGTGACGGCGAGACCAATCAGGTAACACTTGCCGCTGTTGGCGAAGTTCGGGCGAATTTCCATGGAGGTGTAAACCTTCTGCCCGGCTTTCACCATGCTGACCAGCTCGTCGAGCGGCGCGATTTTGCCAAACAGCGCTTTCTTGCCGTTCAGCGCCGAGTCATCGCTGATGATTTCCGCTTTGACTTCGGTCACATCGCCATAACGTTTGAGCACGCTGTCGGGCAGGATGCCGCGCAGATGTTCGAGGTTGATACGACAGCCATAGACACGCGGGTCAAAGGTGTCCGCCATGTCCTGAATATCATCGCCGTTAATCACGCGGCCATCGCAGGTATCACCCTCGACGCCGATGCGAAACCACTTAGAAACTTTCTTTGCCATTGTTCAGGTGTCCTGATGTTGGGTTTTCGGTTCGGGCTTAGTTTCCCGACTCCGCCCCGCATCAGCCACCGCTTGCAGAAGTGCAACCCCTGACACAACAGGGGCTTAGCGATAAAGACCTGTTAATTCCTTAGCCTTGCCCCGTATTCACCGACACGAGGCAACCATGACCATTTCGACTGACCTCTCCCTTTTGCACGACCCGCGACGACAGGCACGCCTGCTGTTCTGGCAGGGGTTTTCCGTGCCGCAAATCGCCGACACGCTGCAGGTGAAGCGCCCGACGGTGCAGAGCTGGAAACAGCGCGACGGATGGGAGGAAACCGCCCCGCTCAACCGCGTGGAAACCACACTTGAGGCGCGGCTGATTCAGCTTTACGCCAAGCCAGACCTGACACCGCATGATTTTAAGGTCGCTGATTTTCTGTCACGCCAGATGGAACGTTTCGCACGCATCAACCGCTACGGCCAGACCGGAAATGAAGTGGATTTAAATCCCAACATTGCGAACCGCAACAAAGGCGATCGCAAAAAGCCGAAACGCAATTTCTTTAGCGACGAGGCTATCGAAAAGCTGGAAGAGATTTTCCTCCACCAGTCGTTTGAGTATCAGCTCAACTGGCACAGGGCAGGCATCGCGCACCGTATTCGCCATATCCTCAAATCGCGCCAGATTGGCGCAACGTTCTACTTTGCACGCGAGGCACTGCTGCGCGCGCTGAAAACAGGACAAAACCAGATATTTTTGTCAGCCAGTAAAACGCAGGCATACGTGTTCCGTAAGTACATCATCGCCTTTGCGCGGCTGGTCGACGTTGACCTGTCAGGCGATCCGATTGTCATCGGCAACAACGGCGCAGAGCTGATTTTCCTCGGGACTAACTCCAACACCGCGCAGAGCCACAACGGCGACCTGTACGTCGATGAAATTTTCTGGATACCCAACTTTCAGCGGCTGCGCAAAGTGGCCTCAGGGATGGCGTCACAGTCGCACCTGCGCACCACCTATTTCTCGACCCCGTCCACGCTGGCGCATGGGGCTTATCCGTTCTGGTCAGGCGAGCTGTTTAACCGGGGGCGCAGCAACCGCGACGAACGGGTCGACATCGATATCAGCCACAAGGCGCTCGCCGGTGGCGTGCTGTGCCCGGATGGTCAGTGGCGGCAGATTGTCACTATCGAGGACGCGCTCGCCGGGGGCTGCACCCTGTTCAATCTGGATCAACTGAAACAGGAAAACAGCGCCGACGATTTCCGCAATCTGTTCATGTGCGAGTTCGTCGACGACAAAGCGTCGGTATTCCCGTTCGAGGAGCTGCAGCGCTGCATGGTCGATGCGATGGAAGAATGGGAGGACTTCGAACAATTTGCCGACCGTCCGTTTAACTGGCGTCCGGTCTGGATTGGCTATGACCCGTCACACACCGGCGACAGCGCAGGCTGTGCGGTACTGGCTCCGCCGCTGGTTGCCGGGGGCAAGTTCCGCATCCTTGAGCGTCACCAGTGGAAAGGGATGGATTTTGCGGCGCAGGCGGAGGCCATCAGGTCACTCACCGAAAAATATACCGTCGACTATATCGGCATCGATGCGACCGGCATCGGCCAGGGTGTTTACCAGCTCGTGCGCTCCTTCTTCCCGGCGGCGCGCGCCATCCGTTACACGCCTGAAATGAAAACCGCGATGGTGCTCAAAGCCAAAGACACCATCCGACGCGGGTGTCTGGAATACGACGCCGGTGCAACTGACATCACGCTGTCGTTTATGGCCATTCGAAAAACCATGACCAGCAGCGGGCGCAGCTCGACCTATGAAGCGAGTCGCAGCGAGGAAGCCAGCCACGCGGATATCGCGTGGGCGACCATGCACGCACTGTTAAACGAACCGCTTTCCGCCGGGAGCGGGATGCACTCCAATTCAATTCTGGAAATTTACTAAGATGAAAAAACGACAGAAAAAACCAGCCACCACGACCGCCAGCGCACCGCAAAAAATGGAGGCGTTTACTTTTGGTGAGCCCTCCCCTGTTCTGGATCGCCGTGACATTCTTGATTACGTTGAGTGTATTCATAACGGAAAATGGTACGAGCCGCCGGTCAACTTGTCGGGGCTGGCGAAAAGCCTGCGCGCCGCCGTACATCACAGCTCACCAATTTACGTGAAGCGTAATATTCTGGCGAGCACCTACATCCCGCATCCGTTGCTGTCGCGTCAGGATTTCAGCCGCCTGGTGCTCGATTATCTGGTCTTTGCCAACGGCTATCTTGAAAAACGCATGAGCGTCACTGGCCAGCTCATGAAGCTGGAAACATCGCCTGCAAAATACACCCGCCGTGGCGTCGAGGAGGATGTTTACTGGTACGTGTCGAGCTTCACCCATCCGCACGAATTTGCGCCCGGCTCGGTATTTCACCTGCTTGAGCCTGATATTAATCAGGAGCTTTACGGGATGCCGGAATACCTGAGCGCGCTCAATTCCGCCTGGCTGAATGAGTCCGCCACGCTGTTTCGTCGCAAGTATTACCAGAACGGCGCACACGCGGGTTACATCATGTACGTCACTGACGCGGCGCAAAGCAGCACCGACGTTGAGTCGCTGCGCTCTGCAATGCGGGATTCGAAAGGGCTCGGGAATTTTAAAAACCTGTTTTTCTATGCACCCAACGGAAAACCGGACGGCATTAAGATCGTGCCACTGAGTGAAGTCGCCACGAAGGATGATTTTTTCAATATCAAAAAAGTGAGCGCCGCTGACCTGCTCGATGCGCACCGCGTGCCGTTCCAGTTGATGGGCGGCAAGCCTGAAAATATCGGCTCAATGGGTGATGTCGAGAAGGTGGCGAAGGTGTTTGTGCGTAACGAGCTGTCACCACTGCAGGAGCGTTTCAAAGAGGTAAACGACTGGCTCGGAATGGAGGTGATCCGCTTTAAAGATTACAGCCTCGAATCAGAATAAAACCCGCAAAAAATGCCGCCTCCGGGCGGCATCATCACAGACCGCCTCAGACGCGCCACACGCAACGCATTTATCAGTCAGCCCCGTCGCAGGCCAGCGAAGCGGCAGCGCCGTCAGGAGGCTCGCAGGCGTACACAATTAAATGCTGACACCACATCTGGCGCGCAATGCTTTCCCCGCCACGCCTGCACGCTTATCGGGTCGCTTTTAATGCAGGTGCATCAGGAGCCCCGTGCCACGCCAGCGCTGGCGCTGGTTGGCAAAACCGGAAATAAAAAACGAATGCAAACTCATGCACCTGTTGCATGCGCCGCTAAAAAACGAAGCAAGCACGGATAAATGGCATAAAAAAACCGGCATACAGTGTGCCGGTTTGGGACGGGTTTTATGGCGGGTTACTGGCCGCGCAATGCGCCAATAACACTGTTGAGGCACATACTGGCAACAATCAGCAGAAAAATCGTAGTCCACGGATTTTCATAAACGAGAGATAACATATTGAAATAGATCCTATTATTTGTGCATTCTGATGTGGTTTAACAGGTGTTTAATAATGACCGTAAGCTCATCTTTACTGGCTTGCTCAACCATTTTTGCAGTGTAGCTTTCCACCTCACGGGAGCTCAGGTCGTTATTTGAGGCCATAACAGTCAATCTCTTTGCCCAGTTGGCAAACGGGTCTAACGATAAAACGGAATTTTGCATGTCCAAAAACCTCGAATTATTTAACCAGCAGACGGCGGCAATCTTTGCGGTGTTATGGGATAACTTCCCCGTACCACAGGTTATTACCTACGAAAAATTTAACGCCGCACTACCTCATGACTACTTTGACCAACTTAACTCACCAGAAATGAAAGCACTCAATCAGTTACGTAGTGTGGTTGAGGGCACATTCACTTTTCTTAATGAAAACGGCTACATCCAGTATGAGACAGACCATCAGACCTATTTTCGGGACGTGCGCCTGACCGAGAAAGCACTCGCTGTCCTCAACAAAAAACCTGATGCACTCGGCGGCAATGAAACGATGGGCGATAAAATTATCAGCGCAGTGAAAGACGGGACGCCGGGAGTTATTGCCGGCGCGGTGACAAACCTGCTTTCCCTCGGTGTCAATCTGATAACCAGCTAACGCCTCGCCGGGCTCGTTGTTCAACGCCACCGGCACTGAAAGCGAGTTTCAGCACCGGCGACGTTTTACGGTCGCCGTGGTGGCGGCTGGATAACATCTAATTTCGGGTTGCTGATGTCGTTAAATTTACGGTGATTATCCCGGACGACACCGGCACACCTGACCAGTTCGTCAGGCGTCAGATTCTCGTTAATCATAATTTGCTGCAGGCGATGCACGACGGCCATCAGCTTGATACTTTTGGTTTTGTGCTGCGGTATCTCGCCTCGAACTACATGCATCAGTCATCCCCCCCATGCATCATGCCAGGCATCCGCAACACTTCGGCCAGAATCATAATCTTCTCTCCACGCATCCGCGTCAGAAGCGCTACCTCCGCGTAGCTCTGCATAATCCATTAACTGCTCGTGCCACTCCTCAAAACTAGCGGCTCTCTTTGTTGATGCAAAATCAGCCATTTAAATAACCCTTATTGGTTTGTTGAAAATCCTGGCCACTCATCAGCAACCAGATATTTGAATTTTTTATCGCCATAAATAACCGATGCCCCACGCGCCAGCACGTCGAGCTCCCACCGTTCCGGCGTAATACCTTCCTGAGCCAAATCGAAACGAATTTTTGCGACGCGATCCCTTTCGGGTTTTGTCATCCTGGCTGATGGTGCCTGTTCGGCAGGTTTTAGCGGTGCTGCATTTCTTTGCTGACGATTTTTACGACGCGCCCCCACTTTTGACGCGGCTCTGAACACGCTCATCACCTCGGGGTCATCCCAGCCAATCACCCCGTTATCAATCAGATTTAACACCGCTGCGGCTTGCTCTGACGGTGTGGGGGTCATAACTGGATCGCCACCGCCGGTGAGCTTTCCACAGTTATTGACAGGACTCCGAGGCGCGGCAGAGCCGCTTTTTAAAGTCAAAGGCTCAACGGCCAAAGCCTTTGGAACGATGCGCCAGTCTGCGGATCGCGTTATACGGATATGACCCGCGCCGAGGTGAGGGGCATAAATACCAACCACTCTCTCAATATCCTCCTCATAATCGTTGACCTCATCCGTCGCTTTACGGGCGACCCTGACGGCCTGAGCATCACGCGGCATATTTGCCCCACCCTGCGCGATGATATAGAGGTCAAACTCGCCCTCATCTGCAGCAGCTCGCGCGGCCTCGACCCTGTCGTCAAACTCGCTGGCAATACTCACCCCGCGCGGCAGTTTGCGCAGTTCCCGGTAAGCGCCCATTGTCGGGAGGCCAATCGGTTTAAACTGAGGAATGCGCCACGTAGACGCCCATGCGGTGACCGCTGCAGCCGTGTCTTTCAGTGGCTTGCCGGTGTCGTGGTCGAGCTGGCCGTCGAGCGCGTAGCCGTCGATGTTTTTGGCAACGTATTTAGCGATATAACCCGCCGCGCCACCCTGATTAAGATGACGGGACTCAAAGCGCTGTTTTGCCGCACCCTTTTCGTGTCCGTCCTCTTTGAGTGCATAACGACGCATAATTTCGTTGATAGTTTTACGCTGACCGGGTTTGCAAAACAGCATCATGTGCCAGTGTGGCGTACCGTCGTGATGAGGCTCGACAACCCGCATTCCGTAAACCTCTAAATCGTTATCTTTGAAAGCAGTGCGCATCAGGCTCCATATTCGGCAGAGATAGCGCTGGCCGTCTTTGGGGGTGAATGCGGTATCGTTCCAGCCGTGATTGAGCTGAACCGTTTTGCTGTTGCCTTTGCCAACCTGACGAGTCGGGTGATACTTCGATGGTGTGGTCAGTGTGATAAACATCCCCACGTCGCCAACGCTTGCCGCGTAGCGTTCAATCCCGGCGATAGTGTTCATCAGCTCCATTCGACGTATTTCAGGATTTGAAATGCTTCCCATAACCTTGCTAATAAGGTCGATTCGTTCGCCGGTAACTTTGTTTTCCAGCTCACAGGATTTGAGGTATTCGAGATTAGCCAGGCGGCGCGCGTGAACATCGCGGATCGCCATTTTGCTGGCGTAGGGTGAACGGTCTTTATTGACCTCACCGGCAGCAATTAGCAACGCCTCGCGCCATCGCATACGCTGCGCTTTGAGCTGGTTGACCCACCACTCATCTTTAATCAGACGGGAGATAGCGGAAAATGCCTGTCGGATCGTCATCTGACCCTTACGGTATTTTTTCCAGTGCAAAGGGGTGAAGTTGAAAGCACGTGCAACACCGGCCACCTGACCATACAAATGCGCCTGCGCCTCGTCGGTAAAAAGGGTCTCTTTACCGCCGTGCGCCTCCGCCCAGGCGTCGCTCAGTTCCTCGTATTTGCTCCAGAGCTGTGAGGCAATTCGGGCTGAAAATTTCCTGAGCTCTTTGTCGCTCATATCAGGCAGGCGCGCATATTGGTCACGCTCGGACAAAAAGCCAATCGAGGCGGATTCATTCATCCCACACAGCTCGTTAACGCGCTCAAGACGCGGCAACAGCTTCCTCTCAAAAGTATTTTTCAGGAAATAGAGCGCACCGAGTGGGCTCTTAGTGCGGCGGATGAAGTTATAACGCGACGTAAACAGCGTTTGTAGGAAAAAAGGCAGCCGGTCAATTCGGTTTAAAACACCTTGCACCTGACGGAGTTCGGCACGTGTAAGGGGTCTGTCGCGGCCTATGGCCTCGCGGGGTTTATTCCACGAATAAGCACCGACGAAAGTATCACCGGTGCTTTTTGATAGTGGGGGTTGTGGCGAGGGGGCGACGCGCCCCCGATTCTCAGCGGCCATTAGCAGTGAATGCTTCCAGACATTTGTGTCCCAACTGCTCAACCTGCTTTTCTAAATCCGAAAACTGACGAGCTTCACCGGTTAGAAGGGTATGCAAAATCAGGCCAGAAACGAGCTTAGGAATCGTTGGATAAAAGCCCACGATATCAAGCCACTCTTTACCGGCACTCTTTCCAGATTTAGCGATTTTCTTTTCCTGCAAAATAAATTGGAATTGATCGCTGGTAATTACGAATTTATTTCCGATAACGATATGAATGCTCATAAAAAAACCACCTTAACAATATTAAAGACAAACTACCTTTAAACCTTCACTCGTAATGCAAAACCCACCATCCACTTCAATTACATATCCACGACCAACCATGCCTAGATAGGCTTTACTCACTTTAGAGGGGCACGTTCTAAACAATCCTTTAGTAATGTATAAAGGGGTTAGTAAGTGGAGTTTTTTAAGCAACACAATTTGAAAGTCAGTTAGTTTTTTTCCAGAACGTTTAATTTGAGTCATAATTAAAAACCATTACTTCCTAAAATATCATTGTGAATCTTTGCTGATTCCTGCCCCAACAGCTCGATGATTTCAGTCCGATTCATTTCAGACTTGCAAATGTGAGCTATCAAAGAATCAAGCGCCGACGCGAAACGGGTCGCCGTGACTAGCTGCGCCTCAACTGCAGCCTGTTCCAACAGAGCTTTCATATTGCTGGGAGGTGCTGATAATTCTTTTTCCATTTACCCGGCTCCAGACAAAAAGATGCCCCGCACATTCAAGTGCGTGAAATGTTCGACTAGTTAATTAATGCAAATATTGCTCAGGCTTAACCGAGGTTAAAATAGTTGGGGCATACTCAAACAAGCTGAATAATTCACGGAGCGCGCGGAATAATTTCTCACGCCAATAACAAGAATCTTCATCAATGCGCCAGTAAGGCTGATTAAATTCGACCTCGCTTAAACCAGCATGAAGGAATAAAGCGCGACGCTGACCCACTGACAAAAAACTAATATAAGCCGACTCAGAAGCGCCAACCTGCCGACGTTTCGAAAATGCGGCTCGCAATTCATCAATACCACAAGCCAGACGCTCACGGTCTACATCATTCATTTCCTCAAAGCGCATAGTTGCATGACGCTGTTTTAACTGAGCATGAAAACATACTGTCAGGCGATCACGTTCCATCATCTGATTATAAAAATCGCAAGTATCCTGCCAGCGGGGAAGCGCAAGATGTTTACCAATTACAACGCGAAGTGATTGAGGTTGTTTTTGGACCAGCGCAAGAGTCATAACCGACATAGGGATAACCCTCTTGATTTAAAGATGCGTTTCGCGGTGGCAAAAATGCCAGGCTTGCGGGTTCTAATAATAACGCCCTGACGTCCACGGCCATGAGTGATCGTGAAGTTAATCGACACAGGGCTTTCATTACGGAGCAACTGGGCAATACAACGTGGCTCGGTCATCATTTGGGCTCCCCCAAACCAAGCCACATAAGCCACCCTTCGCGAATTTCTTTCGGGCGGCTTTCGTAGGCAAGTTTCATCCCATTGTTCCATGCAGGGAGGTACACCCAGAACTCCCCCGCCCTGCCAGAAGTTGATTGCGGGTCAGTCATTTCAATTACTGGCAACTTCCCTTTCTCAATCATTCCACGCACCGCTGCAGGTGTCTTGCCGATGAGTTTGGCAAACTCAGGGTAGGGAACTGCATCACTAGTACTGACAACTTGTTTGATCATCTGATAACCTTTCATCTAGATCTAACCAATGGGCTTCAATGTTCTCTAATGTTTCCAAGTGAACTTAGAGTAACTTGAATCACAATAGAACATTTCGTAAATATTAGAGGATCTTGAAAACATGTCAACAGCAATCAGTGAGAAGCTGGCGCTTATAAGGGAGTCAGAAAGGCTGAATCGGAAGCAATTTGCTGAAATTACAGGAGTTCCTTACAGCTCCTTAACTTACTATGAAAGTGGAAGGACTGTTCCGCCGACAGATGTAACGATGAAAATCCTTCAAAACCCCCGCTTTAGTAAATACACCTTGTGGTTTATGACTGAACAAATATCACCAGAATCCGGGCAGATTGCACCGGCACTCGCACACTTTGGGCAAGAAACAACAAACTTGCCGCACTCAGACCAAAAGACTGGTTAACGCTTCATCGCAGGTACATTTTTGAAAAGTGCTTAATACTGGCCGAAAAGTACCCAGCATTTAAAAACAAGCAGTTAGCAACAAAGAGTAAACATACCTTCGGAGGGTTTTCTTATGACAATTAAGAAACTCGATGATGGTCGATATGAAGTGGACATTAGACCTGCAGGGCGCAACGGAAAGCGCATCCGCAGGAAGTTCGAAAAGAAAAGCGAAGCTATCGCTTTCGAGAAACATACGCAGTACAACCATCACAACAAAGAATGGTTAGCGAAACCGACTGATAAGCGGCATCTGTCGGAACTGACAAAAATTTGGTGGGAGTTGAAAGGCAAACATGAGACTCACGGTCGAGATTACCTGGGCAAGATTGAGCTGTTTACCAAGATAACCAGTGACCCATGTGCTTTTCAGATTACAAAATCATTGATAAGCCAATACAGCACTGTGCGGCGTTCTCAAGGCATCAAGCCATCGAGTATAAATCGTGATTTAACGTGTCTTAGCGGGATGTTTACTGCATTGATAGATGCGGAGCTATTTTTCGGGGAGCATCCTTTCCGGGGCCTGAAAAGGTTGAAGGAAGATAAACCGGAAACTGGATATCTCACGCAAGAAGAGATCGCCGAGCTCCTGTCTAAAGTAGACGGAGATAATAAAAAAATTGCGATTCTTTGCCTTAGCACCGGCGCGAGATGGAGTGAGGCGGCAAAACTGAAAGCGGAAAACATCATCCAAAATCGCGTCACGTTCGTTAAGACAAAGACCAACAAGCCGCGAACCGTTCCGATATCAGAGGAGCTGGCAACAATGATCACTGCAGGTAAGCGTGGCTTTCTGTTCACTGACGCTAACTATCCAGCGTTCAGACGGCTAATGAAGGAGTTGAAACCGGACCTGCCACCGGGTCAGGCAACGCACGCATTGCGTCACAGCTTTGCCACTCACTTTATGATTAACGGGGGCAGCATTATCACGCTTCAACGGATTCTCGGGCATTCACGAATTGAGCAAACAATGACGTATGCACATTTCGCCCCTGAATACCTGCAGGACGCGATAACGCTCAATCCTTTACGCGGTGGCACGGACGCTCAGAGTGTCCACACAGTGTCCACGCTTGAGTGATTTATAGTGGTTTTCAGTGGTCTTGTGTGCCGTGCAAACCCGCATTGCACCGCTGAAAGCCCCTGTTGTAAGGGCGTATAAACGCCCTTACGCAGGCTTATTTTTTGTTTTAACCAAATGACATACATGGTCTTTTCCATCAATTTATCCGCATTGACCATATCAATACGTAAAGCCTCGCTCATGCGGGGCTTTTGTTTGTACTGACGCTGGTAGGTAAACCCCATTTAGTCCACAGGGCATGCTTCGACCCGTTGAACTCACACCACGAAGCGGACGAACTGGGGCTAAGCTAAAGGCCTGCTAAGCGCTGTGAGTTCAACCTCATCGGATTCAGCTCCTGGCACTCAGGTCTTCGCGAGTTGGACCTTGAAAGTAGATGCTACTTATATGGCAACTGCGCGGTTGAGTTAGTACAAAACGAATCGTTTCCCAGATCGATCGCCCGTTCATCAGACGTTCCCCCATTCTGGATTGACTATCAACAAACGTCTCCAACCCTGTAAGCTCAAAATCCGGTGGATACAGGCCGGTCACACGGATGTTTTCTTCAGACAGTTGCTGTGACAGTTTAGAAGTAAACCCGCTCAGCCCGTGTTTGCTCGCGAAAAAGGCGGGATGCGCAATTGAATCCGTAAAATTCGGGATCCCGCATGAAGATATAATTGAGATGATATCAGCACTGTCTGAACGTCTTAATCCAGGCAGCAACGCCTGAGTCAGTAGAATCGAACCTGTGAGCCCCGAACTGACGGTATTGATAATTTCTGTGTCAGGCTGATCGTCTAATCTCCCTGACAACCACTGAGCAGCATTGAGGATTAAAATGTCTATGGGCTTGTCTGCAGTTAACAGCTGTGAAGAAAGCTGAGCAACCGATTCATGTCGGGTTAAATCACAGATATACCCTTTTGCAATGCCGCTCTCAGCGGCAATGATGCTGCAGGTTTTTTGAATATCATCATCCCGTCGCGCGCAAAAATCCACCTCGACACCCTCTCGTGCCAACCACACGCACAGCGCCTGACCAAATCCCCCGCCTCCACCAGTAATAACCGCTCTTTTACCTCTCAGCATCTTCATGCATCCTTTTCTTAGTTACTTTGTGTGGATGTAGATATACATGAGGAGGTGGAGTGACATCTTTCAGTTAGTGCCCTTTTTACATGCGGAATATGAATAAGCGGCACTGCAAACTGTTTAATAGCGTACCGGGGGGGCAGTCACTTCTGCTCCTGGCACGAAGCGGACGATCTGCTGGAGCCGAAGGTCTGCAATGAGCGAGGAGCGGAAGTATTAAAAAGATATGGAACTGAAACCGATGTCCTCGCAGAGTAACAATGCTGACAGTAATTGAGGATGGCATATACTGCTTAGATAAATGAAGGTGGCGTATCCCTTCTTCATTTATCTATTACGACTACTATTCACCCATGAATACTCTGACTGTCTTAACTCCTCATGTAAGTTGTCAGGCAACATTTCTTCAGGTTGATAATCTCTTTTAACTTCATATACTAAGTTTGAAAATACTTCAAGAAGTTCGTCTTTATCTTTCGAGAATTTAGCAAGCGCGAGACGAATATCTCTTGAATAATTTTCTAAATTCTTATGGTACCGAGTTGCTTCGCATATCTTTTCATAAGAATACCAGATGTCATTAATATTTTTAAAAATTTCCATGTGACCATCCATATCTTGGACACTGTTATCTTGCGAGTAAGTAAAAACGACATCGATAAGCCCTGAAAGCTCTTTTGCCTTTTCAACAATTACAATACTCTCTCCTCGGATAAGTGAAGAAAGCCATTTCATCTTGGACCTTTTGGTGAGAAGGTCTCTATTATTAAATTTTACCGTTGCGCTACCACCATTATTTTTGTTTGCAGCTAAAATTAGTTTTTCAACTTCATTTTCATTCATGACTTTGTAGTAAATAACGGGATTAGATGTTCTATCACCAAGAACTATGGACACCAAAACCACGACTCCATCAATCTGATTCCAGTAATTAAAATCTGAAAGATACAAGGATATGTTAGGAGAGTCAGAAACAGTGCTCTTTATTTGAACTGCAAAAAAGTCACCAGTTGAAAACTCCTTGTCAAAAACTTCAACTTGCGCATCAATCCCAATATCTATATCAAGAAGTCTGCAAGCCCATTTAAAGTTTGAAACAACCCAATATGCAAAATAATATTCTCCTGACCATCCAGTTATGCTTGTATCTTTAAATCTTTTCACTGTATCAATCCTTTGTAGCTGAATTTTTATTAGACGGGTCAATCTTTTTTAACACGTCAATTAGACCTATGATTATTTTCTCTTGTGGTAATTGAGGTGTTTTCTCAAAATTGATGTTGCTACTCCTAAGATCTTGCAATGTTTTACTAAAATCGCCTCCTTCTTTTTTACTTATAATATAAGCCAGCCTCTGATTTTCAAAATCAGTCCCAAGTTGCATGTAATATCTAATGAACACCAAAACGGCTCTCATTATGAAACCAACAAATATTATTAGAGATAGAGTTAGTAGGACCGTAGCTATCGAATCAGCAATTTTTCACTCTGATTTTTTGTGGTGTTGTAAGTGATCCCTTTCCAAGCCTTATAGGAAGCCTCTTGTTCCGGACTGAGGGGCTTAAAGGAACCGACTTCCGAGTTATTGCCTAAAAATACACCCACATGCCTATCCCCCTCATTTTTACCAGTATTAAATAAAACCAGATCGCCCGGCTTGAGGTTATTTTTTTTAATTATGGACGCATTAAGAATATCGGAAATCCAGTTTTTCTGATTGTCCTTATATCCAACAATAAGAGTCGTAACTAAAGTGGCAGCCATAATCAATAGAATTATCAGAGCGATGTTTGTCCGTCTCACAAACCTTGCTCTATGCTCTAAAACACTATAGACATCTATATCGCTACAAACGGTTTCTTTTTTGTCTGATGACATCTTCCTTTCCCAGTGTCGATTGCATAAGTTGCTCTACTGAAAATAGTTATACCTTAACATTTAACTGACTGGAATCATTACTGTAAATCTGACCTGCTCCCTTTGAATAACACTGGCTTAGGATATCGACGTCCGCTTCTGGCACTTTGCCGACTGTCATGTCATTACCACCACAAATCTAGCGGATAAAAAAAGCCCGTGAATACGGGCTTTTTTTGGTTACATCCAATGGGTTTGCTGCTGACCAATCTTTGTCGGGTGCGGCGGTATCGGCACAACTTCACCGGTGAAACGATAGAAAACGATTGTGTTTCGACCGTGAAAAGGTGCAGCTGCAGTTGATGTGTGTGCACTGATGAGAACTGCAGTTGATGTGTGTGCACTGATGAGAACTGCAGTTGATGTTGGTGCACTGATGATAACGCTCGTTTGTCATGTCTGAAAAATAGCGACTCGTGCGAGCATGAGCTGGGCACAGCATTTTGGGCAGTGAAGCATGATGATCACCCTCCAACGTTGCCGATATATGCACGTTACTCACTAACCTTTGCGGGATAGTTTTACCGGACACCTAAATCCCAAGTGCAGCAAGGATGGCGGTTTCCATTTTCTCCGGTGTGGTGATCGGTGCAAAACGCTTGAGCGGTTTACCGTCGCGTCCAATCAGGAATTTCGTGAAGTTCCACTTGATCCGCCCACCCAGCACGCCGGGCAATTCGCTTTTTAGATAACGAAAAACCGGGTGCGCTGCAGTTCCGTTGACCTCGACTTTCTCGAACATCGGGAAGCTCACCCCGTAGTTAATGTGGCAGGTCCGCGCAATGTCGTCGGCCCCGCCGGGTTCTTGTTTACCGAATTGATTGCAAGGGAAACCAAGCACCACCAAACCCTGTGCGGCGTATTTCTTATGAAGCGCCTCAAGGCCGCCATATTGTGGCGTGAAACCGCACTGGCTGGCGGTATTGACGACCAGAACCACCTTACCCGCGTAGTCGTTCATAGAGATAATCTGGCCGCCAAGGCTGGTGGCCGTAAGTTGATAAAAGGCGGTCATAGGGGAATCCTCAAAGTTGAACCGGTTCGACGTCGACATTAACCTATTGTGCTGTCTCGGGAGCACAGGGTATGTGTCGTGAAGAGAAGACCCCGGTCCAGAGTGCGTGGCAGGTCGGGAATCGTATGCGATTCATCTTTGCAAAGTCGAACGGTAAGAGCAACCAACAGGCACCCTGCGCCAGATTTTACTCAGTATTATCTCGATTCAGGCCAGCGGCCACTGCCAAAAGCAAGGCTGCTGTCGCTAACCCGCAGGCCAACCAGAGTGTGTCTGTCAGGGCCATCATATCGACGATCTGCCCCCCGCTCCACGATCCCAACGCAATCCCAGTGTTGAATACCCCGACATAAAGCGCAGCGGCAATTTCCACCGCACGCGGTGCGGCTTTCATCATCCAGGTCATCAGTCCGACGGAAAGTCCACCATATGCCAGCCCCCAAAAGATGAGAACACCGCCGCCCCCAGTGACCGATTGCCCGGTGGTAATAAACAGTAACGGCGTTAACACAAGACCTGCCGCAATCATAATAAGAGTGAATGTCGTGTAGCGCGCTGCGGTGATGCCCGCCAGAAAGTTACCGACGATACCTGCGACACCGTAGGCGAACAAGATGGCGATTAACAAAAGCCATTACTGCGCTGAACCTGCTACTTCGTGGATTGCGACGAGTAGAATGATATTTATGTCAGCACTCACTGCCAGGCGGAGTCCACTCCTGGTACGGAGGCGACAGCCACGCAATCATCATCACAAATCGATGAGGGACATATTTTGTCCCTTTCATCCTGTTCTTACGCGCTTTTCCCTTCCCTGAGATACACTCTTGGTAGAGCTAAATAGGGAGCATCGTGGATGGCGACATATCCGGAAAGTTTACTGATCCTCAACGGCAAAAGTGCCGGTAACGAACTGCTGCGCGAGGTCATCTCTGAACTGCGTGATAACGGAGTGATTATTCACGTTCGCGTCACCTGGGAAAAAGGCGACGCCGCGCGTTATATCGAAGAGGCCTGCCAGTTGGGCGTTGAGACCGTTATCGCAGGCGGTGGCGACGGGACAATCAATGAAATTGCGACCGCGCTTATCGAGCGCGATGCGGCGGATCGTCCGGCGATGGGGATTTTACCGCTCGGTACCGCGAATGATTTCGCCACCAGCGCGGGGATTCCGGAAAGCCTGGATAAAGCGCTCCAGCTGGCGATTGCGGGGAAAGCCGCGGCGGTGGATATCGCTCAGGTTAATGATAAAACCTGCTTTATTAACATGGCGACAGGCGGTTTTGGCACGCGGATCACCAGCGAAACGCCGGAAAAACTTAAAGCTGCGCTCGGCGGCGTGTCGTATTTGATTCATGGCCTGATGCGGATGGATATGCTGAAGCCCGACCGCTGTGAAATCAACGGTGAGAATTTTCACTGGCAGGGCGATGCACTGGTGATTGGCATCGGTAACGGGCGTCAAGCCGGTGGCGGGCAGCAGCTTTGCCCCGATGCATTGATTAATGACGGTTTGCTACAACTGCGTATTTTTACCAGTGATGGATTGCTGCCGGCGCTGTTCACCACGCTGACCAATCCAGAAGAAAGCCCCAATATTCTCGACGGTCAGTCCGCGTGGTTTGAAATTATCGCCCCACACGGTATGACGTTTAATCTGGACGGCGAGCCGCTAAGCGGTGAACATTTCCGTATTTCGCTGTTGCCCCGCGCGCTGAACTGTCGACTGCCGCCCGATTGCCCGCTTTTACGCTAATGTTTTAGCGCTGCACGAAAAGTCCCCTCTCCCGCGCGGAGAGGGAATCATCGTTTTAATACACCGCCACTTCACGCGCCATTTCACGACTGTACTGCTGGCTGGCATTCACCAGCATGCGGGTATAGTCGGTTTTGGCATTGCCAGCCACCAGCTCATCAACGGTCAAGGTTTCCAGAATTTTGCCGTACTGCATCACGGCCACTTTCTGGCACAGATGCGCAATCACCCCCAAATCGTGCGTCACCATCAGATAAGTGAGATTGGATTCGCGCTGCAAATCCGCCAATAAATTCAGGATCTCGGCCTGCACGGAGACATCCAGCGCTGACGTCGGCTCATCCAGCAGCAGCACCTGCGGTTCCAGAATCAACGCCCGGGCAATCGCCACGCGCTGTCGTTGGCCGCCCGAAAGCTGGTGCGGATAGCGATCGCGAAACGCCCGGTTGAGTCCCACTTTGTCCAGCAAACCGTGGATGCGGCGATCCCGGTCATTCATGCCCTGAATTTGTAGCGGTTCCTCCAGAATGTCACCGATGGTATGGCGCGGATGCAACGAGCCGTACGGATCCTGAAACACCATCTGCACGCGACGGCAGCGTTCCTGGCTGATGCGCTTCTCCAGGGGTTTGCCGTTGATTGCCAGCTCCCCGTCCCAGTGGGTAAACAGACCGGCGAGGCATTTCAGTACCGTGGTTTTACCGGAACCCGATTCGCCCACCAGTCCGTAAATCTCCCCTTCCTTGACGTGAATGTTCACGTCGTCCAGCACCTGATTACGCTTCTCACCTTCGCCAAACGCGAGGTTGAGGTGTTTAATCTCGATCATCTCTGCTCCTTACTCGGTGAGCCAGCTGGCCTGACGCTGCATGACGGGTAACGTCGGACGGCGATGGTTAAGTTCCGGCAGCGCGTTGATCAGGCCCTGCGTGTACGGATGTTTGGCGTTATGCAGATCGCAGGCAGCGATGGATTCCACCACCCGCCCGGCGTACATCACCAGCACACGGTCGCAGAAACTGCGTACCAGGTTGATGTCATGGCTGATAAAAATCAGCCCCAGACCACGCGATTTCACCAGATCGTCCAGCAACCCCAGCACCTGCAAACGCACGGACACATCCAGCGCGGATGTTGGTTCGTCGGCGATCACCAGATCCGGGTCGGTGATGAGCATCATCGCAATCATGATGCGCTGCCCCTGACCGCCGGAAATTTCATGCGGATAAAGGTTATACACCCGCTCCGGCTGGCGGATGCGCACCACATCGAGCATCTCCAGCACTTTGGCCTTGGCCTCGGCTTTGCGACCAGGATGGTGCGTCAGCCAGGCTTCAGCAATCTGGTTGCCGACGCAAACCACCGGATTGAGCGAGTATTTCGGGTCCTGCATGATCATCGAGATGCGCTTGCCGCGAATGCCGCGCATTTGCGCCTCGCTGACGCGCTGAAGATCCACATCGCCAAACTGCATGCGCGTGGCGCTGATACGGGCTTTCGCCGGGTGCAGGCGTAATAGTGCGCGCCCGACCGTGGATTTACCGGAACCTGATTCGCCGACAATTGCCAGCTTTTCGCGTCCGAGCTGGAAGGAGACGCCGCGCACCGCGTGGGTGACCGCGCCGCCGTTGATAAAATCGACGTGGAGATCGCGCACGTCGAGCAGAGGTGCATTATTCGCTGCGAGGATCGAGGATGTCACGTAGGCCATCTCCTAAGAAGTTAAACGCCAGGCTGTTGATCAAAATCGCCAGCCCCGGAATAGTCACTACCCACCAGCACTCCATCATGTAGGTGCGCCCGCTGGAAATCATTGCGCCCCACTCCGGCTCCGGCGGCTGTGCGCCAAGCCCAAGGAAGCCCAGCCCGGCAGCGGTCAGGATGATCCCGGCCATATTCATGGTGATGCGGATAATGACCGACGGCAGACACAGCGGCACGATATGTCGCCACAGCACGCGTGGCGCGGACGCCCCCTGCAAACGCACGGCGGAGATAAAATCAGCCTGACGCAGTGAGAGCGTTTCGGCACGTGCCAGACGGGCAATCGGCGGCCATGCAGTGATCGTAATCGCGATGACCACGTGCTCAAGCCCTGGCCCCAGCGCGGCGACAAACGCCAGCGCCAGAACGAGGCTTGGGAACGAGATGAAAATGTCGGTCACGCGCATCAGCACCGCATCGACTTTGCCACCGAAATACCCGGCGGTGACGCCCAGCAACAGGCCCAGCGGCCCCACGGTAACCGACACCAGCAGCACGATGTAAAGCGTGATACGCGAGCCATAGACCAACCGGCTAAAGATATCGCGACCGAATTCGTCGGTGCCAAACCAGTGCTGCGCGTTCGGCGCGACCAGCGCATTGTTGAGATCCTGAACCAGCGGATTGTACGGCGCGATCCACGGAGCAAACGCCGCGACAATCAGCAGGAGCAGAACAATTCCGCCGCCAATCGCGGTCAGCGGATTGCGCGCCATTTTGCCTACAAATCCTGCGGCGCGCAGAGCCGTACGTTTAATACGCTGACGGCTTTCGCTGTTGCGTGCCCCCAGCGGCGTATCCAGAGAAACGGTCATGATTTCGTCCTCGGGTCGAAGAATTGATACAACATGTCGGAGAGCAGGTTGAGCATCACGAAGATCAGCCCCACCAGCAGCACACAACCCATCACCGCGTTCATATCGCCGAGCAGTAAACTGCCGGTGAGATACGAGCCAAAGCCCGGCCAGGAGAAGACGGTTTCAATCAGGACCGCACCTTCAAGCAAAGAGCCGTAGGCCAGCGCCACGACGGTCAGGAGCTGTACCAGAATATTGCGGAACGCGTGATTCCAGATAACCTGACGCTCGGTTAAGCCTTTCACGCGCGCCGTGATGATGAACTCCTGCGACAGCTGCGCCAGCATAAAGCTGCGGGTCATACGGCTGATGTAGGCCAGCGAGTGAAATCCGAGCAAGGACGCAGGCAGTACCAGATGGTTTATCGCGTTCCAGAACACCGCGCTGTTGCCCGCCAGCAGTGCATCGACGGTCATTAATCCGGTACGACGCGGCACGATACCGTCCAGCCCCAAATCAAGCCGTCCGGCCCCGCCCACCCAACCGAGCCAGGCGTAGAACAGCAGCAGCCCCATCATCCCGACCCAGAAGATCGGTGTGGAATACCCCGCCAGGCTAATGATACGGACCACGTAATCGGAAAGGCTGTTGCGACGGGCTGCCGCCAGCACGCCCAGCGGAATGCCAAGCCCTGCGCCGACGATAATCGCCATGGTGGCCAGCTCCAGCGTGGCCGGGAAGACGCGCATGATATCGTCAGTCACCGGTTTACCGGTGAGCAGCGCATTGCCCAGATCACCATGCAGGAGATTGTTCAGATAAATGCCGAACTGCGTCAGCAGCGACTTATCAAAGCCTAACTGCTGATACACCTGCTGATAGGTGCTGTGGTCGGCATCCGGGCCGACAATCGCCAGCACCGGATCGACCGGCATTACGCGGCCGATAAAAAACGTCAGCACCAGCAGGCCAAACAGCGTGATCAGCACCTGCGTCAGTCGCTTCGAAAAACGACGGGTACGCGAGCCGGGAGAGAGGATCGCAACGCTCATTTGTCACCTCCGGTTTTATACACTTCGCGCAGGAACGTGGTGGCTGACGGGTGCGACTGGAAGTTTTTGACTTCATTACGCACCACCACGGAATCGACCATTTGCGAGAGCGGAATCATCGCCGGGATCAGCTCGTCGTAGCGTACCTGGATTTGCTGGTAATCGGCAATTTGCTGTTTCGGATCGCGCTCAAGCAGCGCTTTGTCGATCATCTCATTCAGCGGTTTATCGTAGAAACTGGTGCGCCAGCCCTGGAAGTTGGTCAGCCGCGCTTCGTCGCTGTTGTCAGGGTTGTAGACCAGCGCACGCAGGCTGGAATGCGGATGTGGCTCCACGCCGCTGCCGCCGCGCCCGACCAGCAGATCGAATTTACGCTCGCGCATTGCGCCGTAAATCTGGTTCCCGGTGCCGGTGATGATTTTGGCGTTGATCCCCGCCTGCATCAGCGTCGACTGCACCGCGATGGCGATATTCAAAAACGGCTGATCGGCCAGTACGCGCAGCGTGGTGTCAAATCCTTCCGGATAACCTGCTTCCGCCAGCAGTTTTTTGGCGCGCGGGATATCCAGCTTGTAGCCCGGATCCGGCAGCGTCGACGGCATTCCGGCTTTAATCGGCCGCTGATGCAGTACGCCATATCCCGGCATCAGCGCCTTATTGATGCCCTGATAATCGATCAGATAACGCACCGCTTCACGCACTTTAGGGTTCGCGAAATGCGCCTCTTTCATGCTCATCGCCACGTAATACACCGTCCCTTTTTGCACGGCTTCAACCGTGAGGTTTGGGTCTTTACGCAGGGCGTTGATGTCGGAGACGGCCATATTATTGGCAATATCCAAATCGCCTTTTTCAATCATCAGGCGCAGGGTTTGTGATTCCTGGAAATGGCGCAGCACAACGCGGTTCATCTTCGGCTGTTCGCGCCAGTAGTGCGGATTACGCTGCATCCGCAGCACGTCCTTCGCCTGCCAGATGTCGAGCATAAACGGCCCTGACCCGGCTTCGTTCGTTGTCAGCCAGCGGTTGCCCCAGTCGTTATTGACCTCATGGGTTTGCACCGTTTTGCTGTCGAGCACGCCCAGGTTGCCCAGCGCGCCGAGAGAGTAAATCACCAGCTGGGGATCGTTGGCTTTCGGCAACACGATCTGGACCGTGTAGTCGTCCGGCGCGCTGATCTGCTGGTCGATATTTTTTTTACTGAAGCCATAGGATTTCCATACCGAGGCCTGCGCCAGATTAAGGTGCAGCAGACGGCGCATCGACCACACCACGTCCTGTGCGGTGAGCGGGTTGCCGGAATGGAATTTGACGTCATCACGCAGATGGAAGGTCAGGGTTTTGCGGTCAGGGGCGATATCCCAGCGTTTCGCCAGCGCGGGCCTGACGTTGGTGAGCTGGTTTGGATCGAGTTCCACCAGCGAATCGTAGAGATTCACCACGATGCCGACCACTTCGTTCCCGGTCATGGCGGCCGGGTCGAGCGTCAGCAGGTTGTTCATATTCATACCGATGATGAGCTGGTCGGGCGGCGTTTTTGCGTACGCCGCACCGCTCCCCATCATCAGCGAGAGCGCGAGTAAACACGCCCCCGTGAGGGAGTTTTTGTTCATCTGTGTATACCGTTTGTAGGGTGAGATATCGTTATGTGTCAGTCGTGGCTGACGGTATTGTTTTCGATATACGCAAAATTAATGTCTTCGCCCAGTCCTGGGCCAGTCGGCAGGCTGACAATGCCGTTTTCATCCATCGGATCGACGATACTGTTGAGGTAGGCGGCGGGTTCATCGTAATCCAGGAACGGATGCAACAGACCGCGTTCGTACCAGCGGCAGTTCTTGATGGCACCGATAACTGCCAGGCTTGCAGCGCCGTTGCCGTGGACTTCGCAATCCATGCCAAACGACTCAGCAAGGTTCGCCACTTTGAGCGTCGGGGAAATGCCGCCCACACCGTTTGCGCCTGCGCGTAAGATGTCGCACGCACCCGCCTTAACCCAGTCGGCGCGGCTGTGGTGTTTTCCGCCGAGGCTTTCCGGGCCAATGATTGGGATGGACAGGTTTTCAGCAAGCCAGGCGTAAGAGGACATGCTCTCTTCTTCCATCGGTTCTTCGAACCAGGCAAAGTCGAGTTTCTCCAGCTCTTTGCCGATGTACAGCGCTTCGGTACGGCTGTACCAGTGATAGCCGTCGATCATCAGGTCGATATCCGGACCGACCGCTTCACGCACGGCAGCGCACGCTTTGACGTCCATTTTGGGGTTTGGCGCGAAAGAAACCGGCGGCATCCAGGTGTGCAGCTTGATGGCTTTATAACCGCGCGCCACCAGTTTTTCAGCAAAGCTTGCGTATTCGTCCGGCGTCGAGAGGCCACCCGGCAGATCGTCACCGCACATGGTGCTGCCGTACGCAGGCACTTTATCGCGGAACCCGCCCAATAGTTTCCACACGGGCATATTCAGTTTGCGACCGATCAGATCCCACAGCGCTTGCTCCACAAACGACAGGGCGCGTTCGGTAAGCTGATGCGCGCTGCCGCGCTGCCAGTGCGCCAGATCCTGCCAGATGCGTTCGCGGTTGAACGCATCCTGGCCGACCAGCACTTTACGAAAGAAGGTATTCACAACAAAAGGGCGCACCACTTCCGGCGGTGCAAATGAATACCCTTTAGTGCCATCGTCTGCGGTAATCGTCAGCATCGCCATTTTGGCCATGCTTTCAGGTCCAGGATGCGAGTGCCCGGCGGTGTCGGACACCCGACGCGTGGGATACTGGAAGACGGTGACGTTTACAGATTCAATTTTCATTATCAGTCCTTAACACAACAGAGGTCAGAGCGACGTCGTAATTTGAAAAGCTGTTTCGAAACTAACTTTAAGCGCAAAATTCATCCACGGCCTTAGACAAATTCCGCTAAGCATCGGCCATTTATTGTGCATATGCACGGGAGGGAGTGATACTTTTCACAAAAGGACAGAGAACTGTGAAGTGGATCGGGCGGCGAGTTTGACTGAAATGAAATTGGGTTTCGGATTTTAACCGTGCGGTCTGGTGCCCTCACCCCGCCCTTCTCCCACGGGAGAGGGAGAAAGCACTGAGCAGTACTTCTCTCCGTTGCAGAAGAATAGTGTGAGAGGAAAATTGAGGGAGAAAAGAGTGCGCCGGGCGATTCCCTCTCCCACCGGGAGAGGGTTAGGGTGAGGGGAAATTTACGCAATCGTCACTTTGCTATCCAGATAGACATCCTGCACCGCATTTATCAGCTTAACGCCATCGGCCATCGTCTTTTTAAACGCTTTTCGACCGAGGATCAGCCCCATCCCACCAGCGCGTTTGTTGATAACCGCCGTCCGTACCGCATCGGTTAAATCGGTTTCACCGCCTGCCGCACCGCCGGAGTTAATCAAGCCGGCCCGCCCCATATAGCAGTTCGCAAGCTGGTAGCGCACCAGATCGATGGGGTTATCGCTGGTCAATTTGCTGTAGACGCGGTCGTCCGTATAGCCAAAATTCACCGCTTTGTAGCCGCCGTTATTTTCAGCCATTTTTTGCTTCACGATATCTGCGCCGATGGTGGCCGCAAGATGGTTGGCCTGACCGGTAAGGTCTGCAGAGACGTGATAATCCACGCCGTCTTTCTTGAACGCATTATTACGCAGATACGCCCACAGCACGGTCACCATACCCAGCTCGTGCGCGCGCTCAAAGGCTGCGGAGATCTCTTCAATCTGCCGACGCGACTGCTCAGAACCAAAGTAAATGGTCGCCCCGACCGCCACCGCACCCATGTTAAAAGCCTGCTCCACGCTGGCATACAGCGTTTGGTCATATTCAGTGGGATAACTCAGCGTCTCGTTATGGTTGAGCTTAACGAGGAATGGAATGCGGTGTGCGTAGCGACGTGACACCGAAGCCAGCACGCCGTAGGTCGACGCGACACAGTTACAGCCGGCTTCTATCGCCAGCTCAACAATATTTTTTGGATCAAAATAGAGCGGATTCGCGGCAAATGATGCGCCAGCAGAGTGCTCCACGCCCTGGTCAACGGGCAAAATGGACAGGTAGCCGATTCCGCTCAGCCGTCCGGTGTTGTAAAGCGTCTGCATGTTCCGCAGCACTGCCGGTGGCCGGTTGTTATCAATCATGACGCGGTCAACGT
This sequence comes from Lelliottia amnigena, assembly GCA_900635465.1. Classification (NCBI taxonomy): domain Bacteria; kingdom Pseudomonadati; phylum Pseudomonadota; class Gammaproteobacteria; order Enterobacterales; family Enterobacteriaceae; genus Lelliottia; species Lelliottia amnigena. The sequence goes on from LR134135.1 coordinate 2,859,887, forward strand.
AATCATGGCCCGGCAGATAGAGCTGCTCGGCTGGAATAGTCATACAACGATGCTGTAAAAGGCTGTCGGCGTCTTTGCCAAGCAACTGCGCAATATCAGTCATAGTGATGCTCCCGTAAGTTCCGACGTCATGTCGGAGCGAGTGAACCAAACCCAAATTTCATGGGCAGACTAAGCCTGGTACCGACACAGCAGAATTTCCACCGCCTGCGCTTTTTTTCAGCACACTGTGCTGGCGCGTTTCGTGTACAACAAAACTGTTACATTGATCAAACATTCACCACAAAGGTATTTAAAAGGTATTATTGAATGGTATGTTAAAGGCATACCCTCTCTGACATGCAGGATTAAATAATGAAAACGAAAGTCCAACTGTCATTCATGATGTTTGTTGAATGGTTTATCTGGGGCGCCTGGTTTGTGCCGCTGTGGCTGTGGCTGAGCAAAAGCGGCTTTACCGCTGGCGAAATTGGCTGGTCTTACGCCTGTACCGCCATCGCTGCCATCCTCTCGCCGATTCTTGTTGGCTCCCTGACCGACCGTTTCTTTGCCGCGCAAAAAGTATTGTCGCTGCTGATGTTTGTTGGTGCTGCCTTGATTTATTTCGCCGCACAGCAAACCGAATTCAGCAGCTTCTTCCCGCTTCTGCTGGCCTATTCACTGACCTACATGCCAACCATCGCGCTGACCAACAGCATCGCCTTCTCCAACGTGGACGATGTGGAAGCCGACTTCCCGCGCATCCGCGTGATGGGCACAATTGGCTGGATTGCGTCGGGTCTGGCCTGCGGGTTCTTACCGCAAATGATGGGTTATAACGATATTTCTGATACCAATATTCCACTGCTTATGACGGCAGCGAGCTCTGTCGTACTGGGTGTCTTCGCGCTGTTCCTGCCCAACACGCCGCCGAAGAGCACGGGGAAAATGGACATTAAAGTCATGCTGGGGCTGGACGCGTTGATCCTGCTGCGCGACAAAAATTTCCTGGTGTTCTTCTTCTGTTCATTCCTGTTCGCAATGCCGCTGGCGTTTTATTACATCTTCGCTAACGGGTATCTCACTGAAGTCGGCATGAAAAATGCCACCGGCTGGATGACGCTCGGCCAGTTCTCCGAGATCTTCTTTATGCTGGCGCTGCCGTTTTTTACCAAGCGCTTTGGTATCAAAAAGGTTCTGTTATTAGGTCTTATCACCGCCGCCATCCGTTACGCCTTTTTCGTCTTTGGCGGTGCGGACGAGTACTTCACCTACGGCCTGCTGTTCCTCGGTATTTTGCTGCACGGTGTGAGCTACGACTTCTATTACGTCACCGCCTATATCTACGTGGATAAGAAAGCGCCAGTGCATATGCGCACCGCCGCGCAAGGATTGATCACGCTGTGCTGTCAGGGTTTTGGCAGTCTTTTAGGCTACCGCCTGGGCGGCGTGATGATGGAAAAAATGTTTGCTTATAAAGAGCCGGTGAATGGGTTGACCTTCAACTGGGCCGGAATGTGGGCGTTCGGCGGCATCATGATCGCCGTTATCGCCGTGCTGTTTATGCTGTTTTTCCGCGAATCGGATAAAGAGATCACCGCAATTGAGGTGGTTGATGGCGATACCGCGCTGACACGAGGGGAAGTTAAATGAAAGCAGATCGTATTCTCGGTGCCCTTTATGGGCAGACGCTGGGAGACGCAATGGGCATGCCGTCGGAGCTGTGGCCGCGCAGCCGTGTCAAAGCGCACTTCGGCTGGATAGACCGCTTTTTGCCGGGACCTGCAGAGAACAACGCCGCCTGCTATTTTGGTCGCGCGGAGTTTACCGATGATACCTCCATGGCACTGGCGCTGGCCGATGCCATCATCGAGTGCGACGGACAGATTCATGCTGACACCATTGGGAAGCACATCCTGCTGTGGGCAAACCGGTTCGATGCCTTCAACAAAAATGTGCTCGGCCCGACGTCTAAAATTGCGTTGAACGCCATTCGCGACGGGAAGCCCGTCAGTGAACTGGAAAATAACGGCGTGACGAACGGTGCGGCGATGCGCGCCTCACCGCTGGGCTGCCTGCTCCCGGTCACCCGTCTTGAGCATTTTGTGGGTCAGGTTGCGCTTGCATCCAGCCCGACGCACAAATCGGATCTGGCGATTGCCGGTGCGGTAGTGATTTCGTGGGCGATTTCCCGCGCGATAGACGGCGAGTGCTGGCAGAACATTGTCGACGCCCTACCCGGCATTGCGCGCTACGCTCAAGAGTCCAACGTTACGACCTTTAGCGCGTCGCTGGCGGCACGTCTCGAACTGGCGCTAAAAACCGTGCGTGAAGCCAACGGCATCGAATCCGCCAGCGAGCGGATTTATCAGCTGATCGGCGCTGGAACCAGCACGATCGAATCCGTTCCGGCTGCAATTGCGATGGTAGAACTTGCCGGCACCGACCCCAATCGCTGTGCCATATTGTGCGCCAATCTCGGCGGCGATACGGACACCATCGGGGCAATGGCAACGGCCATTTGTGGCGCATTACACGGTGTTCAGGCCATTAACCCGGAATTTAAAGCTGAACTGGATGCGGTCAATCAGCTCAATTTTGAGTATTACAGCGAAAAACTGCTGCACTATCGGGAACAAAGAGAGGGCACATGAACACAGGATTTTCCCGCCGTCTTGAGTCGCTAACAGCACAGCGTCCGGTGACGGTTCTGGGCGCAGCGGTCATCGACGTGATCGCCGACGCTTACGCCCTGCCCTGGCGCGGCTGCGATATTGAGCTTAAGCAACAGGGCGTTAATATTGGCGGATGCGCGCTGAATATTGCCATCGCGCTGAAACGTCTGGGTATTGACGCGCAAAACGCGCTGCCGGTGGGGCATGGCGTTTGGGCAGATATCATTCGCAACGCGATGGCAACACAGGATCTGCACAGCGCGGTGGAAGCCGAAACGGGCGATAACGGCTGGTGCCTGGCGCTGGTTGAGCCAGACGGCGAGCGCACGTTTATGTCGTTCAGCGGTGTGGAAAATCAGTGGCAGCAGCGCTGGCTGGACACACTCGTTGTGCCCGCAAAAAGCCTGGTCTATTTATCCGGCTATCAGCTGGCCGCACCCTGTGGTGAGTTGCTCACCCGCTGGCTGGAGCAACTGCACGACGTCACCCCGTTTATCGATTTCGGCCCGCGCTTCGAAGATATTCCGGATGCATTAATGGCGCGGATTATGGCCTGCAAACCGATTGTTTCGCTTAACCGTCAGGAGGCGCATATCGCCGCCGCGTGCATTGGCGCTGATGACGCGTCACTGGGCAAAGCCTGGCAGAAGCGCTATGGCTGCCCGCTGATTGTGCGTTATGACAAAGACGGCGCGTGGTATTACGACGGCGAAAACACCGGGCATGTGGCGGCGTTTCCCGCAACCGTGGTGGACACGATCGGGGCAGGCGACAGCCACGCGGGCGGAACGCTTGCAGGGCTAGCGGCGGGCTGGGCTTTGCTGATGCTGTCGCGCTGGGAAATGCAGTGGCGGCGTGGGTCGTCAGTCACCGCGGCGGCGACTGTGCGCCGACGCGCGAGGCATTACTCCTCGCACACAAAGACATATAAATCGCTTCGGCAGTAGCTGATGCTGTACTCAATGGGCCGGTGTTGCTGGTCAAGCGCAACCTGCTTGATCACCAGCACCGGAATTTTTTCGTCCATGTTGATATGCTTCTGGAACTCACTGTCCGGCATCCGGGCGCTCACGCGAGAGCGCGTGCGCTGCGGGAAAACGTTTTGGCTACGGAAATAGTCATACAGTGAAATGCCAATCGCATCGGGGTCGTGAATGAGTCCAACCGGAACCCAGGACTCTTCAATGGAGACTGCATCTTCGTCCACGTAGCGAATGCGTTTAAGCATGAAAACGTCACTTTGCGGAGCGATGGACAATTCCCCCGCCACGTCATCCGGGCATTTCACGATCCGCTTGTTGACCCACAGCGTGTCAGGTTTTTTTGCCCCGCAACACAACCTGCTGAGAAAATCCGCGCGCCTCTTTCAGCGAGTATTCAAAGATATTGTTGATTTGCGTCCCGTAACCGCGGGCGCGCGTCACCACGCCCTCTTCTTCCAGCGCCTGCATCGCTTTACGCACGGTGATGCGTGACACACCGGTCAGTTGGCTCAAATCGCGCTCACCCGGCAAAATATTGCCATGCTCCAGCGCGCCGCTACGGACGGCGTTTTTTACCGTCTCGGCGAACTTAAGGTATAGCGGAGTATTATCCGCTGCCGCAATACGTTCATTTAGCTGAGCAATTAATCGGGTATGCGCTTGTTCCATCTCTCTTTTCCAGGCCGAAAATCCTTATCCAGTATACTCGTTCGGGGCATTACCACCACGCATGAAAATGGTGAACCGGGCCAATACCGTGACCGACTTCGAGACTGTCAGCTTTTTCCAGCGCGCGCGATAGCCAAATTTTGGCCTCCTTCACCGTATCCTCCCAACTATCATGACGTGGGCGGAGTGCAGACAGCGCTGCCGATAGCGTGCAGCCGGTACCATGGGTGTTTTTGGTCATGACGCGTGGCGCGGTGAATCGCTGGATACTCTCACGCGTGAAGAGCCAGTCCGGGCTCTCAGGATCGTCAAGATGGCCGCCTTTCATCAGCACTGCCTCGCAGCCAAGCGCCAGAAGTGCGCGCCCCTGCTCTTTCATCTCGTGCTCGGTACGGGCATGAGGCGCATCCAGCAGCGCCGCCGCCTCCGGCAAATTTGGCGTGATCAGCGCGACGTGTGGCAGAAGGTGTTTTCGCAGAGTTTCGACAGCAGCGGGAGATAGCAGCGGATCGCCACTTTTCGCCAGCATCACCGTATCAAGTACCACGTTTTTAACGCGATAATGTTTGAGGCGCTCCGCGACCGCTTCCACGATATCCGCCTCTGCCAGCATGCCGATTTTGGTGGAATCAATGCGGACATCGCTGAACACAGAGTCCAGTTGTGCACCGACAAATCCGGTTCGATACGATACACCGACTGCACGCCGCGCGTATTTTGCGCCACCAGTGCGGTAATGACCGAGCAGCCATACGCCCCAAGGGCGGAGAATGTTTTCAGATCCGCCTGAATCCCGGCACCACCACTCGGATCGGTGCCAGCAATGGTTAATGCGTTGATACGTTTCATGCCTGCGCCTCCAGGTTCCAGAGTGCGTCAATAAATGTGCAGGCAAAGCTTCCCGGTCCACGGCTTTGTTTGATAGCCACGCTTCCGGCGTGTTTCATAAACCCGCATGCCGCGGCAACATTGTCCAGCCGGTCGCCAGGCAATGAACAGCTTGCCGCGACAACGGCCGATAGCGCACAGCCGGTCCCCACGACGCGCGTCATCATCACATCGCCCCCGGTGATGGTCTGCGTGCGTTGCCCATCGGTGATGTAATCCACTTCGCCCGTCACCGCGACAATGGCATTGGTCTGTCGGGCAAGGGCTATCGCGGCAGGCAAGGCGCTGGAAGCGGTATCGGTGGTGTCAACGCCTCGCCCACCGGCGCTCATACCGGCAAGCGCGAGAATTTCCGAGGCATTACCGCGGATCGCCGCAGGTTTGAGTGTGAGGATTTGCTGGCAAAAACGGGTGCGGTACGCAAGCGCACCCACGGCGACGGGATCCAACGTCCACGGTTTCCCAGCGGCCACCGCACTTTCAATTGCCCGACGCATCGCCTGCGCGCGCGGCGCGGTCAGCGTTCCGACGTTGATCAGTAAAGCATCAGCCATCGCGGCAAATTGCTCAGCCTCTTCGGCTTCAATCACCATTGCGGGAGACGCGCCAAGTGCCAGCAAAACGTTGGCCGTAAAGGTTTGCACCACATCGTTGGTCATGCAGTGTGTGAGCGGGGAACGCGTGCGGAAGTGATGTAAGGCGTGTAAATCGAGTCGGTCAAGCTGCATATTTCGCTCCTGCCTTGCGCGAAGAAGCGATAACCCTAAAAGTCACCTGACTTCCCTACGCTGGCATTATCCAGATCAGGTGGTACGGGTATTTCTCAGCCTTCACAAAGAAGGGCACCCCGAGTCAAATTACCTAAAACTTCAGTAATCGGGACAGCGTAGAGGAAGTGATTATCTTAAGCAAGCGTCTTAGCCCCCTCTTTCCCGAGCATAAAATGCTGTAAACATTTATTATTTCAGGCGTACTTAGGTAGTGTCATTCCCTATATATGTAAACATTAAATATCCTTGATTTCTTAGGGTTAATAATCTTTCATCCATGAACAAAACCCTATTCACGCCCAACTCTTCAGACTATTACAAACAAAATAAAGCCAATTAAAACAACATCATATTTAATAATCAATCAACCCATAATTACTTATTCATTCGTATATTACGTGATCTAAATCAAATGCAGTGGAAGCGAATTACGGGATAGTTGCCCAAGGTAACCACTTAGTTTCTGTGTAAGAGCCGCTATAGACCGAATGATTTCTAATAATATGGTAGCAAATGTTAAAACTTATTATTGCCTCGGCAATCGTATCAATTTCCCTAGTCGGCACAGGGATTTTTATCGGCGTGATATATAAAAATACGGTTAGCAATATGGCAGAAAATTGCATCAGCCAATGACTGGGATTTCATTGTCTCGTCATTATGGAAATAACCACTTTAAATGCCTGACCACTACAAAAAACCTGGAAACAGCCAGGTTATTTCACAGTGTCGTTTTATAAAAATATATTAGGATCAATGAATGATGAAGATGATATTAGCGGTATTGGTATGCGCGGCGACGCTTTCGGGTTGTACGACAGAATCACAGCGCATTGCCAATTGCACAAGTACGGGTGTAAGCCTGGATACGTGTTATAAAGTTGAGCATGATAATCAAAATGTTATCCGCGCCGCAGCACTTCAGAATGCGTACAACCGTTCAGATGTATACGCGCAGCAATATGATAATAAGCATCATCATCATGGTGTAGATCAACATGCGCAGGCCGCACACGTTGCCGATCCATTACGTGAAGCGTCATTCTCGGCAAATGGAATTCATGCAACGGCCAGTAATGGCTTCTTTACTGCCACTATTAATGGCAAAAAAGCCACAGTAAAACGTTTCAATGCCAATGCTTACGAAATTAAAGGCGCGGGATATGTTCTCTCTATTACCCTGGACGAAAACGGAATTACCGATGCGTCATGGAATAAGACGCAGGGCAGAGATAATGGATTACTTCAGGTCATTCAGAAGTAACGAATGGGCGGCTGAAAAAGCCGCCTTTTTCGCTTTCATCAGCGCGGCTTTTGAGTGTGTGGATCTGTGAGATTTTTTTCTGTGTTTTGATACAATAAAACCACAGCAAAAACATCGTCTTACTTCCCCTTCCCCAACACCTTTACATTGTAACAAAACAGTAAACAAATTAACCATTGAGCCACGCGCCAAAAGGCTCTATATTGGCCGCGTTTTTTACCTGACCCATCCTTAACTAACTATTAATTCAATCGAGGCGTATAAGACAGCCCCGGTTGTAGGAGTGATATGATGACGGATAAAGTCCGTATTGACACCGTAGATGCCCACAAAAGCAACGAAACCTATCTGGCCCGTCAGGCCGAGTTTGAATCGAACGTCAGGAGTTATCCTCGCAAGCTGCCTTTAGCGATTACTAAAGCAGACGGCGTATGGATTACCGATGCAGATAATAAAGAATACCTTGACTGTCTTGCAGGCGCTGGCACCCTCGCGCTTGGCCATAACCATCCTGATGTGCTGAAAAGCATCCAAAATGTCATTACCAGCGGCTTGCCGTTACATACACTGGATCTGACAACTCCGTTGAAAGACGAGTTTTCTGAATACCTGCTCTCTCTGCTCCCTGGTCAGGGTAAAGAATATTGCCTGCAATTCACCGGCCCATCCGGCGCTGACGCCGTTGAAGCTGCGCTGAAGCTGGCGAAAAAAGTGACCGGCCGTAGCAGCATTATTAGCTTCTCCGGCGGCTATCACGGCATGACCCACGGCGCGCTGTCCGTGACAGGTAACCTGTCACCGAAAGAAGCGGTCGATAACATGATGCCTGAAGTGCAGTTCATGCCTTATCCGCACCAGTACCGCTGCCCGCTGGGCATTGGTGGTGACGCGGGCGTGAAAGCGCTGACTTACTATTTCGACAACCTGATCAACGACGTTGAAAGCGGCGTGCGTAAACCTGCGGCCGTGATTCTGGAAGCCGTTCAGGGTGAAGGCGGCGTGAACCCGGCTCCGGCTGAGTGGCTGCAACGCATTCGTAAAGTGACTCAGGAACACGGCATTCTGCTGATCCTTGATGAAGTTCAGGCGGGCTTTGCACGTACTGGTAAGTTCTTCGCCTTTGAACACGCCGGTATCGAGCCAGATATCATCGTTATGTCTAAAGCCGTCGGTGGCGGTCTGCCGCTGGCCGTTCTCGGTATTAAAAAGCAGTTTGATGCCTGGGCGCCAGGTCATCACACCGGTACTTTCCGTGGTAATCAGTTGGCGATGGCGACCGGCCTGACGACGCTGAAAATCCTGAAAGATCAGAACATTGCCGACAAAGTGGCTGCACAGGGCGAGTGGCTGAAAGGCAAACTGGCCGAACTGCAGAAACGCTATCCGGTGATTGGCCACGTACGCGGTCTGGGTTTGATGATCGGTATTGAGATCGTGAAACCAAACGAAGCGCCTGATCATATGGGTAGCTTCCCGGGCGATGGCGAGTTGTCCGCGCTGATTCAGAAAAAATGCTTCGAAGCCGGTTTGATTCTGGAACGTGGTGGCCGTGATGGCGTCGTACTGCGTCTGTTGCCGTCCCTGCTGATCAACGAGCAAGAGCTGAAGGTCTTCCTGGATAAATTTGAGCAGGCCCTGCTTGCTGCGGGCGTTCGCCCCGCGTAAACGGAGTTATTGAACACGATGTCTGATTCAAACCCAATTCTGTCGTCATCGGCGCAGAGCATCGAGGCCTATCAGCAGGCTATCGAGCAAAGCTCTCAGGCGGTTATGCAGTGGCTACAACAGTCTGAAATGTATCAGGGGAAAAGCGTTGCCGAACTGCGCGACAACATTTCCCTGAATTTCGGGCAGAAAGGCCTCGGCAACGAAGCGGCTATTGCGCGTGCCGTTGAGTATTTCCTGAAAGACAGTCTGTCTGTGCACCATCCACAGTGCGTAGCGCATCTGCATTGCCCAAGCCTGGTGGTCAGCCAGGCGGCGGAAGTGCTGATCAACGCCACTAACCAGAGCATGGATTCCTGGGATCAAAGTCCTTCAGCCACCATTATTGAAATGAAGCTGATCGACTGGCTGCGCACACGCGTTGGCTATCAATCCGGTGATGCAGGCGTGTTCACCAGCGGCGGGACCCAGAGCAATCTGATGGGGCTGATGCTGGCGCGCGATGCTTTCTTCGCGGCTAAAGGTCATTCGATCCAGCAGGACGGTTTGGTTGGCGATCTGCGCAAAATCCGCGTGTTATGTTCTGAAAACGCACACTTCTCGGTGCAGAAGAATATGGCACTGTTGGGTCTTGGCTATCAGTCTGTTATCCAGGTGAAAACAGACGATTGTTCACGTATGGACCTGAACGATCTGGCTGCTAAAATTGCGCACTGCAATGCTAACGGCGAGCAAATTCTGGCAATCGTGGCAACTGCGGGCACTACCGATGCGGGTGCAATTGATCCGCTGCGCGCGATTGCTGAGATGGCTGCAGAACAGCAGATTTGGGTGCATGTCGATGCGGCATGGGGCGGCGCGCTGCTGATGTCAGAGAAATATCGTGACTATCTGGACGGCATTGAGCTGGTGGACTCGATCACTCTGGACTTCCATAAGCAGTTCTTCCAGACCATCAGCTGCGGCGCGTTTCTGCTGAAAGAAGCCCGTCATTATGAGCTGATGCGTTACCAGGCGGCATACCTGAACTCTGAGTTCGACGAAGAGCAAGGCGTTCCGAACCTGGTGTCCAAATCATTACAGACCACGCGTCGCTTTGATGCGCTGAAGCTGTGGATGAGCCTGGAAGCGTTAGGTCAGGAGCAGTATGCCGCAATTATCGATCATGGCGTCACGCTGGCGCAGGAAGTGGCTGTGTATGTGCAGAACCATAATGCACTGGAACTGGTCATGCAGCCGCAGCTGGCAAGCGTGCTGTTCCGCTTCCGTCCTGAGCAAGAGCTGAATGATGCGGCTATTGCATTGTTGAATCAGAAAATTGGTGACGCGCTACTCGATTCTGGTCGTGCGAACGTCGGTGTAACCGAGCACAACGGTGTGACCTGCCTGAAGCTGACGCTGCTGAATCCAACGGTAACGATGGATGATGTTATCGTGCTGCTTTCACTGGTAGAACGCACCGCGCAAGAAATTCTGGCAAAATAATCTTGCTTGTTCCCCTCTTCTCATGGAGAGGGGAACAATTTTAGTCAATCGAAAGCGCCCCTACACTCATGCCGACACGGAGAATTACCGTTCGCTGCGCTGAGTGCACATCATCGTTTTACTTTTCGGCCGCCTGACGGTACTCATACGAGCCATAACCCGCGGTGTAATAGATGGCAGCGGATTTAACAACATCATTCAGAATGGCACCATCGATAGAAACGCCAGCCAGATGAAGGCGTTTAACGCATGCCTGCATCTCTTTGACGCTAGTCATACCAAATCTCGCCACCAGCAATGTTGTACCCGACCTTCTTCCCACTAATGACGCATCCGTGACAGCAAGTATTGGGGGGGTATCAACGATAACCATCTCATAATGCTCGTTGGCCCATTTTAGTAGCTGCTGGAAATGATCCCCGTTGAGCAACTCCGAAGGGTTAGTCGGCGCCTGGCCGCAGGTCAGCACATCAACGCCACCGGGCGCATAGTGCTGTATAGCGTCCTGATATCCCCCTTTTCCCATTAACACATCAGCCAGACCGCAACGGTTGGTGAGCGAAAATATCTGATGGACATAACCTTTGCGCATATCTGCATCGATAAACAGCACTTTCTGCCCAGCTTGCGCAACGATGGCAGCAAGTGATGTAGCCACCAGCGTCTTACCGCAGTCCTGCGTAGGGCCCGTCAGCATGATGACGCGATTATGGGTCCCCATCATGGTGAAATGCAGGCTGGTACGCAGGCCACGAATAGCCTCAACAAAGACATCGACCGGCCTGTCCACGGGCAGGAAAGGAACATCTCGTGTTCTGTGATTCCAGCGTTCGCTGATAAATCGCTTACTCCGCAAACGCGTCTTTTTCCACAGCCATTCAGAACGCGGCAACGTTGCAAGAACAGTTATTCCCTGCATTTCGAGTTGCTCAGGCGTTTCGATACCCCGTTTCATTGCCATACGCAGCAGGACGATGCCCACAGAAAGGACGAAGCCCAACAGGCCTCCTATTACCACGATTAACGGTTTCTGAGGTTTAATCGGTTCAGGCTGTGTGACCGCAGAGTCAATAATACGGACGTTACCAATTGCGCTTGAGCGAGAAATACTGAGCTCCTGCTGGCGCGTCAGGAGCTGTTGGTAAACCGCACGGCCGGAATCAACGTCCCTGCTCAAGCGCAGTATTTCCTGTTGCGTTGAAGGCATCGCGGTCACGCGTTTATTCAGGCGCGCTTTTTCGTTTTCAAGTGTTTGCCGCTTTTCATTCAACGCCCGATAAGTCGGGTGATCCTTTTTAAAAAGCTGAGAAATCTCCGCTTCACGAAACGTGAGTTCATTCAACTGGTTATCCGCGTTAACAATCTGTTCCAGTACGGACTTTGCTTCCAGCGTTAAGTCAACAGAATCGCGTTGTTTACGATAGCTATTGAGCCGCTCCTCGGCCAAATCCAGATCTGCCCGGATTTGCGGCAATTCTCGCTGTAAAAATGCCAGACTTTTCGCATCCTGAGCGGCCTGACGATCTATGTTTTGGCGTAAATAGTTTTCTGTGATGCTATCCAACGAACGGGCAATCAAGTCGGGATCCGGGCCCGTTAGCGACAGGTTAAGCACACCACTTTGCTTGGCCGTTTCGACGACAGCAAACCGGTTGTTAAGTACATTAATGGATTCCAGCTTCGATTGTTCATTCAGAATAAACCGCGTTCCAGATGGCCCAACCATCGAGTTTACCCAGAGAGACACTCCATTCTTTTCGAAAAATTCACCTACAACGCCTTCCCCCTGAAAATCATCAACTTCAATACGATAATTCTTTGAATCCTGTATCGTCAGCGTCAGCGACTGAGCCTTACCCTTCACAGCGGGTATATGTAAATTGATGAGACTCAACGTGGCGGGTTTGCGTCCCGTCATCCGCCCCCAGATACGCCCAAACACGGGGAAATAATAATTTTTTACGTCATAGTTCAGATGAAGATCGTCCACCGTTTTACCAAGGATCATGCGTGATTTAAGCAACTGAATTTCAGGTAACGCATCGGGAGAAAGTTCTGGGTTCAATTCACCAAGATTTTTAAGCAGGCTGTTATCCTGTTTCCCTTCGATTTGCACCATGGCGTCTGCCTTGTAAATCGGCGTCGCCACACACGCATACAGTCCTGCGATCGCAGTAAAGAGGAAGGTAATGCACAAAATAAGCAGACGATGGTCGATCATGACGCCCAGCAAACGAATGAGATCAACCTCCTGATTTTCAGTCGCTGCGACATAACCGTTTGTAGTATGTGAAGACATTAATGCTTAATTCCTTTAGTGACTCAGTCGTTGAGTCCATTCCTGACTCGCCTTGCCAAGCAGATCAAATACGTATTCATACGCTTCATGACTTTTACGAAACGGATCGGGAATCTCCCGAGGTTGTAGCCATTGCCCAAAGAGGAGCGATCGGCCTCTGATTTCAGGTGCAATAGATGAAATATGGTTCAGATGTTCAGGTTCCATTGCCAAAATAAGATCGTAAGCGCGCATCAACTCCAGGCTAAGTTTTTGCGCAACATGACCTTCAAGCGAAATACCGTGTAACGCGGCCACCTCCTGGGCTCGTGCGTCCGCCGAGTGACCGACCAGGCCACTCACGCCAGCAGACGCCACGGTTAAACCAGGCATTTGCTGGCGTAACAACCGCTCACCAATAGGCGAGCGGCATATATTTCCGGTGCAAACCACCAAAATGGAGTTAATCATTACTGCGGCCACGTTCTGATATAGCGAACGGTTTCAGTCAGATCATGCACGCCACTGATTGTCGGAACGAGTTGGGAAATGACACGATTCCACTGTGATAATGGCGCAGTCGTCACGTACACAATATCGTAAGGCTGTAGCTGGAATTCCGTTCCCAATACCAAAGCCGAGGCATCTTTAGCATTGAGTTGGTAAATGCTGGCAATTTTTCCTGATTTCGCGGTTTTGGCTTCCGAGCGGATAACAAAAATGCCCGTTGCATCCGCCATATCCTGATTGAGCCCGCCGGCATTTCCTAATGCCTCCGCGAGCGTCATTCCGCTGCGATCCATCTTGAATGTGCTCTGTTTGACAACTTCTCCCATCACGAAAACTTTCAGCGCATCGTTGCGTGGGACAAATAAAATGTCGCCGGGATAAAGCAATTTATTTTGCGTGAGATCGCCATGTTGCATGAGCGCATAAAGCGAAATATGACTGTCCTGCCCATTATGCGTGATCACTACGTCACGCCAGTCAGCATCAGGAGACAATCCCCCTGCTGCATTCACTGCATCCATCACAGTCAGTGGAATATTGGTGATAGGTTGTTGCCCGGATTTAACGACTTCACCTGTCACATACGCTTTTTGAGAGCGGAAGGACGCGACGCTAACGTCAACTTGCGGACTTTCGATCACTGAATCCAGACGAGCAGCGATCTCTTCGCGGATTTGCGACACTGTTTTGCCGGCAACATGTAATTTACCGATATAAGGGTAGAAAAGAGTCCCATCTGATGCGACCCAGTTACCGGTATCGCTCGCACTGCGATATTGACCCGCAGGTGTGGTGAGTTCCGGGTGATCCCAGACGGTAATCGTGAGGATGTCACCAACGTCAACATGGTATTCCCACTTCTTTAATCGCTCATCCAGACTAGGATTTGACTGAGATTTCAACGTCGTTGGACGTAACATATCGATGAGAGAAGGCGTAACGGTATACACATCAACTTTCTCATTAATATTAAAATTTGCATCCGTTGCAGGAATGATATTTTTACCTGATAAGCCAAGTTGTTGCCCAGGTAAAGCAGCGCACCCGGTCAAATGGCTTATTATTAGTGTTAAAATTGGCAGCGATATTTTATTTTTCATGTAAATAGCGAGGTCTTACTTTCTAAGAAATTATTAGGGCTTGCTTATAAATGACAAGCAAGTGATACATTTAATTTAAAGTTTATCAAAAACTTAAATTAAACCCTTATCAGGTAATGGACAAAAAACAAACCAGAGAATGTTTTAGCAATCCATTGCAAGCCAAAATACTGTCAGCTATAAAGTCATGCAGGGTATTCGCATGAATTTTAAATACTAGAACGTCGTGTTAATAAATTCATTCACTGTAGTGTCCAGTTTTATACTTTATCCATTACTCAAATACTTCTCACGAATCATAATTTCGATGATTCAATTCACACCAATGCATTCCCGTGAGAATTGAATCAATCCATGTGCAAACCTGCCCAAATTTGTTACATTTTTTATCGAACAAGCACAGCCATGCCATTTAAAATAGCCTGTTGACCACACTGCATGAGACAGTGGGTTGAGGTAACAGTAAAAGTCTAAGCGGAGAGAAAATGACTAAGCGTAAAATGCTGCTTTTGGGTGTCTTGATGTCACTGACCAGTGCGGCTTATTCTGCCCCACAAACGGCTTCACCATCAGGCATTCAAGCCTATGAAGAACAAGAATTCATCGCCGACTTTACAAAATTTAAAATTGGTGACACCGCTCCGGCGCAGTACCAAACGCCTGAGTACACCATCAAACAATATCAACTGCGTAATCTTCCCGCGCCGGACGCAGGGACACACTGGACTTACATGGGCGAAAATTACGTCCTGATTGGCGATACTGACGGTAAAATTTATAAAGCGTACAACGGGGATATTTTCTATCATCGCTGATTCGATCGTCGTTAGACCCTGGCAGGAGAGCGATCGCCCTTTCCTGCGGACGCTCTTTTTGCATTCTCGCCGGGTGGCCTGGCCGTGGCTTAATAGCGATCGGTGGCAACTCGAAGATTTCGATGCCGCTACGCGTAATGAGCAAATCTGGGTCGCCATCCATGACGGTCATCGGGTTGGATTTGCCTCGGTATGGACTAACGATAATTTTCTGCACAATCTGTTTGTCGATCCGCAACGGCTGCACGCAGGCGTAGGAAGCGCGTTGTTAACACACGTTCAGAAAAGCTTCACCAGCACGGGTGCTCTGAAGTGTCTGGTCAAAAATGAGCGCGCCGTGAGGTTTTATCAACGACACGGTTGGCACATCGAAGCGACGGGGGATTCTCCGGACGGGGAATATTATCTGATGCATTACAGGCTACCCTGACAGGCAGCCTGTATTATGCGTGTTTAAACCGCGCGGAAGGCGATCTCACTCGGAATGACTTCACCCTGCCAGTAAAGCTGGGCTGCGACGCGCCCTGCCAGCTGGCGATACATCTCGGCAAACTCGCTTTCAGGACGGCTAACAACCGTTGGCTTACCCTTATCAAGATCTTCACGCAGCGTGATATGCAGCGGCATTTGTCCGAGAAGCTGTGTGTGATACTGCTCGGCCAGTTTCTCAGCGCCACCAGTACCAAAGATCGCTTCGTGATGCCCGCAGTTGCTGCAAATATGCACACTCATATTTTCGACAACACCCAGCACCGGCACTTCAACCTTCTCAAACATGACGATGCCTTTTTTAGCGTCGATCAGCGCAATATCCTGCGGCGTCGTAACGACAACAGCACCCGTGACAGGAATATTTTGCGCCAGCGTCAGCTGAATGTCGCCGGTGCCCGGCGGCATATCCAGGACCAGATAATCAAGATCCGGCCACAGGGTTTCCTGCAGCATTTGCAACAGCGCTTTACTGGCCATCGGGCCGCGCCACACCATCGCGTTATCATCGGTGACGAGATAACCAATGGAATTGGTCGCCAGCCCGTGAGCGATAATAGGCGCCATATGGGTGCCATCCGGTGAGGTTGGTCGTTGATTCTCCGCACCTAACATATTTGGGATAGAGGGGCCGTAAATATCGGCATCAAGAATCCCGACTTTTGCCCCTTCAGCCGCCAGCGCCAGCGCCAGATTGACTGCGGTAGAGGATTTCCCTACTCCGCCTTTACCGGAGCTGATGGCGATAATGTTCTTAACACCATTCACGCCCGCCTGGTTTTTTACGCGTTTTAGCGTGGCGATATTGTGCGTCAATTTCCAGTCAATCGCTTTCGCGCCTGTGATGCGCAGCAGATCTGAACTGCACTGCTCTTTGAGCGCCTCGAAAGCATTCGTCCAGATAAACGGCATCTGCACTTCGATATGCAGGGTGTCATCCAGCCATGCCACGTGGTGCAACGCTTTCAGCGTCGTAAGATTGTGTTTCAGTGTTGGATGCTGAAAATTTGCCAGCGTCCCGGCGACCATTGCTCGTAAGGCTTCCGGTGATTTGGCCTGGGATTGAGGACTCATCCCGACTCCTTTGTTGTTGTTCTGAAAAAGTACTCGTCACCGTTAAGTTTACCCCAGTGGTCACAATTATTCATTTATGGATTGATGCCCTTAATTCTTGGCGTAGTTATGGCCTTTCGGGTAACATCAAAAGCCCTTTTTACAGTTAAAAGAAGTAATGCCCACTATGACTCAAGTCGCGAAAAAAATTCTGGTAACGTGCGCACTGCCGTACGCAAACGGTTCAATCCACCTCGGCCACATGCTGGAGCATATCCAGGCTGATGTCTGGGTCCGTTACCAGCGAATGCGCGGCCACCAGGTAAACTTCATCTGCGCAGACGATGCCCACGGCACACCGATCATGCTGAAAGCACAGCAGCTGGGCATGTCTCCAGAGCAGATGATTACCGAAATGAGTCAGGAGCATCAGACCGATTTTGCTGGCTTTGACATCAGCTACGACAACTATCACTCCACGCACAGCGACGAGAACCGCGAACTGTCGGAGCTTATCTACACCCGTCTGAAAGAGAACGGTTTTATTAAAAACCGCACCATCTCTCAGCTGTTCGATCCAGAAAAAGGCATGTTCCTGCCGGATCGTTTCGTGAAAGGCACCTGCCCGAAATGTAAATCCCCGGATCAGTACGGCGATAACTGCGAAGTGTGCGGCGCAACTTACAGCCCAACCGAGCTTATCGAGCCAAAATCCGTGGTGTCTGGCGCGACGCCAGTGATGCGTGATTCTGAACACTTCTTCTTTGACCTGCCGTCGTTTAGCGAAATGCTGCAGGCGTGGACACGCAGCGGTGCGCTACAGGAACAGGTCGCGAACAAAATGCAGGAGTGGTTCGAATCCGGTCTGCAGCAGTGGGATATTTCCCGCGATGCGCCTTACTTCGGTTTTGAAATTCCCGACGCGCCGGGCAAATATTTCTACGTCTGGCTCGATGCGCCAATTGGCTACATGGGCTCGTTCAAGAACCTGTGCGACAAGCGCGGCGATACCACGAGCTTTGAGGAATACTGGAAGAAAGATTCCGACGCCGAGCTGTATCACTTCATCGGCAAAGACATCGTTTATTTCCACAGCCTGTTCTGGCCCGCCATGCTGGAAGGCAGCGGCTTCCGTAAACCGACAAATCTGTTCGTCCACGGTTATGTCACGGTGAATGGCGCGAAGATGTCCAAATCTCGCGGTACGTTCATTAAAGCCAGCACCTGGCTGAATCACTTTGACGCCGACAGTCTGCGCTATTACTACACCGCGAAGCTCTCGTCTCGCATTGATGATATCGACCTGAATCTGGAAGACTTCGTCCAGCGCGTGAACGCAGACATCGTGAATAAAGTAGTCAACCTGGCGTCCCGTAACGCAGGCTTTATCGGCAAGCGTTTTGACGGTGTGATGGCGGCTGAACTGGCCGATCCGGCGCTGTATAAAACCTTCACCGACGCAGCGGCGACCATTGGCGAAGCGTGGGAAGCGCGTGAGTTCGGCAAAGCCGTACGCGAAATCATGGCCCTGGCCGATCTGGCAAACCGCTATGTCGATGAGCAGGCACCGTGGGTTGTCGCGAAGCAAGAAGGCCGCGATGCGGATCTGCAGGCGATTTGCTCTATGGGCATCAACCTGTTCCGCGTGCTGATGACCTATCTGAAGCCCGTTCTGCCAACGCTCTCTGAACGTGCAGAAGCATTCCTGAACACCGAACTGACCTGGGATGCTATTCAGCAGCCGTTGCTCAGCCACAAGGTGAACACCTTTAAAGCGCTGTATAACCGTATCGAAATGAAACAGGTTGAAGCGCTGGTTGAGGCGTCTAAAGAAGAAGTGAAAGCCGCTGCGGCTCCGGCGACGGGCCCGCTGGCGGATGACCCGATTCAGGAAACCATCACTTTTGACGATTTCGCAAAAGTCGATTTGCGCGTCGCGCTGATTGAAAATGCAGAATTCGTTGAAGGCTCCGACAAGCTGCTGCGCCTGACGCTGGATCTGGGTGGTGAAAAGCGTAACGTCTTCTCAGGCATTCGCTCTGCCTATCCCGATCCGCAGGTGCTGATTGGTCGCCAGACGGTGATGGTTGCTAACCTTGCGCCGCGCAAAATGCGTTTCGGCATCTCTGAAGGGATGGTGATGGCTGCAGGCCCTGGCGGGAAAGATATCTTCCTGTTAAGCCCTGACGAAGGTGCCAAGCCTGGTCAGCAGGTGAAATAAATAAAAAGCCGGAGATAATCTCCGGCTTTTTTTATGCTTTCTTATGCAAGCGGTTGGTCAGCCCGCGTAAGAAGTAACGCAAAAACTGGTCGCCGCATTCACGGTAATTCTTATGATCCGGCGCACGCATCATGGCGGTAATTTCCGGCATCGACACACGGAATTTCTGCTCGGCCATGATCGCCAGCACATCATCGGTTTTGAGGGAAAATGCGATACGCAATTTCTTCAACACAAGATTGTTGTTAACACGACGCTCTGGCGACAGCGGAGGCGTGTCTTCTGCCTTTCCGCGCTTATCGTAAATCAGGCCATTCAAAAACGACGAGAGAATGATGTCCGGGCAGCGAACAAAGCCCTCTTCGTCTTCTTTGGTTATCCAGCTGGTAATATTTGCCGGCGTAGTTTCCACTTCGGCGAGTGCGAGAATACGCACCAGATCGTTGTTATTCGATTTCAGGATGTAGCGCACGCTACGAAGAATGTCGTTACTTAACATAATGCCTTCAGCTTTCGGTATTGCGATGGGTGCAGTGTACCAGTTTTACAGCCCAATCGCCTCTTTCAGGCTCTTGAGATAGCGGCGGCTCACCGGCACCGTCTGCCCTGCGCGTAACACCAGTTCGGCCTGGCCGTTCTCTTCCAGACGGATCTCTTTCAGATGTGCCATGTTCACCAGATACTGGCGATGGCAGCGTATCAGCGGCGTACGGCTTTCGAGCGTGCGCAGCGTCAGCTCCGTAAAACCTTCCTTGCCTTCAGCGCTAGTGACAAAAACACCGCTCATGCGGCTGCTGACGAAAGCCACATCGTCCATTTGCAGGAGATAAATTCGGCTATGTCCGGTGCAGGGAATGAATTTCAACGTCTGCTGATGTTCCGGTAGCAGCGAGACGTCCTGCACGGTACGCTCCTGACGTAAACGGTTAAGCGTCTTGTCGAGCCGCTTTTCTTCAATCGGTTTCAACAAATAATCGAACGCATGCTCCTCGAATGCTTTCACCGCGTACTCATCAAACGCCGTCAGAAAAACGATATACGGGCGGTGTTCGGGGTCGAGCATTCCGACCATTTCCAGACCGCTAATGCGCGGCATCTGAATATCCAGGAAGAGTACGTCCGGGCGCAATTTATGCACTGCGCCAATAGCTTCTATCGCATTCGCGCATTCGCCCACAATCTCGATATCGTTCTGCTCCTGAAGCAGAACCCGCAGGTTTTCCCGCGCTAACGGCTCATCATCAACAATCAGCACTCTTAGCATACGTTTTCCTCCAGCGGCAATCTTAAGGTAATACGGGTAAAGCTGTCTGCTTCGCAGGCGACGGTGATTCCGCAATCATCGCCAAAATGCGCGCGCAGGCGTTTGTCCACCAGGCTCATTCCCAACCCGCCTGCTACGGCTGCAGGCTGATAAAGCCCGGCATTATCTTCAATATCCAGCACCAGATGATGATTAAACTGGCTGGCCGTGATGCTAATTTCACCGGTGCCCAGCAGCTGAGACGTCCCGTGTTTAATCGCGTTTTCAACAATCGGCTGCAGAGTAAACGCCGGAAGATGCTGATGCGCTAATTCATCCGGCACAAATAACGACACCTGCAAGCGCGACTGGAATCGTGCTTTTTCAATTTGCAGATACGCATTCACATGCTCAATCTCATCAGCCAGCGTGACTATCTCCGACGGGCGTTTCAAATTCTTGCGGAAAAAGGTCGAGAGAAATTGCACCAGCTGTGCCGCCTGGTCACTGTCTCGTCGGATCACTGCTTTCAGCGTATTCAGGGCATTGAACAAGAAATGCGGATTCACCTGCGCATGCAGCAGTTTGATCTCTGACTGTGTCAGCAACGCCTTCTGCCGTTCATATTGCCCGGCCAGGATTTGCGCCGATAACAGCTGTGCAATCCCCTCGCCTAAGGTGCGGTTGATGGAACTGAACAGGCGGTTTTTGGCCTCGTATAATTTAATGGTCCCCATCACGTGCTGATTTTCACCCCGTAGCGGGATCACCAGCGTAGAGCCAAGCTTGCACTGGGGATGCAACGAGCAGCGATAAGGCACTTCGTTACCGTCGGCGTAGACTACCTCGCCTGTTTCAATCGCCCGCAGCGTGTAAGCGGACGAAATGGGCTTACCCGGTAAATGATGGTCGTCACCGGTTCCGGTAAACGCCAGTAATCGTTCGCGGTCGGTAATGGCGACGGCACCGATATCCAGCTCCTGATACAGCACCTGCGCCACTTTCATGCTGTTCTCTTCGTTAAAACCCTGGCGCAAAATGCCTTCTGTCGACGCGGCGACTTTTAACGCCGTGGAGGAAAATGCCGAGGTGTATTTTTCAAACATGGCGCGCTTGTCGAGCAGGATGCGCATGAACAACGCCGCACCCACAGTATTAGTCACCATCATCGGTGCCGCGATGCTGCTGACCAAATGCAGCGCATCTTCAAAGGGACGCGCAATCAGCAAGATGATCAGCATTTGGGCCAGCTCGGCCACAAGCGTAATCGCCCCCGCGGTCAGCGGGCTAAAAACTTTATCCGGGCGACCGCGTTTGATCATATAGCTGTGAACCAGACCGCCGAGCAATCCCTCAACAATGGTGGAGATCATACAGCTCAACGCCGTCATCCCGCCCATCGAATAGCGATGTAATCCGCCGGTTAATCCCACCAGGCCACCGACAAGCGGGCCGCCGAGCAACCCGCCCATCACGGCACCGATAGCGCGAGTATTGGCGATGGAATCTTCGATATGAAGACCAAAATAGGTCCCCAGAATGCAGAAAATGGAGAAAGTGACGTAGCAAAGTAGTTTGTGCGGGAGGCGAACGGTCACCTGCATCAGCGGAATAAACAGCCGCGTTTTACTCATCAGCCACGCGATGACCAAAAACACACACATCTGCTGAAGCAGCAGCAACACCAGATTAAATTCGTACATAGCCGAAAACCGCACTTTCTAAAAACGCGTAACATACACTGATGCACATTAACTTTCTTTGAAGCATTCCAAAAAAGCTGTAATTCGTGTCCGGTATCACATCGTTTACCCGGAGATAGTCCATCCTTCGCATTATTTGTACAAAAAACGGTCGATTCTTCCTGGTTCGTGAATCAGCGTCTACAGTTATTCTGGGGATGCGCAAGCCAGGGGGCGAACATGGCGCTTTACACAATAGGTGAAGTGGCAGTGCTTTGTGAGATCAATCCCGTGACACTGCGAGCCTGGCAGCGACGGTATGGGTTATTGAAACCGCAGCGAACCGACGGTGGACACCGCCTGTTTAACGATGCGGATATTGACCGTATCCGCGAAATCAAAAGCTGGATCGATAATGGCGTACAGGTCAGCAAGGTTAAGTCGCTGTTAACCGAACACGAACCCGGTTGCCAGAGCGAATGGCGTGAGCATCAGGAAACCCTGCTACGGTTCCTGCAGGCTGGAAACCTTCAGCGCTTGCGCACCTGGATCAAGGAACAGGGGCGGGATTATCCTGCCCAGACGTTGATCACTCACCTCTTTATTCCTCTTCGCCGTCGCCTCCAGTCCCAGCAACCGGCATTGCAGACGTTACTGAGCATGCTGGATGGCGTACTGATCAATTACATTTCCGTGTGCCTCTCATCGGCACGCAAGAAGAGCGGCAAAGATGCACTGGTCGTTGGCTGGAATGTGCACGATACCACACGTCTATGGCTTGAAGCGTGGATTGCGACTCAGCAAGGCTGGCGCGTCGACGTGCTGGCGCATTCCTTACCCAACCTTCGTCCGGAGCTGTTCGAAGGGCAAACGCTGCTTGTCTGGTGCGGCGATATTCCGACCGCCGCTCAGCAACAGCTCCTGAGCGAATGGCGAGAGCATGGCTATCCCGTCTTTACTCTCGGTCCGTAATTTACCTTCACGGCATTTAATGGTTCATTAACAGACGTGCTTCACCGTATAATTGGACGGTTAACAAAAGGAGCACATCATGAAGGCAACCAAAGTGGCCGCCATTACTCTCTTCGCCTTAATGGCTATCAGCGGCATCGGCGGCGTCATGCTGGCCGGTTATTCATTTATCGTGCGTGGCGGTGTCGGCTGATATACCGCGCCAGTCGTTCAAAACCACGATCGACCACAATCGCCGCCAGCGCAACGAGCACCGCGCCTTGCAGAATATACGCGGTGTTAAATCCGCTCAGACCGATGATGATCGGCGTGCCTAACGTATTCGCCCCAACGGTTGATGCAATGGTCGCGGTGCCAATATTAATAATGACTGACGTTCGGATCCCCGCCAGAATCACCGGGGCAGCAAGCGGCAGTTCTACCTTTCTCAGCCGCTGTCCGGCGCTCATGCCCATGCCTTCTGCGACGCTCACCACCGCCGCTGGAACCGCCGTCAGTCCCGCCAGCGTCGCCTGTAAAATCGGCAACACGCCATACAATATCAGTGCAATAATCGCCGGTTCCTGACCAAACCCGATCACCGGAACGGCAATGGCGAGCACCGCCACTGGCGGAAACGTCTGACCGATGGCAGCAATGGTCTCGACCAGCGGGCGAAACTCTTTGCCTGCGGGACGTGTTACCGCGATACCGGCGCCAACCCCCAGCACAATTGCGATCACGCTCGACACGCCCACCAGCCAGAAATGCGCCAGCGTCAGGCTGATAAAACTCTCCTGCAAATAAACCGGTCGCGGTAATTCAGGAAATAACGCGCCAAACAGCGCACCGCTATGCGGCATCCATCCCAATAACGCGACAAACACCACAACCAGCCATAGCAGCGGATCACGCATCCACTTCATGCGCCACCTCCCCTGCCAGCAGATCGCGAAAATGCAGCGTGCCGCACGGCGTCCCGTGCTCATCAACCACCGGCAAGACTTCACATTGGTGGGCGACAAAGGCTGAAAGCGCATCACGCAGGCTCATCTGAATATGCAGCGCATCGCCCGTCACGGTGGCATTCTGAGGACGCAGATATTCCCCTACCGTGCGAAGCGAAAGCAGTCGGACGCCCAGTTCGCTGCGGCCAAAGAATTCGCGGACAAAATCCGTCGCCGGACGGGTTAACAGTTCGAGCGGCGTTCCCTGCTGCACCACTTCACCGTTGTCCATCAATACCAGTCGGTCGGCAAGGCGCAGCGCTTCATCGATATCATGCGTCACCAGGATAATGGTACGGCCCAGAATGCGGTGAATGCGCGTCATCTCGGTTTGCAACGCGCCGCGCGTGACCGGGTCCAGCGCACCAAAAGGCTCATCCATCAACAGCACCTGGGGATTCGCCGCCAGCGCCCGCGCCACGCCCACGCGCTGCTGCTGACCGCCGGAAAGCTGATGCGGGAAACGCTCGCGCAACTGCGGCTCAAGGCCCAGCAGCGCCATCAGTTCATCTAACCGCTCGGCGACTTTCTGCCGCGACCATTTTTGCAGTTGCGGCACGGTGGCAATATTCTGCGCGACCGTCCAGTGCGGGAACAGGCCAATCGACTGAATGGCATACCCCATGCGGCGGCGCAACTCCAGCACCGGCAGACTTCGGATCTCCTCTCCGGCAAAACGAATCATCCCGCTGTCATGTTCCACCAGCCGGTTGATCATCTTGAGCGTCGTGGATTTCCCGGAGCCGGAAGTGCCAATCAGCACTGAGAATGCCCCTTCTTCAAAGCGTAAATTGAGGTTGCGGACTGCGGGCTGACCGGCAAAATTCTTATTCACATTATGAAATTCAATCATGATTTTTCCCTTTCAGCAGAGCGAGCCACAAGGCAAAGACGGCGTCAATGACCACCGCCAGCGCAATGGTTGGAATGACGCCAAGCAAAACTAAATCCAGCGCACTGCTGAGTAACCCCTGGAAAACCAGCGCCCCGAAACCGCCGGCACCAATCAGCGCCGCAATCACCGCCATACCGACGGTTTGTACCGTTACCACGCGCAGGCTGCGCAGCAGAAGCGGCAACGCGATGGGTAGCTGCACCTTCCAGAAGCGCTGACGCTGACTCATGCCCATCGCACTGGCGCTTTCCAGCACGTCCGGTGAAACCTGGCTTAACCCCGCCAGAACCCCGCGCGCCAATGGCAGCAATGCATATAGCACCAGCGCAATGAGCGCAGGCGTCAGCCCTGTGCCTGCGATACCCAATGATGAAAGCGCAGGAAATGATTTCACCAGCCCGGCGAGCGGAGCAATCAGCAAACCAAAAAGGGCTACAGAAGGGATAGTCTGAATCACGTTAAGTACGGCAAAAACCGGCCCCTGACGAGAGGGATGACGATAACACCACATGCCAACAGGTACGCCGATCAGCAACGCCGGAATCAGCGTACCAAACAGAATGGTCAAATGCTGGACCAGCGCATCGTCAAACACATCCTGGCGATTAGCGTACTCCTTCAGCAACGAAAGCGAATGTAGCTCGCCGCTAAACACGATCAGCAGCGGCACGATCCAGATCTGCGCATTCAGCAGCCAGCGCCAGAGCGGCTGCTGAGTGAGTCGGCGAATCGCATCGCTACAGCCCAACAGGCACAGGGCTATCCACAGCCACAATCCACTGCCGATTGACGTTCGTGCCAGCGGGCTTTCAACCGTGCTCAAATGCGTAGCGGCCAGACCGGCACTCCACACCAGTAACGCGAAAAGAGATTCGCACAGGAACAACGTGAGAATCAGCGACAGACGCCCCCGCCAGAACGACAGCAACGCCATCAGCACCAGAGACAGTCCCAACAACATGGGCGAAAATGCCCATATCTGCCAGACCGCACGCCCTTCACCGGAAACCAGGCGATTAGGGGCAAAATTAACAAACGGCAACGCGCACGCTGCCAGCGCAAAGCACGCCAGCAGCAACAGTACACGGTTATGACATTTTATTGGCACCACTTTTCCCTGTTACTTTACGAGACCTTTTTGCTTCAGGTAATCGGCCGCCACTTTTTTAGCATCCAGCCCTTCCACAGCAATGCTCGCGTTGAGCTGTTGCAGCGTTTTTTCATCAAGCGTTTCAAACACCGGCTTCAGCCAGTCGCCCATCTGCGGATAGGCTTTCAGCACCGCTTCACGTACAACGGGCGCGGGCGCATAGATCGGCTGGACACCTTTTGGATCGGTGAGCGTTTGCAGCCCCAGCGCGGCAACCGGACCGTCTGTGCCGTACGCCATCGCGGCATTCACGCCTGATGTTTGCTGCGCTGCAGCTTTAATCGTCACCGCGGTGTCACCGCCAGCCAGAGACAGAAGCTGTTTCTGATCGAGTTTGAAATCGTACGCTTTTTCAAAGGCCGGTAACGCGTCCGGACGTTCGATAAATTCGGCCGATGCGGCGAGTTTAAAATCACCTTTATCTTTAAGATAACGGCTTAAATCGTCGAGGGAGGTGAGTTTACCTTTCTCAGCCAGATCTTTGCGCACGGCAATGGTCCAGGTGTTGTTTGCCGGGGCTGGCGTCAGCCAGATGAGCTTATTCTGCTCGGCGTCGAGTTTTTTCACTTTCTCGTAGCCTGCGCTGGCATTTTTCCACGCCGCATCGTTTTCATCTTTAAAGAAAAATGCGCCGTTGCCCGTGTATTCCGGATAGATATCCAGTTCACCAGACGTGATCGCGCCGCGCACGACGGGCGTTGTACCAAGCTGCACTTTATTGACCGTTTTAACGCCGTGGCTTTCAAGAACCTGAAGAATAATATTGCCGAGCAAAGCCCCTTCGGTATCGATTTTCGATCCGACTTTTACCGGCTCAGCCGCCTGTAATGGCAGGCTTAACGCCGCCAGCAACGCCGCAGACCCTAAAACCCGCTTTGAAATTGTCATTCCGCTATCCTCATTTTTTATCGCCCTTATCAGAGGCTTGAGAGAAAAGCGTAGTTTAAAACGGGCAATTTAACCGACAAAATGCGTTATTAGCATAAGGTAAGAACAATCCCCCGACTGGCGGGGGATTCAGGGGCAGGAGAAATTACAGCAGTTCGAACTCGCCTTTATTCACGCGAGCGGAGTCAACCCCGATAAAGACGTTAAACTTGCCGGCCTCAGCGTCATATTTCATCTGCTGATTCCAGAACTTCAGCGCGTCGACATCAATTGGGAAGCTGACGGTTTTCGTCTCGCCCGGTTTCAGATCCACTTTTTCGAAGCCGCGCAGCTGCTTCACCGGACGGCTCATCGACGCGGTGACGTCCTGAACGTACATCTGGATGACGGTCGCCCCTTCACGTTTACCGGTATTGGTCACTTCCACACTGGCCGTCACTTTTCCGTCACGCTTCATAGACGATGCTGACATTTTCACGTCGGAAACGTTGAAGGTGGTATAGCTCAGACCGTAACCAAACGGATACAGCGGGCCGTTCGCTTCGTCAAAGTAGCGTGAGGTGTATTTGTTTGGCTTATCCGCGTTATACGGACGGCCGGTATTGAGATGGCTGTAGTACACCGGGATCTGCCCAACCGAGCGCGGGAAGGACATCGGCAGTTTGCCCGATGGGTTGTAATCGCCAAACAGCACATCGGCAATCGCGTTACCGCCTTCAGTACCCGCAAACCAGGTTTCCAGCAGCGCGTCAGCCTGTTGATCTTCTTTGACCAGCGTCAGCGGACGACCGTTCATCAGCACCAGCACCAGCGGTTTACCGGTGGCTTTCAGCGCAGCAATCAGGTCGCGTTGACTTTGTGGAATGTTGATATCCGTGCGGCTGGACGCTTCGTGCGCCATGCCTTGCGCTTCGCCGACGACGGCAACCACCACGTCAGACTGCTTTGCCGCGTTAACGGCTTCGTCGATCATCGCCTGGGCAGAACGCGGATCAACTTTCACCGCCTCTTCGTACTGATTCAGGAACGTCACGATATCTTTATCGTTGGTGACATTCGCGCCTTTGGCATAAACCACTTTGCCGTTTTCACCCAGCGCGTTTTTAATCCCCGTCAACACGGTAACGGATTGATCGGCTACGCCCGCAGCGGACCAGCTCCCCATCACGTCGCGTTTGCTGTCAGCCAGAGGACCAACGACCGCAATGGTGCCCGATTTTTTCAGCGGCAACGTCTCGAGACGGTTTTTCAGCAGAACCAAACTTTCGCGCGCCACTTCACGGGCATCTTTGCGGTGCAGACGACTTTCCGCGTTGGTATCCGCCGGATCGGAATCTTTTGGTCCCAGATGGCTGTACGGATCGTTAAACAAGCCCATGTCATATTTTACATTCAGCACATGGCGCGTGGCGTCATCCAGCTCTGCCATCGTCACCTTGCCGGTTTTCACCAGATCGGGCAGATATTTGCTGTAATACTCGTCGCTCATGCTCATGTTGATACCGGCTTTGAGCGCCACGCGCACCGCGTCTTCTGGGTCGGACGCCGCACCGTGCTTAATCAACTCTTTAATCGCGCCGTGATCGGAAACGGTGATGCCTTTAAAGCCCCACTGATCGCGCAGAACATCTTTGAGTAGCCAGGAATCTGAGGTCGCCGGTGTGCCATTCAAAGAGTTCAGCGCCACCATGACCGCACCGCTACCGGCATCCAGCCCGGCTTTATACGGTGGCATGTAGTCGTTGAAGAGACGCTGCGGACTCATATCCACGGTGTTGTACTCTTTACCGCCTTCGACTGCGCCATACGCCGCAAAGTGTTTAACGCTGGTCATCACCGAGTAGCGATCCGCCGGGCTTTTACCCTGCATCGCTTCTACCATGGTTTTGCCCAGGGTCGCGGTGAGGTAGGTATCTTCACCAAACCCTTCTGACGCACGGCCCCAACGCGGATCGCGGGAGACGTCGACCATAGGCGCCCAGGTCATGTTCAGGCCATCATCCGCCGCTTCATAAGCAGAAATACGCCCAACGGTTCTGACTGCATCCAGATTGAAAGAGGACGCTAAACCGAGGCTGATAGGGAAAACGGTACGCTGGCCGTGGACGACATCGTAAGCGAAGAACAGAGGAATTTTCAGGCGGCTCAACTGCATCACCTGATCCTGCATTTTGCGGATGTCTTCACGGGTCACGGTGTTAAAAATCGCCCCGACCTGACTCTCCTGAATCATGTCGCGAATCGCCTCTTTCGGGTTATCCGGTCCGACGCTGATCAGACGCAGCTGGCCGATTTTCTCATCGACCGTCATTTTCGTGAGCAATTCGTTGACGAATTTATCGCGTGCTTCCGGGGTTAACGGGTGATTGCCAAACAGATCTTCAGCGAGCGCGGGTTGCAGCGCCAGACCTACTGCGACAGCTACAGAACAAAGCCATTTCATGTTGTTGTACTCTCTCATCATCAACCGCCGGAAAACTCGGCCAGACCGTGCGAAAAGCGCAGTGTGCCACAAACCCTTAAAACGTTGCAGGGTTATTCTCTGATTTTTCTCGTGAATACTTGTTCGCTTATAAGTTAATCGCGCTATGCTTTACAGCGAGAAATTTGCCCCACCACAAGGAGTGGAAAATGACTTCTGTTCGGACTCAACATCACAACGCATTCATTAACGAACTGTCGCGGCTGGTCGGCCACTCGCACCTGCTGACTGACCCGGAAAAAACGGCCCGTTATCGCAAAGGCTTTCGTTCCGGTCAGGGCGAGGCGCTGGCTGTGGTTTTCCCGGGTACGCTGCTCGACCTGTGGCGCGTGCTGGCGGCCTGCGTCGAAGCCGACAAAATCATTCTGATGCAGGCGGCGAATACCGGTCTGACAGAGGGCTCCACGCCAAACGGCAATGATTACGACCGCGATATTGTCATTATCAGCACTTTACGCCTGGATAAGCTGCATGTGCTGGATAAAGGTGAGCAGGTGCTGGCATACCCTGGCACCACGCTGTATTCACTGGAAAAGGCGCTTAAACCGCTCGGTCGCGAACCGCATTCTGTGATTGGTTCATCCTGTATTGGCGCATCGGTGGTCGGTGGGATCTGCAACAACTCTGGCGGTTCGCTGGTGCAGCGCGGGCCGGCTTATACCGAAATGTCGCTGTACGCGCGCATTGACGAAAACGGCAAGCTCACGCTGGTGAACCATCTGGGTATCAATCTCGGCGTCACGCCAGAACAGATCCTCAGTAAACTTGACGACGAGCGCGTCACCGACGCTGACGTTCAGCACGACGGTCGTCACGCCCACGATCATGATTACATTACCCGCGTGCGGGATATCGACGCCGATACCCCGGCGCGTTACAACGCCGATCCGGATCGTCTGTTTGAATCCTCCGGGTGTGCGGGCAAGCTGGCGGTGTTCGCCGTGCGTCTCGATACCTTCCCGCCGAGAAGAAACAGCAGGTCTTTTATATCGGCACCAACCAGCCGGACGTGTTGACGGAAATCCGCCGCCATATTCTGGGTGAATTCGCGAATCTGCCGGTGGCGGGCGAATACATGCACCGTGATATTTACGATATCGCTGAGCGCTACGGCAAAGACACCTTCCTGATGATCGACAAGCTCGGCACCGATAAAATGCCGTTCTTCTTCACCATGAAAGGCCGCGCCGACGCGATGCTGGGTAAAGTCTCGCTGTTTAAACCGCATTTTACCGATCGTTTTATGCAGAAACTGGGCAACGCGTTCCCGGCGCATTTACCGCCGCGCATGAAAAGCTGGCGTGATAAATACGAACACCATCTGCTGTTGAAGATGGCGGGCGACGGGATTAATGAAGCGCAAACCTGGCTGAGTGAATTCTTCAAAACTGCCGAGGGCGATTTCTTTGCCTGTACACCGGAAGAAGGCAGCAAAGCGTTTTTACACCGCTTTGCGGCGGCGGGCGCAGCGATTCGCTATCAGGCCGTCCATTCCGAAGAGGTCGAAGACATTCTGGCGCTGGACATTGCCCTGCGTCGTAACGATACGGAATGGTTTGAACAGTTGCCGCCTGAGATCGACAGCAAGCTGGTGCATAAACTCTATTACGGTCACTTTATGTGCCACGTTTTCCATCAGGATTACATCGTCAAAAAGGGTGTCGATGCGCATGCTCTGAAAGACGAAATGCTTGAACTGTTGCGCGTTCGCGGGGCGCAGTACCCTGCTGAACACAATGTTGGTCATTTGTATGAAGCGCCGGACACGCTTAAGCGTTTTTATCGCGAGAATGATCCAACAAACAGCATGAACCCCGGCATTGGCAAAACGACAAAGCATAAATACTGGCGTGAAGCGGTTACTTCAGACGGTGGTGATTCGCAAGCCTCTGAACAATCCGTAAAGCCTCACTGAAAATATTGTTAAGCGCACATCAATCGTACTAGAGTATCGACACGTGCCGGAGAAACGTTTCTCCGGCTTTTTTCTTCCAGGAGAAAGCCCGCCATGTCGGCCGTTGAGATCTTATCTGCGAATGAAGTTGAGGTGCGCGACGCCCAGCCTGACGATGTCCACGCGATTGCCGCCATCTATGCCTGGCATGTGTTGAACGGTCGCGCCTCGTTTGAAGAAGTCCCTCCCGCTATTGATGAAATTCGCCAGCGCATGCGCGATATCGCCGCCGAGGGGTTGCCCTGGCTGGTGGCGCTTTATCGTGGTGTGGTGGTGGGTTACTGCTATGCCGCGCTGTATCGCGCTCGCCCTGCCTATCGCTATACGCTTGAAGAGTCGATCTATGTCGATGCCAGCGCCACTGGACGCGGTTTTGGCAGCGCGCTGATGGATGCCCTGATTGAACGCTGCGAACAAGGCCACTGGCGACAAATGATTGCGGTGGTGGGTGACGGGCACAACAATTCAGGCTCTATTCGTCTGCACAAAAAGCATGGCTTTGAAGTGGCCGGACAGCTCAGAAGCGTGGGCTACAAGAAAGGGAACTGGCGGGATACGCTGATCATGCAGCGTCCACTCAACGACGGTGACTGGACGCTGCCGGAATAGTTAATCGTTTTGCGCGGTTTGTTCACCCGCCGATGACGCTGAGGCCATTTGCGCAGCTTTTTGCTTTTTATAGCTCAACGCTGCCGCCGGTACTGGCTGGGCTTTACCGGTTTCAATCCAGGTCCGTAGACGGCTGGCATCGGCAAAGTGGGTGTATTTACCAAAGGCATCCATCACCACCAGCGCCACCGGTTTACCGTTGAACACAGTACGCATCACCAGACAGTGACCCGCCGCATTGGTAAAGCCCGTTTTGGTTAACTGAATATTCCAGTTCTCCCGATAAACCAGATGGTTAGTATTGCGGAACGGCAGCGTGTAAGCCGGATTCGCAAACGTGGCCATCTCTTCACGCGTGGTGCTGAGCTGTCCGATCAGCGGATACTGCTTGCTGGCGATCAGCATTTGGGTCAGATCGCGCGCGGTCGACACGTTATGGATCGACAGACCCGTCGGCTCCACAAAACGCGTATTCTTCATCCCCAGTGATTTCGCTTTCGCGTTCATCGCGCGAATAAACGCGTCGTAACCGCCAGGATAATGATGTGCCAGGCTCGCTGCCGCACGGTTTTCCGAGGACATCAATGCCAGCAGCA
Organism: Lelliottia amnigena; assembly: GCA_900635465.1. Taxonomy (NCBI): domain Bacteria; kingdom Pseudomonadati; phylum Pseudomonadota; class Gammaproteobacteria; order Enterobacterales; family Enterobacteriaceae; genus Lelliottia; species Lelliottia amnigena. The sequence continues at coordinate 2,892,188 of LR134135.1, forward strand.
GCATATTTTTACGGCTGATTTCGCTGTTCAAACGCACGCGAGAGTAAATCCCCTTCATTTCCGGCGTCTGGCTGATATCGACCTTGAGTTTCTCATCCAGCGGCAGTCGTGCATCCAGCACCACCATCGCGGTCATTAATTTGGTAATTGAGGCAATCGGACGCACCAGATCCGGGTGACTGGAATAGATCACTTTGTTGGTGTTCAGATCGACAATCATCGCGCTACCCGAAGCAATTTCCGGTTGAGCGGCAGTCGTCAGTGCAGGTGTTTTCGCGATCGCAGGTACGGCAACGGGCGCCGCCAGGATCAGCGCAAGGCTAAGTAATGAGACTCGGAATTTCAGCATGGGGGAAACTTCTGATAATTATTCATGCACGTTATGACGTACGCCTCCTGTGAAAACGCGCGGACACAGGCTGGCAAAGGCATCATAGCGGTGCCGGGCGCATGTCGCCAGCGAAGAATCGTGAACAGATGCTGTATTGCTGGCATTTACGCCAGCAATGCATTCAGGTTAGAACAGTCGATAGCCGTAACCCCACAGGATCACCGTCAGCGCCAGCAAGGCCTCTAGCACCAGCACCCCGATAGCCAGCGTCGATCCCGAGAAACTTAACCCTTCCTCTTTATTAATATTCAGGAAGGTCGGGATACCGACAAACAGCAGATAACCGGTGTAAAACAGCGCAAGAGTGCCGACAAGCGCGCACAGCCAGACCAGCGGATACAGCGCCACGATGCCGCTCATAAACAGCGGTGTTGCCACGTAACCTGCGAAAACCATACACAGCGTCAATGATGGGCGCTGCGGATAGTTACGCGCCATCCAGTAAATGACACGCCCCATGATCGCCACACCTGCGAGCATGATGCCGTAGAAGATCACCGCAAGTGCCAGGCCGGTCACCCACGACAGTTTTACGATGTTGCCATCGCCAAAATTCCAGCCGATTTGCGTGGTACCAATAAAAGCGCATATCACCGGGACTGCCGCCATGAGCAGGACATGGTGCGTGTAATGGTGCGCGACCGTTTCGTTCTCACTTCTGATAACGTGCATTTCACGATTGGGATGGGAAAAAAGGCCCCAGACATGGTTCATACAGCCCCCTCATTGTCAGCCCGCAAGCGATACTGTCAGTATAATGCAGGGTTTCGATTATTTTATGTACAGCCTAAAAAAAGGCCACGGAGACGAAACGGCGTTGGTTGCGACACCATTAATTGACAGGGTGTATGATTAAAGCGGGTTCACTGAGGGAGACTATGCTTACCTTATGGATATCAATAATCTAATTGAACAGTACGGATATGTTGCCCTGGTGATTGGTAGCGTGGCAGAAGGCGAAACCATTACCCTGCTTGGCGGCGTGGCGGCCCATCAGGGATTGCTGCGCTTCCCGCTGGTGGTTGCCGCTGTCGCGCTAGGCGGCATGATTGGCGATCAGTTGCTTTATCTGCTGGGATTACGCTTCGGCCCTGCGCTTTTAAAACGTTTTAAGAAACATCAAAAGAAGATTAATCGCGCGCAGCGCCTGATTCAGCGCCACCCTTATTTATTCGTTATCGGAACGCGGTTTATGTACGGGTTTCGCATCATCGGTCCGTTGCTGATTGGTGCCAGCCGACTGTCGCCGAAAATCTTCCTGCCGCTCAATATCATCGGCGCCATCGCCTGGGCGTTGATTTTCACCTCGCTGGGATACGTTGGCGGCGAAGTGATTGGCCCATGGCTGCACGATCTCGATCAGCATTTGAAACACTGGATTTGGGTGATAGTGATTGCCGTGGCGGTCATTGCGGTGCGGCTGTGGCTGAAATACCGGGACAAAAAGCGAGAGTAAATCAGCAGGGTGACGTCATCCCCTCTCCCGATGAGAGAGGGGAAGATATTACTCTGCCGGTTTAAATTGCGGGTTTGCGATCATGAATCCCCCATCGACAATAAAAGATTGTCCGGTGGTGTAGCTGGCGTCGGTGTCGCAGAGCCAGGCCACCATGCTGGCGATCTCTTTGGTGTGCCCCGGGCGTCCGAGCGGGATTTCTGGCATTGATCCCTCTTCGACTTCGCTGTCATCCATGTCGTTCATCGGCGTGGCTATCGCCCCAGGCGCGACGGCGTTGACCAGAATGTTATGCTGCACCAGTTCCATTGCCATCGATTTGGTTAATCCCCCCAGCGCGTGTTTAGCCGCCGTGTAGGCGCTGGCATCAGGCAGCGGCGTGTGTTCATGCACGGACGTAATGTTGACGATCCGCCCGCCCCGCCCCTGCTTCACCATCTGCCTCGCGGCAATTTGCGAGCACAAAAACGCCCCATCCACATCGACGGTGAATATTGACCGCCAGTCGTCAAATGCCATATCCAGAAACGGCGCTTTGGTCATTGCCCCGGCGTTGTTTACCAGCACATCCAGGCGACCAAACCGGGCGATGAGTGATTCGATCGCCTTCGCGCCCTGCGGAAGTTCGCTTAGATCCAGCTGGATAGCTTCGGCGCGCTGACCCCGTGCCTCAATTTCACGGCAGGTTTTCAGCGCCCCGTCTTCATCGGAATGCCAGGTCACACCAATGTCAAAGCCACGTTCAGCCAACATCAACGCCGTGGTTTTGCCTATCCCTGAATCTGATGCGGTCACAATTGCGACGCGATTTGCTGCTGCCATACTCACCTCCGGAGAAATCACAAAGAGTTAAGTATAGATAATGCTCACTGATTAACTCTGGTGATAACCGCCGCCCAGTGCCGCCGTCAGTTGAAGCGTCGCATCGACATATTGCCCCTTCAGCGCCAGACCGGCGATGCGCTCCTGCAACGCCGGGATCTTCGCTTCGCTGACGCGCGACCCGGCAATGATCCCGGCGTTAAAACGGGCCTGCGCGAGCGCAACCACGCGCGCGGCATCGGCTTCGACATGTTGCTGTTGCTGATTTTTGTGCATCAGTGTTTCGACTTCACTGGCGGCATGTTCAACCTGATTTACCGCGTCAATCACGGCCTTATTGTAATTTGCCACGCTCAGATTACTTTGCGCCTGGACGATATCCAGACTGGCGTTGAGCCTGCCGCTGTCGAAAATCGGCAGCGTCAGCCCGGCCGTGACGCCCATTTGCTGTGCTGATGAACGAAATAAATCGCTTAAGTGCAGCGCATCCTGTTGCAGGAAGGCCATCAAATTTATATCTGGGTAATAGGCCGCCTTTGCGGCATCAACTTCACTGAGCGACGATTCGATATACCAGTGCGCCTCCTGAAGATCGGGACGGCGGGCCAGCAGTTCATAGCCCAGCGTCGCAGGCAGAGAGGCCTCCACCGTCGGCAGTGAGTGCGGTTTTAATACGATTGCTGAAGAGTGGGTGAGAGCCCGCAGGCGGGCTTCAATGGTTTTCATTTTGCCGTTCACTTCCGCCAGGCGTTCATCCGTTTTACTGGCGTTAATGTCTGTCTCCACCCCTTCCACGGACGACGTGATGCCGTTCTTATACAGCTCGCGATCGGCACCAATGATATTGCCTTGCTCTTTTTTGATCGCCACCAGTACCTGTTCCATCGCGTTCTGCGTCTGCCACTCCCAGTAAAGGCGGGCAACGCTGCTCGCGAGCAATTGCCGGGTTTGTTCCATCTCGGCTTTCTGCGCATTCACTTTGCCAATGCGAGCCTCAACCCGATCGCGATTTTTCCCCCACAGATCCAAATCCCATCCGGCGGTTAAGCCAAGCGTACCGTTGGTGTACCACGGGCCCGTCGTGCCTGCGGCCGGGTCGGTAGTGGCAAAGGGCCCCATTAATCCTTCTGCCGACATTTTTTGCCGCTCGGCATTCGCAGAGAAATCAAGCTGAGGACCCTCCGCCGCTGCGGCCAGCTTTGCCTGTGCCTCCGCCAGCGCAATGCGTTGACGCGCAATCTGCATATCCGGTGCATCGGCCTGAGCCTGAGCGATCAGCGAATCCAGCTGTGGGTCGTTGTACGCTTTCCACCACGAGTTTTGTGGCCACGAGTTTTGCGCCAGCTGAGTGTTGATTTTTGTTGCCGGAATAAACTGCGCCAGCGATGCCGACGTGTCGTGATGCGGAGCACACGCGACAATCGTGAAAGCGAGAGGCAAGCTTAAAGAGAAAATAATTGAACGTTTCATTACGCCATTCACATAAAAAGAAAGGCGCAAATTACGCTGGATGCTTTACTTTTTTTTAGTAACCCGTGGCAACCCGCAATTTGTCATACATTCACATAACCAGAAAAATATACACCCGCTAAATTGATGAAAATTCATTATTTATGGCAGTTATAAGTCTACTTTTCTTTCGGGCTGCTACACTTTATTTACTTAAGCTCATTTGGCGAGGGAGAAGGGAATGAAGATTTTACTGTGGGTAATTCTGATTATTTTCTTGATTGGTTTGCTGGTCGTGACGGGCGTCTTTAAGATGATTTTCTGATGATTTTGCCCGTCAGGTATTGCGCCTGACGGGCACGTCCTACGTTCACTCCGCTTTCAGCGATGCCCCGTTGGTTGCAATCACTTCTCGATACCAGTAGAAACTTTTCTTACGGCTGCGCGCCAGCGTACCGTTGCCGCTATCATCGCGATCGACATAGATAAAACCATAACGTTTAGAAAGCTCAGCTTTGGATGCGCTCACCAGATCGATCGGTCCCCAGCTGGTGTAGCCCATCACTTCCACGCCGTCGTCGATCGCCTCGCGCACCTGCACCAGATGGTCGTTGAGATAGCGAATGCGATAGTCGTCCTGCACCACGCCATTAGCGTCTGGCTTATCCTTCGCACCCAAACCGTTCTCAACGATAAACAGCGGTTTCTGATAACGATCCCACAGCACGTTCAGCAGCGTACGCAGGCCAATGGGGTCAATTTGCCAGCCCCATTCGGAACTCGCCAGATGCGGGTTCGGCACCATGCTCAGAATATTGCCTCGCGCCTGCTGGTTGAGCTCCTCGTCAGTGGTCACGCAGCCGGTCATATAGTAGCTGAAAGAGATAAAATCGACGGTGGCTTTCAGCGCTTCGCGATCGGCATCGGTGATTTCAAGCGTAATTCCGTTATCGCGGAAGAATCGCAGCATATAGCCCGGATACGCCCCACGACACTGTACGTCGCCGAAGAACTGCCACGCGCGGTTTTCCTGTAAGGCTTCCAGCACGTCTTCTGGCTTACAGGTCAGAGGATAAACCAGGCCGCCGAGCAGCATGTTGCCAATTTTGGCATCCGGGATAATCTCATGGCAGGCCTTCACCGCCAGCGCACTCGCCACCAGCTGATGGTGAATCGCTTGATAAACATCCGCTTTGCTGCTGTCTTCCGGCAGGCCGACGCCGGTCATCGGCGCATGCAGGGACATATTGATTTCATTGAAGGTGAGCCACAGCTTTACTTTCTGTTTATACCGCGCAAAGACGGTACGCGCGTAGCGCTCAAAGAAGTCGATCGTCTGACGATTGCCCCAGCCGCCGTACTGCTTCACAAGCCCCCACGGCATTTCATAATGCGACAGCGTAACCAGCGGCGTGATGTTGTGTACCGCGAGCTCGTCAAACAGCTTGTCGTAAAATGCCAGCCCAGCCTCGTTCGGCTGCTGCTCGTCACCGTTCGGGAAGATACGTGTCCAGGCGATCGATACGCGCAGGCAGCTAAAGCCCATTTCGGCAAACAGTTTGATATCGTCCGGGTAGCGATGATAAAAATCAATTGCGACATCTTTGATGCCGCTGTCGCCCTCAACGCGCTCGACCACCTTGCCAAATACACCTTGCGGCTGTACGTCAGAGGTCGACAGGCCTTTACCATCCTCCAGATAAGCGCCTTCTACCTGGTTTGCGGCAACCGCGCCGCCCCACAAAAAGGTTTTCGGGAAAGTTTTCATCACGTTCTCCTGTTATTAATGGCTTACGTTTAATAGCGGTGTTCCGGCACTGACAGACGTTGCCGCCACAATCACCACATCACGGTAATCGTCACTGTTACTGATAATAATGGGGGTCGCCAGATCGTATCCTGCATCGATAATGGCCTGACGATCGAACTCCAGCAGCAGATCGCCGGGCTGAACCTTGTCTCCCACCTTGACATGCGCGGTGAAGGGCTTGCCGTCGAGCTTCACGGTGTCGATACCGACATGGATCAGCACCTCAATACCGCTCTCACTCAGAAGGCCGATGGCATGTTTGGTCTGGAATAACGACGCCACTTCACCCGCAAACGGAGCAATGACTCTGTTGTCGGAAGGAATAATCGCCACACCTTGCCCTAGTAAGCCGCTGGCAAAGGTGGCGTCGGGCACCTGATCAAGCGCCAACACGGTTCCGCTCATTGGAGCCAAAACGTCGTCCTCGCATGCTGTTATAACCTGCTCATCCTGCGCTGCACTTTTAGGTAACCCAGCGATCAGCGTCATGACGCAGCTCAAGACCAGCGCCACAAGCGTGCCGATAATGCCGCCCCAAAGCGTGGTATTCACGCCACCCGGCGGGATCATCTGCGCCACGGTAAAGATATTGGCAAAGCCAAAGGAGTAAACGTGCGTATCGCTAAAGCCTACAATCGCGCCCCCCACCGCGCCCGCCACGCAACCGAAGATAAACGGGCGTCGCAGCGGCAGGTTAACGCCATACACAGCCGGTTCGGTGATGCCGAAAATCCCTGCGGTAACGGAGGAACCCGCTATCATCTTCTGGCGCGCGTCCCGGGTACGCAGGAATATACCCAGTGCGGCCCCCACCTGCCCCATCACCGCAGGCAGCAGCATTGGCAGCATTGAGTCGTGGCCGAGTACGGCCAGATTATTGATCATCAATGGCACCAGCCCCCAGTGCAGCCCAAAGATCACGCAGACCTGCCACAGTGCCCCCATCGCCGCCCCAGCCAACCACGGTGCCAGAACATAAATCCACTGATAGCCGTTCGCCAGTAGCTGGCTCAGCCAGGTTGCGACGGGACCAATAATCAAGAACGTCAGCGGTACGGTCACGACCAGACAGATAAGCGGCGCGAAGAAGTTTTTCATCGACGACGGTAATAATTTGTTGCTCTGCTTTTCCAGCCAGCAGCTCACCCATGCGGCAAGAATGATTGGAATAACTGAGGCGCTGTAGTTAAACCAGGTCACGGGAATACCCATGAACGCCTCTGATACCGCCCCCACCTGTTGGCTGGCTTCAAACGCCTGAATCATCATCGGATGCGTGAGCGCCCCGCCGATGACCATGGTGATAAACGGATTGCCGCCGAACTTTTTACCGGCGGTGTAGCCCAGCACCAGCGGGAAGAAGAAGAACAGCGCATCGCTTGCCGCGAACCAGATTTTGTACGTTCCGCTGTCGGTCGAGAGCCAACCGCAGACCACCGCCAGTGCCAGCAGCCCTTTCAGAATACCGGAGGCCGCCAGTATGCCGATAAATGGGGTGAAAATACCTGACACGATGTCAATCAGGCGTCCCAGCAGATTGCCTTTGTCACCGTGTTCATCAGTCGCAACGGGAGTTTCGTCCGTCAAGCCTGCTTCTGCCCGCACCGCCTGCCAGGCGTCGTGAACGTGATTCCCGATGACCACCTGAAACTGTCCGCCGCTTTCGACAACCATAATTACGCCCGGATTTTTCTTGAGCCCTTGCGCATCTGCTTTTTGATTCTCTTTTAATTTGAAACGAAGCCGGGTGGCGCAATGAACCAGACTGACGATATTCTCTTTCCCCCCAACATGGGCAAGAATATCCTTCGCCAAAGCTTGGTATTCCATTTCGATTTCCTTACATCTGATGCCCACAGGCACCGGTTGACTGAGTAGAAAAATAAAAAAACCCGAGAACGTCTTCCTTTCAGAAGCCGCGCTCAGGTTTTGCCTGCGGTATGCAGTAACAATCCAGTTTTGGGGCTTAACGCCCTTCTTTTCTCACCCGTTCAATATGAATGGCGAGGAACATAATTTCTTCGGTCGTCAGCTCTCGCTGATAGCTATTCTGCAAATGCTGCCCAATCTTTTCCGCACACTTCCACGCTTTAGCGTAGTTATCCTTCACCGCTGTATGCAGCGACACATCGTCGTCCTGCACCACGGTACGGGTCAGCATTCGTTGGGCAAAGAACTTCAAATGCGTCACAAAACGTTGATAGCTTAGTGACTCTTCGTCGTACTCCAGCTGCAGCTGGTATTTCACCAGCTGCAAGATTTCCTGCATCACGCGGGTCACGTGCATCACTTCTGGCATTTCGCTGTTGAGTTGTGCAGTCACCAGATGCAGGGCGATAAAACCGGCTTCATCTTCGGCAAGCTCAACCCCCAACCGTTTGGCAATAATTGCGCGAGCCTCCTGGCCCAGAGCGAATTCCTTCGGATACAGACGTCGAATTTCCCATAACAATACGTTCTTGATAGCGACCCCTTTCTTTTGCCGCTCGATGGCAAAGTTACAGTGGTCCGTTAACGTGATGTAGACGCTGTCCTGCAATTTTCCGAGTCTCTGCGCCGCCAGCCCAATAATGCGATCGCAGGTGGTCATCACTTCAAGGGGAATTTGACTGAGTAATTCCCCAAGCCGTCCGACCAGTTCATCGCTTTGCAGCGCGAACACTTTCTCTATTTTATCTGTGTCCAGATCTTCACCGATGCGTTTCTGAAAGGCCAGCCCACGGCCCATCACGACCTGCTCACGCCCGTGCTCATCCAGAACAACCACCACATTATTATTAAGAATTTTGGCGATTTTCATTGGAACCCCAGAAACAAAAAAACCTGACCTCTGACAAATGCCAGAAAATCAGGTTTTGCCTGCCGTAGCAGTAACAATCCAGTTTTGTCACTCTATCACTTTCATTCATGGCCTCAATGCGTCACGAGTAAAAATGTGATTTAGATCGAGATTAGTATCGCCGGAAAGACGGGGGGATCCGTTTTATTTGGACTGGATGACGCGAGCAATATCCGCTGACGTTTGCAGCGTGCGGATTTCCTGAAATAACCCCAGCGCCTCATCGTATTCTTTGCGTAAATAACTCAGCCACTGTTTGATACGAGCAACGTGATATAGCCCGGTGTCGCCCTGCTTTTCGAGTCGAGTATATTTTTGCAACAGCGTCACCACATCAGGCCAGGCCATGCGCGGTTCGTTATATTTAATCACCCGGCTCAGATTTGGAATATTGAGGGCACCGCGACCGATCATCACCGAGTCACAGCCCGTTTCCTGTAGACAGGCTTGCGCACTTGCGTAATCCCATATTTCACCGTTGGCGATAACAGGAATATTCAGCCGTTGGCGAATGTCGCGAATCGCCTGCCAGTTAATGCGCTCCGCTTTGTAGCCGTCTTCTTTGGTACGCCCGTGTACGACCAGTTCGCTCGCGCCGGCCTGCTGAACAGCATCCGCAATCTCAAACTGGCGATCGCCACTGTCCCAGCCCAAACGCACTTTTACCGTGACGGGCAGATGAGACGGCACGGCTTCACGCATCGCTTTCGCGCCGCGATAAATCAGCTCAGGATCTTTGAGCAGCGTTGCGCCGCCCCCGCTCCCGTTAACCATTTTCGACGGACAACCGCAGTTGAGATCAACGCCATAAGAGCCCAGTTCCACGGCCCGCGCAGCGTTTTCCGCTAGCCACTCGGGGTATTGGCCCAGAAGCTGAATGCGAACCAGCGTGCCTGACGTCGTCCGACTCTGACGATGCAATTCCGGGCAGAGTCGATAAAACGACTTTGCAGGCAACAGCATATCCACCACACGCAAAAACTCGGTGACGCAGAGATCGTAATCATTTACCTCGGTCAGCAGCTCGCGCACCAGTGAGTCGAGCACACCTTCCATCGGCGCCAGTAATACACGCATTCTCAATACCTGTGAAAAAAGACGCGCTATGGTAGCCGCTCTCCTGGCGTGTGGAAAGGGCTGTTTAACGCGCGTCCCGAGGTGACATCACGTCAACACAAAACCGATGACCACCATGATGACAAGCGCCAGCGAAATGATCGCCGGTCCCGTCATAAACGCGTGCACGGTCAGTTGTTCTTCTTTCTTAATGGAAGCAAATCGCGCAAGGGCGCTTTTCTCATCTGAAGCAATGATTTCTTCGAACTGCTTTTCGTAGCCCTGCTCTTTGAGCGCAGACGCGGCGTCAATATCTGCAGCTGGCCGTGCGTGAACCGCACTGCCTTTTTTGAAAATGAAATATTCTGGCATGAGGATCTCCTGCCTGTGTGGGAGATTTATCATATCATTACCGCCGAAAAACGGCCCGGTACTACACTGTTTTATATCACCTTTACCTTTAATTCTGGGGAAATGCCCGACGTTCCAAATAGGAATGTCTGGTATGCTCAAATTTCATGATGTGATCCGTAGCACGTTTCCAGGTTTAATTGTATGATGAATGCGTTTCATCAAGGACTTTCACCATGATCAAATTTCTCAATGCTGTCTGGCAATATTTGCGCGCGTTTATCCTTATTTACGCTTGCCTCTATGCAGGCATTTTCGTCGCGTCTCTACTGCCTATCACCATTCCGGGCAGCATAATCGGCATGCTGATTATGTTTTTGCTACTGGCGCTACAAATTTTGCCGCCAAAGTGGGTCAACCCTGGATGCTTCGTGCTGATTCGTTATATGGCGCTGCTGTTCGTGCCGATCGGCGTGGGGGTGATGCAATATTACGATGTGCTGAAAGCCCAGTTTGGTCCGATTGTTGTCTCATGCGCCATCAGCACGCTGGTGGTGTTCCTTGTGGTGAGCTGGAGTTCGCATCTGGTGCATGGCGAACGTAAAGTGGTAGGGCAAAAAGGAAACCAAAAATGATGGCCAATATCTGGTGGTCACTGCCGTTAACGCTGGTGGTTTTCTTCGCTGCACGGAAACTGGCCGCCCGTTTTAAAATGCCGCTGCTCAACCCGCTGCTGGTGGCCATGGTGGTGATTATTCCCTTCCTGCTGATCGCCCATATACCTTACGAGCGCTACTTTGCGGGCAGCAAAATTTTGAACGATCTGTTGCAGCCTGCGGTCGTTGCCCTGGCGTTTCCACTCTACGAGCAGCTTCACCAGATCCGGGCTCGCTGGAAATCCATCATCACGATCTGCCTGATTGGCAGCGTCGTCGCGATGGTCACAGGGACCTCTGTTGCCCTGCTGATGGGCGCTTCGCCGCAAATCGCCGCCTCAATATTACCGAAATCCGTGACCACGCCGATTGCGATGGCCGTGGGTGGCAGCATTGGTGGCATTCCCGCGATTAGCGCGATGTGCGTGATTTTTGTTGGTATTTTGGGTGCCGTATTCGGTCACTCGCTGCTGAATGTGATGCGCATTCGAACCAAAGCGGCACGTGGGCTGGCAATGGGAACCGCGTCACATGCGCTCGGCACTGCGCGTTGCGCGGAACTGGATTATCAGGAAGGCGCGTTTAGCTCGTTGGCCCTGGTGATCTGTGGGATCATGACGTCGCTCATTGCGCCGTTCTTATTCCCAATTATTTTGGCGGTGGTGGGCTAAAATTTGCGATGCGTCGCGCAATTTTTATTTTGATTTCATAAGTTGCATACATAATGAGAACTGGATCACATATAAAGCGGTAATGGCTCCGTAAACTACCGATCCATTAACCTTTATGAGGCATTGCCATGCACCCACGTTTTCAATCTGCTTTCGCCCAGCTCGCCGAGAATTTGCAATCAGCCCTGGCTCCGGTTCTGGCGGATGAGCACTTCCCCGCCCTGCTGACGGCTGAGCAGGTCACGATGCTTAAACAGGCTACGGGACTCGACGAAGACGCGCTGGCTTTCGCACTGCTCCCGCTGGCCGCTGCCTGCGCAAGAGCCGACCTTTCCCACTTCAACGTTGGTGCCATCGCGCGCGGCGTGAGTGGCACATGGTATTTCGGCGGGAACATGGAGTTCCTGGGTGCGACGATGCAACAAACTGTCCACGCAGAGCAGAGCGCGATCAGTCACGCCTGGCTGCGCGGGGAACATGCCCTGAAAGCCATTACCGTCAACTACACCCCTTGCGGTCACTGTCGCCAGTTTATGAATGAACTGAACAGCGGTCTGGAACTGCGCATCAATCTGCCGGGTCGTGAGCCACATACGCTCGGAGATTACCTGCCGGATGCCTTTGGTCCGAAAGACCTCGACATCAAAACGCTGCTGATGGATGAGCAGAACCACGGCTATGCGTTAACGGGCGATGACCTGGCGCAGTCTGCCATTGCCGCCGCCAACAAAAGTCACGCGCCGTACAGCCAGTCACCGAGTGGTGTTGCGCTGGAGTGCCGTGATGGTCGTATTTTCTCTGGCAGTTATGCCGAGAACGCCGCATTCAACCCAACCCTGCCACCACTGCAAGGTGCCCTGAATTTGCTGAGCCTGAACGGCTATGATTACCCGGATATTCAGCGCGCGATCCTCGCCGAAAAAGCCGACGCGCCGCTGATTCAGTGGGATGCCACCGCGGCCACCCTGAAAGCACTGGGCTGTTCTCATATCGACCGCACGCTCTTGGCGTAATCTTTCTTTGCGGGCAGAAATGCCCGCAAAACTGATGAAATTCCCCTCAATCAAATCGCAGTTTCTTGCGCTTCCCAGGCGGGTAAAGTAGCCTGAGTGAAATTTCACCCACGGACGAGTCATCTTCATGTTAAAGCGTGTGTTTTACAGCCTGTCTGTCCTGGTCGGCATACTGCTGTTGGCTGCGCTCGGCCTCGACCGCTGGATGAGCTGGAAAACCGCCCCCTATATTTTTGACGATTTACAGGATCTGCCTTATCGACAGGTTGGCGTGGTGCTGGGGACGGCAAAATATTATCGTACCGGCGTTATCAATCAGTATTACCGCTACCGCATTCAGGGCGCGTTAAATGCCTACAACAGCGGCAAAGTGAATTACCTGCTGTTAAGCGGCGATAATGCGCAGCAAAGCTATAACGAGCCGATGACCATGCGCAAAGATTTGATTGCCGCAGGCGTCGACCCCGCGGATATCGTTCTGGATTACGCCGGTTTCCGTACGCTGGATTCTATTGTGCGTACCCGCAAAGTATTTGATACCAACGATTTCATTATTATCACGCAGCGTTTCCACTGCGAGCGCGCGCTCTTTATTGCGCTCCATATGGGCATTCAGGCCCAGTGCTACGCCGTACCGTCGCCAAAAGATATGCTCAGCGTCCGCGTTCGTGAGTTTTGGTGCTCGCTTTGGCGCGCTCGCCGACCTGTATCTCTTCAAACGTGAACCACGCTTTTTAGGTCCGCTGGTGCCTATTCCGGAGCTGCACGAAGTGCCCGAAGGTGCGCAGGATTATCCGGCAGTCACACCCGAGCAACTTCTGGATCTACAGATAAAAGACAAGAAATAAGAAAACAAAAAAGCCCGCTATCTCAGCGGGCTTTTTTTGGCTACGACTATTACTTTTTACGTGCGTATTTCAGTGAATCCAGAGCGACGGCGAAGATGATGATCGCGCCCTTGATGATGTACTGCCAGTAAGGGTTCACGCCGATATACGTCAGGCCATAGTTGATTACGGTGAAGATGATAACACCGGTGACCACGCCCACTACCGTACCCACACCGCCGCTGAACGATACGCCACCCACGACGCAGGCTGCGATGGCATCCAGCTCGTACATGAAGCCGAGGTTGTTCGTTGCAGAGCCGATACGGCCCGCTTCAAGCAAACCACCGAATGCGTAGAACACACCGGACAATGCGTAAATCATCAGCAGGTTCAGCGCAACGTTAACGCCAGACACTTTCGCGGCTTCAGGGTTACCGCCGATAGCAAAGATGTTTTTACCGAAGCGCGTTTTGTTCCACAGCACCCAGACGAACGCGACTGCAATCAGCGCATAGAAGGTGATGTACGACAGACGGAAGCTGCCCAGCGCCACAAAGCCTTGTGCGAAGGTGGAGAAGCCGCTGTCAAAACCGGAAATCGGTGATGCGCCCACGAAGTCGTAATACAGGGAGTTGATCCCGTAAACGATAATCATCGTACCCAACGTCGTAATAAACGGCGTTACGTTCAGATACGCGATGATGATGCCGTTAATCAGACCGATAATGGCACCGATAACGCACACAATCAGCACCACCAGAATGATAGGCATGGTAGCCATTTCCGGGAACACTTTGTTTGCATTATCAATGGACTGCAATAATGTTGCCGCGATAACAGCCGCTAAGCCCACCTGACGTCCTGCTGACAGGTCGGTACCCTGAGTGACAATAAGACCCGCCACACCCAATGCGATAATAATACGCACTGAGGACTGGGTCAGAATGTTACTCAAGTTTAATAAACTTAAGAACGTAGGGTCCTGGAAAATAATAATGGCCAGTAATACTAAAAGTACGACGTAAATTCCGCCTTCTTTCAGATAAGTGAGAAAACTTTTTTTATTTAACGCACTCATGAGGAGCCCCTGATCTTAAAGGTGCAAAGACGCAAGACGGAGAATTTCGTTTTGCGTTGTCGTTTTGGTGTCAACAATTCCGGCAACGAGACCATTGCTCATAACCAGAATACGATCTGTGATCCCTAACAATTCCGGCATTTCGGAAGATATAATAATGATCCCTTTATTCTTTTTGGCCAGTTCAGCAATCAGCTGATAAATTTCAAATTTGGCCCCAACGTCAATACCGCGCGTCGGTTCATCCAGCATTAAAATTTCTGGTTGGGTTAATAACCAGCGACCGATAATGACTTTCTGTTGGTTACCGCCGGAAAGCGAACCAATTTGCGTCTGATGTCCTGGGGTCTTCACACGCATTGAATCGATAACCCATTGGGTATCGCTTTTCATGCGGGAAGTATCCAGCAGGCCGACTTTATTCTTATAGTTACGAATATTCGAAATTAACGAGTTAAAGTTAATATCGAGATACGCGTAAATACCCGTCGAGCGACGCTCTTCAGTCACCAGTGCAAAACCATGATTAATGGCTTCGTTGGCATTATGGTTATTAATTTTTTTACCGTGCAGCGTGATGGTGCCATCGGCTTTCTCACGGATACCAAACAGGGTTTCCACAATATCAGTACGCTTTGCACCGACCAGCCCGGCAATACCCAGAATTTCGCCTTTGTGCAGATCGAAAGAGACATCGCGGATGGAAGGCTGACGCAGCGACGTGAGGTTGCGCACCTCAAGAATCACTTCGCCTGGCGTGTTCTGTTTGTCCGGGAAGCGCTGGTTCAAAGAGCGCCCAACCATCATGGCGATGATTTTGTCCATGTCCAGCCCTTCGAGAGGCTGGGTGGCGATCCACTGACCATCACGCAGAATAGTGATTTCATCGCAAAGCTGGAAAATTTCTTCCATTTTATGCGAGATGTACACAATACCGCAGCCACGATCTTTCAATTTACGGATAATAGTGAAAAGGTGATTCACCTCTTTTTCCGTCAATGAAGATGTTGGCTCATCCATGATGACAATTTTCGCATCATAGGAGAAAGCTTTTGCAATTTCGATCATCTGCATCTGCGAAACGGATAATGTCCCTACGCGTGCGCGCGGGTCAATCTCAATATCCAGTTCATCGAAAATAGCTTTTGTATCACGGTACATTTTGTCCTGATCGACAAATACGCCTTTGGTCGGATAACGACCCAACCACATATTGTCCATAACAGAACGTTGAAGCACCAGGTTTAACTCCTGGTGAACCATCGAAATACCATTTTCCAGCGCTTCTTTGGCTGAATGGAAATCGATCTCTTTCCCCTGAAAAAGGATGCTACCAGAATCTTTTTGATAGATTCCAAAAAGGCATTTTAATAATGTTGATTTACCTGCACCGTTCTCTCCCATCAACGCGTGAATAGAGTGAGGACGCACTTTTAAATTAACATTATCGAGAGCCTTAACGCCCGGGAATGACTTGTTAATACCGCTCATTTCTAACAAGAATTCGCGTGACGACTGAGTAGTTGTGCTGACCATAATTATACCTTGACGGCCTCGCATATCGCGTTATAAAAGGGCGCAACGAATTGCGCCCTGTGAGAACATGCAATCAAATAACTTATTTACCGACAAACTCAGCCAGGTTCGACTGATCTACGCCCACGTATGGGATACGTACAATTTTGTTCTCGATTTTCCAAGTGGTGCCATCTGCAGCACCTTTGCCCGCGGCCAGGTTTTTCGCCAGGTCGAAGGTGGCTTTCGCCTGGTTGTTAGCGTCGTTCAGCACGGTACCGGCCATTGCGCCCGATTTCACCAGCGCCAGCGCTTCTGGCAATGCATCCACACCGAAGACTGGAATAGATGATTTGTTGTGCGCTTTCAGCGCTTCAACCGCACCCATTGCCATCGCATCGTTGTTCGCGATAACCACTTCGATTTTGTTAGCATTCGGACCAGACAGCCATGCGTCCATCTTGTCTTTTGCCATTGCGGTATCCCACATCGCGGTATCAAGCGCCAGCTGCTGCGTTTTCAGCCCTTTGTCGTTCAGCTCTTTGATAACGTAAGTGGTACGCGCTTCAGCATCCGGGTGACCCGGCTCGCCTTTCAGCAGAACAAACTGAATCTGACCATCTTTATTCAGATCCCAGTTCGGGTTTGCTGCCCAATGTTTAGCGATCAGATCGCCCTGAATAATACCGGACTCTTTGGAGTCAGTACCCACGTAGAAGGCTTTGTCGTAGCTGTCCAGCGCTTTGCGGGAAGGTTCTTTGTTAAAGAAGACGATTGGCACATTCTGCCCGCGCGCTTTCTCGATAACCGTACCTGCCGCAGCCGGGTCAACCAGGTTGATTGCCAGGGCTTTAACGCCTTTTGCCAGCAGAACGTCGATCTGATCGTTCTGTTTGGACTGGTCGTTCTGGGAGTCGTTCATCAGCAGCTGGACGTCTGGCGCTGCTTTAGCATCTTTTTCAATTGCTTTACGCACAACAGACATGAAGTTGTCGTCGTATTTATAGATTGTCACGCCAATACGGGTATCCGCAGCGTGCGCTGCTGCGCCAAAAAGCATGCTTGCCATAACGGCAGACAGAGTCAAAACCTTCTTATTCATGGTATCTCCGGTTTTTTTTATGCAGGGTAATTCTTCTTGTGAATAACGATCGGCAGGCGGGTGTTAAAAAAACGTTACTGACCGCCGAAGTTCACTTATAAAATTTCTCTCTTCCGTGTTCGGTAACGCTCCAGAAATGCGCTTTATGGTTGTTTGCGGCACTTTGGCTATAGTAAAAGTGATTAATCACCGTTACATAGCGTTTCAGTTCCTAAAACGCTGACATCATAGTCAGCGCCTTGTTAAGATACTGTGAATTTACTCACAGATTGAAAACGGTTACATCACTCATCGTTATCAGTTAGTGATCGGAGCCACAATTTGCCGAATAGCAACAGAATGACGACGCACTAAAGTTGGCATGAAACAGTGTGTTGCGCTCGAATCAAGCTGCCCTGCGGCGCCCTGTAACGCCAACTCAGTGGCAAGACGCGCCATCGACGCAATAGGGTAACGCACCGTGGTTAGCTGAGGGTCTGTGTACCGCGCAATGGGGATATCATCGAAACCAATCAATGACAAATGCTGTGGCACCGCAATTCCGTTGTCTTTTAGCGCGGTAAGCGCCCCGGCGGCCATGCTGTCGTTGTAGGCAAATACCGCCGTGAGCTGCAAATTGCGTCCTAGCAATTCGACCATGGCGGCCTCCCCACCCTGCATATCCGGTGCACCGGTACCTATCCAGCTATCGACAGGCATAATCCCCGCTTCTTTCATTGCGTTCTGCCAGCCCTCACGCCGCATGTCGTCATCTTCAATGTGATGGCTTGAGGCCAGATAACCGATGCGCTGGTGGCCGTTATTGATCAGCATTCGCGTGGCCATCATGGCGCCGCTGACGTTATCCAGCGCCACGCAGCGGTGGGCGTAGCCCGGTACAACGCGGTTAATCAGAACCATCCCATCGATGTGATCCATGAAACCTGCCAACTCTTCATCGCTCAACGCTTTTGAGTGAACAATCAGGGCGTTACATCGCTGACGTATCAGCACTTCAATGGCATGACGCTCTTTTTCAGCTTCATGATAGCTGTTGCCGATCAGCACGTATTTATTGTGCTGCTGGGCAACAACGTCCACGGCTTTCACCAGCGCGCCAAAGAATGCATCTGACACATCCATCACCACAACGCCGATGGTGTCACTCACCTGAGTGGCGAGCGCCTGAGCGTTAGCATTTGGCCGATAGCCCAGCTGCGTGACCGCTTTCATCACGCTTTCACGCGTTTCAGGACTCACCAGCGCGCTGTTGTTCAGGACGCGAGAAACGGTAGCAACAGAAACACCCGCGATGCGGGCCACGTCACGAATGGTGATCATATTCACCACACTTTGTAGGATTGCAGCAACTCACAGACACCCCCTGTGTTTAGCAAGGAGGCTATTTTGGCAGCGACGGAGAAGGGACTACGTGAAGAAGCTCACACAGATGAAAACGGTTACATCCGTTTTGTTAATGATTGTGATCCAGATCGTTATCTGGATGTATTATTCAATGAAACACCCGAAGCAAGTGCGGTTAATTGACGCCATACCCATTCCACCGGGCCCTGACGGAAATAGCGCAACCAGATAACGGAAAAGAGCATGTTGACCATCCAAACGGGGATCACAAATGCCATGAGCTGGAACCTGTCGAATTTCATAAACAGGCCTAATCGATAGAAAAGCGTCGTGCAGATTACGGTTTGCAGCAGGTAATTACTGAGAGCCATGCGTCCAACGCACGCGACAGCAGCGGCTAATCTGAAACGTGCAATTTGCGGCCAGAACCCGAAAATAAGCGACGCATAGCCGATGGTCTGGAACGGCGCGCTTAGCTCTCGCGGAGCCTGCAACAGAAAAGCACACCAGCGATAGTCCCAGCCCAACATCCATTGCGCACTCACCGCAGGCAGGTTAATCGCCATGCCCAACAGAACCAGTCCGGCTCCCGTGAGGCGATAATGCCTGAGGCTAAACGCCCCTTTTAGCCAGCCGGTGCGCATCAGCGCGGCACCGATCAGCATCATCCCCGCCAGCTGCCAGCCGTATTGCGCCCCTAATGCGAGCAGATTGTCTCCGAGCATATCCGCCCGATTGCTGATCGCTTCGACGCCGCCTTTCAGCTTCCAGTATTGCTCATACTGGAGCGATGCCGCGCCAGGGATCCACGAACGATTCGTGGTACCGCCCGAAATCATACCCAGCAGCAGCAGGACCCCAATGCCAATGGCATAGAGCATCACGCCAGTGTTAAACAGGCTTTTGGCATCCTGCGCGTCGCGGATCATGCGCCAGCAAATCAGCCCGACTAAACCATAGGCCAGAAGAATGTCGCCATCCCACAAAAACAGACCGTGAATAAACCCGAGGATGACCAGCAGCGTGAGGCGGGACTGAATCCAGCGCTTGCCGCGCTTGAGCAAAATCTGGAGACCCGCACCAAAAAGTAACGCAAAGAGCGTGAGGAATTTGACCTGCGCAAACAGATCTAAAATCGCCCAGGTCCATGCGTCGCGGCGGGTGATTTCGCCATACCAGGCAGGATTGAGATAAGCCGCCTTTGGCAGACCAAAGGCGCTAATGTTGAGCAGCAGGATACCGAGGATGGCAACGCCACGTATAAAATCCAGCGTGACATTACGCTCCATTTATCCTGCCTTCCGATCAGTTGTGGTGACGCACTGCGCGCAGAAATTCCTGACGGGTATTCTGGCTCGACTTAAACAGACCGCCAAGGGAGGTCGTGGTCGTTGCACTGGTGGCATCACGTACGCCGCGCGCTTTCACGCAATAATGCACGGCATCAATGGATACAGCCACATTGTTGGTCCCCAACAGCGTTTGAAGCGCAGTCAGAATTTGCTGGGTCAAACGTTCCTGAACCTGCGGACGCTGGGCAAAGAACTGCACAATGCGGTTAATTTTAGACAGGCCAATCACCGTATCTTTAGGGATATACGCCACGGTCGCTTTGCCATCGATAGTAACAAAGTGGTGTTCGCAGGTACTCGTCAACGTAATTTCGCGCACGGTCACCATTTCATCGACTTTCATTTTATTTTCGATGACGGTGATTTTTGGGAAATTAGCGTAATCCAGGCCGGAGAAAATCTCGTCGACATACATTTTTGCGATGCGTTGCGGCGTCTCCATCAGGCTGTCGTCGCTCAGGTCGAGATTCAGCAACTGCATAATCTCGGTCATGTGCCCGGCAATAAGACGTTTGCGTGTTTCATTGTCCAGTTCGGTGACCGGTGGACGCAGCGGGGTTTCAAGACCACGCGCAACCAGCGCTTCGTGGACGAGAGCGGCTTCTTTACTGAGTGATGGCATTATTTTTCTCCTGCAGGTGTGGCTGCCTTTTACCCTCATAGAGGCAAAAGTGTTCGCTCATTGTGCGTGAGGTGACGCACATAATCCAGTATTCACAGCGATAATTATTGCGATTGCCGTTGCCTTTCAGCCTGACGGTTCCAGACCAGTGCTCCGCCAACAATCAGGGCGACACCCGCCAGACCCAGCGCAGGCTCCAGTTGGTGAGTCAGCCAGGTGGAAATCGCGGATGTCACCGGGCCCACCAGCTGGCCTATCGCGTATCCCGTGGTCAAGAGTCCCGCCATGTAACGGGTATGTTCGGGTGCCAGCTCGCGACCACACAGCAGCGAGAGTTGAACGGCGCAGAGAAATCCGCCTCCGACCAGCAACGCACCGGTCACCAGACCCGCGATCCCCGGCATTAACCAGGCGGCAAAAACGCCCAATCCCTGCAACCACAGCACAATGGATAAACGTCGATTCGACGTCGAGACATGGCGCAGTGCGATACTCAACGCGATCCCCACCACGGCCGCTACGCCAAAAATCGGCCAGACAAACTGGGCAAACAGGCTTCCCGGAAAACGCAAAGCGGCCATCTGCGACAAAAATGTCGCCGGAAGAATATACCCAAACCCGGCCAGGCTATAGCTCCAGACCAGGCGACGCAAATCGGGTGTCAGTACCAGCGGATCGGGTGCGGTACCAGGGCGGTGCAGCTGTCCGCCACGCGGTAAATAGCGCGCCACCAGCACAATTAAAATCAGCGCCAGTACGCCATAAATTTGCCAGGCTGCACCCGCCGAAAGCGATCGCGCCTGAATATAAACGGCCAGCAGGCCGCTGAGCGCAATGCCCGCCCCTGGACCCGCAAACACTGCCGCGCTCAGACCAGGCTTGCCGGAATGCGCCAGCCGTTCATTGGTCCACGCGGCGATCAACACCATGGACCAGCCGCTCATGCAGCCGATCACAAAGCGTATCATTCCATGTACGATGGCGTTATCCGCCACAGCAGAGAGCAGCGTCAGCGCCACGGAGCCTACAATCCCCAGATACAAGCGCCCTTCGACAAAACGATGCGCACGCATGGCATCCCATGCACCGACCAGGTAGCCAAGATAATTCATGGCAGCCACTAATCCGGCGCTGGTAAGCGTCAGCTGTCCAGCCGCGATCATCAGCGGAACCTGGGGCGTAAAGGCAAAACGCCCTATTCCCATCGCGACGACAAGCACCACAAATCCACTAAGCGCGATACGCAGCGCCATGATCGCTCCAAATGTTAAATTTAAGTAAATTTATGATGCAGTATATCGGGTAACAGCGGAAGTGAAAGTTGCTCACAGGTGAATGAATAATATGTATTATGGGTTTAATGAATACCTGTATGCATTAAGGAGCCTTGCATGGAACTGCTCGAAGAGCACCGTTGTTTTGAAGGTCGGCAGCAGCGCTGGCGGCACGACTCCACAACACTGAATTGCGCGATGACGTTCAGTATATTTCTACCGCCAACCGACGGGAAGGCAAAACCGCCGGTGCTGTACTGGCTTTCTGGCCTGACCTGCAACGATGAAAACTTCACCACCAAAGCGGGTGCGCAGCGCGTTGCCGCCGAGCTGGGCATTGCTCTTGTTATGCCGGACACCAGTCCCCGTGGCGATGATGTCGCCGATGATGCGGGTTACGACTTAGGTAAAGGCGCAGGATTTTATCTGAACGCCACGCAGCAGCCGTGGGCAAGCCATTACCGGATGTATGATTACATTCGTAATGAACTGCCCGCGCTGATTGCAGCGGAATTTGATGTCGGTGACCGATGCGCGATCAGCGGGCATTCGATGGGCGGACACGGTGCGCTCATTATGGCGCTCAAAAATCCTGGCATGTTCACCAGCGTGTCGGCGTTTGCCCCGATCGTGAATCCCACGCAGGTACCGTGGGGACAAAAAGCGTTTTCACACTATCTGGGTGAAGATACGGATAAATGGCAGGAGTGGGACAGCTGTGCGCTGATGCAGGCGAGCCAGCCGGGAGACGCCATTCCTACGCTTATCGATCAGGGCGATGCGGATCAGTTCCTCGCCAACCAGCTCCAGCCAGCTGTCCTTGCAGAAGTGGCGCGCCAGAAAGCCTGGCCGCTGACGTTACGCATTCAGCCGGGTCACGATCACAGCTACTATTTCATCGCATCGTATATTGAAGATCATCTCCGTTTCCATGCGGAGCATTTGTTCAAGTAAGCCCGAGCATTATGCCCGGTAGCCTTTCGCTCACCGGGCATTTCATACATCAGAACTGATAATCTACGGCCATAAAGTAACGACGGCCATCTTCCGTATAGCTGTAATCGTCACGGCTGAGATCTTTATCCAGCAGGTTTTGCACGCCGGCACGCAGCTTAACGTTTTTCGTTGCCTGCCACGCTCCGCCCGTATTCCAGACGACATAACCGCCAGGCGTTGTATCACCATCGGCAACGGCGCGCTTCTCACCCGTGTAGTTACCCTGCACGTAGAATGACCATGCCTGGGTCGCCTGCCAGTCAACCGTACCGTTTGCCGTATGGAACGGCAGTTCGGACAGCGGTTTATTACCGCCGTTGCTAATATCACGCCCATCGTTATAGGTGTAGTTCAGCGTCATTTTCCAGTCTTCTGCCAGCGGGAATTTCAGTTCCGTTTCGACGCCACGAATACGCGCTTTGTTGACGTTGTAATAGCGGAAAATCGGTTCGCCGTCGCCGTTCAACCCGACATAATTCGGGTAACTTTGCGCATCGTTAACGTTGGCGGTACGGGTGATGCTAATGCGATCATCCACGTTATTCTGGAAGGTGGTGATGCTGGCCTGAACGCCTTCTAACCAGCCCTCTTCCCCGGCGTAATAAAGGCCGAGTTCGAAGCTTTCGCTGGTTTCTGGTTTTAGATCCGGGCTCCCCACAATTTCGCATGCGCCGCGGCAAGAACCGGTGGTCCAGTCAGGGCTAAGCTGCAGGAGTGATGGCGCTTTAAAGGCCGTGGCCCAGCCACCTTTCACCGTCATCGTGTCGGTCGCGTTATACACCAGATACGCACGCGGGCTCCAGTGATCGCCATAGGTTTCATGGTCATCCATACGCACGCCGGTGGTCAGCGCCAGCGGCTCGAAGATACGCCATTCATCTTCGATAAAGAGCGCGTACTGGCTGGCCGAGGTGTTATTGCTGGTACCACCCGTCAGGTTGACCGGATCTTTCAGCTTATCGTGACGCCATTCGCCACCCAGAGTCAGCAGCTGACTGATTTCACCCAGCGGCAGCACGTATTTCCCGTCCACGGCAGTGCTTTCCGAGGTGATCGGGCTGCTGTTTCCCGGATTTTTGTTATCGACTTTTTCACCGTAAACTTTCAGTTCGCTGTTGCCCATATCCCAGCGGCCATTGTGGCTTAGAGAATAGTTCTGGCGATCCAGACGGTTCTTGTTGAGCGAGTCGGAGTCGCGATCCTGACGGTCGTAACCGTAGCCTGCGGTAAAATCATGATTTTCGTCTGGCGTCCAGGCGAGTTCCACATTACCACTGCGGCTGGTAAAGCCTTCAATGCGCGGCGTTTCGCCGGTCGCGGTCGTGGAGGATTTTTGCTGATCGTCTTTTTCACGCTTAGAGAGGCTTCCGAAGGCTTTCAGCCCCAGAACGCCGTCCACCAGCGGACCGCTGGTGTAGAACTGGCCGTTATAGGTATCGCCACGATCGCGGTGGTGCTGGATGGTGGTGTCCGCCGTCAGCGTACCAGTCCATTTTTGACCAATTTTCTTGGTGATGATATTCACCACCCCACCCAGCGCATCGGAACCATACAGCGATGACATTGGCCCGCGCACCACTTCGATACGCTCAATGGCGTCAACCGGGATCCAGTTGAGATCGAAGTCGTTATGACGGAATACGGCATTGCGCGAGCTGACGCGCTTACCGTCAACCAGAATCAGCGTATAGCTGCTGTCCAGTCCTCGGATGCTCACGCCTTTACGGTTATCCCCTTCGCTGGTTAATTGCACGCCTGGCACTTCCCGCAGGACATCTTTCAGGTTGTTGACCGGCTTACGTTGCAGATCCTGCTGAGTGATGACGCTGATACTGGCAGGCGCATCTTTGAGGTTTTGTTCGGTGGCCGATGCAGTGACAACCAACGTGTCGCCAGATTCCGCAGCAATCACAGGCAGGGCAAAGGACAGTGCGGACGCACAAAGTCCTCCCCTTACGAAGGGATTCAACCTAAACATTCCATTTCTCCATGAGGTAAACACAACAATATCAAATCTTTATTGCTCACAATGCCTTGCGCTCCGCCTGCTTCTTTGGCCGGTCGGATGGGTGTTTATGTGCAGGTGTGGCCGTCACGTCATCGTCAAAAACAGACCGCAATGCTGACGCTTTCATCCTGTTGAAAATCGTCGTAACGATAAAGCAAACGATAACTATTATCAATTAAATTGTTAACAATTATGTCTTTTCTCCATACTGTGGACATAAAAAAACCCGCTCATGTGAGCGGGTTTAAAAGAGAGGAAAAGCGATTATTTTTTGAATCGTCCAGGGAAGTCCATTTCACTGTAGCTGACGAAGCGCGTGCCTTTTGTCAGTTTGTAGCCAAACCAGATAATCAGGAACAGCGGAATCCCGATATACGTCGCCATCACGCCGCCCCAGTCAATGGTGTCTGACAGGAAGGCTTCGTAATTCTGACCGAGCGTGATGATCAGGCACAGAACGAAGGCGAAGATCGGCCCAATCGGGAAGAATCCTGAGCGGTATGGCAGGTCATTAATATCATGCCCTTGCATAACGTAACCGCGACGGAAACGATAGTGACTGATGGCGATCCCCAGCCAGGCGATAAAGCCCGTCATACCGGAGGTATTAAGTAACCACAAATAGACCGTCTGATTACCAAACATAGAGGTCAGGAAGCACAGCCCCGCGACCACCGTGGTGGCGTACAGCGCATTGCGCGGCACACCGCCGCGTGACAGTTTGGCAAAAATGCGGGGCGCTTTACCGTCGCACGCCAGGGTGTACAGCATACGCGTTGAGGCGTACATGCCGGAGTTACCCGCAGAAAGCACCGCCGTCAGAATAACCGCGTTCATCACCGCCGCCGCAGAAAGCAGACCAGCATGCTGGAAGACCAGCGTGAACGGGCTGACGCTGATATCTTTCACATCGTTACGCAGCAGGCTCGGGTCGGTGTAAGGAATGATCAGGCTGATAATCAGAATGGCGAACACGTAGAACAGCAGAATACGCCAGAACACCTGACGCACTGCGCGCGGAATGTTCTTCTCCGGATCTTCCGATTCACCGGCAGCAATACCAATCAGTTCCGTTCCCTGAAAGGAGAAACCAACAATCATCGCCACGCCAATCATGGCCGCAAATCCCCCGGCAAACGGCGCCTCGCCAATTTCCCAGTTGCTCCAGCCCGCCGGTTCCGCCCCTTTAAAGATGCCCACAATCATCGCCACGCCGACAATGATGAAGATAATCACGGTCGTCACTTTGATCAGGGAGAACCAGTATTCTGCCTCACCAAAACCACGTACCGAGATGTAGTTCAGCAGGAAAATCACCGCCAGGAAAATAGCGCTCCAGATCCAGCCCGGCGTGTCCGGGAACCACCAGTTCATCACCAGCTGCGCGGCCACGAGGTCAACAGCGATAGTTACCGCCCAGTTGTACCAGTAGTTCCAGCCCAGCGCGAAGCCAAAGCCTTCTTCTACGTATTTTTGACCGTAAGTCGAAAAGGAGCCGGAAACCGGCATGTATGCCGCCAGTTCGCCCAGGCTGGTCATCAGGAAATACACCATCAGGCCAATCAACATATACGAAAACAGCGCGCCGCCAGGACCTGCCGCTGAAATGGTTGCACCGGATGCAACAAAAAGACCTGTCCCAATGGATCCGCCAATGGCGATCATTGTCAGGTGACGCGCCTTGAGTTCGCGACGTAGCGCGGGCGCTTCTGTGGTTTTATTTTCTGAAACCATGTGAAAATGCTGTCCATTTTAAAAATGAGGCGCGATTGTAGCAGACGATCCGCGTTCCTTCTGGCAGAAATGCGCAGTTATAAGAGAGCTTCATGACTGGCCGAGGATTATAAGTAAAGCTGAGCGACCCTCCCCTCCCCCCGCGCGGGGAAAGAGAAGGCTAGTTGTTGCAGTAACGCAGAAAACGCTGAAGAGAACTGGAGAGGTGTTTCTGCCGATGATGAATACACCACAGCGTGCGCACCAGCTTGGGCAACGGGACGGGGATTTCCACCAGCGAACCGCTCTCAAGCTGTTCGGCAATCACCCGACGCGACAAACAGCTGATTCCCAGGCCGTGACGCACGGCATGTTTAATGGCTTCGGAGTTCCCTAATTCCATTCCCAGATGGAACTGCGGCAAATGGGAAAGCAGCAGATAATCGACGATTTCGCGCGTGCCGGAACCGTGTTCACGTAAAATCCACGGGGCCCTGCGCCAGGCGTTCCAGCGTGACGTCGCCGTGCAACAATGCTGAAGCTGGAGAAGCAAAGACCACCAGTTCATCTTCCAGCCACGGCTCGGCAATAATATCGACGTTATGACACGGCCTTCGATAAGCCCGATATCCACGCGAAAATCGATAATGGCGTTAATCACATCCTGGCTATTGCCGACGCTCATCCTCCAGCGGCAGCGTCGGGAAATCGCGACGGTAGCGGGCGATTACCTCCGGGAGAATATAGTTCCCGATGGTGCTGCTGGCGAACACACGGATGGCGCCATTCTCCTCGCGAAATAACTGCTCGATTTCAACCGCCTGCTCCAGCAACGCCAGCGCACGCGGGTACAGCAGGCGCCCATGTTCATTCACCACCAGGCGTTTGCCTACCCGGTCAAAAAGCTGAACGCGCAGCTGGCCTTCAAGATCGGTGAGCGCCGCGCTGACTGCAGACTGTGACAATGCCAGGCGCACAGAGGCCTGAGTCGTTGATCCGCTTTTCAGGACCTCGGCAAAAACTTCAAGCTGACGCAATGTTATGTGCATGGTTGCTTACCACTTATAAAGATTAATTATAAATATATAATCAATTTTATTTTTAAGCCAGAGCGCCGTAATCTTTTAACCAGAGAGAGGAGAAGGTTATGACAGCAATTACCCTACACAATCATCGTTCAGTGTGGCATTACGCGCCGGGGCTTGCGCTCAGTGCCGCCATCACTGGTGCAGCATTATGGGGCGGGAGTATTCCGGCCGTCGCAGGTGCCGGGTTTAGCGCACTCACGTTGGCTATTCTGCTCGGCATGGTGGTCGGCAATACGGTATAATCCACAGATTTCACAATCCTGCGACGGCGGTGTGATTTTCGCCAAACAGCACCTGCTGCGTCTGGGCATTATTCTGTATGGTTTCCGCCTCACCTTTTCGCAGATTGCGGACGTGGGCGTCAGCGGAATTGCCATTGACGCTCTGACGCTGACCAGCACCTTTTTGCTGGCCTGCTTTATCGGCCAAAAAGTCTTCGGGCTGGATAAAAAAAACCAGCTGGCTGATTGGTGCGGGCAGCAGTATTTGTGGGGGCCGCGGCAGTACTCGCGACGGAACCGGTGGTTAAGGCGGAATCCAGTAAAGTCACGGTTGCAGTGGCGACCGTGGTTATCTTCGGTACGCTGGCGATTTTCCTTTATCCGGCGATGTATCCGCTGGTCGCACACTGGTTCACACCTGAAACGTACGGCATTTATATTGGCTCAACGATGCACGAAGTGGCACAAGTTGTCGCTGCGGGTCACGCCATCAGCCCTGAGGCGGAAAATTCAGCGGTCATTGCCAAAATGCTGCGCGTGATGATGCTGGCACCGTTCCTGATTATTCTGGCCGCACGTGTTAAACAGCTGACACCCGCCGGGAAAGGTGAAAAAAGTAAAATTACCATTCCGTGGTTTGCGATTCTGTTTATCGCAGTGGCGGTGTTTAACTCATTCCATCTGCTGCCAAAAGCAATGGTTGATATGCTCGTCACGCTGGATACCGTGTTGCTGGCAATGGCGATGGCGGCGCTCGGCGTCACTACACACGTCAGCGCACTGAAAAAAGCAGGTGCAAAACCTCTGCTGATGGCATTAATGCTCTTTGTCTGGTTGATTGTCGGCGGGGGCGCTATCAACCTGGCCGTACACAGTCTGATGGCATAAAGCACTACATCCTTCTCCTGTTAACCCGCTATCATAAGCGTTTCGGGTTAACAGGAGTCCCTTTATGAAATATGTTGGAGCGCACGTTAGCGCAGCAGGCGGCCTTGCAAATGCCGCCATCCGCGCCGCCGAAATTGAGGCGACCGCGTTCGCCCTGTTCACCAAAAATCAGCGCCAGTGGCGCGCTGCGCCGCTCACCCCTGAAATTATTAATGATTTCAAAGCCGCCTGCGAAAAGTATAACTTCGGGCCGGGGCAGATCCTGCCGCACGACAGTTACCTCATCAATTTGGGCCATCCGGTTCAGGAAGCGCTGGATAAATCACGTGAGGCCTTTCTTGATGAATTGCAGCGTTGCGAACAGCTTGGCCTGACGCTGCTGAATTTCCATCCGGGCAGCCATCTGATGCAAATCGACGAAGACGCCTGTCTGGCGCGCATTGCGGAATCCATCAACATCGCGCTGGCGCAAACAGAAGGCGTCACGGCGGTTATCGAAAATACGGCTGGCCAGGGCAGTAATCTGGGTTTCAAATTTGAACATCTGGCAGCAATTATCGATGGGGTGGAAGATAAAACGCGCGTGGGCGTGTGCATCGATACCTGCCATGCCTTTGCCGCAGGATACGATCTGCGCAGTCAGGAAGAGTGCGAGAAAACCTTTGCAGAATTTGAGCGCATTGTCGGCTTCAAGTATCTGCGCGGTATGCATTTAAACGATGCGAAAAGCGCGTTTGGCAGCCGTGTTGACCGCCACCATAGCCTCGGCGAAGGCAACATTGGTCACGATGCGTTCCGCTTTATTATGCAAGACGCGCGCTTTGACGGTATTCCAATGGTGCTGGAGACGGTTAATCCGGATATCTGGGCTGAAGAAATCGCGTGGCTGAAAGCACAGCAGACCGCTGAACAAGCGGCATAAAAAAAGCCGGGTCGCATTAGCACCCGGCTTTTTATTGATTCAACGAACTTATGCTGCTTTAGTTACCGCTGCGGACTCCACTTCCGGGCGCTTGAGCACCGCGTAAGACAGACCAGCAATCAGCGTACCCGCAATAATCGCGAACAGATAACCCAGCACCGGCGTAATCGCACCAGGAATCAGCAGAACGAACAGACCACCGTGCGGTGCCATCAGTTTTGCGCCGATTGCCATGGAGATAGCCCCCGTCACTGCGCCGCCAACGATACAGCAAGGCAGAACACGCATTGGGTCACGTGCGGCAAACGGAATGGCACCTTCAGTGATGAAGCACAAACCGAGAACCAGAGCCGCTTTGCCCCCTTCCTGCTGCGCTTTATCAAACTTACGACGTGCAATAATCGTTGCCAGGCCCAGGGCCAGTGGTGGCACCATACCCGCCGCCATGATTGCCGCCATCGGCGCATAGGTCTGGGTACTCAGCAGGCCAACACCAAAGGCATATGCCGCTTTGTTTACCGGACCGCCCATGTCGGTACACATCATGCCGCCGAGGATTGCGCCCAGCAGTACCGCGTTCGCCGTACCCATGGTTTGCAGCCAGTGGGTAAGACCTTCAAGGATGCCAGCAACCGGTTTACCAATCAGGTAGATCATGCCCAGACCAACCACGAGGCTGGAAATCAGTGGAATGATCAGGATCGGTTTCAGCGCTTCCATACTTTGCGGCAGCTTCAGCTTCGAGCTGATCGCTTTCGCAACGTAACCCGCCAGGAAACCTGCGATAATACCGCCGATGAATCCGGAGCCGGTGCTCACTGCCAGCATGCCGCCGATAAGACCTGGCGTCAGACCTGGACGGTCAGCGATGGAAAATGCAATGTAACCCGCCAGCACTGGTACCATCAGCGCAAACGCTGAACCGCCACCAATCTGCATCAGCGCAGCAGCCAGTGTGCCCGGCTCTTTAAACGCTTCGATACCGAAGGCAAATGAGAGCGCGATACACAAACCGCCCGCCACCACCATCGGCAGCATGTAAGAAACACCGGTCAGCAGGTGACGATAGGCGCCCGCGGACTCTTTCTTACCTTCAGTTGCAGATTGTGATTTTGCAGAGGCCTGATACGGCTTGGCTTCGGCCAGCGCCTTGTCAAACTCCTGTGCTGTTTTCTTCAGCGCCAGGCCGGTTGAAGTGCGATACATCGGCTTACCGGCAAATTTTGCCAGGTCAACTTCGATATCAGCCGCCACAATCACCAGATCGGCTTCAGCCACTTCTTCAGCCGTAATCGCATTGCCTGCGCCGACAGAACCACGGGTTTCAACCTTCACCCACCAGCCGCGTTTTTTCGCTTCGGTTTCGATGGCTTCAGCCGCCATAAAGGTATGCGCCACGCCGGTTGGGCATGCGGTAATAGCCACAACACGTTTTGGACCCGTTGCGGATACAGCAGCATCGGCGACCGGCGCGCTGTAAATCGCCGCATGGCCTTTCGCTTCGCTCAGGAATAATTCTGGGTGTGCCACGGCGCGGTTAATATCGCCCAGCCACACTTTTTTACCGTTCAGCGCGCTGTCAGCGGGCATTTTGTCGCCCAGAACAATCGCCAGTTCAGCGTCATTCGGGTTATCGACAATTTCAACATGCGCTTTGTCTGCCGCTGCGCCCAGCAGCGTTTTCGCCATATAGGCGCGAGCCTGTCCAAGACTGGAATCAATGATCAGCAGCGTTTTCATTATGCCTCTCCTGCTGTTAGTTAAAAGGTTTTAAGTCAACGCGCGCCATCATCGCGGCCAACTGGGTACGTTCGGTAATACCAACATTGCTCTGGCTTACGGCCAGGGCAGCAACAGCGGTTGCAAGACGTAAAGTATGTTCACTGGATTCACGCATCAGCAGGCCATAGATCAGGCCGCCGACCATCGAATCCCCTGCGCCCACGGTACTCACAACTTCCACCGACGGTGGTTTGGCAATCCATTCGCCAGACGCGTTAACCCACAACGCACCTTCCGCACCCAGAGAAATCACAACGTGAGCGATACCTTGTTCACGCAGCGCATGAGCGGCTTCAATAACATCTTTTAATTCTGGCAGTTTACGACCCGCCCAGATCTCAAGTTCGCGACGGTTGGGTTTAACCAACCACGGAGACGCTTTAAGACCGGCAACCAGCGCTTCGCGGCTGCTGTCGAAGATGATGCATGGGCATTGGCTACGCAGACGCAGCATCCAGTCGGTGAACGCTTCCGGGCTTACGCCGGATGGCAAACTGCCACTCACGCAAACCATGTCAAACTGACCAAGCCAGGTCAGAGAGTCGTTAACAAAGCGTTCCCAGTCTGCGGGCGTCACTTCGAAACCGGAGAAGTTGAAGTCGGTCACTTCTCCGTCTTTTTCTGTCAACTTCACGTTAATACGGGTACGGCCTTGAACGACCTGGAAACGGTTCGCAATCCCCAGCTCGCTGAACAGCTGCTGAAAACCATCCTGGTTGTCTTTTCCCAGGAATCCGCCCACGGTCACGTCAATGCCCAAATCTTTGAGCACCTTAGCAACGTTAATGCCTTTACCCGCAGCGTGCAGGCCCGTGGTCCGCACGAGGTTGACTTCACCGCGTTCCACTTCTGGCGTAAAACCAACCAGATCGTATGCGGGGTTTAGCGTAATAGTGGCGACACGTCTGCTCATTATGCGCCCTCCCCCAAACCTGCCGCGATGGCGTCGCCAACCGCTTTCAGCGCCTGTTCAGCATCAGCACCTTGCGCAGTGAAGCGCAGGCGATGGCCTTTTTTGACACCCAGCGCAACCACTTTCATCAGGCTGCGGCCATTGGCCGGTTTGCCGGAACCATCGAGATTGGTCACGGTGATTTCACTGTCGAACTGTTTGATCGTGTTGACAAGCATGGTGCCCGGACGGGCATGCAGGCCGTGCTCGTTACGTACTACAAATTCAGCGCTGAGCACGTCATCGGTAGAAACGTCATCGCTGGTCAGCAGTGCCAGCAACGTAGCGGCATCTGCGTTCAGCAAACGGTCAGCTTTACTGCTCAGCAGCAAGTCGCTGAGGCGCTTAAGCACCGCAACCGGCTGCTCATCCGCCATCGCGACGGTCACCAGCAGCGCTGCCTGTTCACCATCCACATCAAAAGCTGTTGCTGCACGGCTCACCGCGATTGCGCTGCGGACATTGCCTTCTGCGCTGTCGTTCAGCCAGACACCCTGACCGAGATTCAACGGCTTGTCGTTGATTACGCGGGCGACAAAGGCGGTCTCAACCGCACCGGCTTCTTTCAGGCGACCCGCGTTCAGCGCCTGTAACGTCACCAGATCGGTGGCGAGAACATCAAGCGTCAGCGTATCGTTATCCAGTTTCAGCACTTCACTCTGCTTTTCACCCATCAGCAGCGCACGCAGCTCTTCAGCCGTGGTCGCTGACTGCAGTTGTTCAGCCACAGCGTCGTCGCTCAGCACATGCGTCAGCTGACGCAGCAAGCCCAGGTGTTCATCACCACTGGCGGCGATACCGATGGCAACGTATGCCACCTGCCCTTCGCCCCACAAAATGCCCTGCGGGAACTGATAAACCTGAACGCCGGTTTTCAGGACCTGATCGCGGGTATCCGTAGTGCCGTGAGGAATGGCGATACCGTTACCCAGGAAGGTTGAGGTCTGTTGCTCGCGCGCCAGCATGCCGTTAACGTAGCCTTCAGCAACGTTCCCTGCCTGCACAAGGCTCGCCGCAATCTTGCGAATGGCTTCTTCTTTATTACCGGCCTGTTCGCCCGGATGGATGTCTTGCACTGATAACTTGAACATGGTTCTCCTCTCTCGCTGAACTTGAATCGTTTCAGCCTTAATGAGAAAAAATGCGCTAACGTGCTCTGTTAGAGAGATAGGATAGCGCTGAAACGTTTCAAGGAGTCTTGCGCTTTCTGATAAAGCTTGCAAGGAAAGTTGCCGTTTCTGTTTCAGAATTTAGAACTGCAGCACATTTCTTCAACGATTGACTTACATCTGCTGATGGTTGGGTGATGCCTGCCGCTTCGCTTCAGCACCGTTCAGCAACCTGTCATTTTGAAATGCTATTTTGATTTAGTTGTGGGATAATTGACCGCATCACCTGTTTATTATCTGACAAGCGGCGTAAACTCCGCTCCTCTTTACATCACTGATATAGAAACATGCACAATACCCCCGCTGCCGCCTCACCAAAGCCATTTGATCTGACGTCATCGGCGTTTTTGATTGTTGCCTTCCTCACGGGTATTGCCGGTGCACTGCAAACGCCAACGCTTAGCTTATTTCTGACTAATGAAGTCCATGCCCGTCCGGCTATGGTCGGCTTCTTTTTTACCGGAAGCGCCGTTATCGGCATCCTGGTCAGCCAGTTCCTGGCAGGCCGCTCGGACAGAAAAGGTGACCGCAAAAGTCTGATTGTTTTTTGCTGTCTGCTGGGGCGTGTTCGCTTGCGTACTTTTCGCCTGGAACCGCAACTATTTTGTCTTGCTGTTTGTGGGCGTATTTCTCAGTAGCTTTGGATCGACTGCCAACCCGCAAATGTTTGCCCTCGCACGGGAACATGCCGACCATACGGGCCGTGAAGCGGTGATGTTCAGCTCCATTTTACGTGCTCAGGTCTCACTGGCGTGGGTTATCGGGCCCCCTCTGGCTTACGCCCTGGCGATGGGATTTGGTTTCACCGTGATGTATCTCAGCGCTGCCGCCGCTTTTATCGTCTGCGGCGCGATGGTGTGGTTTTTCCTGCCGTCGATGCGCAAAGAGCCAAAACTGGCAACCGGCACGCTGGAAGCGCCACGGCGTAACCGTCGCGACGCCTTACTCCTGTTCATCATCTGCACGCTGATGTGGGGCACGAACAGCCTCTATATCATTAATATGCCGCTGTTTATTATTGATGAGCTGCATCTGCCGGAAAAACTGGCGGGCATCATGATGGGGACGGCGGCCGGTCTGGAAATTCCGACCATGCTCATTGCGGGATATTATGCAAAACGCTTCGGGAAGCGTTTTCTGATGCGCATCGCGGTGGTGGCAGGTCTGCTGTTTTACATCGGAATGCTGACGGTACAAGAACCGGCCCTGCTGCTGGCTTTACAACTCCTGAACGCGATCTACATCGGCATTCTCGCGGGTATCGGCATGCTCTATTTTCAGGATTTGATGCCCGGCCAGGCAGGCGCGGCGACTACCCTTTATACCAATACCACGCGCGTGGGCTGGATTATTGCCGGATCGTTAGCAGGAATTGTGGCGGAAATCTGGAGTTATCACACGGTCTTCTGGTTCGCACTGGTGATGTGCATTATCACCGTAGGCTGCCTGACGCGCATCAAAGATATTTAGGGCGCGGTTAGCATTTCCAGCTCAAGAAGCCAGGTCATCGCTTGCGCACGCGTATTACCGCACATCTCTTTCGCGGGTTGCAGCCCGGCGCAGACCTTTGGGCGTGACGGTGAACCGAAGATTTTACACAGATTATTGTCAGAAAGCTGAACGCAACGGATGTTGGCGGGTTTGCCATTCGGCATGCCCGGAATAGGACTGGTGATGGACGGTGCGGTGCAACACGCGCCACAGTCTGGGCGACAATCCATAAACACTCTCTATAAGTCACTAAGGCCCGTGCTGTCAGGCATGCCACGCACAGTAACACCTTTTGCGTATTGATAGCAAAAGCCACGAATTCCGCTTGCCTGAAAGGCTGCGCACGAGTAATTTGACGCGATATTTTTTACCTCACAGTAAACAGGATTACTGCAATGCCAAGAGCGAATGAAATTAAGAAAGGTATGGTGCTGAACTACAACGGCAAGCTGCTGATTGTGAAAGACATTGATGTTCAGTCTCCTAGCGCCCGTGGCGCAGCAACGCTTTACAAAATGCGCTTTGCCGATGTGCGTACCGGCCTGAAGGTTGAAGAGCGTTTTAAAGGTGATGATATTGTTGATACCGTGACCCTGACGCGCCGCTTCGTCGATTTCTCCTACATTGACGGCAACGAATATGTGTTCATGGATAAAGAAGACTACACGCCGTATATCTTCACCAAAGATCAGATTGAAGACGAGTTGCTCTTTATTCCTGAAGGCGGCATGCCGGATATGCAGGTTCTGACCTGGGATGGCCAACTGCTGGCGCTTGAATTGCCGCAGACGGTTGATCTGGAAATCGTAGAAACGTCACCGGGCATCAAAGGCGCGTCGGCAAGTGCGCGTAACAAACCCGCGACGCTGACTACAGGCCTGGTCGTTCAGGTTCCTGAATACCTTTCCGCTGGCGAAAAAATTCGCATCCATATTGAAGAAAAACGTTATATGGGTCGCGCAGACTGATACAAAAAACCCGGCTTTCGCCGGGTTTTTCTTTTACAACAGTTCTGGATACTTGAGCATTTTCAGCGCCAGTTCAACGCCCCGCACTTCCGCCATCCCTTTCAGACGGCCAATCGCAGAATAACCCGGGTTCGTTTTCTTGCGTAAATCGTCGAGCATTTGATGCCCGTGATCCGGACGGAATGGAATCGGACGCACATCGCCAGCGTGCTTACGACGCTGTTCTTCGCTCAGAATCGCA
This sequence comes from Lelliottia amnigena, assembly GCA_900635465.1. Classification (NCBI taxonomy): domain Bacteria; kingdom Pseudomonadati; phylum Pseudomonadota; class Gammaproteobacteria; order Enterobacterales; family Enterobacteriaceae; genus Lelliottia; species Lelliottia amnigena. The sequence continues at coordinate 2,928,258 of LR134135.1, forward strand.
TCCACTACCGCCACCATATTCACGTCGCCCCCCAAATGAGCCGCTTCGTGGAAGGTTTTTGGATTATTTTCGCGACAGGTAGCACGCAAATGGGTGAAGTGAATGCGATCGCCAAAGGCTTCGATCATCTTCACCAAATCGTTATCTTCACGCACGCCGTACGAGCCCGTGCACATGGTGAAACCGTTATGAATGCTATCAACCGTCTCTTTCAGCCATTGCATGTCTTCAATAGTGGAAACAATGCGTGGCAGACCGAGAATCGGGCGCGGTGGATCGTCCGGATGAACGGCCAGGCGTAAACCACAGGCTTCCGCCACCGGCACAATTGCACGCAGGAAATACGCCATATTTTCACGGAGCTGGTTTTTGTCTATGTCGCCGTATTCCGCCAGACGCGCGCGGAACTGATCCAGCGTGTAACCCTCTTCAGCACCCGGCAGACCCGCGATAATGTTACGCGTCAACTTTTCAATATCCGCGTCAGAGGCATCGGTAAACCATTTCAGCGCCTGCTGCTGCTCTTCTGCGGAATAATCCGCATCTGCGCCTGGACGTTTTAGAATGTGCAGTTCAAACGCTGCAAAGGCGATCTGGTCAAAGCGTAGCGCTTTGGAACCGTCTGGCATTTGATATTCGAGATCGGTACGCGTCCAGTCCAGAATTGGCATGAAGTTGTAGCACACGGTATCAATACCGCAGGTCGCCAGGTTACGAATACTCTGCTGATAGTTGGCGATCCAGGTCTCAAATTGTCCTGAATGCGTTTTGATATCTTCATGAACCGGGATGCTTTCAACAACCGACCAGGTCAGCCCTTTCTCTGCCAGCACGGCCTGACGTTTTTTGATCTCTTCCACCGGCCAAACTTCACCGTTTGGAATATGGTGCAATGCGGTCACGACGCCTGTTGCGCCAGCCTGACGCACATCATCAAGAGAAACCGGATCATTCGGCCCGTACCAACGCCAGGTTTGTTCCATCGCTTCACCCTCTAAAGTTGTTATACCAATATGTGATACTGCAATGACGACTACCATACATGTTTGATAAAAACGGTCAACGCGCTCGGCAGTATTGATTGATCCAACTCACAGAATCTGGATATTTACGGCTTACCAATTCAATTTGCTGTCATATAACTTTACACTGCCATTGTTAATTAATGGTTAATCAGGTGTGTACCACATGAAGAATATTGCCTCCGCCTCGCTTCCTCCGCACGTGCAACTGCCTCAGTACGATCGCCAGCAACTGCGCTCCCGCATTGTTCATTTCGGTTTTGGCGCTTTTCATCGTGCGCATCAGGCGTTGTTAACAAACCGTGTGCTAAACGCCAAAGGGGGCGACTGGGGTATCTGTGAGATTAGCCTGTTCAGTGGCGATGTGCTGATGAGTCAGCTTCGCGAACAGGATCACCTGTTTACCGTGCTGGAAAAAGGCGCTGACGGAAATCAGTCGATTGTTATCGGCGCTGTGCATGAATGCCTGAATGCCAAACTCGATTCGCTGGCGGCCATTATTGAGAAATTTTGCGAACCGCAGGTGGCCATTGTTTCGCTGACCATAACCGAGAAAGGCTATTGCATCGATCCGGCGACGGGCAAGCTGGATACGCAAAATGCACGTATCCTTCACGATCTTGAAAACCCCACAGAACCGCACTCAGCGCCCGGTATTCTGGTTGAAGCTCTCCATCGCCGCCGCGAACGCGGTCTCACACCTTTCACCGTCCTGTCGTGCGACAACATCCCTGATAATGGACATGTGGTCAAAAATGCGGTGCTGGGGATGGCACAAAAACGCTCGCCAGAGCTGGCCAAATGGATTGAGACGCACGTCAGTTTCCCTGGCACCATGGTTGACCGCATTGTGCCCGCAGCCACGGAAGTATCGCTGGCAGAAATCACTCAAGAGTTAGGCGTTGAAGATCCCTGCGCGATCAGCTGCGAGCCGTTTATCCAGTGGGTGATAGAAGATAATTTCGTGGCCGGTCGCCCGGAATGGGAAATCGCTGGCGTTCAGATGGTGCAGGACGTTTTGCCGTGGGAGCAGATGAAATTACGCATGCTCAACGGGAGCCACTCGTTTCTGGCGTATCTGGGTTACCTCGCGGGTTTTGCGCATGTGAGTGATTGCATGCAGGACGACGCATTTCGCGAAGCCGCGCGTCGCCTGATGCTGGATGAACAAGCGCCGACATTACGCATCACGGATGTCGATTTAACGGCGTATGCTGACAGCCTGATCGACCGATTTGCCAATCCGGCGTTACAGCATCGTACCTGGCAAATCGCGATGGACGGCAGCCAAAAATTGCCGCAGCGAATGCTGGAAGGCGTGCGCGTACATTTGCAACGTAAAAGCGCCTGGCCACTGCTGGCCCTTGGTATTGCCGGATGGATGCGCTATGTGAGCGGCGTTGATGATGCAGGGAATGTCATCGATGTTCGCGATCCGCTGAGCGAAAAAATTCGGGCGATTGTTGAAACCAGCAGCGAAAAAGGCCGCGTAAAAGCGTTACTGGCCCTTTCAGAAATTTTTGGCAGCGACTTGCCACAGCACGCCCAGTTTGTCGATGCGATAACTGATGCCTACCAGCGTATTGTCGAGCGTGGCGCACGTCAGGCCGTTATCGATACCCTCGCGATTTAACTTTTTTTGCTCTAAAGGGCGAATGGAGACACTGTCCGTTCGCCCTTCCCTTCTCAAGGCTGTCATTTTTCGCCAGGATTATTGATAATTGTGATGTATTACAATTTTCCTGGAGCGCATGTGACCAAAACAAACCTCGTAACCGGTTTTCTCGGCAGCGGTAAAACCACTTCCATCCTTCATTTGCTGGCCAATAAAGATCCGGCAGAAAAATGGGCCGTGTTGGTCAACGAATTCGGCGAGGTCGGGATTGATGGCGCATTGCTGGCAGACAGCGGCGCGATGGTCAAAGAAATCCCAGGCGGATGCATGTGCTGCGTCAACGGTTTACCGATGCAGGTTGGGCTAAATACGCTGCTGCGTCAGGGGAAGCCGGACCGTTTAATCATCGAACCGACCGGTCTGGGCCATCCCAAACAGATCCTCGACCTGCTCACCGCGCCGGTATATGAGCCGTGGATCGATCTGCGAGCCACGCTTTGTGTTCTCGACCCACGCCAGCTGCTGGATGAGAAATCCGTGCAAAATGAAAACTTCCGCGACCAGCTTGCCAGCGCAGACATCATTGTAGTGAATAAAGAAGACCGTGCTACGGACGAGAGTCGAGCGGCGTTTACGCTGTGGTGGCAGCATTTTGGCGGCGACCGCCAGTTTGTGCAGACAACCCAGGGTCATATCGATAATGCGCTGCTGGATCTTCCGCGTATGAATTCAGCTGAACTGCCTGCAAGCGCTGCGCATTCGCACAGTCATGTCGAGAAAAAAGGCCTGGCGGCACTGAGCCTGCCAGCTCATCAGCGCTGGCGCCGCAGTCTCAATAGCGGTCAGGGCCATCAGGCCTGCGGCTGGATTTTTGATGCTGACACGCGCTTTGATACGATCGGTATTCTGGAATGGGCCAGGCTCGCCCCGGTCGAACGCGTAAAAGGTGTGATGCGAACGCAAGATGGGCTGGTGCGGATCAATCGTCAGGGAACAGATTTCTTTATCGAAACGCAGAACGTTGCACCACCTGATAGCAGAATAGAGCTCATTAGTGCGGTTAACACCGACTGGAACCTGCTTCAGGCTAGCCTGTTGAAGCTTCGTTTAAGTTTGGGTGATTAACGTTGTCACCGACTAAACTATTCAAGATGATGATGATTAAAAGACTTCCATACATTTTACTGCTTAACGCTGCCGGTTTTGCGCTGTTTTTGTCCTGGTATCTGCCAGCGAATCATGGCTTCTGGTTCCCGCTGGACTCCGGTATTTTCCACTTTTTTAACCAGCTGTTGGCAAAAAGCCAGGCCTTTTTGTGGCTGGTGGCCGTCACCAACAACCGCGCCTTCGACGGGTTTTCATTGCTCGCCATGGGCTGCCTGATGCTCTCTTTCTGGCGAAAAGAGGACGCAGCTGGCCGTCGCCGCATCATCGCCATTGGGCTGGTGATGTTGCTGACTGCCGTGGTGGTGAATCAACTGGCTCAAGGGCTGATGCCGGTTAAGCGATCCAGTCCGTCGCTCTTTTTCCCGGACATCAACCGCGTCAGTGAATTACTGCATATTTCGACTAAGGATGCCTCGAAGGATAGTTTCCCTGGGGATCACGGAATGATGCTGCTTATTTTTTCGGCATTCATGCTGCGTTATTTTGGCAAAAAAGCGTTTGGGGTTGCCCTGATTATTGTTGTGGTTTTCGCTTTCCCACGCGTAATGATCGGCGCTCACTGGCTGACCGATATTGTGGTCGGTTCACTTTCTGCCGTCCTGATTGGTTTGCCCTGGGTATTAATGACGCCGTTGAGCGATCGTCTAATTGCCCTTTTCGATCGGTATCTGCCTCTAAAATGCAACAAAGAAAAGACAAATAACTAACTTAAATTAACGCTATTCATCAGGGATCATTTTAGATCCCTGGAAATTCTCCGCTATATTTCTACTCGATTGTCATCTCTTCGTAATATCATTCACGTTGTAAATGAATGCATTGCATGCTTTTAAGCTAAATTGACGGTATTTTGCGCAATCCCAACTAATCACTTTCTCTATCACAATTTCTTATAAAAAAACCAATATTATTGCTCGCAATGACTAAGCCGATCAGTTAATCTCGAACTCGTTTTGCCTCACAGAGATAATTATTCTCACAGTGAATAAGTTTGTGCGTTAGACCACAGATTTGACCATAAAGAATTGTCTCATTGTGCGCAGATATTTAGTCTCGTCACGTTTGGCATTTTATAACGACTTTTATCGTTAAGGACTTCAAGGGAAAATAATCAACATGGTCAAATCTCAACCGATTTTGAGATATATCTTGCGGGGAATCCCGGCAATAGCAGTTGCAGTACTGCTGTCTGCATGTAGTTCGACAAACACTGCAAAGAATATGCATCCTGAGACGCGTGTTGTGGGCATGGAAGATGCCTCGTCACTGCAAGCCTCTCAGGATGAATTTGAGAATATGGTACGTAATCTGGACGTTAAGTCCCGTATTATGGACCAGTATGCTGACTGGAAAGGCGTGCGCTATCGTCTGGGCGGCAGCACCAAAAAAGGTATCGATTGTTCCGGTTTTGTACAGCGTACTTTCCGCGAGCAATTCGGGTTAGACCTTCCGCGTTCTACCTACGAACAGCAGGAAACAGGTAAATCTATTTCACGCACGAAACTGCGTACCGGTGATTTAGTGCTGTTCCGTGCGGGTTCAACCGGTCGACACGTCGGCATTTACATCGGCAACGACCAGTTTGTTCATGCATCCACCAGCAGCGGTGTGACGATTTCCAGCATGAATGAGCCCTACTGGAAGAAGCGCTATAACGAAGCGCGCCGTGTTCTGACCCGCAGTTAATCTGTTATGTCGCTGGTTATCCCTTGGCTGGCGACATAATAAAAAAAAGCACTGCTTCGGCGGTGTTTTTTTTTGCCTACGAGAAATCTCCCCCTGCAAGAAGGGGAAGCGAGATAATCCAGGCTATAGTCTTGTAAATTCGTAAGTTTAGCCGTCGTGCCGCAACTGACGGTCGTTCAGGAACAATGACGTTTATGTTCACCCGTTACTTTTCCACCAGCCGTAAAATTCTGACAGGCAGCATTCTGGCAGCCTTACTCGTCGCCCTCCTCTGCGGAATGCTGCAATTTTTCCTTAGCTATCATAAGCGGGAAGTAAAATTCGACACCCTCATCGTCGACCTTCGCGTATACATGGAGAGCTACTTCTCCGAGCTTAAAACGTCCATTGATACCCTGCAGCCCTATACGCTGGACGCCTGTCAGGATGTGCGCGATGAGTTAACCTCGCGCGCCGCGTTTAGCGTCAACGTTCGTGCCTTTCTACTGGTAAAAGACAACATTGCGTTTTGTTCTTCAGCTACAGGCGCCATGAATGTTCCCCTGACTGAACTCATACCCACGCTGAATACGACTAAATCAGTCGACATGGCCCTTTTGCCCGGAACGCCCATGCTGCCGGACAAACCCGCTATCGCTATCTGGTACCAAAATCCGCTGGTGAAAGGTGGCGGTGTCTTCACGTCGATCAATATCAATATGACGCCATATCTGCTTTATACCGCACGTCAGGACGAATTCGCGGGTGTTGCGATCATTATTGGCGATACGGCGTTATCAACCGAGTCAAACCGCCTGGTCAATGTTCACGATTTACATGAACCAGCCACCCGCAGTACGACGCTTAAAGACGTGCCGCTGACCATCAATCTCTACGCGCAAGAGTGGACCAGCGATGAAATCCTGTTTGCGCTATTTTTTGGTTTGATATGCGGTATTGCCGCGGGAACGCTTTCCTATTACATCCTCTCCATTCGACTGAATCCTGGCAAAGAGATCCTGACGGCCATCAAGCAGGGTCAATTTTATGTGGTCTATCAGCCGGTTGTCGATGCCGCACACCTCAAGATGCAGGGCGCCGAAGTGCTGATGCGCTGGAAACATCCGACGATGGGCGAAATCCCGCCGGATGCGTTTATCAATTTTGCCGAAGCGCAGAAACTGATCGTGCCTCTGACGTTACATCTGTTTGATCTGATTGTCCGCGATGCGGCACAGTTACAAACGGTGCTGCCCGCAGGCGCAAAACTCGGCGTTAACATTGCGCCAGGGCATCTGCATGCCGACAGTTTTAAAGATGACATGCGTCGATTTTCCGCGTCGTTACCTCCCGATCACTTCCAGGTGGTGCTGGAAATCACCGAGCGCGACATGATAAATCAGCTTGAAGCCGCGCCATTATTCGAATGGCTACAGCACGAAGGGTTTGAGATAGCCATCGACGATTTCGGGACAGGCCACAGCGCGCTGATTTATCTGGAACGTTTTACGATGGATTATCTTAAAATCGATCGCGGCTTTGTGAACGCCATTGGAACGGAAACGGTCACGTCCCCGGTGCTCGACGCCGTGCTGACGCTGGCGCGGCGGCTCAACATGGCCACGGTGGCGGAAGGTGTTGAAACGCCAGAACAAGCCGCCTGGCTGCGTGAACACGGCGTTAACTTCCTGCAGGGTTATTGGATTAGCCGCCCGATGCCGCTGATGCAATTCCTTAACTGGAAGCCAGATTCCACGAAACACAGTGAATAATTTCACAATGGCAGCGTCGTCACTTATTATTCAGCTAAACCGAAAGCCTCACTGCGGGTGAGTCAGAATAAAAGAGGGATACGCTGCACATGACTATGCGCTTTGTTTTGCTACTGCTGACGTTGTTCAGCGTGACCTGCCAGGCGCAGACCATCAAAGAGAGCTATGCCTTTGCCGTTCTGGGTGAACCCAAATACGACGCTAACTTTACCCACTTTGATTACGTAAATCCGGCTGCACCAAAAGGCGGGAACATCACGCTCTCCGCAATGGGAACGTTCGATAACTTCAACCGCTTTGCGCTGCGTGGTGTTGCCGCCGAACGCACCGATTCGCTCTATGACACACTCTTTGTCACCTCCGATGACGAGCCCGGAAGCTACTACCCGCTCGTCGCCGAGGCGGTTCGTTACGCTGATGATTTTTCATGGGCAGAAGTCACGATCAATCCCCGCGCACGTTTTCATGATGGGTCGTCGGTAAAAGCCAGCGATATCGCCTTTACCTTTCATAAGTTTATGACCGAAGGCGTGCCGCAGTTCCGTCTGGTGTTTAAAGGAACAACGGTTAAAGCGATTGCGCCATTAACCGTGCGTATTCAACTGGCGGAGCCCAGCAAAGAGAGCATGCTGAGTCTTTTCTCGTTGCCCGTTATGCCGGAATCATTCTGGAAAGATCATAAGCTGAGCGACCCGATTTCCACGCCTCCGCTGGCTGGAGGTCCTTACCGCATCACGAGTTGGCGGATGGGGCAATATCTTGTTTACTCGCGCGTAAAAGACTACTGGGCCGCCAATTTACCGGTCAATCGCGGCCGCTGGAATTTCGATACTATCCGCTACGACTACTATCTCGACGATAATGTGGCCTTTGAAGCCTTTAAAGCCGGTGCATTCGATATGCGCCAGGAAGTCAGCGCCAAAAACTGGGCCACCCGCTACATCGGCAAGAATTTTGCGAATCATTACATCGTCAAAGATGAACAAAAAAATGAATCAGCGCAGGACACGCGCTGGCTGGCATTTAATATACAACGTCCTGTTTTCGCCGACAGGCGTGTACGCCAGGCCATTACCCTCGCCTTTGATTTTGAGTGGATGAACAAGGCGCTGTTTTACAATGCCTACAGCAGGACCAACAGCTATTTCCAGAATACAGAATATGCCGCCCGCGACTATCCCGACGCCGCAGAGCTAACGTTGCTCGCACCGTTGAAAGCAGAAGTTCCCCCTGAAGTTTTCACGACCATTTTTGTGCCGCCCACCACTAAAGGGAGCGGTTACGATCGTGACAATTTGCTCAAAGCGAGCGCTTTACTGGATGAATCCGGCTGGGTGTTAAAAAATCAAAAACGAGTGAATGCCCAGGGCAAACCGCTCACCTTTGAGCTGCTGCTCTCCTCTGGCGGAAATAATCAGTGGGTTCTGCCGTTCCAGCACAATCTGGAACGACTCGGGATCACCCTGGAAATCCGTCAGGTTGATAACGCGCAGATAACCAATCGAATGCGCAATCGTGATTACGATATGATGACGCGTCTGTGGCAGGCCCAGCCATGGCCCAGCACTAACTTACGCATTTCATGGGCGTCGGAATATATCAACTCTACCTATAACGCCCCTGGCGTCTCAAGCCCGGCAATCGACACGCTGATCGGTAAGATCATTGCGGCGCAAGGCGATAAAGAAAAGTTACTCCCGCTAGGTCGCGCACTTGATCGGGTATTAACCTGGAATTACTACATGCTGCCGATGTGGTTCATGGCTCAGGATCGGCTGGCCTACTGGGACAAATTTGCTAAACCGTCCGTACGCCCCATTTACTCGCTGGGATTTGATAACTGGTGGTATGACGTCAATAAAGCCGCAAAACTGCCTGCAGAGCGGCGCTAAGGAATAACGATGGGCGCTTATCTGATTCGACGCTTATTGCTGATTATCCCCACGCTGTGGGCGATTATCACCATCAACTTCTTCATTGTGCAAATTGCGCCGGGCGGGCCCGTTGATCAGGCCATTGCGGCTATTGAGTTTGGCCATAGCAATGGCTTACCGGGAGGCGGCAGCGAGGGTCTGCGCGCCAGTCACGCTCAAACCGGTACCGGGAATATCAGTGACAGCAGCTATCGTGGTGGACGCGGTCTGGACCCCGAAGTGATTGCCGAGATCACCCAGCGCTACGGCTTTGATAAACCTCTCCATGAGCGTTATTTCAAGATGCTGTGGGATTACGTCCGATTTGATTTCGGTAACAGCCTGTTCCGCAGCGCCTCTGTTTTACAGCTCATCAAAGACAGTCTGCCGGTTTCAATTACGCTTGGCTTGTGGGGCACGCTCATCATCTATCTGGTGTCGATCCCGCTGGGGATACGCAAAGCGGTGTACAACGGCAGCCGTTTCGATATCTGGAGCAGTACCTTCATTATTATTGGCTACGCGATCCCCGCATTTCTGTTCGCCGTGCTATTGATTGTTTTCTTCGCGGGCGGCAGCTATTTCGATATCTTCCCGCTGCGCGGTCTGGTGTCCGCTGATTTCAGTTCACTTCCCTGGTATCAAAAAATCACCGATTACCTCTGGCACATAACCCTGCCGGTGCTGGCGACGGTGATCGGCGGATTTGCGGCCCTGACGATGCTGACAAAAAATGCGTTCCTCGATGAGATCCGCAAGCAGTATGTGGTCACCGCGCGCGCGAAAGGCGTCAGTGAAAAACAGATCATGTGGAAACACGTTTTTCGTAACGCCATGCTGCTGGTGATTGCCGGTTTTCCCGCCACGTTTATCAGCATGTTTTTCACCGGTTCTCTGCTGATTGAAGTGATGTTCTCCCTGAACGGGCTGGGGCTGCTCGGCTATGAAGCCACCGTGTCACGCGATTATCCGGTGATGTTTGGCACACTCTACATTTTCACCCTGATCGGCCTGCTGCTGAATATTATTAGCGATATCAGTTATACGCTGGTCGATCCCCGTATTGATTTTGAGGGCCGCTGATGCCGCATTTAAGCCCCGTCAACCAGGCCCGCTGGGCGCGTTTCCGTCACAATCGGCGTGGATATTGGTCGCTGTGGATTTTTGCCGTGCTGTTTGTGCTCAGCCTGTGCTCTGAGCTGATTGCCAACGACAAACCGCTGCTGGTTCATTTTAACGATCGCTGGTATACGCCAGTGTTGAATAACTACAGCGAAAGCGATTTCGGCGGTCCGTTCGCGACCCCCGCTGATTATCAGGATCCCTGGCTTCGTGAGCAGATAGACAATCACGGTTGGGCGCTGTGGGCGCCGATCCGCTTTGGTGCCAACAGCATTAATTTTGCGACATCTTCCCCTTTCCCTTCCGCACCTTCAGCACAAAACTGGCTGGGAACGGATGCGAACGGTGGCGATGTGCTGGCGCGCATTCTTTACGGCACGCGGATTTCCATTTTGTTCGGGCTGATGCTCACGCTGTTCTCCAGCGTAATGGGCGTCGTAGCCGGTGCGATTCAGGGCTATTACGGCGGCAAAATTGATTTGTGGGGCCAACGCTTTATCGAAGTGTGGTCCGGAATGCCGACATTATTTTTGATCATTCTGCTCTCAAGCGTTGTTCAGCCGAATTTCTGGTGGCTGCTTGGCATCACGGTTATTTTTGGCTGGATGGCGCTGGTCGGCGTTGTGCGCGCCGAATTTTTACGCACGCGTAATTTTGATTATATCCGCGCCGCTCAGGCGCTCGGCGTTAGCGATCGCAGCATTATTTTTCGTCATATGCTGCCCAATGCCGTGGTCGCGACGCTGACGTTCCTGCCGTTTATTTTGTGCAGTTCAATCACCACGCTCACGTCACTGGATTTTCTGGGCTTCGGTCTGCCGCTTGGCTCACCGTCGCTGGGCGAATTACTGTTGCAGGGCAAAAATAACCTTCAGGCTCCGTGGCTGGGTATTACGGCATTTCTTTCCGTTGCCGTGTTGCTCTCGTTACTGATTTTTATTGGCGAAGCGGTCCGCGATGCCTTCGATCCCAATAAGGCGATATAAGATGACGCAACCCCTTCTCAGTATCGACAATCTCTCTATCGCGTTTACCCACCAGGGCGAAACACGCGAGGTGGTGAGCGACCTGTCGCTGCAGATTCACGCCGGAGAGACGCTGGCGCTGGTGGGCGAATCGGGCTCAGGAAAAAGCGTGTCAGCGCTGTCTGTGCTGCGCCTGTTACCCTCCCCTCCCGTTGTCTATCCGCAGGGCGATATTCTGTTCCACGGCCAGTCGCTGCTGCATGCAGACGAACACACATTACGCGGTATCCGCGGCAATAAAATCGCGATGATCTTTCAGGAACCGATGGTCTCGCTGAATCCGCTGCACACGCTGGAAAAACAGCTGTACGAAGTGCTGTCGCTGCATCGCGGAATGCGTAAAGAAGCCGCCAGAGGGGAAATTCTGGACTGCCTTGAGCGCACCGGTATTCGCAACGCCGCTAAGCGTCTGACCGATTTCCCGCATCAGCTTTCGGGTGGCGAGCGCCAGCGCGTGATGATCGCTATGGCTCTGCTGACCCGTCCAGAACTGCTGATTGCCGATGAGCCGACAACCGCACTCGATGTCACGGTACAGGCGCAAATTTTGCAGTTGCTGAGAGAACTGCGAGAAGAGCTGAACATGAGCCTGCTGTTTATCACCCACAATCTCGGCATTGTGAAAAAACTCGCTGATAATGTGGCCGTCATGCAAAAAGGCCGCTGCGTTGAACAAAACACCGCGACAGCGCTCTTCCACGCGCCACAACACCCTTACACGCAACGTCTGCTCAACAGCGAGCCGTCGGGCGATCCGGTGCCACTCCCGGCTCACGGCACGCCGCTATTGAACGTTGAGGGGCTTGCCGTCTCGTTCCCTGTGCGGAAGGGGATTTTCCGCCGTGTCGTCGATCAAAATCATGTGCTGAAGAACGTCAGCTTTTCACTGCGGCCAGGCGAAACGCTAGGTTTAGTCGGAGAGTCGGGGTCGGGTAAAAGCACCACCGGGCTGGCGCTGCTGCGGTTAATTGCCTCACAGGGAGCCATCCTGTTTGATGGAAAACCGCTGCACGGCTTGAACCGGCGACAGATGTTGCCCGTGCGTCATCGGATGCAGGTGGTTTTTCAGGATCCCAATTCCTCACTCAACCCTCGACTCAACGTGTTGCAAATTATTGAGGAAGGCCTGCGCGTACATCGGCCAGAGCTAAGCGCCCGGCAGCGTGAAGAAGAAGTCATTCGCGTGATGGAAGAAGTCGGGCTGGATCCGGAGACTCGCTTTCGTTATCCAGCTGCCTTCTCTGGGGGGCAGCGTCAGCGTATCGCCATTTCACGGGCGCTGATCCTGAAACCGGAATTGATTATCCTGGATGAACCCACCTCATCGCTCGACAAAACCGTGCAGGCGCAAATCCTGGCGTTACTGAAAGCGCTGCAGGAAAAGCATCAGCTGGCGTATATCTTTATTAGTCACGATTTGCAGGTTGTGCGCGCGTTGTGCCATCAGGTGATCGTGCTGCGTCAGGGGGAAGTGGTTGAGCAAGGTGACTGCCAGCGCGTGTTTGCCGCACCGACGCATGAATACACACGCCAGCTGTTAGCCTTGCGTTAAGGCTTAGAAAGGTTGCTGACGGGAAAACGGTTCAGCGATGGCGACGCCAAAATTCTTCAGGCGGCAGGTGGCGGCAAATTCATCCTGGCTGTTAACAAACAGGCAAGGTTCACCTTCGCATTCCACGATAGAGCTGACCACTTCGATATCCGTCAAGGCCTGGCTCAGGCGCTCCATAACTGGCCACGCATTTTCATCGTCGGAGCTGAGTAATTTCAGCGCCACGAGGCAATTCTCACTGTCGTTTCCACTTTGCGGAATCGGTTCAACCTTCGAACCTGCAAAACCCGCCAACCAGCGATAGCTTTGTGGCAGGCGATGGACGATGGAGAGCTGTAATGTATTCACGTTCTTTCCCCGGAAGCAAAAAGCCTTCACAATTTATTTACATTTATAGTAACACATCGTTGCTGACCTGCCTTTTTTTTGATGAGAAACGCTTACAGCCTTATGTTACGGGCTTTGGTATCTCATTTTTCAGGGCGTTATTATGTAAGTTACAGGCTCGCTTCGGCGCTATATGTACCCGTTTCTGCGATCTAACTCAACCTTTTTAACTACAACGATGTGACTTTTTACATAAATAGATTTTACATAAAAGAAACAATCACGGGGTAAACAAACATCGGTTTGGTTGACGCGCATCAAAAAAGGGACCGCTTTGGTCCCTTTTCATTTATCAATGCGCTGATTTTCTCGGCCGGCTGGCGTAGAGATAGAAAAGTATCGAACAGGTGGCACAAAACGCGATAGACCAAATCATCGGCCAGGCGGTGTTAAACGTCGCCATTGAGAGCAACGCGCCAACAATCGCACCGATCCCAAAGCGGAACGTGCCTGCCAGCGACGAGGCGGTTCCTGCCATGTGCGGAAACTCGTCGAGAATAACCGCCATCCCATTCGATGAAACCATCGACACGCAACCGACAAACGCCGCCACGCCCACCACCAGCGCCCAGAAACCGACATCAAAGAAGGCGGTGAACACCATCCAAATCGCCATCACAAACTGGATCCACAGGCCCGCCCGGAACATATTCAGCGCCCCGGCACGACGGACAAAGCGGCTATTGATAATGGTCATGACGAACAGGAACACAATGTTCAATGCAAAGTAGTAACCGAAATGCTGCGGCGAAACGTGGTTAATCTCAATGTAAACAAAGGGCCCGGCACTCAGGAACGAAAACATCCCTGCAAAGCTGAAACCACTCGCCAGCATATAGCTCAACACGCGTTTATGGCGGAACAACGAGGCAAAGTTGCCGATGGTGGTGCGAATGTGAAATTTCTGCCGACGTTCCACCGGCAAGGTTTCATCAATGAAGAAGAAGATCATCGCCGACGCCAGCAGCGCGGCGATCGCCAGGATCCAGAAAATGGCATGCCAGCTAAACCATACCAGCACTGCCCCACCGATCATGGGTGCCAGCAATGGCGCAATGGTGGTAACCAGCATGACAAACGACATCATGCGCGAGAACTCTTCCTTCGGGTAGATATCGCGCATCAGGGCATTAATCACCACGCTCGCCCGCCGCAGCCGCCAGACCATGCAAGAAACGCATCACGATCAGCTGTTCGATTGTTTGCGCCAGTGCGCACGCCACCGCCGCCGCGGCAAACACCAGCGTTCCCCCCAGAATCACCGGCTTGCGCCCGATGCTGTCCGCCATTGGGCCGTACAGCAATTGCCCAACGGCAAAGCCGAGGATATAGGTGCTGAGTGTCATTTGCGCGCTGCCCGCCGGTACGCCGAACTGCGCGGAAATCACCGGCAGTGCAGGCAAGTACATGTCGATAGACAGCGGCATCAGCATGGCCAGGAGGCCAAGGATAAAGACGATGCTAATTGATGAGTGTGGCCTGGTGGTCACCGTGTGCTCCTGAAATTAGCGTGGCGGCATGCCAACGCTGGCAATTTCGTCTTCCGTTAACGGGCGATATTCACCGGGTTCAAGATCCGGATCGAGGGCAATCTCACCAATACGTTCACGATGCAGGCCAACCACACGGTTGCCCACGGCGGCGAACATCCGCTTCACCTGGTGATAGCGCCCTTCGCTGATGGTCAAACGCACTTCGGTAGGCGTAATAACCTCAAGCACTGCCGGCCTGGTGAGATCTTTTTCATTATGCAGCTGAACGCCTTTGGTGAATTGTTCAGCCGTGTCATCCGCGACCGGCGACTCAAGCGTAACCAGATAGGTTTTTTCACAGTGGTGGCGCGGAGACGTAATTCGGTGCGACCATTGACCATCATCGGTCATTAGCACCAGACCGGTCGTATCAATATCCAGACGCCCCGCCGCATGCAGTTTATGCGCGACCGGCTCTTCAAGGAAATAAAGCACCGTCGGGTGATCAGGGTCATCCGTCGAACAGACGTAGCCTTGCGGCTTATTGAGCATAAAATAGCGTGAGCCGATTTGCTGGGTCAGCGTGTTACCGTCAAACTCCACGTCATGTTCCGGGAGGAGTTTGAACGCGCTGTCTCTCACAATATCGCCGTCCACGGTAACGCGGCTGGCGCGAATTTCACGTCCGGCAATAGCGCGGCTGACGCTGAGTTGCTGAGCGATAAATTTATCAAGTCGCATGAAATCTAATTAGCCTTAAAGGTGCAGGAAGTCGGACAACATGTCCGAAAAAGAAGCAGTCAAGAACTGTCCAGTATAGCGGCCTATCTGTGCCACTCAAGGGAAAAAGTTTCGTGGCATACTAATGCGAGAGAACCAAAACGAGAACCTATGACTTTTACACTTCGCCCCTATCAGCAGGAAGCCGTTGACGCGACGCTCGCCTGGTTTCGCAAACACAAAGAGCCGGCTGCGATTGTGCTGCCCACCGGCGCAGGAAAAAGCTTGGTCATCGCTGAGCTGGCGCGACTGGCGCGTGGCCGCGTGCTGGTGCTGGCGCACGTCAAAGAGCTGGTCGCACAGAATCACGCTAAATACCTGGCATTAGGTCTGGAGGCGGACATTTTCGCTGCCGGACTCAAACGCAAAGAGAGCCACGGCAAAGTCGTTTTTGGTAGCGTACAATCAGTGGCGCGCAATCTTGAGCTGTTCCGCAGCGAGTTCTCGCTGTTGATTATTGACGAGTGCCATCGCATCAGCGATGACAACGACAGCCAGTATCAGCAGATTCTCACGCACCTGAAGGAGGTGAATCCGCAGGTGCGCTTACTGGGGCTGACCGCTACCCCCTTTCGTCTGGGTAAAGGCTGGATTTATCAGTTTCATTATCACGGTATGGTGCGTGGCGATGAGAAAGCGCTGTTTCGCGATTGCATCTATGAACTGCCGCTGCGCTACATGATCAAACACGGCTATCTGACGCCCCCCTGAACGCCTGGATATGCCCGTCGTACAGTATGATTTCAGCCGCTTACAGGCGCAAAGCAATGGGTTATTTAGCGAAGCGGACATGAATCTGGAGCTGAAAAAGCAGCAGCGCATTACGCCACATATCATCAGCCAAATTGAAGAGTTTGCTCAGACACGCAAAGGGGTGATGATTTTCGCCGCCACCGTGGAGCATGCCCGCGAAATCACCGGTTTGCTGCCGAAAAACGACGCCGCGTTGATTACCGGTGAAACACCCGGCCCGGAACGCGATACGCTCATCGAGGCCTTTAAAGCGCAGCAGTTCCGCTATCTGGTGAACGTCTCGGTATTGACCACCGGATTTGATGCGCCACACGTCGATTTGATTGCGATTCTGCGCCCCACTGAATCCGTCAGCTTGTATCAGCAAATCGTCGGGCGCGGATTACGGCTGGCCCCCGGAAAAACTGACTGCCTGATTCTCGATTACGCCGGTAATCCGCACGACCTGTATTCGCCCGAAGTGGGCACGCCAAAAGGCAAAAGCGGCAATGTTCCGGTACAAGTTTTTTTGCCCGGCCTGCGGTTTTGCCAACACCTTTTGGGGGAAAATGACCGCTGAAGGCACGCTCGTTGAGCATTTTGGCCGCCGCTGTCAGGGCTGGTTTGAGGACGACGAAGGCCATCGCGAACAGTGCGATTTTCGCTTCCGCTTCAAGAACTGTCCGCAGTGCAACGCGGAAAATGATATCGCCGCACGACGCTGCCGGGAGTGTAACACCATCTTGGTCGACCCTGATGACATGCTGAAAGCCGCGCTGAAGCTCAAAGATGCGCTGGTATTGCGCTGCTCCGGTATGGCGCTGCAACCCGGTGCGGATGACAAAGGCGAGTGGCTGAAAATCACCTATTACGACGAAGACGGCGCGGACGTTAGCGAACGTTTCCGGCTGCACACGCCCGCTCAGCGCACGGCGTTCGAACAGCTGTTTATCCGCCCGCATACCCGAACGCCTGGCGTGCCGTTGCGCTGGATTACCGTCGCGGATATCGTCCACCAGCAGGCGTTTTTGCGCCATCCTGATTTTGTTGTCGCCCGTAAAAAAGGCCAGTTCTGGCAGGTGCGTGAAAAGATGTTCGACTACGAAGGACGTTTCCGCCGGGCCAATGAATTGCGGGGTTAAAGGGACTTTTGATTGATGTAAAGTGTGTTTGAGTATAAAATGCCGCCCGCTTCACATCCGTGAGGCAGAACACTTACCTGCTGCTGGGTCGCCTGTAGCAGGACTTATTTACAGAGAGAAATCAATGTTCACTATCAATGCAGAAGTACGTGCAGTGCAGGGTAAGGGTGCGAGCCGCCGCCTGCGCGCAGCTAACAAGTTCCCGGCTATCATTTATGGTGGCGAAGCCGCTCCAGTTGCTATCGAACTGGAACAGGATAAAGTCTGGAACCAGCAGACCAAAGAAGGGTTCTACACTGAAGTTCTGACTATCGTTATCGATGGTAAAGAAGAAAAAGTGAAAGTTCAGGCTGTTCAGCGTCACCCGTTCAAGCCAAAACTGTCTCACGTCGACTTCGTTCGCGCTTAATCGCCAACAGGTTGAGAAAAAACCCCGCGCTGCGGGGTTTTTTTATGGCGGTTATTTACCGCCTGACGTACGACGCTGCAGCTGATCGCGCAGATTCGGTGGTGTCCCTTTGATGGTCAGCGTGTCGGTTGCGGGATCCCAGAAGATGCGCTCACCCAGCAGCATGGCGTCAAAATTAACGGTTAACCCGCCGCCGCTGCCGGCAAATTTGGTTAACTGACGCAGCGTACTGCGATCTGCCGGGAAACTCTCTTCCAGCTCATAGCCTTTATCAGCCGTAAATTCCTGGAAGCTGACTTCGCTGACACCCGCTAACTCTTTCGACAGCGATTCAAGCTCAATCTCTTCGCCGGCCTGCAACTGCTCGCTGCAATAGCTGTAAACCTGCTGACGCACGTTCTGGCGCTCAGATTTATCAAGTTGTGCCTCTGCGGTGAAATCATCCAGCGCCTGCAACAACCCTTTGTTCTGCGCTTTCGCGTTCAGGCCTTCGCTGGCACCGAGGAAGTCCATAAAGAAGTCTGACACTTTGCGCCCGACACGTCCTTTCAGGAACGTCAGGTAGCGCGTGGATTCCGGGTTGGTTTCCCATTCGGTTAAATCAATACGCGCCACAATATCGGCATGATTGATATCCAGATAGTGCGTGGAGCTGATGTCGAGCTGCTCATTCACACGCATACTGCTCAGATTGTTCAGCACGGTGACCAGCAAATAGTCCACCGCCAGATAACGATACTGGCAGAACAGCACGATACCGCCATCCGCAAACGGATATTTCGCCAGTTCGTCGCGCAGACGCCCTGTCGCCGCCCGGCTAAACGCCAGGAAATCCTCTTCGCCCTGCCGCTGTAAGCGTAAGCTTTGCGCCAGCTCGCTCTCTTCGTTGAACATGCCATAGGCTTTATTTTTGGCACTGTAAACGCGGTGTAATTCCGCCATCATTTCCGTAACGGTAGGCGTTGGTTCCAGTAACGAATCACGCAGCACCAGCTCAAGGGTTTGCTCATCACGCTTGATAAGCTGGTGCAACGCAATCTGGTTGATATCCAGACTCATGATAAACTCTCCTTTTAGACCGGGCGGTATTCAATCACCCCCTTCGGATCTGTGCAACAGAAGAACGGCAGATAAAAAAGGGGAAAAAAAGCTGTTGCTACGGTAATATGTTGCCCTTTCATCAACAAACTGATTTCGATTTATGCCACAACATTCCCGCTATAGTGATGAACACGTTGAACACCTGCTCAGTGAGCTGGCCAACGTACTTGAAAAAAACAAAACGCCGACCGATCTTTCTCTGATGGTTTTGGGAAATATGGTCACCAACCTTATCAATACCAGCGTTGCTCCGGCTCAACGTCAGGCGATCGCAAAATCATTCGCCCAGGCTTTGCAGTCCTCGGTGAGCAACGATCAGGCGCATTAAGGGAAACGAACAACAGTTTATGGTGACGAATCGTCAGCGCTACCGCGAAAAAGTCTCCCAGATGGTTAGCTGGGGGCACTGGTTTGCCTTGTTCAACATTTTGTTGGGCATGGTGCTGGGCAGCCGTTATCTGTTCGTGGCCGACTGGCCGACGACGCTAACCGGGCGTATATACTCCTGGATAAGCGTGGTTGGGCATTTTAGCTTTTTAGTGTTCGCCACGTACCTGCTGATTCTTTTCCCTCTGACGTTTATCGTCATGTCGCAGCGGCTGATGCGGTTTTTATCCGCGATACTTGCCACTGCGGGCATGACGCTGCTGCTTATCGACAGCGAAGTCTTCACACGTTTCCACCTGCATCTCAATCCCATCGTCTGGGAACTGGTGATTAACCCCGACCAGAACGAAACCGCACGTGACTGGCAGCTGATGTTTATCAGCGTGCCCATTATTCTGCTGATTGAGATGCTGTTTGCCACATGGAGCTGGCAAAAACTCCGTAGCCTGACACGTCGGCGTCACTACGCCAAACCTGTCGCCGCGCTATTTTTCGTGGCGTTTATCAGCTCGCATGTGATGTACATTTGGGCTGATGCCAACTTCTATCGCCCTATTACCATGCAGCGCGCCAACTTGCCGCTTTCCTATCCGATGACGGCGCGTCGCTTCCTTGAAAAACACGGCTGCTCGATGCGCAGGAATATCAGCGTCGTCTGGTCGAGCAAGGCAATCCAGAGGCCGTATCGGTACAGTATCCTCTGAGTGATTTGCGCTATCGCGATATGGGACAAGGCCAGAACGTCTTGCTCATTACCGTCGACGGTCTCAATTATTCTCGCTATGAGAAACAGATGCCCGCGCTGGCTGAATTCGCCGAGCAGAACATTAACTTTACGCAGCATATGAGCGCCGGGAATAGCACCGATGCAGGCATTTTCGGTCTGTTCTATGGCATTTCTGCAGGTTATATGGACGGTGTGTTGTCTTCCCGTACGCCAGCGGCACTGATTACCTCTCTTAATCAGCAGGGTTATCAACTGGGGCTGTTCTCATCGGACGGTTTCAGCAGCCCGCTTTATCGCCAGGCGCTGCTGTCCGACTTCTCGCTGCCTGCTGCGCAGAGTCAGTCCGACGAAAAAACGGCGAATCAGTGGGTAAACTGGCTGAATCGCTATGCGCAGGAAGATAACCGCTGGTTCTCCTGGGTTGCGTTTAACGGCACGACGCTGGATGACAGCAATCAGAAAGGCTTTACCCGACGTTACAGCCGTGCGGCGGGTGATGTCGACGCGCAGATCGCACGCGTCATTAGCGCACTCCGTGAATCCGGCAAACTGGATAATACCGTGGTGATCATTACCGCAGGCCACGGTGTGCCGCTGGGTGATGAGACAAAAGAAATGGACTGGTCGCGCCCTAACCTGCACGTCCCGCTGGTTGTTCACTGGCCGGGCACACCTGCACAACGCATCAGCATGTTGACCGATCATAAAGATATTATGACGACGTTGATGCAGCGGTTGCTGCACGTCAGCACACCGGCGAATGAGTACTCGCAGGGTCAGGATATTTTCAGCGCAACGCGTCGCCACAACTGGGTGACGGCAGCCAACGGAAATACTCTGGCAGTGACGACGCCAGCAATAACCTTAGTGCTCAGCAGCAACGGCAATTACCAGACGTATAATCTGCAGGGCGAGAAAATACATGACCAGAAACCGCAGTTGAGTCTGCTCCTTCAGGTGCTGACTGACGAGAAACGGTTTATCGCTAACTGATTAAAAATGAGTCAGTTAGCGTGACGCAGACTTGCATTCATTCTGCAAAAGGTTAGTATAAATTTCTACGGTAACGGCACGTAGCGCAGCCTGGTAGCGCATCGTCATGGGGTGGCGAGGGTCGAGAGTTCAAATCTCTCCGTGCCGACCAAAATTACGACATAAAAAAACCAACCGCTCAGGGTTGGTTTTTTTATGTCTAATGACTTATTTCTTATCACTGCCACCGAGGAAAAATATCCCCAACGGAATGGCAAGAAGAACCGTAAAGACCAGGCTGTAGACAAAGATCATCGCCGATTGCAGCACGAACATGCTGGTGGTCCACTGCGAAAGCGGAATGTTGTACTGTTCGATCACCCCGACAATGGTCGCCCGACCCACGCACGTCGCGGCAATCATAAACACAACGAAAAGTGCCACTAAAAATTTTCTGCCCTCAGGCGTATTAAGCTTAGCGCGAACCATCATGTCTCTCTTCCCTTCACAGATGAATAACAATATTTGCTGCTAACCCTAACACGTTCACCCCTTTCGTTCCATATCAGCATTTACAGCCACCAAAAGACAAAATCACCAGGCACATATACTGTTTAATATGAAAATATGAGTAAATAATATCAACCTTCACATTTTGCTGTGCTAGCCTTGTACCGATCGTTTGACATACAAGGAATGACTGTGAAAAACGCACCTAAATTTGCTATTGCCCTTCTCGCCGCTGCCTGCATGAACACCAGCGCGTTCGCCAGTGAGACGCCGAAAAATGCGCCGCTGGAAAAAATCGCCCCGTGGCCACAGGCCGACAAAGGGATGAAGCGCCAGGTTATCCAGCTCCCTGCTCAGGATGATGAGTCCGGTTTCAAGGTTGAATTGCTGATTGGCCAGAATCTGGAAGTAGACTGCAACCAGCATCGTCTTGGCGGCAAACTGGAAAGCAAAACGCTGGAAGGCTGGGGCTATGACTATTACGTCTTCGATAACGTCACCTCTCCGGTATCCACTATGATGGCTTGTCCGGAAAACACGAAAACGCAGAAGTTTGTGACGGCGTATCTGGGTGATAATGGTCTGCTGCGTTATAACAGCAAGCTACCGATCGTGGTGTATACGCCTGAGAATATCGACGTGAAATATCGGGTCTGGAAAGCGGAAGACAAAATCGAAAACGCAGTCGTGCGTTAAAAATAAAGCCGGGTATCGATACCCGGCTTTTTTATACTCAGAGTGCGATATCCGCGACCGGTTTAGAGTCCGGCTGAGGTTTTAACTGCGGTTGCGCTTGTGGCGCAGCAACAGCCGTTTGCGGTTTTTCGTACTTGAGCTGCAGAACGCGACTGGTGAACTCCAGCTCTTGTTCCGTCGCTGCTACGTTACCGTTCAGCCTGGTGCCGTAAGACGGAATAATGGTTTTCAGTTTCGCCTGCCATTCCGGGCTGGCAACTTTATCTTTAAACACTTTTTCCATCAAATGCAGCATGATTGGCGCGGCTGTTGATGCGCCCGGAGAGGCACCCAGCAGTGCCGCAATCGTGCCGTCTTTATCGCTCACCACTTCCGTGCCAAGACGCAATACGCCGCCTTCTTTCGGGTCACGCTTGATAATTTGCACGCGCTGACCTGCCTGCCATAAGCGCCAGTCCTCTTTTTTCGCCTGCGGATAGTATTCTTTCAGTGCCGCAAAACGATCGTCATCGGAAAGCATCACCTGACTCATCAGGTACTTCACCAGATCGAAGTTATCCATGCCCACATCCACCATCGGCATAAAGTTAGACGTGGTGGTGGAGCTGAGCAGATCCCACAGCGAACCATTTTTCAGGAATTTGGTGGAGAAGGTGGCGAACGGCCCAAACAGCACCACGCGCTTACCGTCCAGCATACGGGTGTCGATATGTGGCACTGACATTGGCGGCGCACCGACAGAAGCCTGACCATACACTTTCGCCAGGTGACGATTCACCACTTCCGGATTCTCGGATACCAGGAATTGTCCGCCGACCGGGAAGCCCGCATAGTCGTCAGCTTCTGGAATACCGGTTTCCTGCAACAGTTTTAACGCTGCGCCACCCGCGCCGATAAAGACAAATTTCGCCTTAATGACGTGTTCTGCTTCGTTGTTCTTCAGATCGGCAACCGTCACGCTCCAGCTGTTATCCGCGTTACGCTTAAAGCCGCGCACTTCGGTGCTGAGTTGCAAATGGAAGTCATCTTTTTTCTGCAAGGCGCTAACCAGCTGACGCGTGATTTCGCCGTAGTTAACGTCGGTGCCGATTTCAGTACGCGTTGCTGCAACCTTCTGGTTTGGGTCGCGCCCTTCCATGACCAGCGGTGCCCACTCTTTGATCTGAGCATGATCTTCAGAGAACTTCATGCCACGGAACAGGCTGCTCTGCTGCAAAGCGGCGTAACGTGCGCGCAGGAAGTTCACGTTTTGGTCGCCCCACACAAAGCTCATGTGCGGCACGGTGTTAATAAATGAGTGCGGGTCGTGCATCACGCCGCTGTTGACCTGATGTGACCAGAACTGGCGTGAAACCTGGAAGGCTTCGTTGATCTCAACGGCCTTCTCGATACTAATGGAACCGTCCTTTTTCTGCGGTGTATAGTTCAGTTCCATGAGTGCCGAGTGGCCCGTGCCGGCGTTATTCCAGCCGTTCGAGCTTTCTTTTGCCACGCCATCGAGGCGTTCAACCATGGTCATCGACCAGTCCGGCTGTAATTCTTGCAGATACGTTCCCAGAGTGGCGCTCATGATACCGCCGCCAATTAAAAGGACATCCGTTTCCTGCTCTTTCGGCGCATCGGCCATCGCGGTCAGGGAGACAGCGTTCAGCCCCACCGCCATAGAAAAGAGCATGGCAGTCATTTTTTTCATCATTTATGCCTTACTTGTTGTCTTGGTTTGTACGTGGAATTGCAGGTGAAATAAGCTGCGGGGCAACGGTATCAATTATCAACTCGCGTTTAAAGGTTACGAAATTATTGTAATTGTGAAATTTAATGATGGAATGTTTATAAGGGTATTATTTTGCCGACTGGCAAAACGCGTCTTTTCTGGCTACTATGCTGCACTTTGTGATCGCGCGCACGGAAGCCTGCCCTAACCTGCGAATTTTATGTCAATACCACACTCCTCTGCCCTGACGCCTGATGATGGCCGCGTTGCGAACGTCCTGCGTTCACCGAAACTGTTCATGCGTGAAACCTTAGCGGGCGTTATTACGGCGCTGGCCCTGATCCCTGAAGTGATCTCCTTTTCCGTGGTCGCGGGCGTTGACCCGAAAGTCAGTCTGATTGCGTCGGTGGTGCTGTGTCTGGCGCTTTCCGTAATGGGCGGTCGTCCGGCGATGGTCACTGCCGCGGCCGGTTCCGTTGCGTTAGTCATCGGCCCGATGGTGGCTCAGCATGGCGTGCAGTACATTTTGCCTGCCGTGATCCTGGCCGGGATCATTCAAATTCTGTTTGGCGTTCTCGGTATGGCGCGCCTGATGCGATTTATTCCGCAGCCCGTGATGACCGGGTTTGTTAATGCCCTCGGGGTGCTGATTTTCTTTGCGCAGGTTCCCCATTTCTGGACCAAAAGCCCGCTGATTGTCGGCCTGTTTGTGCTGACGCTGCTGATCGTTCTGTGGGTGCCGCGCTTTATTAAAAGCGTTCCGTCGCCGCTGATTGCGATTGTCCTCCTGACGCTGTTCACCGTGTTCAGTGGACAAATTCTGCCGACCGTGGGTGACGAAGGCTCCATGAGCGGTGGCCTGCCGGGCTTTACCCAGCTGCTGGTACCGTTAAATCTGCAAACGCTGAGCATAATCTGGCCGTGTGCATTGAGTATCGCGTTCGTCGGTCTGATGGAGTCGTTACTGACAGCAAAACTGGTGGATGAGCTGACCGCAACGCCTTCGAGTAAACGCCGGGAAAGTATTGGCCTTGGCGTGGCGAACATCATGTCTGGGTTTTACGGGGGGATTGCCGGATGCGCGATGATTGGACAAACCATCGTTAACGTCGAGATGGGCAAAGGCCGCAGCCGCGTTTCAACACTCGCCGCTGGGCTGGTGCTGCTCGTTCTGGTGACCGCCCTGAGTGAGGTTATGGCCAAAATCCCCATGGCGGTGCTTGCCGGGATTATGGCGATCGTCGCCTTTAAGACGTTTAACTGGCACAGCATTCAGCCGACTACGGTTAAAGGCGCACCGATTGCGGAAACGCTGGTGATGCTGGTGACCGTGGCTGCCACCGTTTATACGGGCAATCTGGCGATTGGCGTGGTGGGCGGGATCGTCATCATGGCGATCATTCCCGCCCGGCTAAAACTCAAGCGCGCGGCTACATCAGGAAAATCGTCGCCAACCCAAGGAAAATAAAGAACCCGCCGGTATCGGTAATGGCGGTGATCATCACGCTCGACCCCACTGCGGGGTCGCGCCCCAGTTTGGTCATCGTCAGAGGAATGATAACGCCCATCACGGCAGCCATCAGCAGATTGAGCACCATTGCCAGCGTCATCACGCCGCCGAGCGCCATGTCACCATAGAGCCACCAGGTGACACAGCCCATAATCCCGCCCCAGACCAGGCCGTTAATCAGCGCAACACCCATCTCTCTAAAGATCAGGAAGCTGAAGTTCCCCGGCTGAATATGCTGCAGCGCCAGCGCGCGCACGATCATGGTGATAGTTTGGTTGCCTGTGTTCCCGCCGATTCCCGCGACAATGGGCATCAGGGAGGCCAGAGCCACAAGTTGCGAAATGGTATGTTCAAAACCGTCAATGACGCGCGAGGCAATAAACGCGGTGCATAAGTTCACCGCCAGCCAGGCCCAGCGCGTTTTGACCGCTTTACTCACGGGCGCGTAGACATCTTCTTCCGCGCTCAAGCCCCCCATCGCACGCATGTCGTTATCGGTTTCTTCATAGACGACATCAACGATCTCATCGATGGTGACGCGGCCCATCAGTTTGCCCACCGAATCGACTACCGCGGCGCTGATCAGGTTGTCACGTTCAAAGGTTCGCGCTGCTTTTTCCGCGTCATCTTCCGGGGAGAAAATCATCGGCTGCGTTTCCATCACCTCGCTCACCTGACGCTGGCTGCCGTTCAGTAAAATGGTTTGCAGCGTCAGTTCACCCAGCAGAGTTTTATCACGCGATGTCACGAACAGTTTATCGGTGTTCTGCGGCATCTTGCCTCGACGACGCAAAAAGCGCTGCACAGTTGCCAGCGTGACGTCCGGGCGAACCATAATCACCTCGAACTCCATGATCGCGCCGACGCTGTTTTTCGCGTAATTCATCACCTGGCGCACGCGCGCGCGCTCTTCCGCCGGCAGCGAAGCCAGCATGCGGCCCGTCAGGTTACGCGGCAGGTGTTGCACCAGATAGATCTGCTCGTCGATATCGAGCGTTTGCATGGCCTCGAGAATATCGCGGTCGCTCATATCCTCGATAAGATCGTCCCAAACGTTCTCTGACGCTTCCAGTAAGACTTGTCCACGTTCATGGACCTGCACCAGCCGCCATAATGCGTGGCGCTCTTCCGAAGGCAGCGCTTCCAGGGTATCGGCCAGATCCGGCGGGGGCAGATGAGCAACTAACGCCCCTACCTCAGCAATATCGTCGGCCAGCGTGCCGACGTCATATTGCTCAGCCAGGGTGAGTTTGCCCAATAGCGTCGATGTGACGGCTTTATCCGTGGTCAGGAGCCAGATGAGTCGGGCACGCTCCTGGTCGCGCAGCCTTGCGCTGTTTTTGTTTATGACAGACATCAATCATTAATCCATAAAATGAGTTGGCAGTAAGAATAGCGCGAGGATATGTAAATGATAATAAACAGAGGAAAAATAGGGGAAAAAAATGCGGTTACGTAAATTTCCGCCCTCCCGGTGGATGAGAGGGCAGAAATGAGGACATCTTGCGTTTGCTAGGCGGTACGCGCGACCGCATCACGCGAGGCGGCATCGCGCTCATCACCCGTCAGTTCACTTAACTGACCGTCACGCATCTCGAGTAACCGGTCAGCGTGAATAAAGTAGTGATCGTCGTGGCTGATAGCAAAAATTGTCTTGCCCATCTCCTGCATCCGCGGCAACAGCACCTGATAGAACTCGCGGCGGAAATGCGGGTCCTGGTCAGCAGCCCATTCATCCAGCAGAATAATGTCGCGTTCTTCAGCTAACGCCAGCAGCAGCGCTACGCGTTTTTTCTGCCCTTTCGACAGCTTAAGATTCAGGATTTTACCGTCCTGAAGCTCCAGCTTGTGCGACATTTTCAGCTGTTCAAGCCACTTCTCGACCAGTTCAGGATTAGCCTGTTTACCTTCCGTTCCTAACAGGTGATCAAAGAGCCACACGTCGGTAAAGACCGCTGAAAACAGCTTGCGATAGTCTTCCGGTTTTTGCGCGGAAATCGGTTTACCATCCAGCAAAATTTCACCCGACTGAGGTTGATACAGCCCGGTCAGCAGCATAGCCAACGTGGATTTTCCACTGCCATTGCCGCCAATCAGAAACAGCATCTCCCCGCGATTAATGGTCAGGTTCACCGGGCCTACCGCAAAATTATTGTCATGGTAGCGGAACATGACGTTGCGCAGCTCCAGCGTTTTCCAGTCAGGGAACGCTTCAGGGCGCGGGAACTCAGGTCTGAAGGGGGCGAGAGCAAACTGATTGAGCTTTCTGAAAGCCACTTGTGCGCTAAGCAGCGTGGGCAGCGCGCCTACCGCAGACAGCAGCGGTGTACGCAGGAACAACAGCGTCAGCGAGTACGTCGCGGCCACATTGGTATCCGCCCATCCCAGGCTGTTCGCCATCCAAAACACCAGACCAATCGCACCCAGCATCATGATGTTTGACCAGTTCACAGCGCTCAAGTGGAACGTATCCGCGCGAACAATGTGATGGCGGTACTCGCGGGCATCGGGAATGTAGAGATTATTGAAAATGTGTTCGGCGCGTTCACGATTAAGCGTGAGCTCTTTACGACCTTCCAGCACCGTCTGATAATCGTTATACAGCTTGTCTTCGGTTTCGCGCAGCACGGCCATATGCTTGTAAACGCGCGCCACCAGCATGTAGCCGCCCCAGATAGTGACGACAATCCACAGCGCCGTTACGGCTAACATTTTTGTCGATAGCCAGGCAAGATAAGCCGCAGATCCGAAGGTGAGAATGATCCCCTGCACCAGTTCCGGTAAACGCACAAAAGCAATTGTAATCGCACGCACGTCGCTGGTCAGCCCGGCCAACAGTGACGCGCTACCGAGCTGTTCAATGCGCTCAATCTGCGTGTCCAGAATACGTTTGATAAATTCACCGCGCAGGCGATAAACAAAGTGGTGTCCCAGCGTTGTGAGCGCCAGCTGCGACGCCAGCGTCACCGCCATCAGCAGCAGTAGCAGACTCAGAAATTCGGGAAGCACCGACAATGAGGTGTCGACCATTTCAATCAAACGCACGTTGATAAAGGCGATTAAGCCAATCCCCAGCGCGGCGCTGGCGAGGCTGAGCGCCATCACCGCGACAAATGGCCAACGGTACTGACGCCAGACGAGTAAAAGTAGTTGCATGCAAAGCAATCCGGGCAAGAAAAAACAGCCAGCAGTGTAAACTGCCCGACGCTCACATCAAGAATAATTCTTATTTTTATTCGCTATTGGAAGCCCGGCGGAAGGTCAGGTTGTATCGGTATTCTCCCGCCAGGGGATGCTGACCCGGTTTAAGTGACTGAATGCCATGATAAAACAGTCGTGATTCGCCGCCCCACACCACCACATCACCGTGCTCCAGCATTAAGCGTTTTAGCGGGTCGTTACGCTGTAAGCCGCCAAACTGAAAGATTGCGGGCAATCCCAACGACACGGAAACAATCGGCGCACGCAGGTTGGGTTCGTCTTTATCCTGATGCAGCGACAGTTTTGCGCCCGGTGCATAACGGTTTATCAGGCAAGCATCGGGTTGAAAATCGGGATATCCCGCCGCAATAGCCGCTTCACAACAAAGCGCATGGAATGCCTCGGGTATCGGCGGCCACGGGCGGTGAGTGACGGGGTCGACGGGGGAATAGAGATAACCGCGATTGTTGGTCGTCCAGCCCAGCCCACCGCAGCCGGTCATCGCCACCGACATGGTGTAACCACCTGGCGTCACCATATGACGAAACGGTGAGAGCGCCGCCACCGCTTCAATATCACGTAAAAGCGTGGCGGCATCGGCTACGGCTAAGCGGCGAAGAACGACAGCCCCCGGCGCCAGCGGCTCTTGCCAGGGCTGCTCATCAGCAAATAAATCGAGCATTACTCCTCCTGAATTTTGGCCTCGCGTTTAAGTAATTGCGCCTTACGCTCAACTCCCCAGCGATAGCCGGACAGCGCGCCATCGCGACGCACTACGCGGTGGCACGGGATCACAATCGCCAGCTTATTGGCGGCGCAGGCACTCGCCACCGCGCGTACCGCATTGGGTTTGCCGATGACTTTGGCGATCTGCTGATAGCTTGCAGTTTCCCCGCAAGGTATAGCCCGCAGCGCCTGCCAGACCTGTTGCTGAAACGCTGTCCCACGGATATCCAGTGGCAATTCAAGCGCCTTGTCATGATGCGTCAGACTGCTGATCACCCGATCGATACGAGCCCTAAATTCCCCATCAGCCGATTCAGACTGAGCCAGAGGAAAAAGCGCGCGCAGTTCAGCAATCAGCGTATCGTCATTGTCGCCGAGTAAAATAGCGCAAATCCCGCGTTCACTTTCTGCCACAAGGCAGCGGCCCAGCTCGCAATCCGTCACGGCGAAGCGCACAGTCACGCTACTCGCGCCATTACGATACTGTTTTGCCGTCATGCCCAGCGTTTCGTCCGCTTTGCGATAGAACGTGCTGCTATCCGGGAAACCCGCGGCCAGCACCGAGTCGGTTATTTTTTCGCCCTGCGTCAGCGCGCTGCGTAAGCGTCGCGCGCGCGCAGCCTGTTGCCAGCCTTTTGGTGTCATTCCGGTCACGGATTTGAACAGACGATGGAAATGAAAGGCGCTCATACCCACCTGCTCCGCCAGTGCATCCAGCGTTAGCAGTTGCTCCTGCTCAAGCAAGCGGCAGGCTTTTTCGACTTTCGCTATCTTGTGCGCTTGCGGATCGGCCCGGTCGGGCAAACAGCGTTTGCACGGTCGAAATCCCGCCTGTTGGGCATGATGTGAATCGGGATAAAACACGACGTTTTTTCGCAGGGCATGACGCGCCCGGCACGAGGGGCGGCAAAAGATACCGGTCGTCTGGACAGCGAAAACAAACTGGTTGTCGGCGGCTGGATCGCGGGCCATCACGGCCAGCCAGCGATCGTCATCAGTATTCAGGGTCAGGTTTTTCATCATTGGCTCCTCTTTCAAGCATACTCAAAGTATGCCCATGCGCCACTGAACAAAAACCTGCAACCTTGCTTTTTAATGTTGTTCGTCGATCAGAAAAGCCTGGAACTGCGGCGACATCCAGGTTTTGAAATTCTCACCCTCTTTGGTGATCATGTACACGGCCAGACCTTCCTGACGCACCACTTCTTTGGCCTTTTCCGGCCCGAGGACCATCAGTCCGGTATCCCAGGCATCTGCCTCGAGTGCCGTAGTTGCAATAACCGTCACGGAAACCAGATTGTGTGTGATTGGGCGCCCCGTCTTTGGATCGATCACGTGCGAGAGACGCTTGCCGTTCAGCTCGTAATAGTTGCGATAGCTACCGGATGTGCTGATGCCGTGACCGTTGATATCCACAATGGCCTGCACCGCATTTTGTTGATCGGTTGGCTTTTGGATAGCGACACGCCAGGGTTTGTCACTGGCATTGAGACCGCGACTCACGAGTGCGCCCCCGACGGAAACCAGATAACGTGAGATGCCCTCCTGAGTCATCAGTGCGGCGAGATGATCCGCCGCGTATCCCTCGCCAACCGTGGAGAGATCAACAAACAGATCGGGAATGTCTTTTTGCAGGTACTGCTGACCATACTGATTCAATACGCTCAGATGCTGCAGGCCTGTGCGAGCGCGCGCGTCGTCAATCTGTGCCTGACTCGGTACCGTCTCCGGCTGTTTCGTTGGCCCAAAGCCCCATAAATTCACCAGTGGCCCGACGGTGATATCCATTGCGCCGTTAGTTTTATAACCGACATGCAGGGACTCGGTAACGATAGCAGCCATTGCCTCACTCACAGGCCAAAGCGATGTACTGTTCGAGAGGTTGAACCGCATCAGCGCGGAATCATTTTTATAGGTAGAAAGCAGCTGATCGTCAGCATCAAGCTGGGACTGGATTTTACCGCGAAGTTCATTCTCGCGATTTTTATCCATATCCATGACGCTAACGCGCCAGGACGTTCCCATAGTCTTGCCTTCCAGCACGGTTGCTGCCGGCGTATTTGCTGTCGTGGTAGGGGAAGAAGAATCGCATGCCGCAAGTAAGCAAAATACCGACAATATGCCGGCTCGCCAAAAAGTCATTTCCATTCGTTATTATCCTCATGCCTGGGGCGGCAAGAGTATACCAAAACGCGTCTTCGTTAAGACCCTAAAAAAGCATAGAAAAAGGGGCCATTTGGCCCCTTTCTGTTACTGACGGTGTCTTAGAACTGGTAAACCAGACCCAGAGCAACGATATCGTCAGTACCTACACCAGCCTGTTTGGTGAAGTTATTTTCATCCAGCAGGTTGATTTTGTAGTCCACGTAGGTGGACATGTTTTTGTTGAAGTAGTAAGTCGCGCCAACATCAACGTATTTCAGCAGATCCTGATCGCCGAAGTTGGTGGTGTTGTTGCTTACGTCCTTACCTTTAGACTGCAGGTAAGCCACGGAAGGACGCAGACCGAAGTCGAACTGGTACTGAGCTACAACTTCGAAGTTTTGCGCTTTGTTAGCAAAACCGTAGATGTCGGAACGGCCGCTACCGTTAGATGTCCCGAAACGCGTCGCGTTGTAAGTCTGGGAGTACTGCGCTGCCAGATAAATGTTGTTCGCGTCATATTTCAGGCCGCCGCTGTAAACTTCAGCGTGGTCACCGTCACCGTAAACGCCTGCTGCATTCTGGTCAGCAGTACGTTTAGAAGACGCCATCGCACCGCCGACGCTGAAGCCTTCGCCCAAATCGTAAGTCAGAGACGCACCGTAACCGTCACCATTTTGTTTCAACAGGCTACGACCGCCAGTAGCATCATTCTCGCCGCTGACGCTACCGTTTTTACCCTGATACTGCAGAGCAAAGTTCAGACCATCAACCAGACCGAAGAAATCCTGGTTACGGTAAGTCGCGACGCCGTTACCACGGGATTGCATGAAGTTATCGGCACCGTAAGTGTCACCGCCAAATTCTGGCAGAACGTCGGTCCAGGAAGTGACATCGTAGATTACGCCGTAGTTACGACCATAATCGAAGGAACCTGCGTCACCGAATTTCAGGCCAGCGAAGGCAACACGCGTCCAGGACTGGTTGTCGCTTTCGCTGGTGTTACCTTGAACCTGGTATTCCCATTGACCATAACCGGTCACCTGATCATTAACCTGAGTTTCGCCTTTGAAGCCGATACGCATGTAGGTTTGATCGCCGTCGTTACCTTTGTCGTCGGAGAAATAGTGCAGGCCGTCGACTTTACCGAACAGATCTAATTTGTTGCCATCTTTGTTGTAAATTTCAGCCGCATTTGCTGCGCCTGCTACCAGCAGTGCTGGTACCAGGAGGGACAGGACTTTAACTTTCATTTTAATAACCCTCTGTTATATGCCTTATTATTGCCACTGCTCACTGATTAACCCTCTTAACCAGTCGGCCACTTCATTCTCCGCAAAAATACAGAATAATCCAATACGAATATGATACTAAAACTTTGAAGATGTTTCATTGTTCTTATAACATGTTTCAATTTGTAAATAACAGGGAACTTTTCAATAGCACAGATAGCTAAAATATTAAGCACTTAAAATCAACAATTTATATTTATGCATTTTAATCAATAATTTAACAAACATTTCATTACCGCACTGATTGTCAAAACAAAATCACAAGAGATCATTAAAATAACCCTCGCTATCATCATTAACTTTATTTATTACCGTCATTCATTTTCGAATGTCTGTTTATCCCGAATTGAGCCGAGTGCGATGCATTCGGTTTTTTTTTACCCTTCTTTACGTTATGTGAATAATTTTGTGCTACCGCCGTGAAATTATAACGACTATTAACTAATTCTCAGATAACGCCTTCACTCACTTTAAATTATTATTCAATTCCTAATTTCTTGTTAATTCGTGCTATTTATTCAGGACATCGATAATTATTTGTACAATAGGGTTCCATTTGTACACTTTCGATACTGATTAGCGCTACGTTGATAAAGCGTGAAAAAGTCCCTCCCTGACCGGGCTCGATACTGGAAATTCAGGTATTACCCTTTATACTGCCCTATCGTCTTTACGTGCGGCCATCACGGGTTAATCACATTAATGAGTCAGTCTGAAACAACAGCACCAGGTAAATTCTCCCTTCTTCCGGGGAGCATCACGCGTTTCTTTCTTCTATTGATCGTTGTGCTGTTAGTGACGATGGGAGTGATGGTGCAGAGCGCGGTCAACACCTGGCTGAAAGACCGAAGCTATCAAATCGTTGATATTACCCATGCAGTGCACAAGCGTATCGATACCTGGCGCTACGCGACCTGGCAGATTTACGACAATATCGCCGCAGCGCCGGGAACGGCATCGGGTGAAGGTTTACAGGAAACGCGTCTTAAGCAAGACGTCTATTATCTTGAAAAAACGCGCCGCAAAACCGAAGCATTAATTTTTGGCTCTCACGACAGCGCTACGCTTGAGATGACACAGCGAATCTCGACGTACCTCGACACGCTCTGGGGCGCGGAAACTGTCCCCTGGTCGATGTACTACCTTAATGGTCAGGATAACAGCATGATCCTGATCTCCACGCTGCCATTAAAAGATCTCTCATCCGGTTTTAAAGAGTCCTCCATTGGCTCGATTGTTGATTCCCGCCGCGCGGAAATGCTCCAGCAGGCTAACACCCTGGACGAACGCGAAAGTTTCTCTTCTCTTCGCCGCCTCGCCTGGCAAAACGGGCATTACTTTACCCTGCGCACCACATTTAACCAGCCTGGGCATCTGGCAACAGTTGTCGCCTTTGATCTGCCGATTAACGATCTCATTCCACCGGATATGCCGCTCGACAGCTTCCGTCTTGAGCCAGATACTTCCGCGCAAAATATGCGCGCGCCAGCGGATAAAAAAGAAGGCCCGGAAAGCGCGTCCATTACTTTTAACGGCTCGAAGATTGAGATCGCCTCATCTTTGAACTCCACCGGTATGCGCTTGGTTTGGCAGGTTCCCTTTGGAACGCTTTTGCTCGACACGCTGCAAAACATTCTGCTGCCGCTACTGCTTAATATTGGTCTGCTCGCGCTGGCGTTGTTTGGGTATACCACCTTCCGCTTTCAGCCTGGCCGCCCAACTGAGCACATCTCTTCTTCAGGCTCTAACAATGAATTACGCGTGTTGCGCGCGCTAAATGAAGAGATTGTGTCGGTGCTACCGCTGGGGCTTCTGGTGCATGACCAGGAGGCCAATCGCACAATTATGAGCAACAAGATTGCCGATCACCTGTTGCCACATCTTAATCTGCAAAACATCACCACCATGGCTGACCAGCATCAGGGGGTGATTCAGGCCACCATTAATAATGAACTGTACGAAATTCGTCAGTTCCGCAGTCAGGTCGCTTCACGTACCCAGATCTTTATCATTCGCGATCAGGACAGAGAAGTGCTGGTGAACAAGAAGCTGAAACAAGCGCAGAGACTGTATGAGAAAAATCAGCAGGGCCGCGTGGCGTTTATGCAAAACATTGGCGATGCGTTCAAGCGCCCGTTGAAAGAGCTTGCCAGCCAGGCCGCGAATTTGAGCACGCCAGAGAGCCATCAGTTGGCCAACCAGGCGGATACGCTTGTGCGTATGGTCGATGAAATCCAGTTAGCCAATATGCTTGAAAGCGATACCTGGAAAGGGAGCTCTACGCTGTTTTCAGTTCAGGATCTTATTAACGAAGTGGTGCCTGAAGTCCTGCCCGTTATCAAGCGCAAAGGCCTGCAGCTTCTGATCAATAACAATCTTCCTGCCAACGATGAACGTCATGGCGATCGCGAGGCATTACGCCGCATCGTGCTGATGCTAATTCAATATTCTGTAACCACCACGCAAATCGGCAAAATCACGCTGGAAGTGGGTACGGATGAATCTGCCGAAGACCGCCTGACAATCCGTATTCTGGATACGGGGGAAGGCGTGACGATGAGCGAAATCGATAATTTACACTTCCCGTTCCTGAACGATACGCAGAGCGACAGCTACGGCAAAGCCAACGCCCTCACCTTCTGGCTGTGCGATCAGCTGGCGCGTAAGCTTGGCGGACACCTGAATATTAAGGCCCGTGAGTCGCTGGGTACCCGCTATTCGCTGCATGTCAAAATGGACGCAAATCCTCAGGAAGAGGGTGAAGAGCGCCTGCTTGATGATGTGATCGTCATGGTGGATGTGACGTCCAGCGAAATACGCAACATCGTGGTTCGCCAGCTAGAAAACTGGGGTGCGGCCTGCATAAACCCGGATGAAAGGCTCACGAGTCAAGAATATGATCTCTTTTTAACTGATAATCCGTCTAATCTTACTGCCTCGGGCTTGCTTTTAAGCGATGATGAGTCAGGCGTGCGGAAAATCGGCCCCGGTCAGCTGCGCGTCAACTTTAATATGAGCAATGCGATGCAGGAAGCTGTACTACAACTAATAGAAGAGAATCTGGCGCAAGAAGAGATACTGGAGTCCCCATTGGGTGGTGATGAAAATGCCGAACTCCAGGCCAGCGGATACTATTCCCTATTTGTAGATACAGTACCAGATGATGTTAAGCGGTTGTATAC
Organism: Lelliottia amnigena; assembly: GCA_900635465.1. Lineage (NCBI taxonomy): Bacteria > Pseudomonadati > Pseudomonadota > Gammaproteobacteria > Enterobacterales > Enterobacteriaceae > Lelliottia > Lelliottia amnigena. The sequence goes on from LR134135.1 coordinate 2,964,193, forward strand.
TGAGTCCGCTGCGAAGGATTTCGCCGCGCTGACACAGACAGCACACCGGCTTAAAGGGGTGTTTGCCATGCTTAATCTGGTTCCGGGCAAGCAATTATGTGAAACGCTGGAACATCTTATTCGTGAGAAGGATGCTTCTGGCACAGAAAAATACATCAGCGACATTGACGCCTACGTCAAAAGCTTGCTGTAGCAAGGTAGCCTTTACATGAACAATATGAACGTAATTATTGCCGACGACCACCCGATTGTACTGTTCGGTATTCGCAAATCACTTGAACAGATCGAGTGGGTGAATGTTGTCGGTGAATTTGAAGACTCTACAGCACTTATAAATAATCTTCCGAAACTTGATGCACACGTGCTCATTACTGACCTCTCCATGCCTGGAGATAAGTACGGCGATGGCATCACGCTGATCAAATACATCAAGCGCCACTTTCCGAGTATTTCAATTATTGTTCTTACCATGAACAATAACCCGGCGATTTTAAGCGCCGTGCTAGAACTCGACATTGAAGGGATTGTCCTGAAACAGGGCGCGCCGACGGATCTGCCTAAGGCTCTGGCTGCACTGCAGAAAGGCAAGAAATTTACCCCGGAAAGCGTTTCTCGCCTGCTTGAGAAAATTAGCGCGGGTGGTTACGGTGACAAACGTTTATCACCGAAAGAAAGTGAAGTACTGCGCCTGTTCGCTGAAGGTTTCCTGGTCACTGAAATTGCCAAGAAGCTGAACCGCAGTATCAAAACCATCAGTAGCCAGAAGAAATCGGCGATGATGAAACTGGGCGTAGAGAATGATATCGCCCTGCTGAATTATCTCTCTTCGGTTACCCTGAGCGCAGTCGATAAAGACTGATTCCGTTCTGGTAATAAAAAACCCGGCAGCGCTCGCGCTTGCCGGGTTTTTTTATGCCCTCGATTCCCTGACGCGGGCCGCGTAAATCGACAACGTCTGTTTTATGACATCAAGCGTCACCGGTTTTGACAGGCAACTGTCCATGCCTGACGCCAGACAGCGCTCTTTCTCTTCGGCCAGCGCGTTGGCGGTGACCCCGATAACCGGCAAGGTCATACCAAGCTGGCGAATGCGCTGGGTGAGACGATACCCGTCCATGTTAGGCATGTTCACGTCACTGAGCACAATATCGATGTGATTTTTGCTCAGCACGTTTAGCGCATCCACGCCGTCATTTGCGGTCAAGCATTGATATCCCAGCGATCCCAGCTGATCGGCCAGCAGGCGACGGTTGATCGGATGGTCATCCACCACCAGAATCATCATGTCGTCATTCATCGTAACAGCGGACTGCGGTGAAGGCAGCGCGGTACCGCCGTCGTGGGCATCCCCTTCCACATTGTAGATATGTGCCAACAGATGCAGAATCTCATGCGGCGTTGCCACGCTGTGCGTCCACTCTCCGGGAATACGCTCCTGCGCAATACCAATATGGCGACGACAGAACGTAATTACGGCTTTGCCCTGCCAGGACGGGTCGACCTCAACATCCGTAATCAGCGTATCGTCAGCGTCCGTTTTTTGCCCAGCTTCATAGCGTGCAACACGAATGCCTCGGTTCGAGAGCAATGATTCCAGGAAGCTGTACAGTGACGCGTTATGCACAGCGAGCCAGCACATTTTATCGCTCAACCCTTCTGCCGGACTTTTCACCGGATATTGCGCAGAATAGAGCGGAATGCGGATCGTAAACTGGCTGCCCATGCCCGGCTCGGTATCGACAGAAATATCGCCATCCATCATGCTGATCAGCTGTTCGCAAATGGCCAGCCCCAGCCCTGTGCCCTGGAAGTTACGCTGCACCCCGGTGCCAACCTGGAAGAACGGATCGAAAAGTTTCACCACTTCTTTTGCCGGAATACCGACGCCGGTATCGCGGATGCGAATGCTTAAATAATCCCCTGCGCGAGAAACATGCAAAATGATACAGCCGACATCGGTGAACTTAATCGCGTTGCTGAGCAGGTTTGAAATGACCTGTTGTAAACGCATCGGATCGCCCAGCAGCGTCAGCGGCACATCCGGCTCGATAAAGCAGTACAGCCCAAGCTGTTTGCGGACCACCAGCGGCATATAGTTAGCGCTGATATGGTTCATCACTTCACGGGGCGAAAACTCGCTCGGTTCGATTTTGAGCTGTTCAGACTCAATTTTAGAGAAGTCGAGAATGTCGCTGATGATTTTCAGCAGCAGACTTGAAGAGTTGTTCATCGCCGTGACCAGGCGCTCTACTCCCTTCGGCAACTCTTTCGTTTGCAGCAGATCGAGGTTACCAATAATCCCGTACAGCGGCGTGCGCAGCTCATGGCTCACGGTCGCGAGGAACATCGACTTGGACTGGCTGGCCTGTTCTGCTGCCTGCGCCATTTCTTGTAGCGACTCTTCCATTTTTACACGCGAAGAGACGTCCACCAGTACACAGATCGCCACGTTCTCATTGCGATAGCGCGAATGGACAAAGCTTATCTGCAGGTTGGTGTGATTGCTGGTTAATACGTCGACAAAATTGACCTGCTGTCCGCAGATAATCTGCGTCAGTCGCTGTCGGTCTTCATGCGTCAGCATGTTCAGATAGTTATGCGCCAGCTCGTTGCTCAGAATATTCGTGCCATCCTGCGTACGGAGGATACAAATCCCAACGGGTGCCGAGGCGACTATTTTGCGGTTAAATTGCTCGTGCTCTTCCAGGCGTTGAGCATCGCTCTCCGCCGGGATGAAAATTTTACGCTCATACATGCGCGCCAGCATGAACAGCGCAATCCCCACCAGCACATTCAGCAGGATGGAGTTAAGGATGAGCATCCGAATGCGTTCCAGCACCATATCAACGGGCACGGAGTAGACAATGCTCAGTGACGATGGCGGTAAACTTTTCTTGAGCACCAGCTCATGGAAACCCGACGTATAGCCAAACCACGAGCGTTCCTGCATCCAGCGAGGATCAACCTTTAAGCGGTTCTCAGGCCCGGTCAGCGAAATCAGCGTATGACCATTTTCATCGAGGATCGTCACACCCATAGGCAAACTGCCCGGTGTGAAGAAGTTCTCCATGCGAACCGTTTGTTCAGTGCCCAGCAGCGCCTGCAGGCGATTGGCGAGATAAACCGGCGTGAGGGCGTAGAAATAACCCACACCCGGACGCGGTCCTTGGCTTATCCAGAAGATATTATTGCCACGTTCGTCCTGTGGGGCATTACGATACTTAATGATGCGTTCGTGCAAACTTTTCAGCGCATCTTCGCGCTCAACCGGCACATCCCGCAGGCCGAAATCGGCTAAACAGAGATTCTCACTGCCGATCAGAAATACCCGGTTGAGATCATAGGCCGCGGAAAAATTATCGCGCCAGTAGCGCATAAACCAGGCCAACGACTCAAGCGAGCCACGCCACGCCGTGCCCATTGCCGAGCAATCGGAGTCGGGGAATAACGGTTCGAAATCCGGCACTTCTGATTTGTCATTTCGCCCGCGCGTAGCCAGAATGCCGTTTTCCGCCGTCAGACGGTTTTCAGCTATGTACTTCAGCTCTTTCATGACATCAGTCGTACGCTGAATGTAACGCTGGGCCTGATCGGAACTTAAATTAAACTCCTGACGGATCTCTGACTCCTTCTGATGCAGCGCATTAACGATGTAAAACACCGAAAAAAATGCAACCAGCAACCAAAGCAATAACGCCAGCGCGCGAAAAAGATAGCGAGAGACTTTAAGAGTGGTGCGAAAGGAGACGAGGTATTTCAAGGGGGCGAAGCTCCGCCGTCAGAGGCAAAAGAATGTGGTTAAGGTAGCGGTAAACGCGGCGTGCCGCAATGCTCAGTTGTCTGCAAAAAAGAAAGGGCCGGAATCCGGCCCTTTTTATGTCAGGAGACATTACTCTTCGGCATCATCTGCCGCATCGTCATCAGAATCTGCTTCGTCAGAATCAGCTTCATCGGTCTCGGTTTCCGGTGCGATTTCATCGTCACCTTCCGCGACGCTACCGTCGATGGAATCAAGTTCTTCGTCGTCGACTGGCTCAGCGACACGTTGCAGGCCCACCACGTTTTTCATCTTCCGCAGTTCGGATGAGGATAACGCCCTGGGTGTTACGCCCTACCACGCTGATCTCAGACACGCGCGTACGCACCAGCGTACCGGCATCAGTGATCATCATGATCTGGTCACAGTCATCAACCTGCACCGCACCCACAACAGAGCCGTTACGCTCGGTGACTTTGATGGAGATAACGCCCTGTGTGCCACGAGACTTGGTCGGATATTCGCCTTCCGCAGTCCGTTTACCGTAACCATTCTGCGTCACGGTCAGGATAGCGCCTTCACCGCGTGGAATGATCAGTGAAACAACGCTGTCTTCGCCCGCCAGTCGAATACCGCGAACGCCGGTCGCTGTACGACCCATTGCGCGTACGGCGTTCTCTTTAAAGCGCACCACTTTACCGGCGGCAGAGAACAACATAACCTCGTCAGAACCGGAGGTCAGATCCACACCGATCAGTTCATCACCTTCGTTCAGGTTGATGGCGATAATCCCGGCAGAACGTGGACGGCTGAAACCGGTCAGCGCGGTTTTCTTCACGGTACCGCTCGCGGTCGCCATAAAGACGTTCACACCTTCTTCGTACTCGCGTACCGGCAGAATCGCGGTGATACGCTCGTTCGGCTCAAGCGGAAGCAGGTTGACGATCGGACGACCACGCGCACCGCGGCTCGCTTCCGGCAGCTGATACACTTTCATCCAGTACAAACGACCACGGCTTGAGAAGCACAGGATCGTGTCATGGGTGTTCGCCACCAGCAGGCGATCGATAAAGTCTTCTTCTTTGATACGGGCTGCCGATTTGCCTTTACCACCACGACGCTGCGCTTCGTAGTCGGTGAGCGGCTGATACTTCACATAGCCCTGATGAGACAGGGTCACAACCACATCTTCGCGGTTGATCAGATCTTCAATGTTGATATCAGACGTATTCGCCGTGATTTCAGTGCGACGCGCATCACCAAACTGGTCGCGGACCAGTTCCAGCTCTTCGCGGATCACTTCCATCAGACGATCGGCGCTGCCGAGGATATGCAGAAGCTCTGCGATCTGCTCCAGCAGCTCTTTGTACTCGTCGAGCAGTTTTTCATGCTCAAGGCCAGTCAGTTTCTGCAAACGCAGATCCAGAATCGCCTGTGCCTGCTGTTCGGTCAGGTAATATTGACCGTCACGCACGCCAAATTGAGGTTCCAGCCACTCAGGACGCGCCGCGTCATCACCCGCACGTTCCAGCATGGCAGAGACGTTGCCCAATGCCCACGGCTGAGCAACCAATCCTGCTTTCGCTTCGGCAGGGGTTGGCGCACGACGAATCAACTCGATGATCGGGTCGATGTTGGCCAGTGCGACAGCCAGCGCTTCCAGAATGTGCGCACGATCGCGCGCTTTACGCAGTTCGAAAATAGTACGGCGAGTCACCACTTCACGGCGGTGACGCACGAACGCGCTCAGGATATCTTTCAGGTTCATGATCTTCGGCTGGCCATGGTGCAACGCAACCATGTTGATGCCGAAGGAAACCTGAAGCTGAGTCTGGGAGTACAGGTTGTTCAGCACAACCTCACCCACCGCGTCGCGTTTGATTTCAATCACGATGCGCATACCGTCTTTATCAGACTCGTCACGCAGCGCGCTGATGCCTTCAACGCGTTTTTCTTTTACCAGCTCCGCGATTTTCTCGATCAGGCGAGCTTTGTTCACCTGATACGGAATTTCGTGGACGATAATGGTTTCACGACCGGTTTTCGCGTCGGCTTCCACTTCCGCGCGGGCGCGAATGTAAATCTTGCCGCGACCGGTGCGGTACGCTTCTTCAATCCCACGGCGGCCATTAATGATGGCGGCAGTTGGGAAGTCCGGGCCTGGAATGTGTTCCATCAGCCCTTCGACGGTGATCTCTTCATCGTCGATGTAGGCGAGGCACCCGTTAATGACTTCAGTAATGTTGTGCGGCGGAATGTTCGTGGCCATACCGACGGCGATACCGGAAGAACCGTTAACCAACAGGTTTGGGATCTTGGTCGGCATAACATCAGGAATACGCTCGGTGCCGTCGTAGTTATCGACGAAATCAACCGTGTCTTTTTCCAGGTCAGCCATCAGCTCATGGGCGATTTTCGACATACGGATTTCCGTATAACGCATCGCCGCAGCGGAGTCACCATCGACAGAACCGAAGTTACCCTGGCCATCCACCAGCATGTAACGTAAGGAGAAAGGCTGCGCCATACGGACGATCGTGTCATACACGGCAGTATCACCATGGGGGTGATATTTACCGATGACGTCACCAACGACGCGGGCAGATTTTTTGTAGGCTTTATTCCAGTCATTGCCCAATACGTTCATGGCGTATAGTACGCGACGGTGTACCGGCTTCAGGCCATCTCGGACGTCTGGCAGCGCGCGGCCAACAATGACCGACATCGCATAATCCAGATAGGAGCTCTTAAGCTCTTCCTCGATGTTAACCGGTGTAATTTCTCTCGCAAGGTCGCTCATCTAACCGCTATCCCTCTACTGTATCCCGGATTCAAAGGTCGCAAATTATAACACAATCGCTCCCATACAGGTAAACCTGTATGGTTTATTCGCGGGGAGAGCCTGATATACTCGATCCTCTTGCGAATTAAGGAGTAAAAGCGCCCATGAATGCCGAAAAATCCCCGGTAGCTCACAACGTCGACCATGCAGAGATCGCCAAATTTGAAGCGGTGGCATCCCGCTGGTGGGATCTCGACGGTGAGTTCAAACCTCTGCACCGCATAAACCCGCTGCGTTTGGGCTATATCGCGGAGCGCTCCGGCGGTCTGTTCGGTAAAAAAGTGCTCGACGTCGGCTGCGGCGGCGGCATTCTGGCCGAAAGCATGGCGCGCGAAGGCGCAACGGTTACCGGCCTGGACATGGGGTTTGAACCACTCCAGGTTGCGCGTCTGCATGCCCTGGAATCCGGTATTCAGGTTGACTATGTTCAGGAAACCGTTGAAGAGCACGCCGCTAAACACGCGCATCAATACGATGTCGTCACCTGCATGGAAATGCTCGAACACGTGCCTGACCCGCAATCGGTGGTCAACGCCTGCGCCGCTTTGGTGAAACCCGGTGGGCACGTCTTCTTCTCGACGATTAACCGCAACGGAAAAGCGTGGCTGATGGCGGTAGTGGGCGCGGAATATGTGCTGCGCATGGTGCCGAAAGGAACCCATGACGTTAAGAAATTCATCAAACCTGCTGAATTATTAGGCTGGGTAGATCTGACCTGGCTGAAAGAGCAACACATCACCGGCTTGCATTACAATCCATTGACCGACAAATTCAAGCTCGCGCCGGGTGTAGATGTTAACTATATGTTGCACACGACGACAAAAAACGACTAACGTCATTCGTTATTCTTATAAAGATTGCGCGACATCACGTTGCGCAATTCTGACCTCTCGTTGAAGAAATCAGCACTCGATCAAATTTTAGATTTTTTTTCTAAATTATTGACATGACGTCCAGGCCTTACGATACGAGGACTTAGGGTTTATTACGCTTTAGCAACCTGAAATTAACGTCAAAATCAACTCTTGTACTGAAATGATTCCTTACTAGAATACTCACCATATAGCGTTTTTCTTATCGCAAACCCCCTATATGTAGTATTTATCCACAGAGTTAGCCACAAGGCGCTTCTGTGGATAAGCAGGGGGATATTTTTTTATTTCACGGACAGGTAAAAAACCACATGAATCAAAGTCTGCTGGTGACAAAGCGCGACGGTACTACCGAGCGTATCAATCTCGACAAAATCCATCGAGTTCTCGACTGGGCAGCAGAAGGACTGAACAACGTATCTATCTCTCAGGTGGAACTGCGTTCACATATTCAGTTCTACGACGGGATTAAGACCTCAGATATTCATGAAACCATTATCAAAGCCGCAGCCGATCTGATCTCCCGCGAAGCACCGGATTACCAGTACATGGCCGCACGCCTCGCCATTTTCCATCTGCGCAAAAAGGCCTACGGTCAGTTTGAGCCGCCAGCGCTGCTCGATCACGTCACGAAAATGGTTGACCTGGGCAAATACGACGCGCATCTGCTGGAAGACTACACGGAAGAAGAGTTCAAGCAGATGGACGGGTTTATCGACCACTGGCGCGACATGAACTTCTCCTACGCCGCGGTGAAGCAGCTGGAAGGCAAGTACCTGGTTCAGAACCGCGTCACAGGCGAAATCTATGAGAGCGCACAGTTCTTGTATATTCTGGTTGCCGCGTGCCTGTTCTCAAACTATCCGCGTGAAACGCGCCTGGACTACGTGAAGCGTTTTTACGACGCCGTATCCACCTTTAAAATTTCTCTGCCTACGCCGATTATGTCTGGCGTGCGCACCCCGACGCGTCAGTTCAGCTCCTGCGTACTGATCGAGTGCGGCGACAGCCTGGATTCCATCAACGCAACCTCAAGCGCGATTGTGAAATACGTCTCCCAGCGCGCCGGTATCGGTATCAATGCCGGCCGCATTCGTGCGCTGGGCAGCCCAATTCGCGGCGGTGAAGCGTTCCACACCGGCTGTATCCCGTTCTACAAACACTTCCAGACCGCGGTGAAATCCTGCTCTCAGGGCGGCGTACGCGGCGGTGCAGCCACCCTGTTCTACCCAATGTGGCATTTGGAAGTCGAAAGCCTGCTGGTCCTGAAAAACAACCGTGGCGTTGAAGGCAACCGCGTTCGTCATATGGACTACGGCGTGCAGATCAACAAACTGATGTACACCCGTCTGCTGAAAGGCCAGGACATCACCCTGTTCAGCCCCTCCGACGTACCGGGCCTGTACGATGCGTTCTTCGCCGATCAGGATGAATTTGAGCGTCTATACACGCAATACGAGCAAGACGACAGCATCCGTAAGCAGCGCGTTAAGGCCGTCGACCTGTTCTCCCTGATGATGCAGGAACGTGCTTCTACTGGCCGTATCTACATTCAGAACGTTGACCACTGCAACACGCACAGCCCGTTCGATCCGGCGATTGCGCCAGTGCGCCAGTCTAACCTGTGCCTGGAAATCGCTCTGCCGACCAAACCGCTGTACGACGTTAACGACGAAAACGGCGAAATCGCGCTGTGTACGCTGTCTGCATTCAACCTGGGCGCGATCAAGAGCCTGGCCGAGCTGGAAGAGCTGGCTGTGCTGGCGGTTCGTGCACTGGATGCCCTGCTGGATTATCAGGATTACCCAATTCCGGCGGCAAAACGTGGCGCAATGGGTCGTCGTACGCTGGGTATTGGCGTGATCAACTTCGCCTACTGGCTGGCGAAAAACGGCAAGCGTTACTCCGATGGCAGCGCCAACAACCTGACGCACGAAACCTTCGAAGCGATTCAGTATTACCTGATGAAAGCCTCTAACGAGCTGGCGAAAGAGCAAGGCGCGTGCCCGTGGTTCAACGAAACCACCTACGCGAAAGGCATTCTGCCGATCGATACCTACAAAAAAGACCTGGATGCGATCGTCAATGAGCCGCTGCATCTCGACTGGGAAACGCTGCGTGAGTCCATCAAGACCCACGGCCTGCGCAACTCCACGTTGTCTGCGCTGATGCCGTCAGAGACCTCTTCGCAGATCTCTAACGCCACCAACGGTATTGAGCCGCCGCGCGGTCACGTTAGCATCAAAGCGTCGAAAGACGGCGTGCTGCGTCAGGTAGTTCCGGATTATGAACTGCTGAAAGACAGCTACGAGCTGCTGTGGGAAATGCCGAATAACGACGGTTATCTCCAACTGGTGGGCATCATGCAGAAGTTTATCGATCAGTCGATCTCTGCTAACACCAACTACGATCCAACGCGCTTCCCGTCAGGAAAAGTGCCGATGCAGCAGTTGCTGAAAGACCTGCTGACCGCCTATAAATTTGGCGTAAAAACCCTGTACTATCACAACACCCGTGACGGTGCAGAAGATGCGCAGGACGATATGGCACCTTCTATTCAGGACGATGGCTGCGAAAGCGGCGCATGTAAGATCTAATGAAGGGCGGGGATTTCCCCGCCTTTATTTCGTAAGACAGGACATCTATTCATGGCATATACCACCTTTTCACAGACGAAAAACGACCAGCTCAAAGAGCCGATGTTTTTCGGTCAGCCGGTCAACGTGGCACGCTACGATCAGCAAAAATATGACATTTTCGAAAAGCTGATCGAAAAGCAACTCTCCTTCTTCTGGCGTCCGGAAGAAGTGGACGTTTCTCGCGATCGTATCGATTTCCACGCGTTGCCGGATCATGAAAAGCACATTTTTCTCAGCAACCTGAAGTACCAGACGCTGCTGGATTCCATTCAGGGCCGTAGTCCGAACGTGGCGCTGCTGCCGCTGATCTCGATTCCTGAACTGGAAACATGGGTTGAAACCTGGGCGTTCTCCGAGACGATCCACTCGCGTTCTTACACCCATATCATCCGTAATATCGTTAACGATCCGGCGGTGGTATTTGACGATATCGTCACAAACGAGCAGATCCAGAAACGCGCGGAAGGCATTTCCCACTATTACGATGAGCTGATCGAAATGACCAGCTACTGGCATCTGCTGGGTGAAGGGACGCATTCTGTTAACGGTAAAACCGTGACCGTCAATCTGCGTGCGCTGAAAAAACAGCTGTACCTGTGCCTGATGAGCGTCAACGCACTGGAAGCGATCCGCTTCTACGTCAGCTTTGCCTGCTCGTTTGCCTTCGCTGAGCGCAAACTGATGGAAGGTAACGCCAAAATTATTCGTCTGATCGCCCGTGACGAAGCGCTGCATCTGACCGGCACTCAGCACATGCTGAATCTCTTACGCAGCGGCGTGGACGATCCGGAGATGGCGGAGATCGCCGAAGAGTGCAAACAGGAATGCTATGACCTGTTCGTGCTGGCCGCCCAGCAGGAAAAAGAGTGGGCAGAGTACCTGTTCCGCGATGGCTCCATGATCGGCCTGAACAAAGATATTCTGTGCCAATACATCGAATACATCACCAATATCCGCATGCAGGCGGTAGGGCTTGAGCTGCCGTTCAAAACGCGCTCCAACCCGATTCCGTGGATCAACACCTGGCTGGTGTCCGATAACGTGCAAGTTGCGCCGCAGGAAGTGGAAGTGAGTTCTTATCTGGTCGGTCAGATTGATTCCGAAGTGAACACTGACGATCTGAGCGATTTCCAGCTCTGATGAGCCGCGTAACGTTAAGCCTTTCCGGTACAGAAGTATTGTGCCGGGAAGAACACCCTTCCCTGCTGGTGGCCCTGGAGTCGCATCAGGTTGAAGTTGAGTATCAGTGCCGTGCGGGCTACTGCGGCTCATGCCGCTGTCGTTTAGTGGCAGGACAAGTGGACTGGCTAACGGAACCGCTGGCGTTTATCAACGATGGGGAAATTTTGCCCTGCTGTTGCCGGGCAAAAGGCGATATCGAAATCGAAATGTAATGCCCGCTTACGCGGGCATTTTTTTAGCCTCGTTTCTGCATCATCTCCGCATGATGGCGTTTTTCGCCAATCATAACGACGATCAGCAGTAATACCGCCATAATGCTGCCGCCAATCATCACCATAAAGCCACCATCCCAGCCGAAGAAATCGACCGTGTAACCCACGATGGCGCTGGCCGCGACTGAGCCACCAAGATAGCCGAACAGACCGGTAAAGCCCGCGGCAGTGCCTGCGGCTTTTTTCGGCGCCAGTTCCAGCGCATGCAGACCAATCAGCATCACCGGACCGTAAATCAGGAAGCCGATCACAATCATACAGGCCATATCCACGCCCGGATTACCTGGAGGATTCAGCCAGTACACGATAGTGGCGATGGTCACGAGCGTCATAAAGAACACGCCCGTTGCACCACGGTTGCCTCTGAACACTTTGTCCGACATCCAGCCGCAAATTAACGTGCCTGGAATACCGGCGTATTCATACAGAAAATAGGCCCACGACGACTTATCCAGTGCGAAATGCTTCACCTCTTTCAGATAGGTCGGCGACCAGTCGAGGATGCCGTAACGCAGCAGATAGACAAACACGTTGGCGATAGCGATGTACCACAACAGTTTGTTAGGCAGAACGTACTTCATAAAGATCTGTTTTGCCGTCAGCTCTTCTTCATGCTGCTCGTTGTAATCGTCCGGGTAGTCGTTTTTATACTCTTCAATCGGCGGAAGACCGCACGATTGCGGGGTATCACGCATCAAAGCAAAGGCAATGATCGCAATAACGATGGCCCCGAAAGCAGGCATATACAGCGCCGCTTTCCAGTCGTTAAACCACGCCATCCCCAGCAGGAACAACAGCGGTGGAATACCGCCGCCAACGTTATGCGCACAGTTCCACACCGAGACAATCCCACCACGCTCTTTCTGCGACCACCAGTGCACCATGGTACGTCCGCACGGCGGCCATCCCATTCCCTGGAACCAACCGCACAGGAACAGCAGGACAAACATGATGGCGATACTGGACGTTGCCCACGGTACAAAGCCCATGAATAACATCACGGCGGACGCCAGAATCAAACCGGCAGGCAAGAAGACGCGCGGATTCGAGCGATCCGAAACGGACCCCATAATGAACTTGGAAAACCCATAGGCAATCGAAATACCCGACAGTGCGAAACCTAAATCACCGCGTGAAAATCCTTGTTCAACCAGATACGGCATCGCCAGCGCAAAGTTCTTACGCACCAGATAGTAAGCGGCATAGCCGAAGAAAATACCGAGGAAAATTTGCCAACGCAGGCGACGGTATAGCGGGTCGACTTCTGCCTCTGACACGCGCGCCTGATGCGGCGCAGGTTTGAAGATACTGAGCATTAGAGCCTCCGTGGCCATGTCATAAATTTTCGAGGTTGTGTAGCCACCCCGATTCCAGAGGCCGCGATGTTAAAAAATCACAGCGATTGTTACTGTGAATCAACGCACAAATTGTTACAGAAATATGACAGCATGAGCAAATAAGCGCATGAGATCACGCTTTAGTTTCGTATTGCGCTCGATTATGTTCGAAATCAAACAAACCACACTATTAATGTGGCTGAATAGTAAAAAACGAACATGAGGGAAGATAATGACACTCCGCGATCCTCGTTATAGCGATGTGATTATCATCGGCGGCGGCGCAACAGGGGCTGGTATCGCACGAGACTGTGCCCTGCGCGGGCTAAAGGTTACGCTGCTGGAGCGTCACGATATCGCCACCGGTGCGACCGGGCGAAACCATGGCTTACTACACAGCGGCGCGCGCTACGCGGTGACCGACAACGAGTCCGCCCGCGAGTGCATCGCAGAAAACCAAATTCTCAAACGCATCGCCCGCCACTGCATTGAGCCTACCGACGGCCTGTTTATTACCCTGCCCGAAGACGATCTCGCGTTTCAGCAGACCTTTGTCCGTGCCTGCACCGAAGCGGGTGTTCGCACCGAAACGCTCGATCCGGCGCTCGCCAGACGCCTTGAACCCTCGGTGAATCCTGCACTCATTGGCGCAGTGAAAGTCCCCGATGGAACCGTCGATCCCTTCCGTCTGACCGCCGCCAACATGCTTGACGCGCGCGAGCATGGCGCGATCGTTCTGACGGCTCACGAGGTCACTGGCCTTATCCGCGACGGCGATACCGTCCGGGGCGTGCGCGTCTATGACACGCTTTATGGCGAACACAGTGAGCTGTATGCCAACGTGGTGGTCAACGCTGCCGGGATCTGGGGCCAGTGCATCGCTGAATACGCCGACCTCTCGATCCGCATGTTCCCGGCGAAAGGCTCGCTGCTGATCCTCGACCATCGCATCAACAATCACGTCATCAACCGTTGCCGCAAGCCGTCAGACGCGGACATTCTGGTGCCCGGCGATACCATTTCGCTCATTGGCACCACGTCCACGCACATCGACTATAACGATATCGACTGCAATCGCGTCACCGCCGAAGAGGTGGATATCCTGTTGCGCGAAGGAGAAAAACTGGCCCCTGTCATGGCGCAAACGCGCATTCTTCGCGCGTATGCAGGGGTGCGTCCGCTCGTAGCCAGCGACGATGACCCTACCGGGCGCAACGTCAGCCGCGGGATTGTCCTGATGGACCACGCCAAACGCGACGGTATGGAAGGTTTTATTACCATCACCGGCGGCAAACTGATGACTTATCGCTTGATGGCCGAGTGGGCAACAGACGCTGTATGTCAAAAGCTGGGCAATACGCAGCCCTGCTCCACAGCGCAACGCCCTCTACCAGGCTCGCAGGAATCTACCGAAAAAACGCTGCACAAAATTATCTCGCTCCCCGCGCCACTGCGCGGTTCGGCCCTCTACCGCCATGGCGATCGCACGCCCGCCTGGCTCGGTCAGAGTCGTCTCAGCCGCAGCCTGGTGTGCGAATGCGAAGCCGTGACGGCGGGCGAAGTGCAATACGCGGTTGAAAATCTGACGGTCAATAATCTGCTCGATTTACGTCGCCGCACCCGAGTCGGCATGGGAACCTGTCAGGGTGAACTGTGCGCATGTCGCGCCGCCGGACTTTTGCAGCGCTTCAACGTCACCACATCAGCACAGTCGCTCGCACAGTTAAGCGAGTTTCTTAACGAACGCTGGAAAGGCGTGCAGCCCATTGCCTGGGGCGATGCGCTGCGCGAAAGCGAATTCACCCGCTGGGTATACCAGGGATTATGCGGCCTGGAAAAGGAGCAGCACGATGAAGTTTGATACGGTGATTATCGGCGGCGGTCTGGCAGGAATTCTGTGCGGACTTAAGCTTACCCAGCGCGGTCTGCGATGTGCGATCGTCAGTCGTGGCCAAAGCGCTCTGCATTTTTCGTCCGGATCGTTAGATTTGCTGGGCGCGCTTCCTGATGGCTCCGTGGTAGACACACCGTTAACCGCGTTGCAAAACCCCGACGCATTGCCCGCAGAACATCCCTACCGGCTGGTGGGCACGGACAATATCGCGCGTCTTGCCGATGAGACTGAAACGCTGCTCGCCACCTGCGGGGCGCGACTCCGTGGACATGCGCGTCGAAATCATCAGCGCGTCACCCCGCTCGGCATGCTCCGTCCCGCATGGCTCAGCCCCGAAGAGGTTCCCGTCGCCCCGATTCAATCGCAGCGGGTACGCGTGGTCGGGATTAGCGGTTTTCTGGATTTTCAGGCGCATCTTGCCGCCGCATCGCTGCGCAATCAGGGCATCAGCGCCGATACCGCAGAAATAGAGTTGCCGGAACTGGACGTACTGCGCGATAACGCCAGCGAGTTTCGCGCGGTCAATATCGCCCGTTTTCTTGATAACGATGACAAATGGCCGCTGCTGTTCAACGCCCTGCAGCCGCTCAGCCAGGGATGCGATGCGTTGTACATGCCGGCCTGTTTTGGCTTAGCGGATAATCGCCTTTGGCGTTGGCTGTCAGACCGCCTACCGTGCGCGCTCCATTTATTGCCGACGCTTCCGCCTTCAGTGCCGGGCATACGCCTGAATAATCAACTCCAGCGCCAGTTTATTGCCCAGGGCGGCGTCTGGATGGCGGGCGATGAAGTCAAAAAAGTGACGCTCGACAACGGCGTCGTCAGCGCCCTTTGGACACGAAATCATGGTGATATCCCGCTGCGCCCTCGGTTCGTGGTGCTGGCAAGCGGCAGTTTTTTCAGCAACGGGCTTATCAGTACCCGCGAAGGGATACGCGAAGCCGTGTTGGGCCTGGATGTGCGGCAAAACACCTCCCGTGCCGACTGGTATCAAAGCGATTTCTTTGCCCCGCAGCCGTGGCAACAATTCGGCGTGATCGCTGACAATACCCTACGACCGCAGCTTTCCGGCTCTCCCGTCGATAATCTTTACGCTATCGGTTCCGTGCTGGGCGGTTTTGATCCCATCGCGCTGGGCTGCGGTGGCGGCGTTTGCGCCATTACCGCCCTGTATGCCGCAGAACAAATTTGTCAGCGCGCAGGAGGCGAGCAATGAACGACACCCGTTTTGAAAGCTGCATTAAATGCACCGTGTGTACCACGGTTTGCCCGGTCAGCAGCGTGAATCCGCACTATCCTGGGCCGAAACAGGCGGGACCGGATGGCGAGCGGCTGCGATTGAAAGACGGCGCTTTGTACGATGAGGCGCTCAAATACTGTATCAACTGCAAACGTTGCGAGGTCGCGTGCCCTTCCGATGTCAAAATCGGCGACATCATTCAGCGCGCGCGGGCGCAATACAGCAAACAGAAGCCAAAACTGCGCGATATAATTTTGAGCCACACGGATCTGATGGGCACTGTTTCAACCCCGTTTGCACCGCTGGTGAATGCCGCGACATCGCTGAAGCCGGTACGTCAGCTCCTCGACGTGGCGCTGAAAATCGATCACCACCGCAGCCTGCCAAAATATTCACACGGCACCTTCCGTCGCTGGTACAAATCGGTCGCCGAGAAGCAGGCAACCTACGCCGATCAGGCTGCCTTTTTCCATGGGTGTTACGTCAACTATAACCATCCGCAGTTGGGCAAAGATCTGATCACGGTGTTAAACGCGATGGGCACCGGCGTGCAGTTGCTAAATAAAGAGAAGTGCTGCGGAGTGCCACTCATTGCCAACGGCTTTACCCACAAAGCACGCAAACAGGCGCAAAGCAACGTGTCGTCGCTTCGAGAAGCCATTGTCGGGAAAGGCATTCCGGTCCTCGCCACCTCGTCCACCTGTACCTTTACGCTACGCGATGAATACCCGCACGTGCTGGATGTGGACAACAGCGGCCTGCGTGAACATATTGAGCTGGCGACGCGTTTTCTCTGGCGCAAACTGGATAACGGTCAGACGCTGCCCTTAAAACCGCTGCCGCTGAAAGTGGTGTATCACACGCCGTGTCATATGGAAAAAATGGGTTGGTCGATCTACACGCTGGAATTGCTGAGGCTGATCCCAGGTCTGGAACTGACGGTTCTGGATTCGCGCTGCTGCGGGATTGCGGGAACGTACGGCTTTAAAAGCGAAAACTACCCGACGTCACAGGCGATTGGTGCGCCCCTGTTCCGCCAGATTGAAGAGAGCGGCGCAGACATCGTGGTGACCGACTGCGAAACCTGCAAATGGCAAATTGAGATGTCCACCAGTAAACGCTGTGAACATCCCATCTCGCTACTGGCAAAAGCGCTGGGATGATCATTATCGGGGCTTTCAGGCCCCGATATTTTTACTCAATAAACAGCGTATCCACCACGTTAATCCAGCCGTGTTCGCTGGCAACCTCTTTGCCATTCAGCCAGCGACGCAGCATATTCAGCGCCATCATCGCGCACACTTCCTGACGCACCTGCAGGCTGTAACGGGTGACGCTCA
Organism: Lelliottia amnigena; assembly: GCA_900635465.1. Taxonomy (NCBI): domain Bacteria; kingdom Pseudomonadati; phylum Pseudomonadota; class Gammaproteobacteria; order Enterobacterales; family Enterobacteriaceae; genus Lelliottia; species Lelliottia amnigena. The sequence continues at coordinate 2,981,568 of LR134135.1, forward strand.
TTTTGACCCTTAGCGCGTGGGTTCCCTGCGGTGTCGCCAGCGCAAAGTTGAGATGTTCATCTTCCAGCCCGCTCACTGCCAGCGCCAGCCCAGCAAAATGTTTCACCCGACGATCCGCCGCCCAATGTGCGGTTTGCGCCAGCGTCTCTTCCTGCGAGGGCACCACTTCGCTCGCCAGCAAGGAGGCGTTTTCGCGTGATAACTGTAAGGCCAGCAAACCGCCGGTAAACTGCTCGCTGAGCGTCAGGCTCAGTTGACGTTCATTCAGACAGCGGGTGATTTGCGCGGGTAACCCTTCGGTCCCTTCGAAAATCAGATTTTCTCCCGCCACGCGCTGCACTTCAGGCCATGCCGCCAGCATTGCCGCTTTTTGTGTTGCCGGCCCGGTGAGCTTGAGCTCAATGATCGGCATTGAGGAGCGATAGCCCATCGACACGCCTTCGGGCAATTTGAGATGATCGAGGCTTTGCGCCAAATCGCTTTCTGAGCGACCAAACGTCGTCAATCGCAGGCACAGCGGCGGCTCAGGCAGCGTAAAGCGCTCGCGCAGACGCGGCAGAATCTCCTGCTCAACCATAACTTTAAATTCAGACGGAACGCCGGGCGTAAAGAACATCAGGCAGCGGTTGAGCTTAACGGCAAAACCACAGGCCGTGCCGACCGGGTTGTCGATAAGCTCCGCACTGGCGGGAATTTCGGCCTGCTTGCGGTTGCTCGGCGCCATGACTCTGCCACGATCGTTGAAAAAACGTTCCATATGCGTGAGCCACGCTTCATGAAGCACCAGCCCTTCACCTTTTGCCGTTGCGGCAGCCAGCGCACTGAGATCGTCACTGGTAGGCCCCAGGCCACCGTTGACGATCAACACATCCGCATGTTCACTCCGCTCGCGCAAAATGCTGACGAGATCATCCAGGCGATCGCCGACGGTATTGCGGCGTGTTAACGGTAATCCCTGCTCAAAGAAAAAATTGGCGAGCCAGGCCGCATTGGTATCGGTGATCTGTCCATGCAGCACTTCGTCGCCGGTGGATAACATTTCCACGTTTAGCATTGTGTTCTCCCACTTCTATGGTCAAAACACTATACCCTAAATCATTCGAATTGCAGGATAACGCGCACCGTTTCGCTGAAAGGATGAGGTTCGAGGCTCATCGCCAACGTGAGATATAACGGGTATTCGCGCAATCCAGGAGGGGCAGAAGAGAGGAACAGGCGCGGCAGAATACCGCGCCAGAAAATCAGAAACCGGCGCTAACGCCAACGTACGGGCCATCAGCCAGTGCGTTGTCACGATTGCCGTCTTTACCCGCCAGATTCAGATAGCGATAACCTGCTTCGACAGTGATGGGACGCATGATTGTCCAGCGCGCGCCAGCGTTGGCTTCTTCATAGCTGTCGATACCGCTGGAGAGGGAATCCGGAGAATAGTAGTACTCGCCGAAAAGGCCGAAGCTGTCGCCAATCTTCCACTGCAAACCGCCACCCACTGCCGCTGCGTAACCTTCATCACCGTTGTTCGGGTTGGTATAGATACCTTTGCCGCCAACGGTTGCCAGGAAAGGCCCCAGAGGAATATTCAGACCCAAACCGAGGCTTGCCGCGTCGCCGTCGTCATCGTTGTGCGTCCAGTTACCGGTCATTGCCAGACCAGACGTCTCCGTCCCCAGACCAAAACCGAGGTTGGTGTAATCTTTACCCGCCTGGCCGCTCACAGAAATGGCGTTTGCCGCCGCAGAAACAAAAAACAGGCCGCTAAGACCCAAGAGTGCCACTTTTTTCATTGTCGTGATCCCACACAAATTTATCGTTAAATGTCCCAAACCGCGTGATTCTAACGCGAGTCTGTCAGGGATCAAGTGCTATGCGTGCGCAGGAGTTTTAGATTGTAACGATTTGAAACTTGACCGTTTATCTTAAGTAAACAGGCGTCGAAGGACGCGCCTGCCGCAGGTTCAGCCTTTCAGAAAAGTATTAACCCACTGCTGTAACGCGCGGCGGGAAATTTTAATGCCCCCGCTTTTCAGCTCTGCGGGCAACACCAGCCAGTGTAGCGGCTGCTGGAAGCGAGCCAGCTTGTCGCGCACCCACTCTGGAAAAACGGTGATATCGGTGCCGGTTTCACACTCAACCACGGCGACAGGCCGTTGACCAAACTCAGCGTCGTCCAGCGGAATCACAAACACCTGATGGATCAGGGGATGCGCCCCGATGACACGTTCGAGTTCTTCCGGCTGTATCCCTTCCCCCCCGCTAAAAAACAGGTTATCCATGCGCCCAAGAATCGTCAGACAGCCCTCGATAAGTTCACCGCGATCGCGGGTGGCAAACCAACCCTGCTCATTGACCAGCGGGATGATGTTGTCATCACGCCAGTAGCCGCTGGCCATGCTCTGCGCCTTGAGCCAGATCTCACCGTCGACAATTTTGACTTCCCGTCCCGGGAGTGGGCTGCCTACATCCGGTTTCCCGTCAGCCTCTTTCGCGCAGACCGTCGACGCGAATTCGGTGAGACCGTAGCCACACCAGCAGCGAATACCTTGCCCTTTAGCCTTTTGCGTGAGTTCAACGGGGATTGCCGCGCCGCCAAGCAGGACAGCGTTGAGGGCAACAGGCTCAGAATGATTCAGTAAACGCCAAAGCTGCGTCGGCACCAGCGAGGCATGCGTACAGCCCTGCAGCATCTGTTCGAGCAGTTGTTTTTCCCGCACGGTGAGTCGTGCACCGGCAAACAACCAGCGCCACAAAATCCCCTGCCCCGAGACATGGAACATCGGCAGCGACAGCAGCCAGTCGTCATCGGCGCAATACGGCATCAGCGACAACACCCCTTCTGCGCTGGCGAGATGCGCGGCGGGGGAATGGATGGCCGCTTTTGGCAGTCCGGTTGAGCCAGAGGTCAGCGTCATCGACGCCAGCCGCTGCGGTTGCCACATGACCGAATGGCTGCCCGGAACCTCCCGCATGGCGAGCGGCCCTAGCCCGTCAAATTCGCCATCCAGCACCAGCGCAAAACGCAGCGTCATTTGCGGGATCAGCACATTGAGGAGCGGGCGCGGAAGCTGCGGATTAACCGGTAAAATGCGCGCGCCGCATTGCAGCAGCGCAAGCCATGCCAAAAGCGTGTTGGGGTGATTTTGCGCCATCAGCATCACCCCCGTCGCCTTCCTGAATGTTCTGCCGATGAAATCCGTTTGCCAGCGCATCCACTCGCTGGCAAAGCTGACGCCAGCTCAGGATTTCCTGGTTTAGCCGTACCGCAGGTTTATCCGGATGCAGCGTGCACCAGTGCTTCCATGGCCAGTCGGTAAAACTCATAGCAGCGGCTCCAGCGCCTCAATATCCAGATGCGGGAGCGTATTGCCAGGCCAACGACGCACCAGCTGCGATTGCATCAAATTAAGCGTATCCAGTCCGGGGATGGTCTGTGGCGTCAGCCACGCGGCGATGCGGGCAAGCTGCGTCAGGCCGAGGCTGGATTCAATCGACGAACTGATCACCACCGTCAACCCCAGCGCATGCGCAGCGGCAACCTGTTCACGCACTTTGTCCAAACTGCCCGTGAGCGTCGGTTTGATCACCACCGCCGTCACACCCGGTTCCGCGACAAATTCAAAATCCGCTTCGCGCAAACTTTCGTCCCACGCGATAGCGATCCCGGTTTCCTGCGCAAAAGCACGGGAATCATCACGGGTTTTGCACGGCTCTTCGAGAAAGGCAATGCGATCGCGATAATCAGGATTGACGTATTTCGCGAACTGTTGCGCTTTGAGCGGCGTCCAGGCGCGGTTGGCGTCCAGACGCAGGCGCAGATCCGGAATGGCTTCCAGCAGCAAATTGACCACCATCCCATCGCGTACCGCTTCGTACAGACCCACTTTTACTTTAGCGACTTTTTCACCCGGCATCGCGGCCAGCGATTCAAACAGCTCATCGGGATCGCCTGAACAAAGCGGCGCAGCGCGGTAATCCGCCGCGTCAGGCAGCGTACCGTCAAGCTCAGCAAGCACGCAGCTAATCCCGAACGCGGCAGATGGAATGTCTGGCAATGCGGGGGATTTCCCGTCACGCCAGGCGTTGACCCACGCCAGCAGCGCCGTTTCGGCCTCAGCCAGCGATTCGAGACTGAATCCAGGCAGAGGTGAAATCTCGCCCCAGCCCTGACGGCTGTTCTGCTGAAGATGGACCAACAAGCCGTCACGGGTTTTGAGCCGCCGATCGCGCAGCACCACACCCGCATCCATGGGGATCTGCCAGCGGTAAACCTGCGCGCTACGCATTACGGGTTACGCTTGTATTTGCTGAAGTCCGGCTGGCGTTTTTCATTAAACGCGTTGCGGCCTTCCTGACCCTCTTCGGTCATGTAGAACAGCATGGTCGCATTACCGGCCAGCTCCTGCAGACCCGCCTGACCATCGCAGTCGGCGTTCAGCGCGGCTTTCAGGCAACGCAGCGCCATTGGGCTGTTTTGCAGCATTTCACGACACCAGCGAACGGTCTCTTTTTCCAGATCGGCAATCGGCACAACGGTGTTGACCAGGCCCATATCCAGCGCTTCCTGGGCATTGTACTGACGGCACAGGAACCAGATTTCACGCGCTTTTTTCTGACCCACGATACGCGCCATGTACGATGCGCCCCAGCCGCCGTCGAAAGAACCGACTTTAGGTCCGGTCTGGCCGAAAATCGCATTTTCAGCAGCGATAGTAAGGTCACACATCATGTGCAACACGTGACCGCCACCGATGGAGAAACCGGCCACCATCGCCACAACGGGTTTTGGACAGGTGCGGATCTGGCGCTGAAAGTCGAGCACGTTCAGGTGATGAGTACCTGAATCATCCTGATATCCGCCGTAGTCGCCGCGAACTTTCTGATCGCCGCCGGCGCAGAAAGCTTTATCACCTTCGCCGGTCAGCACGATGACGCCGATGTTGTCGTCGTAACGCGCGTCAGCCATCGCCTGAATCATCTCTTTAACGGTCAGCGGACGAAATGCATTACGCACCTGGGGACGATTAATGGTGATTTTAGCGATACCGTCGGCGGACTTATGATAACGAATGTCAGTGTAACCTTCGGAGCAGTCTTGCCATTCAACCGGTGCGTACAGCATTTGTTCATCAGGATAGATCATGAGTTGTCCTTTATTCGAAGACGCAGTATCTGTGCCAGACATGCAGCCACCGCAACGGGGTTTTCCCGATGGGCGTTGTGTCCGGCATTGGGAATCACATGGCGTTGGGCATTCAGTTCAGACGCTATTGCGCCAAACTTGTCGTCGCGTTCGCCATACACATAATGGAACGGATAGTTGCGCGAGCGCAGAGCCGATCGCAGATCGGGCTGGTGTGCAAGCGAGGTCGCCTGCAACATGGCACCGAGCGCCAAGCCGTTATTTTGACTGCGAAGCGTCACTAGCGCGTGACGCTCGGCGTCATTTAATGAGGCAAAAACCGGTTGGTGATACCAGTCCCTGAAGACGTTGTCTAAGGGTTCGCGCCGCAAGCGCTCCGCCCATTGGGCGTCCGATTCCGCCCGCGCTTTGCGGGTCGGTTCATCAAGCAGCCCTGGGTGTCCGCCTTCAACGATCAGCCCCATCAGTCCCGCTGGCTGCTGGCAGGCGTGGTACATCGCAATGCGGCCGCCGAGGGAATACCCCACCAGCCAAAATTTAAGTATGTTGTAACTAACTAGCGTTTTGGCGAGCAAATCGCTGACCTCGCCAAACCCCGTCACGGCAATGTTTGCGGAGTCACCGTGTCCGGGCAGATCGAGATGCAGTTGCGGATAATTGGGCAACTGCGCGCCCACATCCTGCCATTCCCGACTGTCACCGGAAAAACCGTGCAGAAAAATCAGCCAGGGAAAGCCCGGTTTTCCTGCGCGCGTTTTACCGGCCAACATCATAGATGGCTCACCTGCGCGAGCAGAGTTTGCAGCGTTTGCGCGCCGTCAGACTCATTCACCACCAGCTCGATGAGCGTCGCACCCGGCTGTCGCCAGGCAGTGCTCATGGCATCGTCCAGTTCGGACCAGCTTTGTGGACGGTGATATTTGAGGCTGAACATCGCTGCCGCGTGCTCGAACTGCACATTTTGCGGCATCAGGTAGAAACGCTCGCGCTCACTTTGCGGCGTTGGCAGCAGAGAGAAAATTTGTCCGCCGTTATTGTTGACCACAATCAGCACGAACGGTGCCGACGCCTGGCGCAGCAAGGCCAGCGCATTGAGGTCGTATAACGCTGATAAATCGCCCACAATCGCAAGCGTTGGTTTGGTACTGGCGCGCTGAACGCCGGCGGCGGTGGAAATCAGCCCGTCGATACCGCTGGCACCACGGTTGCTGTAAACCGGGTATCCGGCTGGGAGCTGTGAAAACGCATCGATAAGGCGTACCACCAGGCTGTTTCCAACAAACAGCTGGCCCTGGTCGGGCAGATACTGGCGGATACGATGCGCCAGTTCCGCCTCGCCAAAATTCTCGCAGTGCTGCGTGGTGAGGCCCCACGCCTGGCGGGATAGCGCAGGGATATCCGTCGCCCAGGCTTGACGTTTTTCGGCAGGATGCTTTTCCAGCCAGTCGCTAATCGGACTGACCAGACGGCGTCCACGGTGATGCGCGGGATCGAGTCGCCCTTCCAGCGAGTCAACCAGCCAGTACTCTTCCGGCTCGCAGGTGGATTGCCATTGCAACACACGTTTTCCGGTGAGGCTTGCGCCCAACTGAATCACAATTTGCGCCCGTGCAAGTTCGGTGACCGCTTTTGCGTTGCCCAGCCATAAATCTGCACACGGCAGCGGCTGACCGGTTTGCGAAAGCACATCGCCAATCAGCGGCCAGCCCAGCGTTTTGGCCCATTCAGCGACCTGTTTGCCCTCAGCGGCGCTCATACGCCCGGCGAGGATCACGCCGCGCTTCTGCCGCCAGTGGAACCAGTCGCGCTGCTGCGCGCTTTCCAGATGCGTTTGCGCGCGCAGCCACGGCTTGTCGCTTTGCCACCAGTCGCCCAGGGTTTGCTGCCATTCAACGCCGGTATCGTTCAGTTCGCCGTAAAGCGGTTCAGCGAACGGGCAGTTGATGTGCAGCGCCCCGTGACGCAGTGCGCCCATGGCATGGTCAAGCGTTGAAACCAACCAACTGGCAGGAATATCCTGAGTGGGACGTGGCAACGAGAGCGCCTCGGCAGGATGCGAGGCAAAGATACCGGGCTGACGAATCGCCTGATTGGCGCCGCAGTCGATCAGCTCAGGCGGTCGGTCAGCGGTGAGCAGCACCAGCTTTTCGCCCGTTAATCCCGCTTCAATCAGCGCCGGATAGAGATTCGCGACCGCCGTACCGGACGTGACAATCACCGCCACGGGCGCTTTACTGACTTTCGCCAGCCCCAGAGCCAGATGACCCAGGCCACGCTCATCAAAATGGGTGTGATGAATAAATGCGCGGTTTTCCGCTGCAGCAAGCGTCAGCGGCGTGGAGCGTGAGCCCGGCGCAATACACACATGCCTGACGCCATGGCGAGTCAGGGCTTCAAGAATGACCGCCGCCCAGCGTCGGTTAAAAGAACTTACTGACATGAAATTGTCCGGTATCAATATTAGGGCACAGTATAAATAATAGAGACAGATTGAATTTTGATATGAATCGGGAATGTGCGACTCAGTATTAATCCATAAGGAGCAATGTTCTCAGCCCTGCGGCTTTATTTTCTATCTCCTGCCACTCTTCTTCGGGAACGGATCCGCTAACAATCCCCGCTCCCGCATAGAGTCTTACCGCGGTGTCACTCACGCGCGCACAGCGCAAAGTGACGCAGAATTCGCTTTGCTCCGGTGAAAGATAACCCGCAGAGCCGGCGTACCACTCGCGCTCAAAGGGTTCTTTGCGCTGAATAAAGGCGCGCGCGGGGTCGCGGGGTAATCCTGCGACAGCAGCGGTTGGCTGCAATAAACGCAGGCATTGTTCATCATCGGCGGTTTTCAGTTCCGTCCAGATACACCGGCGCAAATGCTGCACCTTTCGCAGACGCACAATTTGTGCCGGAAGCACCTCAAGCGCCTGAGTATGATGCTGTAAACGCTGGCAAATATCTTCTACAACCAACATATTTTCGCGCTGATTTTTGTCGTCGTTTAGCAGCCATTCACCCAAACGATGACTCTGCGCGTCGTCAGCATGGCTGGCAACCGTTCCGGCAAGCGCTTCGGTGCGCAGACGTTTGCCACGTCGCCGCCACAGTCGCTCCGGGGATGAGCCCATAAAGGCGTTCTGCGCATCAAACATCATGCAGAAATGGTAACAGTTATGATTGATACGACGGCTGGCCGCCATCAGTGCAATGGCCGTGACGCGTTGGTCAAACTGCAAATCGGTTGCACGCGCCAGTACCACCTTTTCAAATTCACCGCGTGCAATGGCATCCGTCGCCTGCGAAACCAAACTCAACCATTCTGGCCGTGCGGGCAGATGCGTTTCGCGCACGATGTGCGATGAGAGCGTGGTTATCGGCCTGATAGCCTGGAGTTGCTGCAAAAAAACGAGGGCACACCGGGCATCGTCTTGCAAAGACACCTCGCTCGACAGAGTGAGCCGTAAAGTCGCCGCCCCGCCCGTACGCCGCCATAGCAGGCGCGGCAAAAATAAATGGCTCTGTCCGGAGGTAAAGGCGTTAAGACCGCAAATGCGGGTATCGGGGGAGGCGTGGCCGTCACTTAAAAACTGGCGAGCGGCCGACAGCGTTGAAAAGAATTCTGCTACGCCAAGCGCAGCCATCTCTTCATCGCCGCTGCGTTGTTGCCAGTAAAACTGCGGATAGGCGATCTGCGCACCTAGCCAGGCAAGAGGATCAAACGCATCGTTTAAGGGGAAGGAGACGTCGAAGTGACGCAGACCGGGCGTGGCTGGAATATCTTGTTGCAGAAAGTCGCCAAGACGTTCCAGCGCGATGGAAATCGAGTGCACGCGGTTCTCCCCTCTATAAAAACCTCATATTATACGGGGTACTGGCAATAAAAAGCAGTACCCACGTATAGGGAGGGGTCAACCGTTCGTGCGTAATATTAGCGGCGGGCGAGCAACAGCCCCAGAACCAGACCCGCAGCGGCGCCTACGCCAATGCCTTGCCACGGTTTTTCATGCACATAGTCATCCGCACGATAAACCGCTTTTTTGGCGCGATAATAATAATTATCGGACGCATGACTCACGCGATTTTTCACGTCCTCCAGCGCCTGTTCGGCACGGGCTTTAAGCTCAATGTATTTTTGATCGGCCGGATCGCCCGAAGAACGCAGCACTTCTTCCAGCGTCTCGCTTAGCAGCGCCAGATCGTCATCGATACGGGTATCCCAGGATTGAAATGACATAGTTTTCTCCATATGAGTGCATTAGTTCGGTAACTATAGACAACGACAACTCATTGCGCCTGTTTCGTTTCTCTCGCCATGCCGACGTGCGGAATGCCATCTTCGTCGTAAACTTGCGTGACAGGTGCAAATCCAAAGTGGGCATAGAAAGGCTGGAGATGAGCCTGCGCACCGAGGTATAACGCCTTGTCAGGCCACTGTTTTTCGCATGCTGAGAGCGTTTGTTCCATCAACGCATAACCCAGTTTTTCGCCGCGCGCTTTGCTGCTGATAATCACGCGGCCAATCACCACCGGCTCAACGTCCTCGTCACTTTTCAGAATCCTCGCATACGCCACCAGCGCGTTATCCTTCCAGCCGAGAATATGGCGGTTCTCGCCGATCAGGTCATCGCCGTCAATATCCTGATACGGACAGGTCTGTTCGACGACAAACACTTCACAGCGCAATTTGAGGACGCCATACAGGACCGGGACGGTCAGCTCGCTGTGATGTAAATCTTGCCACTGAATCATGTCAGGCTCCTTATTGGGTATCATCCCGTTATACTAAACACTTTCTCGTTAGCAAAGAGTCTGATGGCGTTATGGAACTGATTTTTCTCGGCACGTCTGCGGGCGTGCCAACCCGCTCGCGAAACGTGACGGCAATACTGCTGGATTTGCAGCATCCCACGCGCGCTGGCCTGTGGCTTTTTGATTGCGGTGAAGGGACACAGCATCAGCTGTTACATACGCCTTATCATCCCGGTAAGCTCGATAAAATTTTTATCACCCATTTGCATGGCGATCACGTGTTTGGTTTGCCTGGATTGTTATGCAGCCGCTCAATGGCCGGAAACGTCAATCCGCTGACCCTCTACGGCCCTGCGGGGATTCGCGAGTTTACAGAAACCGCGTTGCGTTTGAGCGGTTCATGGACTGATTACCCGCTTGAGATCGTTGAAGTGAACGAAGGCGTGGTGTTTGAAGATGAGCATTATACCGTGACCGCAGGCGCGCTAAATCACCCAGTGGAATGCTACGGGTATCGCATTGAAGAGCACGACAAACCCGGGGCGCTGGATGCCGCAGCGCTGATCGCCGATGGCGTAAAGCCTGGTCCGCTTTTCCAGCGGCTGAAGCACGGCGACATGGTGACACTGGAGGACGGGCGTATTGTGAACGGTCAGGATTATCTTTCCGCGCCACAGCCGGGTAAAACGCTGGTGATTTTTGGTGATACGGCCCCCTGCCCTGCGGCGCTTGCGCTGGCCAGACATGCTGATGTGATCGTCCATGAAGCGACGCTCGAAGCGGCGATGGAGGAGAAGGCAAACCGTCGCGGTCACAGCTCCACGCGTCAGGCCGCTCAGCTTGCCCGAGACGCCTCTGCGGGTAAACTGCTCGTCACGCATGTCAGTTCGCGCTACGACGCACAGGGTTGCGAATTATTGCTGAAAGAGTGCCAGGAGGTGTTCCCGGAATGCGAACTGGCGCAAGATTTCATGCAGGTTTACGTTTAGCCCTTCACTTTTCCCTCTGCGTGCCGATAACGATTAAAAGGCAAGCATCTCACTTGAGGGTAGAATGGATAATTTCCAGAAAGATATTGATGACAGGGCGAATCTCACCCTGTCAAACCGATTCGAACTTTTACTGTTCCGTCTTGGTACGTCGTTGAATGAAAATAAGTCTGAGCTGTTTGGCATTAACGTTTTCAAACTGCGCGAAATTGTTCCTATGCCTGAATTCACTAAACCTGCGGGCATGAAATCGCCGCTGATGGGAATGGTGAATATTCGCGATCAGGTGATTCCAGTTATCGATTTGGCGGCCGTGGCGGGTTGTAAACCGGCTACCGGACTGAATATTCTGCTCATTACCGAATACGCGCGCAGCGTGCAGGCGTTTGCTGTGGAATCCGTTGAGAACATTATGCGTCTCGACTGGAAACAAGTTCATGCTGCAACGGCCGTCAGCGGCCGCTACATCACCAGCATCGCGTGTCTTGATGAAAATACGGATACGAACGATCTGGCAATGGTGCTCGACGTTGAGCAGATCCTGTATGACATCACGCCATCCAATCACGATCTGCATGCAACTAACCTGAATACAACCAAATTCAATATCAAGCCAGGCGCTGTGGCAATTGTTGCGGAAGATTCGAAAGTCGCGCGTTCTATGCTGGAAAAAGGGCTGGAAGCGATGAACATTCCTGCCGAAATGCACATCACTGGTAAAGAAGCGTGGGAAAAAATTGGCGTACTGGCCGCGCAAGCGCAGGCAGAAGGCGTCCCGATCACCGATAAAATTTCACTGGTCTTAACCGACCTTGAGATGCCGGAGATGGATGGTTTCACGCTGACGCGCAAAATCAAAACCGATGAAATTCTCAAACACATCCCGGTGGTGATCCACTCTTCCCTTTCTGGAAACGCCAACGAAGATCATATTCGTAAGGTAAAAGCAGATGGCTATGTGGCTAAGTTCGAACTGAACGAACTGTCCGCAGTGATTGAAGAAGTGCTGGATCGTTCCGCGAAGAAAATTGACGGTCCGCTGATTAGCCGTCGCGGCTGAGTTGCGGTACGGGCTGATGCCCAAACCGCGCCCCTCTCCTACAGAGCAAAGGGGCAAACCATAAAAAAACCCGCCGAAGCGGGTTTTTTTGTTTCATGCATTGCTTACATCAACGGCATCGCGTGCTGCACGAGCGTGATCAGCGGTTGCGGATAGATACCGAAGATCAGCACCAGCAGTGCAGAAATCAGCACCACAATACCGCCCGCACTGTACTGCCAGTTGGTTGGCGCATCGCGGTTAAGCTGTTGCGGCGCGCTCAGATACAAGCTGACCGCTACACGCAGGTAGTAGTACAAACCAATTGCGGAACCGATAACTACCGCAGCGGTCAGCCACCACAGACCAGCCTGTACACCGACTGCCAGCACGTAGAATTTACCGATAAAGCCCAGCGTCATCGGAATACCGGCCAGAGACAGCATCATGACGGTCATAACCGCAGACAGAATCGGACGGTGCCAGAACAGACCACGGTAGGAGAACAGTGAATCAGCATCCGGGCCACGGTAAGGGCTGGACATCAGGCTGACCACACCGAACGCGCCGAGGCTGCTGAACAGGTAACCTGCCAGATAAACACCAACCGTTTCCATTGACATTGAACCGTTCTGCAACGCAATCAATGCCACCATCAGGTAGCCCAGATGGGAGATAGAGGAGTAGCCGAGCAGACGCTTGATATTAGTCTGGCTCAGCGCCATCAGGTTACCGAAGATGATGGAAGCGAAAGCAATCACGCCCAGCACCACACGTACGGCTTCACTGTCACCCACTGGAGCGTACAGGAACAGACGCATCACCACGCTGAAGATAGCGATTTTGCTCGCCGTCGCCAGGAAGGTGGAAACCGGAGCCGGTGCGCCCTGGTATACGTCTGGCGTCCACAGGTGGAACGGAACCAGAGAAAGCTTGAAGCCAAGACCCACGATCATCATGCCCAGACCCGCCAGCAGCAGCGGTTCATGCAGCATGTTGTCGCCAAGACTCTTGCCCAGTGCGACGAAAGAAAGATTACCGGACTGTGCGTACAGCAGCGCAATACCAAACAGCAGGAAGGACGAGGCCGCAGCAGACAGAATCGTATACTTGATACTCGCTTCCAGAGAGCGCTTTTGACGGTACGCATAGCCAATCAGGCCAAACAGCGGCAGAGAGATCAGCTCAATACCGAGGAACAGCGCCGCCAGATGGTTGGCGTTTGCCAGCAGAATCCCACCCAGTGAGGCGATCAGGACCAGCAGATAAAACTCTTCTTTGTTGTCGTAATAGCCTTCGAGCCACGGGTACGCAAAAGTACAGGTTGCCAGGCTCGCCAGAAGCACCAGCCCGGTGTACAGCATGGCAAAGCCGTCAACACGCATCAGCGGGGTGATATCCATAGCGCCCACCTGGCCGACAAACCAGAGGGAAACTAACGCAGCGTTCAGACCCAGAACCGACAGCGTGGCATTCAGGAAGTGATTGCGTCGCCACGCAATGGAGAGCATCACAACCACCACCGTCAATCCGACGATCAGCAGCGGTAGCAGCGCGATCAGTTGTTGTGGAGTTATTGTCATGGCGATTTACGGCCTTGTAGTAGAAGCAGAATTAACAAACCACTGCTGGATGTTACCCATCGCGGAATGCGAAGTATCCAGAATTGGCTGCGGATATAAGCCCAGCAGCACCAGCAGTACGACCAGTAACAGAACGATGGACAGCTCGCGCAGCGACATCCCCGGCAGCTCTTGCGCCGCGATTTCACTCTTCGCTTTACCGAAGTAAGCGCGGTGCAGCATCGCCAGCGAGTACACGGACGCGAAGACCAGGCCGAAAGTGGAGACAACAGTAATAACCGGAACCACTTTGAAGCTGCCGAACAGAATCATGAATTCGCCGACAAAGTTACCGGTGCCCGGCATACCCAGCGTCGCAACCGCGAAGAACATGGACAGCGCTGGCAACCATTTAATTTTGCTCCACAGACCGCCCATCATGCGCATGTCGCGGGTATGCAGACGTTCGTACAGCTGACCGCACAGAATGAACAGACCTGCCGCAGACAAACCGTGCGCGATCATTTGGATAACCGCCCCCTGGTACGCAAGCTGGCTGCCGGTGTAGATCGCAATCAGTACGAAGCCCATGTGGGAAACGGAGGTGTACGCGATAAGACGTTTGATGTCGTACTGCGTGAAAGCCATCCATGCGCCGTAGAAGATACCGATAACACCCAGCCACATCGCGATCGGGGCGAACTCAGCAGAAGCGTTCGGGAACAGCGGCAGTGCGAAACGCAGCAGACCGTAGGCCGCGGTTTTCAGCAAAATCCCCGCCAGGTCAACAGAACCCGCCGTTGGTGCCTGGGAGTGTGCATCTGGCAGCCAACCGTGCAGCGGAACAACCGGCATTTTCACCGCAAACGCGATGAAGAAACCGAGCATCAGCAGATATTCAACACCGTGCGACATTGGCGTTTTCAGCAACTCTTCATAGTTGAAGGTCCAGACGCCGGTCGCATTGTGATGCACAAAGACCAGTCCCAGGATCGCAATCAACATCACCAGACCACTCGCCTGGGTGTAGATGAAGAACTTGGTTGCCGCCGTGATACGCGTTTTACCGTCGGATGCCTTGTGGCCCCACAGCGCGATCAGGAAGTACATCGGCACCAGCATCATTTCCCAGAAGAAGAAGAACAGGAACATGTCGATGGCCAGGAACACGCCGATGACGCCGCCCAAAATCCACATCAGGTTCAGGTGGAAAAAGCCCTGGTATTTTTCGATTTCTCGCCAGGAGCACAGTACCGCCAGAACACCGAGCAGACCCGTCAGCACCACCATCAGCAGCGACAGACCGTCGATTGCCAAATGGATTGTGATGCCAAAACGTGGGATCCACGGCAGGATAAATTCAGATTGCCACTGCGGAAGGCCCGCAGACTGGGTCAAAGAATAGCCGCCCTGCAACCAAAGTTGCAGGCCAAGCAGAAACGTCAATCCCATGGTGATCAGCGCAATCCAGCGCGGCATCTTCACGCCAAAGCGTTCAGTCTGCCAGCACAGGAATCCACCAATGAAGGGAATTAATATCAACCAAGGCAATAACATAGCTAAGTATGTCCCTTATTTTTACTCCTGCCCAGGCTGTTTCGTTCGTCATACTCAACGTCGAAAAGCCTGTACTTCAGGAAAGTAATCTAAATGTATTCTTAGTTCACAGGCCCGGGATTTCACCGGGCCTATTCACACAACCATCAAACTCAACGCAACACCATCAGCAGAGCCAGCACCACAACCGCGCCGATGCTCATTGATGCGACATACCAGCGCAGATACCCGTTCTCGCTCAACAGCAGGCCTTTACCTGCAAAGCGGGAAAGAATCGCCGGGATGTTCATCATAGAGTTCATCGGGTCACGTTTGAGCAGCCACGCAATACCCAGGAATGGCTTGACGAAAATCTTGTCGTACAGCCAGTCGAAGCCCCATGCGTTGTACCACAGGGTACTCAGCAGACGCCCTGGCGCACTGTTGGCGATTGACGTCACCAGAGTGCGTTTGCCCAGCCACAGCCATGCAGCAATCAGGATGCCCGCGATAGCGACCGCACCCGAGGTGATTTCAAGCGTCAGAACGCGGCCGTGCTCAAGCTCGGTGGTATCTGGCAGCACGCCCTGTAATGGCGGAACAATCATTGCGCCGACGAAAGTAGACAGCACCAGCAGCACAATCAGCGGCAGATGATGGGTAATCCCCTTCCCTGCATGCGCGTGAATTTGTTCTTTGCCGTGGAAGACGATGAAAATCATACGGAAGGTGTACAGGGAGGTCATAAACGCACCGACCAGACCTGCCACCATCAGATTGATATGACCATTCGCCATAGCTCCTGCAAGGATTTCGTCCTTACTGAAGAAGCCCGCGGTGATGATTGGCAGCGCTGACAGCGCCGCGCCACCCACCAGGAAGCAGACGTAAACCAGTGGAATGGATTTGCGCAGACCGCCCATCTTGAAGATATTCTGCTCGTGGTGGCAGGCCAGAATCACCGAACCAGAGGAGAGGAACAGCAGCGCTTTAAAGAACGCATGCGTCATCAGATGGAAAATCGCCGCATCCCACGCCTGCACACCCAGCGCCAGGAACATATACCCGATCTGGCTCATGGTGGAGTAGGCAAGAACGCGTTTGATGTCGGTCTGAACCAGCGCGGCAAAGCCCGCCATAACCAGCGTTACCGCACCCACGATACCGACCAGATGCAGAATTTCTGGCGTCATCAGGAACAGGCCGTGTGTACGGGCAATCAGGTAAACACCCGCGGTTACCATGGTTGCAGCGTGGATCAGCGCGGAAACAGGCGTTGGACCGGCCATCGCGTCGGCAAGCCAGGTCTGCAACGGCAGCTGCGCGGATTTACCCACAGCACCACCCAGAAGCATCAGGGTCGCCCACGTCAGCATGTTGTTGCCTGCTTCGAAGTGAGCCGGAGCCAGTTCCACCATTTCGCGGAAGTTCAGCGTGCCCAGTTCGTTGTAAAGGATGAACAGCGCGAAAGCGAGGAACACGTCACCCACGCGGGTCACGACGAACGCTTTCATGGCCGCTGCGCCATTCTTCGGATCGGTGTAATAGAAACCGATCAGCAGGTAGGAACACAGCCCCCACGCCTTCCCAGCCGAGATACATCAGCAGCAGATTATCGCCCAGTACCAGAATCACCATGCTCGCGATAAACAAGTTGGTGTATGCGAAGAAGCGAGAATATCCCTCTTCACCGCGCATATACCAGGAGGCGAACATGTGGATCAGGAAGCCGACACCGGTCACCACCGACAGCATGGTCAATGACAGACCATCCAGTACGAGGTTGAAACCGATGTTGAAATCACCGACCGACATCCAGGTCCACAGCGGTACGCTGAAGGCCTGCTTGCCGTTGTTAAAGAAGTCAATTCCCGCATACGCTGTGACCAGCGCAGCAAGGCCGATTGAGCCAATGCCCACCGTTGCGGACAGATTTTCCGACCAGCGGCCGCGGGAGAATGCCAGCAGCAAGAAGCCAATCAAAGGAAAAATAATGGTTAAGGCAAGCATGTTCATCCACGCAACTCACTTACTGAATCGATGTTCAGGTTCTGGCGGCGACGATGGAGCTGCAGCAACAGCGCCAGGCCAATACTCGCTTCTGCAGCCGCAAGGCTGATGGCGAGAATGTACATAACCTGCCCATCAGGCTGACCCCAATAGCTACCCGCGACCACAAAGGCCAGCGCGGAAGCATTAATCATGATTTCCAGACCGATCAGCATAAACAGCAGATTACGGCGGATAACCAGACCCGTCAGCCCGAGAACGAATAAAATCGCGGCGAGGATCAGTCCATGTGTTAAAGGAATCATGCGCGCTCCTCCGTTTTTCTTTTTCGCGCGATCGTCAGTGCGGTTGCTCAGCACTTCGCCAGCACGCTCTTCGCGGCCAACGTGGAATGCCACAACCAGACCCGCCAGCAGCAGCATCGAAGCCAGTTCAACCGCCAGAACGTACGGGCCGAACAGCGCAATACCCACTTCTTTAGCGCTAATTGGCGTACCGTCAATGCCCTGGTCGTTAACACCCAGAATGGCGTAAACGATAACTACCAGCATGATGGCCGACAAAATAGCCGGACCAATCCACACTTGCGGCTTCAGCCACTGACGTTCCTGTTCGATTTCAGCACCGCCCAGGTTCAACATCATCACGACGAACACGAAGAGAACCATAATGGCGCCCGCGTAGACGATGATTTCCAGTGCACCCGCGAAATGCGCGCCAAGTGCGAAAAACACGCCGGAAATAGCCAGCAGCGAGATGATCAGATACAGCAGCGCATGCACCGGGTTGGTGTGCGTGATCACTCGCAGCGTGGCCAGGATGGCGATGAGGCCACAGATATAAAAAGCGAATTCCATTGCCCTTCTCCTTACGGTAACAGGCTCTTGACGTCGATAGGCTTAGCTTCGTTCTCTGCTTCGCCCTTATCTTTGCCGTCGATTGCCATACCCGCCATCCGGTAGAAGTTATATTCCGGGTATTTGCCCGGACCGGAATCAGCAGATCCTCTTTCTCGTACACCAGGTCCTGGCGCTTGTACTCACCCATTTCAAAATCGGGAGTCAGCTGAATCGCCGTGGTTGGGCACGCTTCTTCACACAGACCGCAGAAAATGCAGCGCGAGAAGTTGATGCGGAAAAACTCAGGGTACCAGCGGCCGTCTTTGGTCTCTGCTTTCTGCAAAGAGATACAGCCTACCGGACACGCTACCGCACACAGGTTACAGGCAACGCAACGCTCTTCGCCGTCCGGATCGCGGGAAAGCACGATACGGCCACGGTAGCGCGGCGGCAGATATACCGGCTCTTCCGGATACATCTGGGTTTCGCGTTTTGCAAACGCGTGCAGCCCCGATCATCCAGATACTGCGAATCTGGGTGCCGGCGCCTACTAATAATTCTTTCAAGGTCATGATCTATTCGCCCCTATTGCGCCTGCCAGAGAATGACAGCCGCCGTTACCAACAAGTTGACTAGCGTCAGCGGCAGACACACTTTCCAGCCGAAGGACATTACCTGGTCATAACGCGGACGCGGTAATGAGGCGCGAATCAAAATGAACATCATCATGAAGAACGCGGTTTTCAGCGCGAACCAGATGAACGGCGGTAAGAACGGACCGTGCCAGCCACCAAGAACAGCGTGACCATCAGCGCGGAAATGGTGACGATACCGATGTATTCGCCCACGAAGAACAGACCGAATTTCATACCGGAATATTCAATGTGGTAACCATCCGCCAGTTCCTGTTCGGCTTCTGGCTGGTCAAATGGGTGACGGTGACACACAGCCACACCCGCGATAGCAAAGGTGACAAAACCAAAGAACTGCGGGATCACGTTCCAGATGTCGGCCTGGTTGTTGACGATGTCGGTCATGTTGAATGAACCGGCTTGCGCCACCACGCCCATCAGGGAGAGTCCGAGGAACACTTCGTAGCTCAGCGTCTGCGCGGAAGCACGCATCGCACCCAGCAGCGAGTATTTGTTATTACTGGACCATCCCGCGAACAGCACCGCGTACACCGCAAGGCCAGCCATCATCAGGAAGAATAAAATCCCGATATTCAGGTCAGCCACAACCCAGGTCGGGCTAACCGGAACGATGGCGAATGCCAGCAGCAACGAGGTGAACGCGATCATCGGCGCAAGGGTAAAGATGACGCGGTCCGAGAATTTCGGGATCCAGTCTTCTTTAAAGAACATCTTGATCATGTCCGCGACCAGCTGGAGTGAACCACCCCAGCCAACACGATTCGGTCCATAACGGTTCTGGAACAGACCGAGCAGACGACGCTCACCAAAGCTCATGAACGCACCGCAGGTGACCACCACCAGCAGAATGACAATCGCTTTCAGGATGCTTAACAGAATGTCGATAAGATCCGGCGTTAACCAACTCATGCTTGTGCCTCCTGCAGATTATCAAGACGCGCGCCCGCCAGGACCGGTGCAATACCCGGTAATCCCATCGGCAGACCCACCTGCCCTGCTGTCAGACCTTCGGCGATAATCAGCGGCAAGCTGATTGTCTGGCCTTCGTAGCTAAAGGAGATTTGGCTGCCCGCATTGACGCCAAGCTTCGCGGCATCCGCCGGATTGAGCTTGATGTATGGCTGCGGCATGCGCGTCTGGAACACAGGGGAACGCTGGGACATCTCATCGCTACCAAAAAGATGGTAATACGGTGCGATACGCCAGTTGCCTTCCTGAGCCTCAAAAACTTGCCGGAACGGTCGTGTAGTAATCCAGACCCGTTTCGCTGGCTTCAATCAGACGTACGCCTGGATCGCCGTGGCGCAGAGAACCGCCCACTTCAGACTGGAATTTGTTCCATGCCTGCGGGGAGTTCCAGCCTGGTGCCCATGCAAATGGAACCTGAGAGCGTGGAGCAGACGGTTGGTTGTTCCCTTCCATTGAGAAGGCAAACATTGTGTCTTTATCCTGCGGCTGACGCGGTTCATGCACGCTGATATTGGCGCGCATCGCAGTACGGCCACTGTAACGGTGCGGTTCACGCGCCAGTTTCTGACCGCGAATACGGAAGCTCGCATCTGGCGCAGCGTCTTTAATACCGGCCAGGTGAGGCAGTTTTTCCACAACCGCATCGATAACGTGGTCAAGCTGCGTCCAGTCCACTTCGCGGCTCTGAACGGTGCTGTGCAGGGAGTGCAGCCAGCGCCAGCTTTCCAGCATCACAATATTGCTGTCGTAGTACGACGGGTCATAAACCTGGAAGAAACGCTGCGCGCGGCCTTCGTTGTTGATGACCGTACCGTCGCTTTCCGCAAAGCTTGCCGCAGATAACACGAGGTGCGCTTTGTCCATAATCGCCGTACGCTGATGGTCAATCACCATCACCAGCGGCGCTTTGGAGAGTGCAGCATCAACGCGTGCCGCAGAGGCATGACGATGCAGGTCGTTCTCGAGCACGATGACGCCATCAGCCGCACCGGTTTCGAGTTCGCTGAGCGCCTCTTCCAGAGAGCCGCCGCCGATCATACCCAGACCCATGCTGTTCACCGCGCGAGCGATCATGGTCACGCCAACGTCAGCACCACGGCCTTTCAGGGCTTTTGCGACGTTTGCCGCAGCCTGAATCACATCCGCACTTCCGGCATTGGTACCGGAAATAATCAGTGGTTTCTTCGCACCCGCCAGCGCCTGCACGATCACCTCGATCTTGTTTTGCAAATCGCGATCCAGACCGTCAACGGCCGGCGCGCTGTTATCCAACGCATGTGCAATCGCAAAGCCAAGACGCGCCTGATCTTCAACCGGTGCGCGATAGGTCCACGCAGCGATGTCGTCAAGACGCGTGTTGTCGACATTGGTGACAAACAGCGGATGTTTGGCACGTTGGCCGATGTTCATGATCGCCGCAATCTGCCAGTCAGCCACTTTCTGGGCGGCTGCCATTTCACGCGCTTTACCTTTCACTGCCTGACGAACTGCCAAAGCAACGCGCGCGCCCGTTTGCGTCAGATCTTCACCCAGCACCAGAACGGCATCGTAGGATTCGATTTCGCGCAGCGCAGGAGTACGAATACCGCCTTCGCGCAGCACTTTCAGGACCAGTTGCAGACGTTCTTGCTCACCGTTAGCAATACCGGTGTAGAAGTTTTCTGCACCCACCAGCTCACGCAGCGCAAAGTTGCTTTCAACGCTGGCACGTGGAGAGCCGATGCCGATGACCTTCTTAGACTGACGCAGAATGTCTGCCGCGCCCTGCATTGCCTGTTCGGCGTTCAGGGTGATGACATCATCGCCACGGCGCTGAACCGGCTGACGCGGACGGTCTTTCAGGTTTACATAGCCATAGCCGAAACGGCCACGGTCACAGAGGAAGTAGTGGTTAACGGTACCGTTATAACGGTTTTCGATACGACGCAGTTCACCATAACGCTCACCCGGGCTGGTGTTACAGCCAAGAGAACATTGCTGGCAGATGCTTGGCGCAAACTGCATGTCCCACTTACGGTTGTAGCGCTCGGAGTGTGTCTTATCAGTGAACACACCGGTCGGGCAGATTTCTACCAGGTTGCCGGAGAATTCGCTTTCAAGCGTACCGTCTTCCGGACGACCAAAGTAGACGTTGTCATGTGCGCCATAGACGCCCAGATCTTCGCCATCTGCGTAATCTTTGTAGTAACGCACGCAACGGTAACAGGCGATGCAGCGGTTCATTTCATGCGAGATGAACGGCCCCAAATCCTGGTTACGGTGGGTACGTTTGGTAAAGCGATAGCGACGGAAACTATGACCCGTCATCACGGTCATATCCTGAAGGTGGCAGTTACCGCCCTCTTCACAGACCGGACAGTCGTGCGGGTGGTTGGTCATTAACCATTCCACCACGCTTTCACGGAACTGTTTCGCTTCGGCGTCGTCGATAGAAAATAAAGGTGCCTTCGGTTGCTGGTGTCATACAGGACATCACCAGGCGACCACGCGTGTCTTCCGCGTTTTGGTATTGCTTCACCGCACACTGGCGGCAAGCACCGACGCTTCCCAGCGCCGGATGCCAGCAAAAATACGGAATATCTAGGCCAAGAGACAGACAAGCTTCTAGCAGGTTGTCCGCCCCGTTGACTTCGTATTCTTTGCCGTCTACATGAATCGTAGCCATTAGCATGCTTCCAGTTGGCTCGAATAAATCCGAGCGTTAATCAAAATTCTTTTACGCTTCATCCTTCAGGCCGCTTCTGCGTTAGCTTCCCTCGCTTACTCCCCTCACTTACTGATGTAAGCTCCAGGAATTCACTCCGTCGCTGCCTTGATGCAACCTGAATGCTTGTGCGTAAGAAACTACCAGCGCGCTTTTAGCAGGTTCGGCTGAATACCGCTTATCGCATGGGTATTGCTGAACTGCTGCTTGATGCCTGCTTCGAATTCTTCGCGGAAATATTTAATCGCGCTTTGCAGAGGCTCAACGGCGCCTGGTGCGTGGGCACAGAAGGTTTTGCCCGGACCAAGGAATCGACACAGTTGCTCAAGTGTTTCGATATCACCAGGCTGGCCTTCGCCACGTTCAAGAGCACGCAGGATCTTCACGCTCCACGGCAAACCATCACGGCACGGTGTGCACCAGCCGCAGGACTCGCGAGCGAAGAACTCTTCCAGGTTGCGAACCAGCGGTACCATACCAATTTCGTGGTCAACGGCCATCGCCAGCGCAGTCCCCAGACGGCTACCTGCTTTACCAATGCTTTCAAATTCCATTGGCAGGTCAAGATGCGCTTCGGTCAGGAAGTCTGTACCTGCGCCGCCCGGCTGCCAGGCTTTGAATTTAAGCCCATCGCGCATACCGCCAGCGTAGTCTTCAAGGATTTCACGCGCGGTGGTACCGAACGGTAATTCCCAAAGACCTGGATTTTTGACGCGACCAGAGAAGCCCATCAGTTTTGTGCCGGCATCTTTACTGGTAGAGATGTTTTGATACCACTCCACGCCGTTCGCCAGGATTGCCGGAACGTTACACAGGGTTTCGACGTTGTTCACACAGGTCGGTTTACCCCACACGCCGGAACTTGCCGGGAACGGTGGCTTAGAGCGCGGGTTCGCACGACGGCCTTCAAGGGAGTTAATCAGCGCGGTTTCTTCACCGCAGATGTAGCGCCCTGCCCCGGTATGCACGAACAGCTCGAAGTCAAAACCGGTGCCGAGAATATTTTTGCCAAGCAGACCCGCTTCGGTGGCTTCGGCAATCGCACGACGCAGATTTTCTGCCGCTTCGATGTACTCACCGCGCAGGAAGATGTAGCCGCGATACGCTTTCAACGCAAACGCCGAGATCAGCATGCCTTCCACCAGCAGGTGCGGCAGCTGTTCCATCAACAGGCGGTCTTTGTAGGTGCCGGGTTCCATTTCATCGGCGTTACACAGCAGGTAACGGATGTTCATGGATTCGTCTTTCGGCATCAGGCTCCACTTAAGACCCGTGGAAAAGCCAGCGCCACCGCGCCCTTTGAGGCCAGCGTCTTTCACCGCATTAACGATTTCATCCGGTGCCATGCCAGCAAGCGCTTTGCGAGCACCTTCGTAACCGTTTTTGCTTTGATATTCATCGAGCCATACCGGCTGTTTGTCATCGCGCAGACGCCAGGTCAGCGGATGAGTTTCAGCAGTACGAATTACAGTTTTCATTTGTACTGCTCCAGCAGGTCAGGAATCGCTTCCGGAGTCAGATGGCTGTGAGTGTCCTCATCAATCATCATGCTCGGCCCCTTGTCGCAGTTACCCAGGCAGCAGGTCGGCAGCAGAGTAAAACGACCGTCAAACGTCGTTTGCCCTGGCTTAATGTCGAGTTTTTTCTCGAGCGCGGCCTGAATTCCCTGATAACCCGTGATATGACACACCACGCTGTCGCAATAGCGGATCACGTGACGGCCAACCGGCTGGCGGAAGATTTGGCTGTAGAACGTTGCCACCCCTTCTACATCACTTGCCGGAATGCCGAGCACTTCAGCGATCGCATAAATCGCGCCATCTGGCACCCAACCGCGCTGTTTCTGAACAATTTTCAGCGCTTCAATGGACGCCGCACGCGGGTCTTCGTAGTGGTGCATCTCATGCTCAATCGCCGCACGTTCTGCCGCACTCAGCTCAAAAGCCTCGGTTTGTGGTTGTTGATTCTCGTGCATAATTAGCGGTCCACATCTGACATAACAAAATCGATACTACCCAGATGGACGATCAAGTCGGACACCAGGCTGCCGCGTACCGCTACCGGAATTTGCTGCAAATGCGCAAAACTCGGGGTACGGATACGAGTACGGTAGCTCATGGTGCTGCCATCGCTGGTCAGGTAATAACTGTTGATACCCTTGGTCGCCTCAATCATCTGGAAGGATTCGTTGGCCGGCATAACAGGGCCCCACGAAACCTGCAGGAAGTGGGTGATCAGGGTTTCGATATGTTGCAGCGTACGCTCTTTCGGTGGCGGCGTTGTCAGCGGGTGATCCGCCTTGAACGGGCCTTCCGGCATGTTGTTGAGACACTGCTCAAGAATACGCAAGCTTTGGCGTAGCTCTTCAACTTTCAGCATCACGCGGGTATAGCAGTCAGAAACACCGCCGCCAACCGGGACTTCAAAGTCGAAGTTTTCATAGCCTGAGTATGGACGCGCTTTACGCACGTCAAAATCAATCCCTGTCGCACGCAACGCAGCACCGGTACAACCCCAATCCAGGGCTTCTTTCGCACCGTAAGCGGCGACACCCTTAGAGCGGGCAATCAGAATGGTGTTACGCAGCGCGGCTTTCTCGTATGAGTCCAGACGCTTTGGCATCCAGTCGAGGAAATCACGCAGCAGCTTATCCCAGCCGCGCGGTAGATCGTGTGCAACACCGCCGATACGGAACCAGGCTGGATGCATACGGAAACCGGTAATGGCTTCGACGACATCGTAGATTTTTTGACGGTCGGTAAAGGCGAAGAAGACCGGTGTCATCGCACCGACGTCCTGAATGAACGTAGAGATGTACAGCAAATGGCTGTTGATACGGAACAGTTCGGAGAGCATCACGCGAATGACATTCACGCGATCCGGAACGGTAATGCCCGCTAATTTTTCTACCGCTAGCACGTAAGGCATTTCGTTCACGCAGCCGCCGAGGTATTCGATACGGTCGGTGTACGGAATGTAGCTGTGCCAGGACTGACGCTCGCCCATCTTCTCAGCACCACGGTGGTGATAGCCGATATCAGGAACGCAGTCGACAATCTCTTCGCCATCAAGCTGGAGGATAATACGGAATGCACCGTGTGAAGACGGGTGGTTCGGGCCGAGGTTGAGGAACATGAAGTCCTCGTTTTCGGTGCTGCGCTTCATGCCCCAGTCTTCAGGCTTGAACGTCAGCGCTTCCATCTCCAGATCCTGTTTCGCTTTCGTCAGCTCAAACGGATCGAATTCGGTCGCACGCGCCGGATAATCTTTACGCAGCGGGTGGCCCGTCCACGTCGGTGGCATCAGAAGACGCGTCAGATGCGGGTGACCGTCGAAGGTCATACCGAACATTTCCCAGGTTTCACGCTCATACCAGTTAGCGTTCGGGAAAAGTTTGGTGAACGTTGGCAAGCGCATGTCGTTTTCAGACAATGCCACCTTGAGCATGATATCCCGATTGCGGTCTATTGAGATCAGGTGGTAGAAAACGGAAAAATCCGCCGCGGGTAAACCGTGACGGTGCGTGCGTAAGCGCTCATCCATGCCGTGGAGGTCAAACAGCATGACGTAAGGTTTTGGCAGTTTCTTTAAGAAATCGCCCACTTCCAGTAATTGTTCACGCTTAACCCAAACGACGGGTACCCCGGTGCGGGTGGCCTGAACAGTAAAGGCATCCGGCCCAAAACGGTTGCGCAGTTCGCCGATGACCGGGTCATCCAGATGGTCCCGGGTAAGACAAGCGGCTTGCGCGGTTAAGTCGGTCATATTGTTCACCATTGCAAATGGTCCGTGGTGACTGTCGGGCATGGCTTCGCGCTATTTGTATAGTGATATGCGAAGGGTTTCTCCACTGCCCGCAGGCGTAAATTAAATTTCGTCAGGCGTACGCAGGTTTGTCACTGCGATACGTTCGCCGCGTTTACGCTCGCGCTCTGATTGCATATTGGCGCGATACACGCCCTGATCGCCAACCACCCAGGAAAGCGGACGGCGCTCTTTGCCAATCGAATCCTGCAGCAGCATCAGTGCCTGCATGTAAGCTTCCGGACGTGGCGGACAGCCAGGAATGTAAACATCCACTGGGATAAATTTATCGACCCCCTGCACGACAGAATAAATGTCGTACATACCACCGGAGTTTGCACATGCGCCCATGGAAATAACCCATTTCGGCTCGAGCATTTGATCGTAAAGACGCTGAATAACAGGCGCCATTTTGGTGAAGCAGGTTCCCGCAACCACCATCAGGTCAGCCTGACGTGGTGAAGCACGCAGTACCTCGGCACCAAAACGCGCAACGTCATGCACCGCAGTGAATGACGTCACCATTTCAACGTAGCAGCAAGAAAGACCAAAGTTGTATGGCCAGATTGAGTTCTTACGACCCCAGTTGACCATATCGTGCATGGCATGCTCGAGCTTGCCCATGTACACGCTTTTGTTGATTTCTTGCTCCAGGGGGTCGGTTACGATCTCCTGTTTTTGCAGGGGGTAACGGTCATTCTCACCGTTAGGATCTATGCGGGTGAGCGTATAATCCATCTTATTGCCTCGCTGTTACTGCTGACGATTAGAGTTACTGTTTTCCGGGTTAACCAGTTCACGGCGTGAACGCGTCGGTGTCCAGTCCAGAGCGCCGATGCGCACCAGATAAACCAGACCGGCCAGTAGCACTAAAATGAAAATTGCGGCTTCGACAAAGCCCACCCATCCGCTTTCACGAATTGAGGTTGACCATGCGAACAGGTAGAGCGCTTCAACGTCGAAGATCACGAAGAACATGGCCACCAGATAGAACTTGGCGGACAGGCGTAAGCGTGCAGTACCTACCGAATCGATACCCGATTCAAATGGGGTGTTTTTGTGCCTTGCGCGGGCGCGACCGCCCAGGAACCAGCCGCCGATTAACATCAGGCAGCACAGACCTATGGCAACAATAAGAAAGATTGCGAATGCCCAGTGATGAGCGACGACTTCTGTGGATGTTGACATACTCATTGCTTACTCATCAAAAGTGATACCTATAGCTCTGCTCTTACTGGCAGATGGACATCACATCGATTCATGGGGAGGAATAAATAACCTTACATCGACTGTCAGAAATGAGACATAGACAGCAAAATGATGTGGTTTTTTACTCCTTTCTATAACCTTTTGTCAACTTTAACAAAGGTTTCTTCACATTAAATCACACGGATCAATTCTCATTAACATTTCATGCCCTTTAACCCTGGTGGGTGGATGACTTTACGTCAACTGCATGCTGTTGAATCGTGTCCGTTTTGCAGTAAAAGTAATATTACCCTCCTATTTTGACAGGATTTGCCGCTGATTCCTCCCCCCAAATGGGAGTATTTTCTTGATCTGAGACACGCTTTTGTTAATCCAATCAAAAAAACGGCAACATTTTTACTGTTTTTTTAACATTGGCACCTAAAACAAAATTTCAAAATCAAAATGCCCATAAATCCATCAAAACTCATTATCCGGATGAAAATAAACAGATATTTCCAAAAGGCATAATAATAATATTGATATTATTGTCAAAAAAAAACCACTCCGCGAGAATGACTCGCGAGTGGTCTTTTTTTACAATTACAAATTGTTACGAGAATTGTAGGATCCGGATCACTGAAAATCCTTTTCAGTAACAAGGGAATCATCCCCCCCTTCAGGAGTAAGATTCTCGAATTGCCATGGATTGTGGTAGCTCACCATCGCGTCGAACACGATTTTCGCCAGTTCATTATTGCTGGCTGTGTTATGACAAAGGAGATATTCCGTGTCCGGGAGAGTTGGCAGTCCATCTGCACGGCCTAACACACGTAAATCTGGACTCATCATCTCAACAGGACGTGCCGTGACACCCAGCCCTGCCTTAACAGCGGCACGTACGGCCGGCAATGTTGAAGCAACATAGGCCAGACGCCATGGAATATTGGCTTCATTCAGCGCATTAAGCGCCATATCGCGGAATGGGCTCGGATCGTCTAGCAGCACCAACGGAATAGGGTCGCCTTTTTGCAGCACATATTCTGCAGCGCAGTACCAATGCGTTGGGGACGTTCGCAGCGTCAAACAATCAAACTGTCCAGGACGATGTGTTGTCACCACCAGATCGACCTGATGCTCTTTCAGCATATCAATCATAAACGCATTGCGTTTTACGCTTACATCCAGGGCAAGCTTCGGATAAACCGAACTAATGCGATTAAGCAAAAAAGGCAAGATCGTATCAGCTGACTCATCAGATGCACCTAAGGTCAAAACACCCTGAAGGTTGCTAAACATTAATGACATACATGCTTCGTCGTTGAAGCGAAGTATCTTCCTGGCGTAACCCAGAAGCTGAATTCCATGCTCGGTTAAGAGCTTATTGCGGCCATGACGGGCAAAAAGCTCTTTACCGACAAGTTGTTCCAGCCGCTGCATTTGCTGACTAACAGCCGACTGGGTACGACACACAGCCGCAGCAGCGGCTGCAAATGTATTGAGATCAGCGACCGCAACAAAAGTTCTCAGCAGATCGAGGTCGAGATTCATTATCGGACGATTTGCATTTATCATATCTATTCACTTACTAGTTGCTCGTGCGGAGCTGCCAGACCGGCAGACTACCTGACAGATAGTTATTGGCTGGTGTATAGCGAAAGTCAGAAACAACGTTCCATGACGATAATTTTATTCTCTTAAACGTTAAGAATATTTAGAGGTTTTGCCGATCCAGGTAAATTCCATTAAAGAAATTTCAAATCAGCCTCATCTTTCAGGCAACACGGCTACAGCAGCAAAAGTGTCGCATATCCGTTATAACAGAGATAATTCTTACAATAACAATCAATTAATACAGTCAAAACAGAAAAAAATACACTGAAATGTAAACATTCATCCGTTTACTGAGACAACATCTTAACTCAAACCCACTTTATTTATAAGTATTATCGCATCA
This sequence comes from Lelliottia amnigena, assembly GCA_900635465.1. Classification (NCBI taxonomy): domain Bacteria; kingdom Pseudomonadati; phylum Pseudomonadota; class Gammaproteobacteria; order Enterobacterales; family Enterobacteriaceae; genus Lelliottia; species Lelliottia amnigena. The sequence goes on from LR134135.1 coordinate 3,010,698, forward strand.
TCACTGATTAAACGATGTTGATATAGCGCTAAACTAATTTTATTAAAATTAACGAAAGTTAAGATTTAAGCGTCAATAATAAATAAACATTAATTTAGATTAGGTTTATTCATTAATACTGCTTAACATTATTTTCACACGCGTAACGTTTGTCAAAATTAAACATGTACCAAAGATAGTAAGAAGCATTCCGATTTTACGAAAGGTCACGAGAAGAAACCATTCCAGACTCATCGACTTTAGTTGCTTTACCTTAATTTCAAACAGGATAAAATACAATAAAAATTTTACCCATCAAGATATAACACTAAAAAACATTAATTAAGCAAACGTTTTGACCACATAAAAGCTATTTACTCAGTTAAAGACATTCCACATCATTTTATTCACTCTACAAAATCTTCTACTGCACACCCTTCAAAATGCCCCGCGGTGGGAGTACATTGTTTCGTGCTGACTTCCACGGCAGGGAGTGGCAATAACAGCTAAAAGGTCAAAGATTCATGTCCCCTATCGAAAAATCCAGCAAATTAGATAACGTCTGTTACGACATCCGCGGCCCCGTTCTCAAAGAGGCAAAACGCCTGGAAGAGGAAGGCAACAAAGTTCTGAAACTCAACATTGGTAACCCTGCGCCGTTTGGTTTTGATGCGCCGGACGAAATCCTCGTTGATGTGATTCGAAACCTTCCCACGGCCCAAGGCTACTGTGATTCAAAGGGGTTGTACTCCGCCCGTAAAGCGATCATGCAGCATTATCAGGCCCGTGGTATGCGTGATGTCACCGTTGAAGATATCTATATCGGTAACGGCGTTTCCGAATTGATCGTGCAGGCCATGCAGGCGCTGTTGAACAGCGGCGATGAGATGCTCGTTCCCGCGCCGGATTACCCGCTGTGGACTGCCGCCGTATCGCTTTCGAGCGGTAAAGCCGTGCATTATCTGTGTGATGAATCTTCTGACTGGTTCCCGGACCTTGACGATATCCGTTCTAAAATCACGCCGCGCACCCGTGGTATCGTTATTATCAACCCGAATAACCCAACCGGTGCGGTCTACTCCAAAGAGCTGTTAATGGAGATCGTTGAGATCGCCCGTCAGCATAACCTGATCATTTACGCCGACGAGATTTACGACAAAATTCTGTACGACGCCGCACAGCACCACTCCATCGCGGCACTGGCACCCGATCTGCTAACGGTGACATTTAACGGTTTGTCAAAAACTTACCGCGTGGCGGGTTTCCGCCAGGGATGGATGGTCCTTCATGGCCCGAAAAAGCACGCTAAAGGTTATATTGAAGGCCTTGAAATGCTGGCGTCTATGCGCCTGTGTGCAAACGTTCCGGCACAACACGCGATTCAGACCGCGCTTGGCGGGTATCAAAGCATCAGCGAATTTATCGTGCCGGGCGGGCGCCTGTACGAACAGCGTAACCGCGCGTGGGAATTGATTAATGATATTCCTGGCGTGTCGTGCGTGAAGCCAAATGGTGCGCTCTATATGTTCCCGAAAATTGATGCAAAGCGCTTCAATATTCATGATGACCAGAAAATGGTACTCGATTTCCTGTTACAGGAAAAAGTGCTGCTGGTACAGGGTACGGCGTTTAACTGGCCATGGCCTGACCACGTCCGTATTGTTACCTTACCTCGCGAAGACGAGCTTGAAATGGCAATCAGCCGATTTGGCCGTTTCCTGTCAGGTTACCATCAGCTCTAACCTTCATCAGGCTGCCCACGGCAGCCTGATTTGCATCTTGCCTCCCCTCCCCGCACAATGAAATCTGTCGCCGTGAAAGACAAAAGGTAACTTATGAGTCAAAGTCATTTCTTCGCCCATCTCTCCCGCCTGAAACTCATCAACCGCTGGCCGCTGATGCGCAATGTGCGTACTGAAAATGTGTCTGAGCACAGTTTGCAGGTAGCTATGGTCGCCCATGCGCTGGCGGCGATTAAAAATCGCAAATTCAATGGGAAAGTCAACGCCGAACGCATTGCCCTGCTGGCGATGTATCACGATGCGTCAGAAGTGTTAACGGGCGATTTACCGACGCCAGTAAAATATTTCAACTCGCAGATTGCGCAAGAATATAAAGCCATTGAAAAGATCGCCCAACAGAAGCTGGTTGATATGGTTCCGGAGGAGTTACGCGATATTTTTGCTCCTCTGATCGACGAGCATCAGTGCAGCGAAGAAGAGAGATTACTGGTGAAACAGGCCGATGCTCTGTGCGCCTATCTGAAATGTCTGGAAGAACTCTCCGCGGGCAACAATGAATTCCTGTTAGCGAAATCGCGCCTGGAAAAAACACTGGAATCACGGCGCAGTGAGGAGATGGATTATTTCATGCAGGTGTTTGTGCCGAGTTTTCAGCTGTCGCTGGATGAGATAAGTCAGGATTCACCACTGTAACCGTCTCGCCCGGTGAGTGCCGGGCGAATAAATCAGAACGGGAAAAACACCGGGATCAGCACGACGCACACCATCATCACTAAAAGCGTAAACGGCACGCCAAGCTTGACGAAATCACTGAATTTATAATTTCCTGGCCCCAACACCAGCGTATTGACCGGTGATGACACGGGCGTCATAAACGCAGCGGAAGCCGCCATCGCCACCATCATGGCAAACGGATAAGGCGATACCCCCATTGATTTCGCCATCGCCAAAGCGATGGGCGCCATCAATACTGCCGTTGCGGTATTGGAGATAAAGAGTCCAATCGACGCGCACATCACGAACAGACACACCAGCATCATGTAAGGCCCGTAACCCCCGCCGACGTCCATCAATCCTTTAACGACTAAATCCACGCCGCCTGTTTTTTGCAGTGCAAGGGCAAAAGGCATCATCCCCACGATAAGAATAATGCTCGGCCAATGGATGGCTTTATAGGCGCTTTCGGCGTCGATACAGCGGAATTTCCCCATCAGCAAGCAGGCAACTATCGCGGCGATAGGATTCGGAATTTCGTCGGTCAGCATCAAAGCCACCATGAGCACCAGACAGAAAATGGCGTGTGGAGCCTGGCTGTGCGCGGGCGATGCATCGCTCTCTTCTACGGGCATATTCAACACCACAAAATCGCGTCCTTTTTGCCCCAACTGGTTGATGAGTTTCCAGTTTCCGACGACCAGGAAGATGTCGCCCAACTGTAACGGCTCATCCACTAATGCCCCTTCAACCGCAACGCCATCACGCTTTAACCCAACAACGTTAAGGCCATACCGGGTACGAAAACCCATTTCACGCACAGTTTTGCCCAGCAGTTCGGATTCAGGGATAAGCGAAACTTCCGCCATTCCGACGTCAAGCGCCTGATCGGAGAAATATTCCCCGCGCAGCACCATCGGCTCGAGCAGTTGTTCAGCACAAAACTCACGTAAATCGACATCTGCCGTCGACATATCGATCAGTAAAACGTCTCGTGCACGAAACTCCGATACCCCGTTGACGTTGACGATGACGCGACGAAACCGCCGCCAGCGTTCGACACCAATAATATTCGCGCCATAGCGCTCGCGCAGCTTGAGATCGTCAAGACGCTGGCCGATCAGGGGCGAACCCGGGCGGATAGCCAGACGGCGTGCCCGCCCGGTGAGGCGATACTCTTTGATCAGATCGCGAAAAGTCCGTCGACGCCAGCCATCTTTATTTTTATGGAGGGGATCCCCTTTCAGGGCAAAACGGGTCAGCAGCATGTAAAACACGCCGAGTACCAGCACGACCAATCCAATAGGCGTCACGCTAAAGAAGCTGAAACCTGCGTATCCTTCTCGCAACAGCTCGCTGTTCACCACCAGATTCGGCGGCGTCGCCACGAGCGTCATCATCCCACTGATGAGCCCTGCAAAACTCAGCGGCATCATTAACCGCGAGGGTGACGTTTGCATACGCATTGAGACGCTTAACACGACCGGGATGAAAATGGCGACCACGCCAGTGGAGCTCATAAATGCGCCAAGCCCTGCCACAGTGAGCATCAGGTAAATGAGCATCTTGGTTTCACTGCTACCCGCCACTTTTACCAGCCACGAGCCCATCACCGTCGCCACTCCGGTTCGGACCAGTCCGTCACCAATAATAAAGAGGGCGGCAATCAGAATGACGTTGGGATCGCTAAAGCCAGAGAACGCTTCAGAAAGCGTTAGCGTACCGCTCAGTACGAACGCAACAATAACCAGCAGCGCAACGGCGTCCATGCGTACTTTGCCGGTTGCAAAGAGGATAATGGCGATAGCGAGCAGGCTGAGCACCCAAATCAATTCACCGTTCACAACATGTCCTTGTCAGGGAAAAGAAGACATTTTGCCACAAAAAGGCCCCAACAATGTGGGGCCAATTCATGGGGTTATATTTTCAGGGAGACGGTCACATTCCCGTCTGAATTCCTGTGGACGTCAAGCGTCTCGAGAGAGGAGATCACGAAGTCGACTTCGTCCAGTCGGGGTGAACCGGCCGGCACGTTGACGGCAATCACATGGCTGCCAGCGTTAAGGCCTGCCAGCACACCGGCGGCGGCGTCTTCGACCACAACGCAATCGGCAGGGTGAAGTCCCAGCAATTCCGCCCCCAACAAAAAGGCGTCAGGCTCAGGTTTACCGCGCTTAACACGTTCTGCCGTGACGAAAACTTCCGGTAACGGGAGGCCCGCCGCTTTGTGGCGCGCATGCGCAACCGGAATCGAACCTGACGTCACAATTGCCCATGGAATGTGCGCTTCATTCAAATGCTGGAGCAGTTCAATTGCACCCGGCAACGCAACGATGCCGTCGGTATCGGCCGCTTCGATTTGCTCCAGATACGTGAACTCGGACTGAATTTCCTCTTCGCTTCTTCCAGGCAGAAAATGGCGGAGAGAAGTAATGGCCTGTTTGCCATGGATAAAATTCAGTACATCCTGATGGTGAATGCCATGCCTGTCGGCCCAATGGCACCATGAACGCTCGACAACCGGCAGCGAATCCACCAGCGTACCGTCCAGATCAAACAGAAAACCTTTACACTGCACATTCACCCCCTCAGGCGTTGATGATTTGTTGGATCTCGTTGCTACTTAAATGGTACTGACGCGGGCATGAATGCCACACGCTCAACATCCGTTGGTATTTTTCCCACATCGGAGTTTGCGAGTTAAAGCCATGCGTACCCGCATCAAAATGGGTGTAACGCCCTTCCGTGTTGACCATGAAGCGGACGTAACTCAGATAGCGTGATTCGGTGGCGACATCAAAGCCCAGGAACGTCACACGACGCTCATCAATGGTTTGGGCATCTTTCAGGTTGGTCCAGGAAACATGAAGCGCGTGATACATCTCCATGATGTCGATAACGGTGCGACAGGTTTCTTCCTTCAATTCACCAAACTCACGGTCCAGCTCGCGCATCTGCAAGCCAAAGCCGCGTTCGACGATGGTTTGCAAGCGGCGGTAGCGCTCAGCGTTGTCGGGATCAAGCATGGTCATCATTTTGTACTGATTGGACAAAATCAGACGTTGAGCGTTGGTCATTTCCATCTTTCGACTCCTGTTGCGCATGGCACTTAAAAAAAAGACACGGTAACTGTTTGTTACTGTGCCTTCTTTTTACAACCGTTTCGATGATCAATCACAAGTCATCAAGGAATGTTTTATCAAGTTGCTTAAACGCCCGCTTGAGCGTATCCGCCAGCGCCTGATAATCGGGTTTGCCTTCGACCGGAGCGAGCGCTTGCCCTGCTTCCTGAAGTTTGCCGCGCACTTCATAAAACCAGTGTAAAATAGTAGGTGGCAGCGGCGTAACAGAGCGTTTACCCAGCCACCATAAACCCTGCATGGGCAGCGTAAGCGCAAAGAGTGCGGTGGCGACAGCCGGGCCAAGTTGGCCACCTAACGCTATCTGCCAGCAAAGGGTAAACACCGCGATCGGCGGCATAAAGCGAATCGCATAGCGCGTCATACGGATGACACGATTTTCGACAAACACTGGCGCAAGGCGTTTTTCCAACGGCCACGTCTTTGCATAATGCTGTCCCCGACGAAACAGACTGAAGAAGTTCACGGAGGGGTTTTCAGGTGTCGACATGGCTGTACCTCAACTTCACATATAAAATTTAAAATTTTCGTGCAAATCCACAACACGCCATGACAACGTTCAAAATATTTTGTCATCGCTACCCAGTATCGGGTATTCTGTGCCAGCCTCAAAGGGCCTTAGACGAGAATCGTTAACTCGTCAAATTATCGCATATTATGCCATTGTCTGAAAATCGTTCAAAATGGCGTAAAATCATATGGATTTCTTTCATCATGCCAGAAAGTTTGTTTGGCATGATGTTAATCATAAATGTCTGAGTCATCTTGCGTTACGCTTTTAGACTCACTGACGTTTTTTTAGCCACGTATCAATAGTAGGTACTTCCATGTCGAGTAAGTTAGTACTGGTTCTGAACTGCGGTAGTTCTTCCCTCAAATTTGCCATCATCGATGCAATCAACGGTGAAGAGTACCTCTCTGGTTTGTCCGAGTGTTTCCATCTTCCTGAAGCACGTATCAAATGGAAAATGGACGGTAGCAAACAAGAAGCGGCTTTAGGTGCAGGCGCCGCTCACAGTGAAGCGCTGAACTTTATCGTTAACACTATTCTGGCACAAAAACCAGAACTGTCTGCTCAGCTGACCTCAATTGGTCATCGTATCGTCCACGGCGGCGAAAAATACACCAAATCCGTGATCATTGATGAGACCGTGATTCAGGGTATTAAAGATGCAGCACCATTTGCACCGCTGCACAACCCGGCTCACCTGATCGGTATCTACGAAGCGCTGAAATCCTTCCCGCATCTGAAAGACAAAAACGTGGCTGTGTTCGATACTGCGTTCCATCAGACCATGCCGGAAGAGTCTTACCTCTATGCCCTGCCGTACAAACTCTACAAAGAACATGGCGTACGTCGCTATGGCGCACACGGCACCAGCCACTTCTATGTGACTCAGGAAGCGGCAAAAGTCCTGAACAAGCCGGTTGAAGAAGTGAACATCATCACTTGCCACCTGGGCAACGGCGGTTCTGTTTCTGCTATCCGTAACGGCAAATGTGTTGATACTTCTATGGGTCTGACCCCGCTGGAAGGTCTGGTGATGGGTACGCGTTCCGGTGACATCGATCCGGCGATTATCTTCCACCTGCACGACACTCTGGGCATGAGCGTTGACGACATCAACAAAATGCTGACCAAAGAGTCTGGCCTGCTGGGTCTGACCGAAGTCACCAGCGACTGCCGTTATGTTGAAGACAACTACGCAGATAAAGAAGACGCAAAACGTGCCATGGACGTTTACTGCCACCGTCTGGCGAAATACATCGGTTCTTACACTGCACTGATGGACGGTCGTCTGGATGCTGTTGTCTTCACCGGTGGTATCGGTGAAAACGCCGCGATGGTTCGCGAACTGTCCCTGGGCAAACTGGGCGTTCTGGGCTTCGAAGTTGATCACGAACGTAACCTGGCTGCTCGTTTCGGCAAATCCGGTTACATCAACAAAGAAGGCACCCGTCTGGCGATGGTTATCCCAACCAATGAAGAGTTGGTCATCGCACAAGACGCAAACCGTCTGACTGCCTAATACCACACCGCCAGCCTTGCTGGCGGTGCTGTTTTGTACCCCGCCCACTGCGGCGGTAACCAAAAGAGGATAAACCGTGTCCCGTATTATTATGCTGATCCCTACCGGAACCAGCGTCGGCCTGACCAGCGTCAGCCTTGGCGTTATCCGTGCTATGGAACGCAAAGGCGTTCGTCTGAGCGTCTTTAAGCCTATCGCCCAGCCTCGTGCGGGTGGCGATGCGCCAGACCAAACCACCGCCATTGTGCGTGCCAATTCTAATCTGCCAGCGGCTGAACCGCTGAAGATGAGCCACGTTGAATCTCTGCTTTCCAGCAATCAGAAAGACGTGCTGATGGAAGAGATCATCGCGAACTACCACGCGAACACCCAGAACGCGGAAGTGGTTCTGGTTGAAGGTCTGGTTCCGACGCGTAAACACCAGTTTGCTCAGTCACTGAACTACGAAATTGCTAAGACTCTGAACGCTGAAATCGTGTTTGTGATGTCTCAGGGTACCGACACTCAGGAACAGCTGAAAGAACGTATCGAACTGACCCGCAGCAGCTTCGGTGGCGCGAAAAACGCTAACATCACTGGCGTTATCGTCAACAAGCTGAATGCGCCGGTTGATGAACAAGGCCGTACTCGCCCGGATCTGTCAGAAATTTTTGACGACTCTTCCAAAGCGAAAGTCGTGAAAGTGGACCCTGCTCAGCTTAGCGAAAGCAGCCCACTGCCTATTCTGGGCGCGGTACCGTGGAGCTTTGATCTGATTGCGACTCGCGCAATCGACATGGCGCGCCACCTGAACGCTACCGTAGTCAACGAAGGCGACATTCAGACCCGCCGCGTGAAGTCCGTGACCTTCTGTGCCCGTAGCATTCCGCACATGCTGGAACACTTCCGTGCAGGTTCTCTGCTGGTGACTTCCGCAGACCGCCCAGACGTGCTGGTTGCAGCGTGTCTGGCCGCAATGAATGGCGTAGAAATCGGTGCAATTCTGCTGACCGGCGCGTACGAAATGGACGCGCGCGTCAGCAAGCTGTGCGAACGCGCTTTCGCGACTGGCCTGCCGGTATTCATGGTTAACACCAACACCTGGCAGACCTCTTTGAGCCTGCAGAGCTTCAACCTGGAAGTTCCGGTTGACGACCATGAGCGTATCGAGAAAGTTCAGGAATACGTTGCAAGCTTCATCAATGCTGACTGGATCGAATCCCTGACAGCTACCTCTGAGCGCAGCCGCCGTCTGTCTCCGCCAGCCTTCCGTTACCAGCTGACTGAGCTGGCACGTAAAGCCGGCAAACGCGTTGTTCTGCCAGAAGGTGATGAGCCACGTACCGTTAAAGCAGCTGCTATCTGCGCAGAACGCGGAATCGCGACCTGCGTACTGCTCGGTAATCCTGATGAAATCACCCGCATCGCCGCATCTCAAGGCGTTGAGCTGGGTTCAGGTATCGAAATCGTTGATCCAGAAGTGGTACGCGAAAGCTATGTTGCCCGTCTGGTTGAGCTGCGTAAGAGCAAGGGCATGACCGAAGCCGTTGCCCGCGAACAGCTGGAAGACAACGTGGTGCTGGGTACGCTGATGCTGGAACAGGATGAAGTTGATGGCCTCGTTTCCGGTGCGGTTCATACCACTGCGAACACCATTCGTCCGCCGCTGCAGCTGATCAAAACGGCCCCAGGCAGTTCTCTGGTTTCTTCCGTGTTCTTCATGCTGCTGCCAGAACAGGTTTATGTTTACGGTGACTGTGCGATCAACCCAGATCCAACCGCAGAACAGCTGGCTGAAATCGCGATTCAGTCTGCGGATTCCGCTATTGCCTTTGGTATCGAGCCACGCGTTGCAATGCTCTCCTACTCAACCGGCACGTCTGGTGCAGGTAGCGATGTAGAGAAAGTTCGCGAAGCGACACGTCTGGCGCAGGAAAAACGTCCTGATCTGATCATCGATGGTCCGCTGCAGTATGACGCCGCCGTGATGGCTGATGTGGCAAAATCCAAAGCACCAAACTCTCCGGTTGCGGGTCGCGCTACCGTGTTCATCTTCCCAGATTTGAACACCGGTAACACCACCTACAAAGCGGTACAGCGTTCTGCCGACCTGATCTCCATTGGGCCGATGCTGCAAGGCATGCGCAAACCTGTGAACGACCTGTCCCGTGGCGCACTGGTAGACGATATCGTTTACACCATCGCGCTGACTGCGATTCAGTCTTCTCAGCAGCAGTAATCTGCCTCCGGGCAATCAAAAAGGGCGACCCGTGGGTCGCCCTTTTTATTTACTGCGCAATTACAGCAACTCTCGCGCCGCTGACACGATATCGTGAGCCGTCAGACCATACTCTTTTTGCAAGAAATCCTGCGTTCCGACCTGACCGTATCGCTCTTTTACGCCTACGCGCCGCATCGGTACCGGGCACGTTTCGACCAGCACTTCTGCGACCGCAGAACCCAACCCGTTGTGGATACTGTGGTTTTCACACGTCACAATCCGACCCGTTTTTTCAGCGTAATTTTTCACCAGCATTCGGTCGATAGGTTTAAGGGTGAACATATCAATGACTGCCGCGCTTACGCCCTCTTGTTCAAGCTGACGTGCAGCTTCTAACGCTTCCGCGACCATGATTCCGTTGGCGATAAGGGTAATGTCATCCCCCTCCCGCAATACGTTGCCTTTGCCGATGGTAAACGTTGAGCCCGGCGCGTAAACGCTGGGTGCTTGCTTGCGAATGGTGCGGACCCAGTAGAATCCTTTCAGATCGATTAGTTGACGCAGTACATCCTCAAACATGACAGCATCCGTCACTTCCAGCACCACGGAATGCGCCAGACCGCGCACAATGCCCATGTCCTCAAATGACATGTGCGTGCCGCCGTTATGACAGGCCGTAACGCCTGCATCCGACGCGATGACCTTGACGTTATTTCGTTGATAATCCAACGACATAAACAGCTGGTCAAAACAACGACGGCTGGCAAAGGCCGTAAAGGTATGCACAAACGGCTTACGCCCGGTCAGCGATAACCCCGCGGCTGTGCCAATCACGTTGGCTTCCATAATGCCGCAGTTGATGACGTGCTGTGGATAATCACGCGCCACGCCGTCCATCGCCATTGAGCTCATCAGGTCCGCTTCAAGGGCAATAATCTCGCTGCCCGCTTCTATCTGACTCGCCACAAATCCGGCATACACTTTACGCATCTCAACAGCGTCTTTCTGTCCTGCGGGTGCAACCTTAATCATTTGCGGCCTCCAGTTGGCGAATCGTCTCGTTGAGTGTGGCTTTAACTTCATCCGTCAGGCGTAAGTGGTGGGAGTTACTTAGCTGCTCCAGATACGGCACGCCCTGCCCTTTAATGCTGTCGAGGATGACCACGCGCGGCCTGGCCTGAGCATCAGGTACTGGCGTAACCACCTCCAGCAGGCCGGGAATGTCATCACCTTTAACCGTCACCACGTCAAAACCGAATGCGCGGAATTTCCCTTCCAGATCAAAGGCGCAAATGATCTCGTCCAGTTCACCATCGAGCTGTTGTTTATTCCAGTCGACGAACACGGTCAGGTTATTCAGACGATGATGGGCGATAAACTGGAACGCCTCCCAGCACTGGCCTTCGTTCAACTCGCCATCGCCCACAATACAGAAAACGCGATTTGGTCGTCCCGCCAGCTTATGCGACAACGCCATGCCACCCGCAATGGAGATCCCCTGACCCAGGGAACCGGTCGTGGCATCTACACCACGCGTCTTGAGCCGATCCGGATGGCTCGGCAAACGTGTGCCGTTATGATTAAGGGTGCTTAACTCTTCAACCGGGAAATAGCCTTTAATCGCCAGCGTGCTGTAAAGCGCCGGACCCGCGTGACCTTTCGACAGCACAAAGTAATCACGCTCGGGCCAGTCGGGATCCGCTGGATCAATTTTCATCACCGAACCGTAAAGCACGGCAAGAGTCTCGACCACTGACATACTGCCGCCATAATGCCCAAAACCCAGCTGCGTCAGCGATTTGAGCGTCGCCACGCGAATATCACGCGCCAGTCGGGTAACCTCATTCACATTCATGATTTCGCTCCAGTGTTTTCCTGCGCATTACCGCCAGCAGATTTTTGTTTAGCAAACACGTTGTAGGCCACCAGCAGTGCGAAGACCGCCACGACAAGGCCTGTAATCGCAAACGGTGAGAGATAGCGGGCGAGATTGCCCAACAGGATCCCGACAGCACCAAAGTCAGCGTCCGAGAACGTGGTGTTAGCAAACCCGATAGCACCGAGCACGGGCAACAGCAGGACCGGGAGGAACGTGATCAGCAGGCCGTTGGCAAAAGCACCTATCATTGCGCCACGACGCCCGCCCGTCGCATTACCAAATACACCCGCTGTCGCACCGGTGAAGAAGTGCGGAACAACGCCTGGCAGGATCAGCACCCAGTTCAACTGGCCGCAAATTAACAAGCCCACCAGCCCACCGAGGAAGCTAAACAGGAAACCAATCAGCACCGCGTTAGGGGCGTAGGGATAAACCACCGGACAGTCCAGCGCAGGGCGCGCATTCGGTACCAGTTTTTCCGAGAACCCGGTAAAGGCCGGAACGATTTCTGCCAAAATCAGACGCACACCCTGCAGGATGATGAATACGCCAGCGGCAAACGTAATGGCCATGATAATCGCGTAAACCAGATAGTTTTGCCCGCCGCTGTACGTGCTTTCAACGTACTCACGTCCGGCACTCACCGCCATGATCAGATAAATAATCATCATGGTCAGCGAGATTGAAATGGAGCTGTCGCGCAGGAAGCTCAGGTTTTTCGGCAGATTCATCTCTTCCGTTGAACGTGAACCTTTACCGCATTTGCTGCCGATCCAACCAGAGAGCACATAGCCCAGAGTACCGAAGTGACCAAAGGCAATATCGTCGTTTCCGGTGATACGTTTCATGTAGCGCTGCGCAATCGCCGGGAAGAACGCCATCACCAGACCGAGGATCAACGAGCCGGTAAAGACCAGACCGACACCCTCAAACCCAGCGACCGTAAGGATCACACCGATCATACAGGCCATATAAAAAGTGTGATGGCCGGTGAGGAAGATGTATTTCAGGCGCGTAAAGCGGGCGACAATAATATTTGCCACCATACCAAAGGCCATGATTAGCGCGGTTGATGCGCCATATTTTTCCAGCGCGATGGAAACAATCGCTTCATTATTCGGGATAATCCCTTGAATATTGAACGCGTGCTCAAACATACCGCCTAATGGATTTAATGATCCGACCAGCACGGTCGCACCACCGCCCAATACAATAAATCCGAGAATAGTTTTAATCGTACCTTTAACAACATCAGAAAAAGGTTTTTTTTGCGCCACCAGCCCGATCAATGCAATTAAGCCAACCAGTACTGAAGGGACTTTTAAAATATCAACAACGAAATTCAGCGTTTCGAGGATAAACATATCCACCTCACTAAAGTTATTGTTTGTCGAACCAGGCGCGTAATTGCGCTTCGAGTTCATTAATGTCGATGATGTTGTTGATCACCACCAGCTGGCTTTCAGGCACGCTTGCGCTGGCGGCAATATCTTTCGCCATCACGAAAACGTCGGCAGCACCCGGTGTTGCGGAGGAGAGATCGGAGTGCTCTACTTCAGCTTCAATATTTAATTTTTTTAGCACTTTTTTGATATTCATTTCGACCATGAAACTGCTGCCCAGGCCGGAACCGCAAATCGCCATAATTTTCATTGTTATGCCTTTTTCGAGTAGAGTACATCCGCATCACGCGCAGGCGTAATGTGTTTAATGACTGGAATGCGTAATATCTAGAATCGTTCGATGACGGCGTTTATTTCCTCGCGTGTGTTTGCCCTGTGCAATTCAGCCAAATCATCATCACTGGAAAATAACTCAGCCAGTGCAGAGATCATTTCGATGTGACTATTTTTGTCAGGTGCAGCAAGCATGATGATAATATCAACCGGGTCGAATTCTCCGGCGCCAAATGAAACTCCCTGTTTAAGTTTTAATAATGAGAGACCCAGTCCTTTTGCCCCTTCTTCTGGCCGCGCATGCGGCATTGCTAGCCCTGGTGCCAGCACATAATACGGTCCTAACTTGTGATGTTGTTCAACGATCGCCGTAACGTATTCCGGAGCAATCACGTTCATATCCAGCAGTGGCTGGGCACATAATTCCAGTGCCTGTGGCCAGTTTTCAACCCGATCCTCAAGCATGATGGTGGCATCGTTTAACCATTTATTGAGCACCTTCTCCTCCTGCCCTTGCGCCTACAATGAGCAAACTTTATTCAACCCATGAATAGTTAGCTGCGATCAAGATCACAAAGATAGCGCTACCAATTTCTAACATTCAAAATTGTGATAGCGCTATCAAATTACAATCAGCGCGGTAAATCACAGTAAAAAAAGGGATTTAAGGCGTATACTCAATCAACGTGAAGCGAAGGATGAGAAGAAGATCGCGTCTGTCATCAGGAACGAGTATGTCTTTAACCCGAAAACGACGTAGTACCGGCAAAGTGACGATCTCTGACGTTGCACAGCTTGCCGGCGTAGGGACAATGACGGTTTCCCGCGCATTGCGCACGCCCGAACAGGTTTCCGATAAGCTAAGAGAAAAAATAGAAGCGGCGGTACATGAACTGGGCTACATGCCCAATCTTGCCGCCAGTGCGTTGGCGTCCGCGTCATCATGGACCATCGCAATGGTTGTTCCAAATCTTGCAGAGGATGGTTGTTCTGAGATGTTTGCCGGATTGCAACAAATCCTGCAACCCGCCGGATACCAGATTATCCTGGCTGAATCTCAACACCGCCCCGAGCAAGAAGAGAAATTACTGGAAACGCTGCTGGCATCGAATATCGCTGCCGCGATCTTGCTCAGCGTTGAACATACTGACACCGTCCGTCACTGGCTGAAGAATGCGTCAATTCCAGTGATGGAAATGGGTGCGATGCGCGCCGATCCGCTTGATATGAACATTGGAATTGATAACGTTGCCGCGATGTACGAGATAACCGAGCTGGTCATTCAGCGGGGATATCAAAACATTGGTCTGCTGTGCGCCAATCAGGAGCAGTGGATTTTCCAGCAGCATCTGCAAGGCTGGTATAAAGCGATGTTACGCCACCACCTTTCGCCTAATAGAGTGATCAACGCGGCGCTGCCACCTAATTTCTCGACCGGCGCGTCGCAACTGCCGGAATTTTTACTCGCCTGGCCGGAACTGGATGCGCTGGTATGCGTTTCGGATGAGCTGGCGTGCGGGGTGCTGTATGAATGTCAGCGCAGACGCATCAAAGTGCCTGACGATCTGGCCGTTGTCGGGTTTGGCGACAGTGATGTGAGCCGCGTTTGTCAGCCACCCTTGACCACAATGGCAGTACCCCATCGTAAGATTGGTGTTGAAGCAGGACGGCTTTGCTGGAACGGATGAACGGTGGCGACTGGCGCGATCAGAAACCGATCGCTTCCAGTCTGTGTCTGCGGGAAAGTTGCTAAGGCTTATTCAGCCTGTTCTTGCTTTTCGGGTTTAGCGGATTCATTTTTAGCATTACGGCTCATCCACAGAGCCAGCGCTTTAAGTGAGTCCGGCGTAAACTCATCGCAGCGCGCGGTAATCTCTTCTGGCGTCATCCAGCTCACTTCGCTCACTTCTTCTTCCTGAAGGGCGAAGGGTCCGTGGGACACGCAGCTAAACAGGCCTCCCCAGACGCGGCAGTGTTGATCTTCAAAATAAAACTGACCGTGCTCGGCAAACGGCACGCCCGCGATGCCTAACTCTTCTTCTGCTTCGCGGCGAGCAGAGTCCAGCAGAATTTCATCTGCCTGTACGACACCCCCAGCGGTGGCATCGAGCATACCCGGAAGAAAATCTTTTGTTTCAGTACGTCGCTGTACCAGGATCTTGCCCATTCCGTCGTGAACAACGATGTAAGTTGCGCGATGACGCAGACGCTCTGCGCGCATTTGCTCGCGGCTCGCCTGGGCGATCACTTCATTGTCTTCGCTGACAATATCAACCCATTCTGTACTTGCCAAATGACTCTGCTCCACCATCGGGAACCCTTCTCGTTAAGCGCTCTTTTGGCGCGTTTACAGTTGAGGTGTAACTTACGTATTAATGCTGACCTGCGCAATAACTTGCTGATCATTAAGTGCGATAACGCGTAATTGATTATCGTCCAGAACACCGTAGCTGGGAACATGCCCGCCTTTCGGAATACTGACTGAGCCGGGATTAAAATGCACAATATCCCCCCGCGTCTCCGCCACTGGAATATGAGTATGACCGTAAACCAGCACATCGCCAGTTGTCAGCGCGGGCAGATTATCCGGGCTAAAGAGATGGCCGTGGGTCAAAAATAAACGGCAATTCTCCAGCAAAACCTGTTGCCAGGGTGCGGTTATCGGAAAATGCAGCAGCATCTGATCCACTTCGCTGTCGCAATTTCCCCGAACCGCAATGATTTTATCTGCGTACTGATTAAGTTTTTCAGCTACCTGCGCAGGGGCATAACCTTCCGGCAAGGCGTTTCGTGGGCCATGATTGAGCAGGTCACCCAAAATAATGAGCCACTGTGCGCCGCTTTGTTCAAACAGCGACAACACGCGTTCTGTGGCGGGCAGCGAGCCGTGGATATCTGATGCAAACATTAGTTTCATCAATCACTCCTGACGAAAAAACACGGCCCTATGATACCGCAGTCTGCTGTCTTAATCAGCCTGCGCGCTTAGCAGAAAGCGCGACATAACGCTGCACGGAAGCGCGTTGCCACTGGAATGCGGCATAATCTGCCAGCGCTTGCGGTACGTCATCACCGTTCAGGACAAGGCGATTGAGCATGAGGGCGAGATCGGCATCCGCAATACACCATTCACCAAACAAATTGGGATTGCCATGCTCGAGCAGCCTGGAGGCCGTATCGAACAGTTTACTGGCGCTCGCCGCGCCCGCTTGTGTCAGCGCAGGCTTTTTCACACCAGCAAAAATAACGTCGGTCGAACGCTCTTCACGAATCGGTCCCAAATCGCTGCGTAACCACGCCTGAATCTGCCGGGCGCGGGCGCGCTTTTGCAGGTCGTGAGGATAGATGCGCTCCCATTCTGGCGGTGCAAAACGCTCTTCCAGATACTCATCAATAGCGGAAGACTCGCTCAACTCAAAGTCATCAATTTCCAGAACAGGAACGCGACGCGTTTGCTTATAGCCCTGCCATTGCGGCGTGAGATGCTCACCCCGATCCAAATCTACGGCTTTAAGCGTGAAAGTCAGCCCCTTCTCCGCCAGCGCAACATACACACTCATGACGTAAGGTGAGAAATAGTTAGCATCGGACCAAAGGGTAATCGTAGGTTGACTCATAGCATCCTCATCGGCAGTTCGGTTTTCATCCAACATATCGCCTCCTGGCTTTCCTGTCACTTGATCAAAACTCACGATTTACCGCAAGCACCTATACTCGATTCTATTCGCTGAGCCATGTTACGACAGGAGTTGAAATGATAGACCTCTATTACGCCCCAACCCCAAACGGTCATAAAATCACGCTTTTTCTGGAAGAAACACAATTAGATTACCGTGTCATTAAAGTGGATATCAGTAAGGGGGATCAGTTCAGGCCCGACTTTCTGGCCATCTCCCCCAACAACAAAATCCCGGCCATTGTCGATAGCGAGCCGGCCGATGGCGGAAAGCCATTAAGCTTATTTGAATCTGGCGAGATCTTGCTGTATCTGGCTGAAAAATGCGGAAAACTATTGAGTGGTGAATTGCGTGAGCGCCACCACACGCTGCAATGGCTCTTCTGGCAGTCCAGCGGGCTGGGGCCAATGCTTGGGCAAAATCATCACTTTAATCATTTCGCCCCGCAGACCATTCCCTATGCCATCGAACGTTATCAGTTTGAAACTCAACGACTTTACACCGTGATGAACAAACGGCTGGAGACGTCGCCATGGCTGGGCGGAGACCATTACAGCATTGCTGATATCGCCTGCTGGCCGTGGATCAACGCGCATGAGCGTCAGCGAATCAATCTGACCAACTATCCTGCGGTAAACAACTGGTTCGAGCGAATCCGTCACCGCCCGGCAACCGAACGTGCCATGCAGAAAATGCAGCAAATATAAGCGCGTGGCGGAATGTGCGCGGCGTATTTCCTCATGTATCATGAGGCAAATAATGAACGGAGGAAGCCTGCAATGTCACAGCACGACGCGATTATTCGTATAAAAAATTTACGCCTGCGCACGTTTATTGGGATCAAAGCCGAAGAGATGGAGAATCGACAGGATATCCTCATCAATGTGGTTATCCATTATCCGGCTGATAAAGCGCGCGCCAGTGAGGATATTAACGATGCGCTGAACTATCGCACCGTTACCAAAAACATCATTAAATATGTTGAAAACAACCGTTTCTCGTTGCTGGAAAAATTAACTCAGGATGTGCTCGATATCGCACGCGAACATCATTGGGTCACTTATGCTGAGGTAGAGATCGATAAACTTCACGCGCTACGCTATGCCGACTCCGTCTCGATGACGTTGAGCTGGCGAGGCTAAGCGCAAGCCAGGAGGTTGCATGAAGATTCTGATGACAGGCGGTACTGGCCTGATTGGTCGCCATCTTATTCCACGTTTGCAAGCGCTGAAACATGACGTCACCGTCGTCACGCGCAGCCCGGATAAAGCGCGCCAGGTGCTCGGCAATGATGTTGGCATCTGGAAAGGGCTGGCTGAGCATCAGAATCTCGACGGCTTTGAAGCTGTCATCAATCTCGCCGGTGAACCCATTGCCGATAAGCGCTGGACGGAGCAGCAAAAACAGCGTTTGTGCGATAGCCGCTGGAACATCACGCAAAAACTGGTCGATCTTTTTCATGCCAGTGAAACGCCGCCATCGGTATTCATCTCAGGATCGGCTGCGGGTTACTACGGCGATCTCGGCGAAGTCGTTGTCACCGAAGAAGAGCCTCCGCATAACGAGTTCACCCACAAACTGTGCGCCCGTTGGGAGCAGATTGCCTGCGGCGCGCAAAGCGATCGCACCCGCGTTTGCCTGCTGCGCACCGGCGTTGTACTCGCCCCCAAAGGCGGGATACTGGCGAAAATGATGCCCGTCTTTAAGCTGGGACTGGGCGGCCCCATTGGCAACGGACGTCAGTATCTGGCGTGGATTCATGTGGACGATATGATCAATGCGATTATTTGGCTGCTGGATAACGATCTGCGCGGCCCGTTCAATATGGTGTCGCCGTATCCGGTTCGCAATGAACAGTTTGCGCATGCGCTCGGTCATGCGCTAAAACGTCCTGCCATTCTGCGTGCCCCGGCAACCGCCGTTCGCCTGCTGATGGGGGAATCGTCGGTGCTCGTGCTTGGTGGGCAGCGTGCGCTGCCAAAACGACTAGAAGCGGCAGGATTTGCGTTTCGCTGGTATGACTTAGAAGAAGCCCTGGGAGATGTGGTGGGTTAAATTTGCCGCGTTACGTATGGTAAAGTCAGCATTCAGACTCACTGCGATGGCGTAACGATGGCAACAATCACCACTCCTCGACTCCTTCTCACTCCTTTTGAACCCTCCGACTGGGCGTTTTTTCGTTCGCTGCGTGAAGACCGCGACATCATGCGGTTTATGGCCAGCATCGTTTCAGAAAAAGAGACCCGTCGCGTTTTTGCCGCCCGCCTGACGGCGCAGCATACCTTTGTCATGCGCGCTCATGACGATGACACCCCGCTGGGTGACATTGGCCTGCAGGTGAGCACCCAGTTCCGTGAAGAGGCAGACATCGGTTACACCGTAATTCCGCAAGCGCAGGGCAGAGGTATCGCCAGCGAAGCACTACGCGCGGTGTGCGATTACGCATTTAACCTGGTGGGCGTTAAAGCGGTGAATGCGTATGTGCTGGCGGACAATGTCGGTTCTGTGCGGGTGCTTGAGAAAACCGGATTTGTGCGTACGCAGGTGTTGGAAAAAGCCTACGAGATTGACGGCGTGAAGTTTGACGACTGGGTGTATCGGCTGGAAATGAGTGCGGTTTGATGCCCTCTCCCAGCGGGAGAGGGGGAACGATAACTACTTGAGTGACCCTTTCAAAAACTGCTGCAAGCGCGGGCTTTTCGGATTCGCTAAAACGTCATCCGGATGTCCTTGCTCTTCGATTTTGCCCTGATGCAGGAAGATGACGTGGTTAGATACGTTACGGGCAAAGCCCATTTCGTGCGTCACCACCACCATCGTTTTTCCCTCTTCGGCGAGCTGTTGCATGATGCGCAGCACTTCACCCACCAGCTCCGGGTCCAGCGCCGACGTCGGTTCATCAAACAGCAGCACTTCGGGCTCCATCGCCAGAGCACGCGCAATCGAAACGCGCTGTTGCTGGCCTCCTGACAGATGCACCGGATATTTAATCTGCTGGCGCTCGTCAATGCCCACTTTCGCCAGATATTTTTCTGCGCGGGTGCGTGCCTCTTGCTTGCTCAGACCTAATACCTGAATCGGCGCTTCCATCACGTTCTCCAGCACCGTCATATGGCTCCAGAGATTGAAGTGCTGGAATACCATCGTCAGACGGGTACGCAGCAAACGCAGCTGATGTTTATCCGCCACTTTCAGCTGTCCGTCTTTATCGCGCACCAGATTAATTTGTTGCCCGCTGACGATGATAGAGCCTTCGCTCGGTTTTTCGAGGAAGTTAATGCAGCGCAGGAAAGTACTTTTCCCCGAACCGGATGACCCGATAATGCTGATGACATCGCCCGCGTTTGCCTGCAACGACACCCCTTTCAGCACTTCATGTTCGCCGTAGCGCTTGTGCAAGTCGATAACGTTTAGTTTGTTCTCAGCCATCTTTATTCTCAGTGCGTCGAAGGTTTGACATGCTGCAGCCAGCGTTTTTCCGCTTTACGGAACAGGCTAATCAGAACGTACGAAATAATTAAGTACAGCACCGCAGCGAGACCGAATGCGGTAAAGGGCTGATAGGTCGCCGAGTTAATATCACGGGCGATTTTCAGCAAATCCGGTACGGTGGCGGTAAACGCCAGCGCGGTGGAGTGCAGCATCAGGATCACTTCATTGCTGTAGGCCGGGAGCGCAATACGCAGCGCCGAGGGCAAAATAATGCAGCGATAGAGTTTCACCGATGAAAAGCCGTACGCCCGACCCGCTTCAATCTCACCGTAAGGCACCGAACGAATCGCCCCTGCGAAAATCTCGGTGGTATATGCACAGGTATTCAACGTCAGTGCCAGGACGGTACAGTTCAGCCCGCTGCGAAAGAACGCATTCAGCATCTCGGTGCCTTTCACGATCTCAAGCGTATACATCCCGGAATAGAACACCAGCAGTTGCACGTAAAGCGGCGTTCCGCGAAACACATAGGTGAACAGCCAGATCGGAAAGCGGATGTACTTATTGTTCGAGACGCGACCAATCGCTAAAAACACCGCCAAAATTCCGCCGACTACGACGGAGGAGATCAGCAGCCACAGGGTGATCGCCACGCCGGTGAAGCGATAGCCATCTGTCCACAGCAGCGATTTCCAGTATTCCTGAATAATCTCAATCACAGGTCAGCCCTCTTCACACCCACGGAATAGCGACGTTCGAGTAGAAGCAGCACGCCATTGGAGACGGTGGTAAACACCAGATAAATCAATCCGCATACGACAGCAAAATAGAACGGTTCCCACGTGCTTTTCCCGGCAAGCTGAGTGGCTTTGACCACATCTTCCAGACCAAGCAGTGACACCAGCGCCGTCGCTTTGAGGATAACCTGCCAGTTGTTGCCAATGCCCGGTAAAGCAAAACGCATCATGGCCGGGAACATAATTCGACGGAAGATTTGCGACGCGGTAAAGCCAAAAGCGGTCGCCGCTTCGATATGTCCTCTGGGGACGGCCATGTACGCGCCACGAAACGTTTCAGTGAAGTATGCGCCGTAGATAAAGCCCAGCGTGATGATACCGGCCACCATCGGGTCAATATCAATTTGCGACATCCCGATGGCATCCGTCAGGCTGTTAAGCGCAATTTGCAGGCCATAGAAAATCAACAGCATCAATACCAGATCGGGTACGCCGCGAATCAGTGTGGTATAGGCTTCAAAGACCAATGCCAGAATTCGATTGCTCGAAAGTTTCGCTCCCGCACCCACCAGGCCTATCAGCACCGCCAGCACCACAGAACTGAGGGCCAGTTCGAGGGTGACAAGCGCGCCTTGTAAAATAACGCCAGAAAATCCGTACAGCATAACGCCTGCCCTGTCGTGTCGTGAGTGGTCAAACCGTGTCTTTTCCCCTCCCGTAACGAGAGGGGCCGCACGTTATTGAACAGCGCTATTAGCCGCCGTATACATCAAAATCGAAGTATTTCTTTGCCAGCTTTTCGTACGTTCCGTCAGCGCGCATTTCTGCAAAGGCCTTATTCAGCGCTTCACGCAGTTCATTATCTTCTTTGCGCAGACCCATACCGGTGCCGACGCCAAAGAGTTTTTCGTCCTTAATGGACGGACCGCCAAACTTATAGTCTTTACCGACCGGCGTTTTGAGGAAACCTTCGCTGGCAGCGACTTCGTCCTGGAATGCAGCGTCGATACGACCCGCAGTCAGGTCAGCGTAGATATTTTCCTGGCCCTGATAAGAGACGATTTCGATCCCTTTTGGCGCCCAGTGTTCATTGCCGTAGGTTTCCTGAGTTGTACCCTGCAACACGCCTACGCGTTTGCCTTTCAGGGACTCAAGTGTCGGCTGGATATCAGAGGCGTTTGCCACCACCAGACGAGAATCTGCCGCATAGAGTTTATCCGTGAAGGCAATCTCCTGCTGGCGCTTTTCGGTGATAGACAGAGAAGACATGATCACGTCAATTTTTTTCGCTTTCAGCGAGGGGATCAGCGCATCCAGTGGGTTCTCAATGTAGGTACATTGCACTTTGATACGTTTGCACAGCTCATTTGCCAAATCGATATCAAAACCGACCAATTCACCTTTCGAATTCTTCGATTCAAACGGGGCATAAGTGGGATCTGTGCCGATACGAACTTTTTGCGGGAGGGCAGCGAACGCCGCGGTAGCGCTGGAAAACGCCAGCACCAGTGAAAGTGACAACACCAGTTTTTTCATATCTATCCTCAACAAACTGTCTATTACGGGATTTTACGACGAGGGGGTGTCGTTAATGTGCCATCAATCCCCCAGACATGGCAAAGTATAATGCCCGCTGTATGGAGTTTTTTGCATCATAAGTGCTTAACTATGCACCTGACGACCCAACATGGTGCGTTTTTTGCACCACATTGGGTCATTCACACCCGAGGTGCACCATGGCAGGGAATCGCCATGGCACCCTTTCCCGTCTCTGACGATTAATCGCCGTAAACGTTGAAGTCGAAGTATTTTTTAGCCAGTTTGTCGTAGGTACCGTCTTTACGCAGTTCGTTAAAGGCTTTATCGAATGCGGCTTTCAGTTCGGCATCGTCTTTACGTAAGCCAATCCCGGTGCCGTCGCCAAAGTATTTTTTATCTTTAACCGACGGGCCCGCAAACGCAAAATCTTTACCTGCAGGCTGTTTCAGGAAGCCTTCGCTCGCCGCCACTTCGTCCTGGAATGCCGCATCCAGACGACCTGCCGCCAGATCGGAATAGATCAGATCCTGGTTCTGGTAAGCCACGACATCGACACCTTTTTCGCGCCAGTCAGCGTTAGCATACCCTTCCTGCGTGGAGCCCTGCAGCACACCCACATGCTTGCCTTTCAGCGATTCAATGGTTGGCTGAATTGGGGAACCTTTAGCAGCAATCAGACGGGAATCCGCAGCGTACAGCTTCTCGGAGAACGCAATTTCCTGCTGACGTTTTTCGGTGATAGAGAGTGAGGAGATAATCGCATCAATTTTTTTGGCTTTCAGCGACGGGATCAGCGCGTCAAAATCACTGCCCACCCATGTGCACTTAACCTGCATACGCTTGCACATCTCATTGCCCAGATCGATATCAAAGCCTACAAAATCACCTTTAGCATCTTTCGACGAGAATGGCGCGTAGGTTGCGTCGGTACCGATACGAACTGTCTGTGGAAGTGCTGCATAGCTGCTTGCCGCCGCACTTAACCCCACCAGCAAAGACAGAGCCAGAACCGTCTTCTTCATACATTTACCCTCAAGTGTCGTGATTTTATTATGTATTGTGTTGTGTGTTGTATTGCAGGCGATCCTTGCAGGTCTTATGCCACATTGCCGTCGGGTGAAAAAATCGACGTTAAATATGTTAATAAAACGTTGCGATAATGCCTTAATGGTGAAAGATAGCAGGTCTACCGAACGAACCGCAGAGGGAAAAGGGGAAAAAACGAATTAAATGTTGAGGATTTGATCGCGGTTGCATATTTGCCCCGAAACAGGGCAAATCCATTTTTCATGCACCGACGTTGTGCGAGGGATCAAGCGCCCTGCCAGCGGGTAAAGAGATCTTCTGGCAGGTCGATATCAAACTGATCAAGAACGCGGTTGACGGTCTGATTAATCACATCATCCAGCGACTGAGGCCGATGATAAAACGCCGGGACGGGAGGCATAATCACCGCACCCAGTTCGGCGGCCTGCGTCATCAAACGCAAATGCCCCAGATGCAACGGGGTTTCACGCACGCAGAGCACCAGGGGACGCCGCTCTTTAAGCACCACATCCGCCGCGCGCGTCACCAGCGTGTCCGTATAGCTGTTCACAATCCCAGAAAGGGTTTTGATTGAGCACGGCAAGATAACCATGCCAGCCGTTTTATATGAGCCGGAAGAGATGCTGGCGGCGATATCGCGGGCATCGTGCACCACGTTTGCCAGAGCCTGAACATCGCGCAGGGAAAAATCGGTTTCGAGCGTCAACGTCTGGCGTGCAGCCTGGCTCATCACCAGATGGGTTTCGACCTCTGGCACGTCGCGCAGCACTTGCAGTAAGCGTACGCCGTAAATTGCGCCACTGGCACCTGAGATCCCTACGATGAGTCGTTTCATAATTTCGCCCTTTCTTGTATCAGGGCAGACTTTGCAGGATTTTGCGGGGAGTTGCAAGTGAGGGCCAGCGCCCTCACTCGCGAAGGGATTAGCCTTCGTTGTGCATCTCTAAACTTTCGAGATCGTTTTGCATCTGAACGGCTTTAACGTCGTCATTGCGCAGCGAATCAAGATAATCAAGATATTGCTGATCAACATCTTTGGTCACGTAAATGCCGTTAAACACGGAGCATTCAAACTGCTGAATATCCGGGTTCTCAGCACGAACCGCGTCGATTAAGTCATCCAGGTCCTGGAAAATCAGACCGTCGGCACCGATTATCTGACGAATTTCGTCGACTTCACGGCCGTGCGCAATCAGTTCGTTCGCCGTTGGCATATCGATACCGTACACATTCGGGAAGCGAATTTCAGGGGCGGGCAGAGGCCAGGTAGACTTTCTTCGCACCGGCTTCACGCGCCATCTCAATGATCTGCTCAGAAGTCGTGCCACGCACGATGGAGTCATCCACCAGCAATACGTTCTTATCACGGAACTCAGCGCGGTTGGCGTTCAACTTACGGCGCACTGATTTACGGCGCAGCTGCTGACCCGGCATGATAAAGGTACGGCCAACATAGCGGTTTTTCACAAAGCCCTGGCGGTACGGTTTACCCAGAATGCGCGCCATTTCCAGCGCGATATCGCAGGAGGTTTCGGGAATCGGAATGACCACGTCGATATCCAGATCGTCCCACTCACGGGCAATTTTTTCACCGAGTTTGGTTCCCATGTTAACGCGTGCGCTGTACACGGAAATTTTATCGATGAAGGAGTCTGGACGTGCGAAGTAAACGTACTCAAACAGGCACGGATTGCTGACCGGGTTTTCCGCACACTGGCGGGTAAACAGCTGGCCTTTTTCGGTAACGTACACCGCTTCACCCGGCGCAACGTCGCGCAGGAATTCGAAGCCCAGCGTGTCTAACGCCACACTCTCGGAGGCAACCATGTATTCGGTTCGGCCATCACCCAGATCGCGTTTACCCAGCACCAGCGGACGAATACCGTTCGGGTCGCGGAAGGCCACCATACCGTGGCCGATAATCATCGCGACGCAGGCGTAAGCGCCCCGAATCAGGCGATTTGTCGCGGCAATCGCGGCAAAAATGTTGTCTGCTTCCAGCGGATAATGGCGAAAGTTATCCAGCTCACTGGCAAAGATATTGAGCAGGATTTCTGAATCAGAAGTGGTGTTAATGTGGCGACGTTTCTCTTCGAAGAGCTTTTTACGTAGCTCATGCGCATTGGTCAGATTGCCATTGTGGGCAAGCGTAATACCGTACGGTGAGTTCACATAAAAAGGCTGAGCTTCAGAAGCGCTGGAACTGCCAGCAGTAGGATAACGAACGTGACCAACACCCATGTTGCCTTGCAGGCGCTGCATATGGCGGGCTTCAAACACATCGTTGACCAGGCCATTCGCTTTGCGTAAACGGAAGCAGTTGTTTGCATCAATCGTGATGATACCCGCTGCATCCTGACCACGGTGCTGAAGCACCGATAACGCGTCATAGATAGACTGGTTTACCGGCATGAAACCGGCGATACCGACAATACCGCACATTCGTCTTTTCCTCGTTAAGAGCGTGGTTTAGTAGGCGTCATTGTCGCAGGCCGTTTGAGCGCAGACAGCGCCCAACAACTGGAGCGAACACGTACCCTAATAAACCAAACTCTAAGCCACAACTCAGGGTTAGACCCTGGGCAAGAAACTCGACGAGCTTTGGCAGATAGTCAAAGAACCATCTGATGATGAAGCTGAACTGTGGTATCAACTGCGATTTCTGCCAGTCTTCACCTTTTGAAACCCCGGTAAAGGTATCAAGGAAGAACAGTATCGCGGCCACAATCAATACGCCTCGCAACGCACCAAAACAGATCCCCAACACCCTGTCTGTTCCTGACAGACCGGTTTTCTCGACCAGCTGACCTATCACGTAATTGACGATAGCGCCGACGAGTAGCGTCGCAACAAACAGCACCGCGATGGCGATCCCATTTCGGACCAGTTCATCTTCAAAGCCCGTGAACCAAACGGACAGGTACGTGTAGTAATGACTGGCAACAAAGAAAGCACAACCCCATGTCACCAGCGATAACGCTTCACGAACAAAGCCACGGATCAGGCTAACCAGACAGGAAAAACCAATCACCGCAATGATGGCGTAATCAATCCAGACCATATATGTCCCACGATTAAACGCCCTGTCATCCAGTTCGGGGCGAATTCTAACAGAAAAAGAAAACGTTTGCGTAGGGATTTCCTTCCCCCGCGTAAATAAAAAAGGCGCTGAAAAAATGTTCAACGCCGAGGGCTTCTTACGTCTCTTCGGACGGATGCCTGGACCTTCTCCTCTCACCGTCCCCCTCTCCTCAAAGGGAAAATGGGACGGTTTTTCTCCCGCTCTTTTTAGAGAAAGGGACGGGATAAGGTCAATCAGTTTGCACTGTAATTCATCACCACGCCGCTCAGACCTGAAATCTGCTTCAGCTCGCCAAGCGACCCTTTCAGTTTATCTTTCGAGGCATCCGGGCCGACGAGAATGCGGGTAATTTTACCCTGCACTGGCGTCGAAGGTGAAGTGTAAACACGATATCCCGCACCGCGTAATTTACCGACGACTTCATTGACTTTATCGGCATTTTTTAACGCGCCCAACTGCACAACGTAGGCTTTTCCGGTTGGTGCAGGTTTTTCTTCCTGGACCGGTTTTTCCGGAGGCACTTCCGTCGCAGCAGCAATTTGCTCGCTGGCTTTATCTCGCTGCGGTTTCGGTTGAGGTTTTTCGACAGGTTTTGCTTTCTCGACAGGCTTCGGTTGCACCACCGGCTCTGCGACAGGATCCAGCTCGTTGCTGCCGTTGCCGGTTAAGCGAGTGCCATCCAGCGATGGCGCAGCCGCGTCTCCGGCGCGCACTTCTTCCGCGGCACCTTCTGGCGGCTGTGCCGGCAGCGCCTGCGTTGCCGCAGGTAACATGTCAGGTTCATCACGATCGCCTGGTTTTGGCACCAGTGGGATTGCCGCAAATTCATCCTGATAATGTTTTTTTTGCCCATCCAACAGGCCAGGAAGAATAATCACTCCCAGCGCCACCAACACAATGGTTCCTGTTAAACGGTTCTGAAACTTACTCGCCACTGGTTCTCCCCGCGTCCATCACTTCCATGACATGTGCAACGGTATGGAATGACCCACATACCAGCACGGTATCTTCAGGTTTAGCATCAGCCATCGCCGCATGCCACGCCTGTGCCACGCTATCATAAGCGGTTCCTGCGCTGATATGTTCCATCAGCTGTTCAGCAGTCGCACCGCGTGGCCCTTCCAGTGGAGCACAATACCAGCAATCGACAACACTCTCCATGCAGGCCAGCGTACCGCCAATATCTTTATCATGAAGCATACCGATAACCGCCAGAACGCGCCCGTTTTTTGGCAATGATTTCAGGCGTTCTGCGAGATAGCCAGCAGCGTGTGGGTTGTGCGCAACGTCCAGAATCAAACGCGGCGATTCACTCACTATCTGGAAACGTCCCGGAAGCATAGCGTTTTGGATGCCGTCGCGGATAGCCTGCTCGCTGACGTTCAAACCGCTTGCGCGTATCGCTGCGAGCGCGGTGGCGGCATTGGGCTGAGGAACATGCGGGAGCGGAAGATGCTCGAGAACACCCTGCGCATCACTGAAGCGCCAGTCGTTTTCCGTCACGTCATACTGCCAGTCCACGCCACGACGCAGCAGGACAGAGCCCTTTTCTTGCGCCACATCGGCAATGGTATGCGGCATATCAGGCTCGCCCACGACGGCCGGTTTATTCGCCCGGAAAATGCCCGCTTTCTCACGACCAATACTTTCGCGGTCCGGTCCCAGCCAGTCGATATGATCCAGTGCGATGCTGGTGACCACCGAAACATCGGCATCAACCATATTGGTGGCATCAAGACGCCCACCGAGACCGACTTCCAGGATCACTACGTCCAGCTTCGCCTGCTTAAAAAGCCACAGCGCCGAGAGCGTGCCGTACTCGAAATAAGATAAGGAGATCTCACCACGCGCCGCTTCGATTTCAGCAAAAGAGGCGGTGTGCGCAGACTCTGGCAGCTCGGTATTTTGAATGCGAACGCGCTCTGTGTAGCGTACCAGGTGCGGAGAGCTGTACACGCCAACCTTATACCCTGCCGCCATCAGCATTGATTCCAGCGTACGGCAGGTGGTGCCCTTACCGTTGGTGCCGGCGACGGTGAAAACGAACGGCGCGGGTTTCAACACATTAAGGCGAGCCGCTACCTGGCTGACGCGATCAAGCCCCATATCGATGGTTTTACTGTGCAGGTTTTCCAGATAAGAAAGCCACGTGACCAGGGGCGACGTGGCTTGGGGAATGCTGTTGTTTTCCATGATACGCACTTTTCAGTTACGGTGAGAAAGCAAAAGGGCAGCGCCGTTTGGCCCTGCCCTTTCGAGTTATCAGGCTTCGGGTTCCTGATCCGGTACAACGACGCTTTCGCGTGGTTCATCCGGGCTCGGCGCAGGCAGATTCATCAGCTTCGCCAGGATACTTGCCAGTTTCAGGCGCATTTCCGGACGGCGAACGATCATATCGATGGCGCCTTTTTGGATGAGGAATTCGCTGCGCTGGAAGCCAGGCGGCAATTTCTCACGCACGGTTTGCTCGATAACACGCGGACCCGCAAAGCCAATCAGGGCTTTCGGTTCAGCGATGTTCAGATCGCCAAGCATGGCGAAGCTCGCCGACACGCCGCCCATGGTCGGGTCAGTCAGTACGGAGATATACGGCAGACCACGTTCCTGCATTTTGCCCAGTGCCGCAGAGGTTTTCGCCATCTGCATCAGGGACATCAGCGCTTCCTGCATACGTGCGCCACCCGAGGCGGAGAAGCAGATCAGAGGACAGTTGTCTTCCAGTGCCTGCTCAACGGCACGGATGAAACGCGCGCCCACGACAGAACCCATCGAGCCGCCCATAAAGGAGAACTCAAAGGCTGCAGCGACAACCGGCATCTCGTGCAGAGTGCCTTTCATCACCACCAGCGCATCTTTCTCGCCGGTCTCTTTTTGCGCAGAAGCGATACGATCTTTGTATTTCTTGGAGTCACGGAACTTCAGCAGATCTTTCGGCTCAAGTTCACTGCCCAGCTCTACCATCGAGCCTTCATCCAGCAAGCTATGCAGGCGATTGCGCGCCGACATACGCATGTGATGGTCACACTTCGGGCAAACCTCAAGATTGCGTTCCAGCTCAGCGCGGTACAGAACCTGGCCGCAGCTATCACACTTGGTCCACACCCCTTCAGGAATACTCGCCTTACGGGTTGGGGCTATGTTGCTTTTAATTCGTTCAATCCAGCTCATTGATAACCTTTCTGCCTGAACCTGGTCGTATGCCAGTTTTGCTGTAAGCGGCGCATAATGCCATTTTTGCCACAAACAGACCATGAATGTTGCACATTAAAACATAACAGCCCGAAACTTTGGATAAAAAAGTGGTCGAACCGCAAATGCGTACTTACTTCGCTTGCTTTGCTGCTGCTCGTTTGTGTCGAATGATTTCGACCACACCCGGCAGAACCGAGAGCACAATGATAGCAACAATCAATAACTTAAGATTTTCCTGCACGATCGGCAGGTCGCCAAAGATGTAGCCTGCATAGGTAAACAGCAGAACCCACAGCAGCGCGCCGATGACGTTATACGCCGCAAAATGACGATAGGACATGTGCCCCATTCCCGCAACAAACGGCGCAAACGTTCTAACGATCGGAACAAAGCGCGCCAGGATAATGGTCTTCCCACCGTGACGTGCATAGAACGCGTGCGTTTTGTCTAAATAACTGCGACGGAAGATCTTTGAGTCTGGATTGCTGAACAGTTTTTCACCAAACAGCCGCCCAATAGTGTAATTCACCGCATCGCCAACAATCGCCGCAACAATCATGAGCATCACCATCAGGTGCACATTCAGATCGTTGGTCGGAAGCGCTGAAAGCGCACCCGCGACGAACAGTAGGGAATCCCCCGGCAAAAATGGTGTCACGACCAGGCCGGTTTCACAGAACAAAATCAGGAACAGAATGGCATACACCCAGACGCCGTATTGCGCGACCAGCTCCGCCAAATGCACATCAATATGCAGGATGAAATCGATAATAAAATGTATTACGTCCATATTGGTTAAGCCTTAATTGCAACTGCGTTAGTCCGCTAAAAACAGCGGGCCCATTGGCGGTTTTGGAAGGTCAAAACGTTCTGGATAATCAACTGAAACCAGATACAAACCTTCCGCTTTTGCCGTTGCTGCTGCAAGCGTTCTGTCCTTCGCTGCCAGCAGTTCTGCAATCCAGCTCTCCGGCTGGTGTCCGGCGCCCACTTCCATCAGGCTGCCAACAATATTCCGCACCATATGATGTACAAAGGCATTTGCTTTGATATCCACCACCACATACGCGCCATAACGGCTGACGTTTATGTGCATCACGTTTCGCCACGGCGTGCGCGACTGGCACTGCACCGCGCGAAACGAGGTAAAGTCATTTTCACCAATCAGCGATTGCGCAGCGCGCTGCATACGTTCCGCATCCAGCGGCGCGTAAAAGTGCGTCACACCTTGCCCAAGTATCGCCGGGCGAAGGCGCTGATTGTAGATGATGTAGCGATAGCGACGCGCCGTGGCGCTTGAAACGCGCGTGAAAATCATCCGGCACATCTTTCACCCAGCGCACAGCGATGTCACCAGGTAAATTCGCATTTACGCCAAGCGTCCATGCAGCATCTTTACGCACCGACGTGGTTTCAAAATGCACCACCTGACCGGTACCGTGCACGCCTGCGTCAGTACGACCCGCGCAATAGACAGCGATCGGATGATTCGCCACCTGAGAGAGCGCTTTTCCAGTTTTTCCTGAACACTGCGCACTTCATTTTGACGCTGCCAGCCATAGTATTTACTGCCATCGTACTCAATTCCAAGGGCAATTCTATGAACCGGCTTAAGTTCCACTTCTGACATCAGTACAGATACTCCTGCACCAGTTTCTCGGCGATTTTGACGGCCATTAGCGCGCCACCAAAACGGACGTTATCGGCAACCGACCAGAACTGTACTTCACCTGGTACACCGTAGTTATTACGCACGCAGGCGACGGAAAGATGCGCGCTGCCGGTTGCATCCCCCACCTGGGTCGGGAAATCCGTTTCATCGCTCAGGGAGATATCATCGCAGCGTTCAAACGCTTCGCGGGCTTCATCGGCGGCCAGTGGGCGCAGCGCTTCAAAGCTCACCATCTGCGCATGACCGTAAAATACGGGAGACTGTACGCAACTGACGGAAACCATCAGGCCTTCGTCCTGCATCACTTTCCGCGTCTCTTCGACAATACGGCGTTCTTCACGCACGCTACCTTCGCGATCCGGCAGGATTGGCATCATGTTGAACGCCAGTTGACGACCAAAGAAATCATCTTCGTCAACCGGGATACCGTTCAGGAGTTTCGCGCTCTGCCCTGCCAGCGCATCGACGGCCTTTTTCCCGCGCGCGGAGACAGAAAGCAGGTTGGTGACTGAAATACGCGATAAACCGCCATCGTCGATCAACGGTTTAAGCGCCGTCAGAAGCTGGCTGGTCAGGCTATCCGGTACGGCGATAATATTGCGATTACGGTAATCTGCCAGCACAAACGGGTTAACGTCCGGTACGACCAATGGGACGTCAGGCTCCAGCGCAAAATGGCCACTCAAATCGATAACTAAACAACCTGCGTTGGCGGCTTCGTCGGCGTAAGCGGCTGATGCCTCAGCGCCCGCGGCAAAGAACGCCAGTTGGGCCTGCGACCAGTCAAACTGTGCGACATCCTGAACGCGCACCGTTTTTCCTTCATAGCGCAGCCCTTCGCCCGCGCTTTCTGCGCGCGCCAGTGCAAAAATTTCTCCCACCGGGAATTGACGCTCCGCAAGTGTTTCGAGCAGGGCTTCGCCCACAGCGCCAGTGGCACCCAGTACGGCAATATTCCAGCCTTCAGACATGGTGGTGTACTCCAGAAATGAATTAGCGTCCCCGCCAGATTATCCGGCAGGGAGCATTAAGAAGACATTAACGCGCCGGGTTATGTACGGCGTTAAAACCTAAGTTATTCAATAACGCTGCCGCATCGGCATCGTCACAAATCACATACAAAGAAGACCATTCGCGGCGCTCAAGATAGTTCTTGCGCAGCTTGTCAAACTCCCCCGGAATTCCTGCTACTTTTCGCAGCAGCGCGTCATCGCGGCGCACATCATACACTAAATGCACCAGCCTTTTTAGCGAAGACGCGTCGAGTGGGCCATGGAGCGTAATACGGCCGAATTCCGGCGCAGGCAGCAGCGTATCAAGCGCCACCTGCTGTGCATTGCCGATAAACGCGCTATAGGCCTCAAAGACCTGCGTTGTACCGCGTGCTTTACCTTCCAGCGTGTAGCCCGCGATGTGTGCGGTTGCCACGTCAACGCGATTCAGCAGCGCCACGTTGAGATCCGGTTCTGGCTCCCAGACATCCAGCACAACGCTAAGATTTTGCCCCTCTTCCAGACATTTCAGCAATGCTGCATTATCCACAACCGGGCCACGGCAGGCATTTATCAGAATAGCGCCAGGCTTAAGGCGACGAATCAGCGTCTCATCGGCCAGATGGAACGTTTTATATGCGCCGTCTTTAAACAGCGGCGTATGGAAGGTGATCACATCCGCTTGCTCGACCAGTTCATCAAGGGTGACAAAATGGCCTTCATCACCGCGATCGGCGCGCGGCGGATCGCAGAGCAGCGTGCGAATCCCCAATGCCTCGAGACGTTTTTGCAGACGGCCGCCCACGTTACCGACACCGACAATGCCCACGGTGAGGTCCTGAAGCGCAAAGCCATCACGCTCACCCAGCATCAATAACGATGAGAAAACGTATTCCACAACCGCAATCGCGTTACAGCCAGGCGCTGCCGAAAATCCAATACCGGCTTTGGCGAGCCAGGCATCATCCACATGGTCGGTTCCCGCCGTAGCGGTACCCACAAACTTGATGCCTTTTCCGGCCAGAAGCGTCTCATTCACTTTGGTCACGGAGCGCACCATCAGGGCATCCGCATCGTCGAGTTCAGCAACGGGAATAGGACGACCAGGAACAGCTTTGACGTCGCCCAGGCGGCTGAATAGCTCCTGAGCGTAAGGCATATTTTCGTCAACGAGGATTTTCACGTCTGAGTACCTGTTTGAGAGGAAGTTAACCGGGCAAGTGTGCCATAATCTCGCCCCCAGGCATACACGTACAGGTGGCCTGGATTACGGTGAGTAACGACTTTAAGGATTTATGACGATGCAGCCCATTTCAGGTACGCCGCCGCGCCCTCCAGGTGATGGCCCGGGAGTTCCCTCCGCCGCTGGCGAACAACCGCTTTCTACGCTGCAGCGCACCGTGCTGGAGCGTCTGATCGTCCGTCTTGTTGCCCTCACTTCGCAACAGAGTGCGGAAGTATGGGCTGGGGTCAAACACGAGCTCGGGCTGAAAAACGATGCGCCGTTGTTGTCGCGTCACTTTCCAGCGGCGGAACAAAACCTGAATACGCGTCTGAACACCGCGCAACAAAATCACACCACGCGCCAGACAATCTCACAGCTCACCGAGCTGTTAGGTCAGGGTAACAATCGCCAGGCGGTGAGTGATTTTATCCGCCAGCAATTTGGCCAGACGGCGCTGAGTCAACTGACGCCGGATCAGCTAAAAACCGTGCTGACGCTGCTGCAAAATAATGAAATGTCGATTCCGCAGCCGCAAACGCGCCCGGCGACAGAACGCTCGCTCTTGCCCGCAGAGCACAACACGCTCAAGCAGATGGTGACTAAACTCGCCGCTGCGACCGGAGAACCCACGAAGCTCATCTGGCAATCCATGCTGGAACTTTCTGGCGTAAAGGATGGCGAATTAATCCCAGCCAAACAGTTTACCCCATTTGGTGACCTGGCTTCAGGCGCGTCAGACGTTGAGCACGCAAAGCGCGCCAACGCTGCACACCCTACAGGCTGCGCTAAAACAGCCGCTTGAGCCACGGGAATTTGAAGCGATACGTGATTACGCACAACAAAACTGGCAGGTGACGCCGCAAGCGGTACTGACGACCGCGCAGGTGCAGGATCTCCTCAATCAGATTTTTGTCCGCCGCGCTGAGCGCGAATCGGGTGTGCCTGAAGCCCGCAACATCCAGCCAATTTACAGCCCGCTGTTTGCGCCCGTGGTGGAAACCTCAAATCAATGTCCGCGCGCCCAGGGCTGATGTTCATTGCCCTGATGATTGCGCTGGCGATCATGTGGATTGTGATTTAAGCGCAAATGCTCGTGCAGGTGCGAAAAATTCGTTGAAAACGTGCTAAGTGGCATCTGTGCCGAGCGGCATAACACCCAAATACATATACAAAAAGGGAGCCATCTGGCTCCCTTTTTACGTGATGTTTAACGTGATACGGAAAACTTACGCTTTCAGTTTACGCATAACCAGCGTGGCGTTCGTCCCGCCGAAGCCGAAGCTGTTAGACATAACGGTCGTCAGCGTTTGCTCAGTTGGCTTGGTCACGATGTTCAGACCCGCAGCCTTCTCGTCCAGTTCTTCAACGTTGATGCTTGGTGCGATAAAGCCATGTTCCAACATCAGCAGTGAGTAAATGGCTTCCTGAACGCCAGCAGCACCCAGAGAGTGACCGGTCATCGCTTTGGTGGCGGAAATGGCCGGGCTGTTGTCGCCGAACACTTCACAGATGGCGCCCAGCTCTTTCACGTCGCCTACTGGCGTAGACGTCCCGTGGGAGTTCAGGTAATCGATCGGGGTGTCCAGACCTTGCATCGCCATCTTCATGCAGCGCACTGCGCCTTCACCGGATGGAGCGACCATATCTGCGCCATCGGACGTTGCGCCGTAGCCCACGATTTCTGCATAAATGTGCGCGCCACGTGCCAGCGCATGTTCCAGCTCTTCAACGACAACCATACCGCCGCCGCCCGCGATAACGAAACCGTCACGGTGCGCATCATAGGTACGGGACGCTTTTTCTGGCGTTTCGTTATATTTGGTGGACAGTGCGCCCATCGCATCAAACTCACAGGCCATTTCCCAGCCCAGCTCTTCGCCGCCGCCGGCAAAGACGATGTCCTGTTTACCCAGCTGAATTTGTTCAACCGCGTTACCGATGCAGTGTGCTGAAGTCGCACAGGCAGAGCTGATGGAGTAGTTTACGCCGTGAATTTTGAACGGCGTCGCGAGGCACGCGGAAACCGCTGAACCCATCGCTTTGGTCACAACATACGGACCCACTGCTTTCAGGCCACGCGGGCTACGCATAGCGTCAGCACCGAATACCTGCGCTTTTGAAGAACCGCCGGAGCCTGCAATCAGGCCCACGCGTGGGTTGCTCTGATAAACTTCTTCGCTCAGACCAGCATCAGCTATCGCTTCCTGCATGGAGAGATAAGCATAAATAGAGGCATCGTTCATGAAACGAACCACTTTACGGTCAATCAAACCGGTGGTGTCCAGTTTGACGTTACCCCATACGTGGCTACGCATACCTGAATCTTTAAACTCTTCAGAGAAAGTGATCCCAGAGCGTCCTTCACGCAGAGATGCCAGGACTTCCTGCTGGTTGTTACCGATGCTGGAAACAATGCCCAAGCCAGTAATCACTGCACGTTTCATTCAATACCTCTATAAGTCGCACTATTAAAGTTTCGACTGGCACAATAGCGTACACTTGTACGCTGAACAAGTCCGATCAGCCAATTTCTGTGGAAATTTGCACCAGCGGGCTCACATCGTTAAGATCATGCCACTGCCTGTCAGACGAGTAACTTACGTGAAACAAAACGTCGTACAACCTGCTAACCTTGAGTTCAACGCTGAGGGTACACCTGTTTCCCGAGATTTCGACGATGTCTATTTCTCTAATGATAACGGGCTGGAAGAGACCCGTTATGTTTTTCTGGATGGAAACCACCTCAACGCGCGCTTTCCCCTCCATAACCGCAGCCAATTTGTCGTGGCGGAGAGCGGTTTTGGCACCGGTTTAAACTTCCTCACCCTTTGGCAGGCGTTTGAGCAGTTCCGTGCTGACCATCCCGAAGCTACGCTACAAAGATTACATTTCATCAGTTTTGAGAAATATCCCCTCACCGGTCACGATCTCAAACTGGCGCATCAGCATTGGCCAGAACTGGCACGGTGGGCAGAACAGCTACAGGCGCAGTGGCCGTTGCCGATCGGCGGATGTCACCGCCTGTTACTGGATGAAGGTAGAGTCACGCTCGATTTATGGTTCGGCGATATCAATGAACTGACCGACCAACTCGACGACTCACTCAATCAACAGGTCGACGCCTGGTTTCTCGATGGGTTTGCTCCGTCCAAAAATCCGGATATGTGGAGCGAGCAGTTATTCGCTGCAATGGCGCGTCTGGCCCGCCCCGGTGCAACCCTGGCAACATTTACCTGCGCCGGATTTGTTCGTCGTGGCTTGCGGGACGCCGGTTTTACCATGCAAAAATGCAAAGGTTTTGGCCGCAAACGCGAAATGCTCACGGGCGTCATGGCGCAGGACAATGCCCCAAGCCCCCGCGCGCCCTGGTTTACCCGCAGCGGCATTGAAAAACGTGAAACGGCGATTATTGGCGGGGGCATCGCCAGTGCCCTGCTGGCCTTTGCATTACTTCAGCGCGGCTGGCGGGTGACGCTCTACTGTGCCGACAACTCACCGGCAAATGGCGCCTCCGGCAACCGTCAGGGCGCGTTGTATCCGCTTCTGAGCGCTCACGACCCGGCGATCAGCCAGTTTTTCCCGGCAGCCTTCACCTTCGCTCGTCGCCTGTATGACGCTCTTCCCGTTACCTATGCGCACGACTGGTGCGGTGTGACGCAGCTCGGCTGGGATGAAAAAAGCCAACAAAAAATAGACCAAATGCTGTCACTGGGTTTACCGGAACAAATCGCAACAGCCGTGGATGCGCAGCAGGTTCTGGAAAACACCGGTGTGCCAACCGGCTGCGGTGGCATTCACTACCCTGAGGGCGGGTGGTTATGCCCGGCGGAACTGACGGCTGCGGTGATAAGCCTGGCGCAGTCTCGCGGCCTGGATGTGCATTACGGTTATCAACTGGAATCCCTAAATCATCAGGAAGGTGACTGGCAGTTACGGTTCAACAATGACGCTGATGCCCGGCACTCAAGCGTTGTGCTGGCTAACGGCCATCGCATTGGCGATTTTTCGCAAACAGAAAAGTTACCCGTTTATCCGGTTGGTGGTCAGGTCAGTCATATTCCCACAACTCCACAGCTCGAAAAACTCCGTCAGGTGCTCTGTTATGACGGTTATTTGACACCGCAAAACCCAGCAAATGGCCATCATTGCATAGGCGCCAGCTATCATCGCGGCCAGACAGAAATGGAGTACAGCGAAGCCGATCAGCAGCAAAATCGCCAGCGTTTAGTGGATTGTTTCCCGAAAGCCGAATGGGCAAAAGAGGTGGATGTCTCTGACTCAGATGCCCGCTGCGGCGTGCGGTGTGCGACGCGGGATCACTTGCCGATGGTCGGGAACGTGCCGGATTACGAATCGACGCTGACGCAATATCAGGATCTTGCCGAGCACAACAAAACCGCAGTCACTGCGCCGGTATATCCAGGCCTCTTTATGCTGGGCGCGCTGGGATCGCGCGGGCTGTGTACCGCCCCGCTGCTGGCAGAAATCCTGGCATCACAGATGAGCGAAGAGCCGATTCCGATGGACAGTACGACGCTTGCGGGTCTGAGTCCAAATCGTTTGTGGGTGCGGAAATTGCTGAAAGGGAAAGCGGTGAAATAAGACGTGGTCTGAACCCTCTCCTGGGAGAGGGTTCTCACACGGGCAGAAATTTACTGCAACTTTGCCTGATCAAACAGGTTATCCCACATATCCAATACCAAAGACTGGTCGCGTGGAGAAAGCTCGCCTGCCTGAATGGCTTTTTCAAGGCCACGCCCCACGGCAGCGTGAACGGCTTCAGGCGAGTGATCGTCGCCCGCTTCCAGCTCCGCTACGGCAAGCGTCAGGTGACCACGCAGATAACCGCTGGCAAACAGTTCATCGTCACTGGCGTGCTCTACCATGCCATCAATTAGCGCCAGAATGCGTGATTCAAATTCTGCGATCATCTTCTTTCCTCAGTTAAATATCTTCCGGCCATGGGAAGTGTTCCGCCTTTAATTCCGGCGTGTGGTAGTAATCCTGCAATGCTTTGATGAAACGCGCCGGACGTTCCGGGAAGCCTTTCTCAAGATATTCCATCACCTGCGCATGAACGCGGCGCTGGAAGGTAATTCTGTCTGGCTCACAATCGCCTTCGAGATTGTCACAGCTGACGTTAAACGGAAAACCTGCCGCCACGCAGAACAGCCAGTCGAACGCCTGGGGTTTGACTTCCACATCTTCAAACTGACCCTGCGTCGCCGCATCTCGCCCGTCCGGGCAGTACCAGTAACCAAAGTCTACCAGCTCGCGACGCGCTTTCCCGGCAATACACCAGTGGGAAATTTCATGCAACCCGCTGGCATAAAAGCCGTGCGCAAACACAATCCGGTTGTACGGCACGTCGGCATCAGCAGGGAGATAGATCGGTTCGTCGTCGCCTTTAATCAGACGGGTATTAAAATCATCAGCGAAACAGCCGTCAAAGATTTCAATCAGCTGTTCATAATTATGTGTACTGTTCATTAGTTCATCCCCAACCAGTGGAGGATCTCCTGTCCGTGGCTGTCATAAAGAAGTTTGGCGCTCATCACCGCCGACACAATAACAATCATGGGACGAATGAGTTTCTGCCCTTTACTTAATACCAGGCGAGAGCCCACGCGCGCGCCTAAAAACTGCCCCACCATCATCACAAAACCGGTCGCCCAGATAACTTTGCCACCGATAATAAACAGCAGCAGGCCGCCGAGATTAGAGGTCGCATTCAGCACTTTGGCATGCGCGGTGGATTTGGCGAGATTAAAACCGGCAAGCGTAACAAACGCCAGCGCATAGAACGAACCCGCGCCAGGACCAAAAAATCCGTCGTAAAAACCGACGCAACCGCCAGCAATCAGGGCGAACGGCAAACCGTGCAAACGACGCTGTCGGTCTTCTTCGCCAAGCTTTGGCATCAGCAAAAAATAGAGACCAATACAGATAACCAGAATCGGTAAAATTTGGCGCAAAATATCGGACTGGACATGCTGAACCAGCAGCGCGCCTGACGTTGAGCCGATAAACGTCATCAAAATATTGAGCTTCTGATCGGCAAGGCTAACGACTTTGCGACGAATAAAATAAATTGAGGCCGAAAGTGAGCCGCCACAGGCCTGGAGTTTATTGGTTGCCAGCGCCTGCGCAGGGCTCATGCCTACGGCCAATAGCGCGGGAACCGTTAATAATCCCCCGCCCCCCGCCAGCGCATCAATAAAACCGGCCAGCATGGCGACAAAAAAAAGCACCGCCAGCAACAGCGGTGACACCATGAAAAGATCGACGAAGTTATCCATTACAGTACATGCTCATCCAGTAGCGCCTGGCAGGAAGGCGGCAACGGAGGCGGTGTCTTCTTCTCAGGCTGAGTGGTTCCAGGTTTGGCAGGTTCAAACCAACTTTGTAGTTCAGCGCCACAGCCGTCGCCAGGCGGAGGTAATGGCTGGTCTTCGCACTCAAGGCTGTTCGCCGGGCAACGTAAGCGGACATGCATGTGCGCGCGATGCTGGAACCACGGACGAACTTTGCTTAACCAGTCGCGATCCGTTCCGGCATCCAGACAGAGCTGCTGTTTGATTGCCGGATTGACGAAAATACGCGTTACATCGTTATCTTTCGCGGCCACTTTAATCAAACTGAACACATCGGGCGTCCACAGTGACGGCACAACATTTTTGCCGTCACGCGCGACCAAATCCAGCGCCTGAGGTTTAAGCAACTGTGCTGAACTCCAGCGTGTTTTTGGCAATTGCAGGAAAATATCGACATCAAGTCCCGACTGGTGGCTGGCGTGCCCGCCATTAAAGCGACCGCCCGCGGGCATACCCATATCGCCAATCAGCATCGTCCCCAACCCCAGATTGTGAACCCGATCCCCCAAACGCTGGATAAAAGTCACCAGATCAGGATGACCAAAGTAACGGCGCTGATCGGTTCGCATCACCTGATAGGTATCGGACTGCAACGGCAATTCCTGCGCACCTACTATACATCCGTTGGAAAACGCGCCGATCGACTGCGCGCTGCCCGCCACCGGATGGGTGATTTTTTGCCACGGAGTGGCTGCCAGACTGGCTCCACTGGCAAGCAGTGCCAGCAGAGCAATTGCGGTTTTTTTCATGGTTACCAGCGTGGAAGAGGGGGAATCACATCCGCGTTCTGCGCGCGCTGGCGCAGGAAATGATCCATCAGCACGATCGCCAGCATAGCTTCAGCAATCGGCACCGCGCGGATACCCACGCAAGGATCGTGACGGCCTTTGGTGATCATTTCAACTTCTTCACCCGCGCGATTAATCGTGTGACCAGGCACCGTGATGCTGGAAGTCGGCTTCAGTGCGATATTGGCCACAATCTGTTGGCCGCTGCTGATACCGCCCAAAATACCGCCCGCATGATTGCTCTGGAAACCTTGCGCGGTGATTTCGTCGCGATTCTGGCTGCCGCGTAGCGCAACGACCTCAAAACCGTCGCCAATCTCCACACCTTTCACGGCGTTAATGCTCATCATCGCGTGCGCGATATCAGCATCCAGACGGTCAAACACCGGTTCGCCTAAGCCTGGCGGCACGCCATCAGCGACAACGGTGACTTTTGCGCCAATGGAGTCGCCCTCTTTTTTCAGGGCGCGCATCAGTTCGTCCAGCGCATCGATTTTGTCCGCATCGGCACAGAAGAACGGGTTCTGTTCAACCAGATCCCAGTCTTTGATGGCCAGCGGAATATCGCCCATTTGAGTCAGACAACCGCGGATCACAATGCCAAACTTCTGCGCCAGATATTTTTTCGCAATCGCACCTGCGGCAACGCGCATCGCGGTTTCGCGCGCAGACGAACGACCGCCGCCGCGATAATCACGGAAACCGAATTTTTGCTCGTAGGTGTAATCAGCGTGACCTGGGCGGAAAACATCTTTAATCGCGCCGTAATCCTGAGAACGCTGGTCGGTATTTTCAATCAGCAGGCCGATACTGGTGCCCGTAGTGCGCCCTTCGAAGACGCCGGAGAGGATTTTGACCTGGTCTGGCTCGCGACGCTGCGTGGTGTAACGCGAGGTGCCCGGACGGCGACGGTCAAGGTCGTGTTGTAAATCGGCTTCGGTCAGTTCGATGCCCGGCGGAACGCCGTCAACGATGCACCCGAGCGCCAGACCGTGCGACTCACCAAACGTGGTCACGCGGAATAATTGTCCAATACTGTTTCCTGCCATCACGGCTCCGTTATCGTTGTTCTCTGTTTGAGCAGGTGAAACGGGCCGAAGCCCGCAAGATTAATCTTTATAGATGCTGAAGTATTCACGCGCGGCGATAAGCTGCGCTTTGGTCAGCATGAAGACGCCTTCGCCACCGTTGTCGAACTCGAGCCAGGTGAAAGGCACCTCCGGGTACTGCTCCATCAGATGTACCATGCTGTTACCGACTTCACAAATCAGAATACCGTCATCGGTCAGATAATCCGGCGCGCAAGCCAGAATGCGGCGCGTCAGCTTCAGACCGTCTGTACCGGATGCCAGGCCGAGTTCGGGTTCGTGGCGATATTCATTCGGCAGATCGGACATATCTTCCGCATCCACATACGGCGGATTGGTCACGATCAGATCGTATTGCAGCGTCGGCAAATCGCGGAACAGATCGGAGCGGATCGGCGTCACATGATGAATCAAACCGTGCTCTTCGATGTTGTGTTCAGTGACGGCCAGCGCGTCAGTCGAGATGTCCACCGCATCAACTTCTGCTTCCGGATAAGCGTAGGCGCACGCGATCGCAATACATCCGCTACCGGTACACATATCCAGAATATGTTCCGGTTGATGGTCCATCAGACCCGCAAAATGATTGTTGATCAGCTCGCCAATCGGTGAGCGCGGCACCAGCACGCGTTCATCGACATAAAATTCGTGGCCGCAGAACCAGGCTTTGTTGGTCAGATACGCGACCGGAATGCGTTCGTTCACGCGACGGATCACGCGCTCAACGATACGGTGTTTTTCGCTGGAGGTCAGGCGCGCAGTGCGCATGTCTTCGGGGATATCCAACGGCAGATAAAGCGACGGCAGTACGAGCTGCACAGCTTCATCCCACGGGTTATCCGTGCCGTGACCGTACCAGATATTAGCCGCGCTGAAGCGGCTAACGGACCAGCGCAACATGTCCTGAATGGTATGCAGTTCGTTTACTGCTTCATCGACAAAAATTTTATCCATTATTCTCTCCAGGGCATGCTTGCATAATTTTCGGCGGCTAGTTTGCCATGAAGACGGCGATAAATCAGCATTGTCGCGACGCGAGACAGGTGAAAAAATGCGTTTTGCTTGCGCCTCCCTCAGGTAAACTAAGGGAAATAAGAGATGAGACCCAAGAATGAAAAAGAAAACATCGCTTAGCGAGGAGGATCAGTCGCTGTTTCGCCAGCTTATGAGCGGGACGCGTCAAATCGCCCAGGACACCATTGTTCATCGTCCGATCCGTAAAAAAATTACCGAAGTGCCGGTTAAACGGCTGCTTCAGGAACAAGCCGATAACAGCCACTATTTTTCAGATGAATTCCAGCCGCTGCTCAACACACAGGGCCCGGTAAAATATGTGCGCGAAGACGTCAGCCATTTTGAGCTGAAAAAATTACGTCGTGGGGATTATTCGCCAGAGCTGTTTCTTGATCTGCATGGCCTGACGCAGATGCAGGCGAAACAGGAGCTCGGGGCATTGATTGCGGCGTGCCGTCGCGAACATGTCTTTTGCACCTGTGTTATGCACGGGCACGGCAAACATATTCTCAAACAACAAACGCCACTGTGGCTGGCTCAGCATCCACACGTGATGGCTTTTCATCAGGCACCGAAAGAGTACGGCGGAGATGCCGCATTGCTGGTGTTGATTGAAATTGAAGAGTGGCAGCCCCCTGAGCTGCCCTGACAGAGTGGCGGGTAATACTATTTACCCGCCAGATCGCACGTCACGTCAGATAGCTTTTGCCATCTTCAAATTGCACGGACTCATTTGCCAGTTGAATACCCCTTTGCCGCTTTCGTCGAGCGTGACGTTAGCAATGGCCGAGGTGGTAAACATCGGAGGCGTTTCGCCAGGGCACAGTTCAGCAACTAAATAGCCGACCAGTGGCAGGTGGGAAATGACCAGCACAGACGCGACGCCCTCATGACTCAATGTCTGAAGATAACCGCTCACCAGACCGATATCGCCGCAAGGTGTGAGTTCAGGAAGCACGTCCACGTTTTTAGGTAGGTTCATACATTCGCCTACCACGTCTAGCGTCTGTTCAGCACGCAAGAATGGGCTCACCAGAACACGAGCAATGTCCACTTTTTGACCCTTGAGCCAGGTGGCCATTAGACGAGATTCGTCACAGCCGCAGGTTGTCAAAGGACGAACAGAGTCACTGGCGGCATCGAGTGCCGCGTCGCCGTGACGCATGATAAAAACTTGCATATTGCACCGCTTTTGTTGACCAGGATCACCGGCGTTGACTACCCGCGAATACAGCAAAAAGGCAGAAAACCCGATGGCCGGGCATTGTGCCTGATCCATTCGATGAATGAAACGCTGTTTTTTACCTTAATGGCGTAAGTATAGTCAATATCTGTTTACAAATTAGACAATGGCTATCCCATTCACCCCAGGATCTACTCT
Source organism: Lelliottia amnigena (assembly GCA_900635465.1). NCBI lineage: Bacteria > Pseudomonadati > Pseudomonadota > Gammaproteobacteria > Enterobacterales > Enterobacteriaceae > Lelliottia > Lelliottia amnigena. Next base: position 3,055,298 of record LR134135.1, read on the forward strand.
ATTTTGACCCTAATTTATTGGGTCAGTTTCCTGTGCTGGCCAAAAACGCAGCTTATTTTCTGCCATCTGTTTTAATGCCTCGCAGGGTGTAAATCGAGAGCCATAAAGTGATGCCAGACGCTGCAATGTCGCCACAACTTCACCCGCACCCAGACTATCCATATAGCGGAACGGGCCGCCCAGAAACGGCGGAAAACCAATGCCAAATACGGCGCCAATGTCACCGTCGCGCGCGTTTTTAATCACATTTTCATCAAAGCAACGCGCCGCTTCGTTAAGCATCATCATGACGCAGCGTTCAGCGCACTGTTGCGCGGTAAGCTTGCCCTGGCCACTGGCATTGATAAGCCCATAAACCGAGGGGTCAACCTGTTTCTTGCTTTTACGCCCTTTTGCTGCGTAAAGATAGAAACCCCGACCATTTTTTCTGCCTTTGCGATCGTCATTCAAAATCGCTGAAACAACATTCGCAGGGGGACTAAAGCGCTCGCCATAAGCTGCTTCAAGCACAGGTATAATTTTAGTGCCTGTATCAATTCCGACCTCATCCAAAAGTTGGATTGGCCCAACCGGGAACCCAAACTTTACCAACGCGTCATCAACATTTTCGACTTTTTCGCCTTCGGTCAGCAGCCGCATGGCTTCATTGATATACGGGGCAAGAATACGATTGACGTAAAATCCCGCTTTATCTGCCACGACTATCGGCGTTTTCCCTTGCCGCTTAGCGAGCTTAACGACCGTTGCTACGGTTTGTGGGCTGGTCGACGCGTGAGGGATCACTTCAACCAGCGGCATTTTTTCTACCGGACTGAAGAAATGCAAACCAATCACCTGTTCTGGTCGCGCCGCATTTGCCGCGATATCGCCTATTGGCAAAGATGACGTATTGGATGCAAAAATCGTATGTGGCGCACAGTGCTGCTCAACGTCCGCCACCATCTGTTGCTTTAGTTTCAGATCTTCAAACACGGCCTCAATGACCACGTCACGGTGTTTGAAACCGCTAAAGTCTGTGGTGCCTGAAATCAGCGCCAGTTCTCGGTCTCGCTCGCTGGCTTTGATATGGCGGCGTTTTACCTTTTGATCAAGCAGCTGCCAGCTATATTGCAGCGCATGGTTGATGCCTTTCGCATTAATGTCTTTGATACGAACGGGCAATTTGCCTTTACTGGCGGTCACAAAAGAGATGCCTCCGCCCATTAATCCGCCGCCCAAAACGCCAATGGCATTTAGCGGACCAGGAGCAGCCTCGCTGCCGGGATCTTTTTTGACATCCGTGCTGGCAAAAAAGATGCTTCGCAGGGCCTGCGATTGAGGCGTCATTGCTAATTCGCCAAAGGCTTTGGCTTCTGCGGCGTAACCGCTGCTGCTTCCCTGTGATAGCCCCGTTTCGATAACGGCTAAAATACGTTTCGTCGCCGGGTAGTTGCCTTTGGTTTTTTGTTCGGTTTTCTTGCCAACCGCATTAAACAGCAGCGCGCGGCCAAGCGGCCCCGCCAGGATGCGCTCCCGCACGGGCAAATGACGGCTTGCCTGCCGTTCCTTTTGCGCCAGCTCAACGGCCGCTTTTAGAAGAATAGAATTAGGAACCACTTCGTCGACCAGGCCGACTTTTAAGGCCTGCCGTGGACGGAGCTGTTTACCAGTGAGAATCATTTCCAGCGCAGTGCTGACACCCACCAGCCGTGGTAATCGTTGCGTTCCGCCAGAGCCTGGCAACAAACCAAGCTGCACTTCCGGCAGGCCAAGAACGGTTTTTGCATCATCCGTACAAATGCGGCTATGGCACGCCAGCGCTAATTCCAGCCCACCGCCGAGGCAGGCGCCATGGATCGCGGCGATCGTCGGGATTGGTAAACTATGGATCTCCGCCATGATTTGCTGCCCTTGCCGGGCAAGCTCCTCAGCCTCTTGCGCACTGTTAGCGCGGGCAATCATGTTGATATCCGCACCCGCGATAAAGTTGTCAGATTTGGCGGAAATGAAGATCAGCCCACGGATATTTTTGTTGTCGCGGACCTGCTTCAAAATGCTGCGTACCTGAACGCCAAATTCGGCTTTCAGGGTATTCATTTTCTCGCCCGGGACATCGATAGTGACAACCGCGATGTTGTCCAGACGCACGTTAAGTGTAAATGCGGAAGTCGTTTCCATTATTCAGCCTCCAGAACCATCGCTGCGCCCAAACCACCCGCCGCACACGCGGTGACCAGACCAAATCCTCCGCCGCGACGGCGAAGCTCGTGCAGGGTTTGCGTAATCATTCGAGCACCGGTGGCCGCAAAGGGGTGCCCATAGGCAATCGAGCCGCCAAGAACGTTAAATTTGCTCTCATCTACCTCGCCCGTGGCGTGCGGTCGGCCAAGAACATCGCGAGCAAAACGTTCGCTGCCCAGCAATTGCAGATTCGCCAGAGTTTGCGCGGCAAAGGCTTCGTGCATATCGATGAGTGTTAAATCCGATAGCGCTAATCCGGCACGCTCCAGTGCCAGCGGTGTCGACCATGCTGGCCCCAACAGCATATCCTGCCACACGTCGATGGCGGTAAACGCATAGCTGCGCAGATACCCAAGTGGAACCAGACCCAACTCTTTCGCCCGTGATTCGGTCATCAGGATAACCGCCGCCGCGCCGTCGGTCAGCGGGGTGCTGTTTGCCGCCGTAACGGTGCCATGTTTACGATCGAATGCCGGACGTAATTTTGCATAATCCGCCAGCGTTGAGGTGCCGCGAATATTATTATCTTCGGTGAGCGGTTCGCGAAATGGCGGGATATACGCCGTCATCACTTCGTCCCTGAGCTTGCCTTCTGACCAGGCCTGCGCAGCGCGCTGATGTGAACGATGCGCCAAAGCATCTTGCTGTTCGCGCGTGATACCGTACGTTTTCGCCATTTGCTCGGCGGTGTCGCCCATGCGCAGGCCCGTCGAATATTCCGCGACGGCAGGAGGAACAGGTGCGAGATCGCGTAAACGCAGTTGAGAGAAAAGCTTAAGGCGTTGCCCCATTGTGCGCGCTTTATTGACGTCCACCAGCACACGCGCCAGTTTCTTGCTGACGCCAATAGGCAAAACGGAAGAAGAGTCGGCGCCACCCGCAATACCGGCGCGAATGGTTCCCGTCATTAGACTTTCAGCGACGTTTGCCACCGCCTGAAAGCTGGTCGCACACGCGCGGCTGACGCTATACGCGTCGGTATGCACATTCATACCGGTGCCCAGCACAATTTCACGAGCGATATTCGGTGCTTCAGGCATCTGAACAACCTGGCCAAAAACCAGTTGCTCAATGACGTCAGGGGATATTTCGCTGCGAGCCAGCATCTCCCCCACCACCATTTTGCCCAAATCGACAGCCGGTATTCCATGAAATGCCGTCGCCTGGCGTGCAAATGGCGTACGCAATCCGCTGACAATGGCGATGCGATCGCCCTGGCGGGTGATAAGCGGTAATGCCTGACTCATAACACTCCCCTGTTAATGACAAAACGCATAAAGTGGTCTGACCTGATAACAGTCTTAACCATTTTTTTACATTCAGCCAATCAGGGAAACGAAAAAATGCGAGCTAAAACACAGAGAAGAAAAAGAAAACGCCCCTGAAGAACAGAGGCGTAAAAGACGGGATTAACGTAAGCCGAGCTGGAAAATCAATGTTTCTGCTTCGCAAGCAAAAATGAAATCGATATCCAGTTTCACACCACCTTCAACTTCGGTGAGCGTAGATTTGATTTCGCAAGGATCGGACTCCACGTCGCGAGCGCGCTTAGTCAATGCACTCAGCGTTTCTTCGGCGTCCGCACGTTTACTAAACACGCGGCTGTAAGACGCGGTGCAATCCGTATTGTCCATGATGGTACCGACATCCATACAGCAGCAAACCGGGGTTTCATCAGCACTGCATTTACTCATAGCTCAAGTTCCTCTGGATTCGCGCACGGCGCGAGATAAATACGTTGTCGATATTTTACGCCCGAGCCGGTGGTCTCTCCAGTCGTTAATGGCGCAAAAGGCGATAAGTGAGCGATATCACACTAAAAAATGATCTAACGCAAAAATCACCCTTTTCAATGAGTGCGACGGGTCGCATTTTTGCCACGCAGATCCCGTTTCGATAAACATCTTTGAAAAACTTAATAAACAAACTTGCAACATTCCATCTGGTCAGACCTATACTCTCGCCACTGGTCTGATTTCTAAGTGTTACCACAGACCCTACACTCCGCGCTCCTGTTACTACGTGTAACAATTATTGAATAAAAAAAACTCAATGAGGTTATGGTCATGAGCCAGAAAACCCTGTTCAAAAAGACTGCGCTGGCAGTCGCAGTGGCAATCGTATCAACGTCCGCCTGGTCAGCGGGCTTCCAGCTCAACGAATTTTCTTCCTCTGGCCTTGGCCGTGCCTATTCTGGGGAAGGCGCAATTGCCGATGATGCAGGCAACGTGAGCCGTAACCCGGCGCTGATCACGATGTTTGATCGCCCAACCTTCTCTATCGGTGCGGTTTATATCGATCCTGATGTAAACGTCACCGGAAAATCCAGCCTGACAGGGCAAAGCGCGAATCAGGACAATATTGCTCCGGTAGCCTGGGTGCCTAACATGCACTTCGTGATGCCCATTAACGATCAGTTTGGCTGGGGTGCATCGGTCACGTCAAACTATGGTCTGGCAACCGAATTCAATGACAGCTATGGCGCAGGTATTTACGGCGGCAAAACCGATCTGACGACGATGAACCTGAACCTGAGCGGTGCATATCGTCTGAACAGTAACTGGAGCTTCGGCCTTGGCTTTGATGCCGTTTATGCCAAAGCGAAAATCGAACGCTACGCGGGCGATCTGGGTCCATTACTGGCTTCCCAACTCCCTCCTCCATACAGGGATGGTATTAGCTCACCGAGCGACCAAATTGCATACCTGAAGGGTGATGAGTGGGGCTTTGGCTGGAATGCCGGCATTCTGTATGAGCTGGATAAAAACAACCGCTGGGGTCTGACTTACCGTTCAGAAGTTAAAATCGACTTCGAAGGCGACTATAAGAGCTCCATTAACCCGGCGCTTAACAGTATTTTCGCCAGCATGGGGATGACTTCCCTGCCAACCGGTACCGGCGGAAGAACACAGAACGGTGCGTTGACTCTGAACCTGCCTGAAATGTGGGAAGTGTCCGGTTATAACCGCGTCGCGCCACAGTGGGCCGTTCACTATAGCCTGACTTATACCAGCTGGAGCCAGTTCCAGGAACTGAAAGCGACGGGCGACAACGGCCAGACGCTGTTCCAGAAAGACGAAAACTTCAAAGATGCTTATCGTATCGCGCTGGGTACAACCTACTACTACGATAAGAACTGGACCTTCCGTACGGGTATCGCATTCGATGACAGCCCAGTGCCGGCCGACAAACGTTCTATCTCAATTCCGGATCAGGACCGTTTCTGGCTGAGCGCAGGTATGACATATGCCTTCAACGACGATGCTTCTGTTGATGTGGGTGCATCCTACATGCATGGTCAGAACGTCAGCTTCACCGAGGGTGAAGGTGTGTCTGCGTACGAATTCAAATCTGCAGGTAAAGCGTGGCTGTTCGGTACTAACTTCAACTACGCGTTCTAATTCCGCAATCATTAAAAAAGGTGAGCATTTGCTCACCTTTTTTTATTTATTCCGCATCAATCTCGGACAGTTCGTTTTCGATAGCTTTCGCATTCGGGTTATCTTCCGGCTTCAGCTTGCCACCGCTGGCAATGAAATCATGATTCTGGAAGTAAGCTTCACGCACCATGATATAAGGATCGGAAGACTGGCGCAGCAGGCCGTCAGAATCCAGCAATTGCGCGCGCGTTTCAATTCCTTCGACCGTCCATTTCCCAATCGATAGCGGCCACGTCAGCCATGACAGAACCGGATAAAGCGTATCAACCATATCGCCACCGTCATCACGAACGGTAAAGCTACCATAGAACGGCAAATGCATATACGGGCCATAGCCGACGCCATAACTTCCGAGCGTACTACCAAAGCGGTGCGGCTGTTCACGTTGCAGTTTCTGGTTAGACATCCCAGCCACATCGATAAAGCCGCCCATACCCAACAGGGTGTTCAGGAAGAAGCGAGTAAAATGCACCATCCCCTGATACGGATCGCCTTGCAGGAAGAAGTTCACCATCACCGCGGGCTCTTCCAGGTTACTGGTGAAATTGCTCAGCCCATTGCGCGCAGGTTGCGGAACATAGTCGCGCCATGCCACAGCCACCGGACGAACCAGATACGGGTCCAGCACGTTGTAGTTGAAGCTATACATGGAGCGGTTGAATCCTTCTAAAGGATCGGAGCGCCCCGTTTGCTCGCCTGAGCTGGCGCAGCCCACAAGCAGGCTTGTGCCCAGCGCAAGCGCCGACAGCCGAAGTTTCATTTATTTCTCCCCTGTTAAGTATGGCTATCGTAGATTGCCATCCGTAACGGAGCGCATGACGCTCCTCTATAAACATGCAAGTGATTGTAACAGCACGTTTCTGGATGTCCACGCACACAATGCCGGGTGATGATCGCTCACGCCCTGATCACAGCATAGCCTGACTTTGCCATTTCATTTGATGGCGATTTTAGCGTGTGACACAACGTGATGTATCGCGTTTGTTGCCATTACCAAAAAATAAGAGCATCCCGACGGGCAACATCCGAAAAAACGCTACGATTATAGTGATGATAACGAAGCGAGACATTTTCTATGGACGATCTAAAAGAAGAAAAAATTGATAAACATTCGGATGAACTTGAAGTTGAAAGCGAAGAAAAGCAGCGTGGTAAAAAAATAGAAATCGATGAAGATCGCCTTCCCTCACGAGCCATGGCTATTCACGAGCATATTCGCCAGGACGGCGAGAAAGAGCTTGAACGTGATGCCATGGCCCTGCTGTGGTCTGCGATTGCAGCGGGATTGTCGATGGGCGCATCGCTGCTGGCGAAAGGTATTTTCCACGTACAGCTAGAAGGTGTTCCCGGTGGTTTCTTGATTGAGAGCCTGGGTTATACCTTTGGATTTGTCATCGTCATAATGGCGCGCCAACAGCTGTTTACTGAAAATACAGTGACCGCGGTTCTGCCGGTGATGCAAAGTCCGACGTGGGGAAATTTTGGCCTTTTAATGCGCCTGTGGGGCGTTGTGTTACTGGGGAATCTTATTGGCACAGGAGTGGCGGCATGGGCCTTCGAGTATATGCCTATTTTTGATGAGCCGACTCGCGACGCGTTCGTCAAAATTGGTACGGACGTCATGAAGAACACGCCTCTTGAGATGTTCTCCAACGCCATTATCTCCGGTTGGATTATTGCCACCATGGTCTGGATGTTCCCGTCTGCGGGATCCGCAAAAATTGTCGTTATTATCCTGATGACATGGCTTATTGCACTGGCCGATACGACGCATATTGTGGTGGGAACGGTTGAAGTGTTGTACCTGGTATTCAATGGGACGCAGCACTGGACAGACTTTTTCTGGCCCTTCGCGCTGCCGACTTTGGCAGGAAATATCTGCGGCGGGACCTTCATTTTCGCCCTCTTAAGCCATGCTCAAATTCGCAATGACATGTCGAATAAACGTAAGGCGGAGTTAAAGGAAAAAGAAAAAGCTCGGCAAAACAATGACGAAAGTCCAAAAAAAACGGATTAAATGGCGACTCTTTGAGCAGTCAAGCGGCATTGAGCTTAACGCATAGCGTAAATAACGCTATACTCGTGCCGCTTCGTCCCCTTAGTTAAATGGATATAACGAGCCCCTCCTAAGGGCTAGTTGCAGGTTCGATTCCTGCAGGGGACACCATTGAGACTTTTCGTTATATCTACCAAATCCTACTTAGCCTGAAATCAGCCGTTACTCCTCTTTTCTCGACTTAGCAATCTCAACGAGTCCAACCCCTGTTGAACGTTATTTACTCCGTGTTCAAAAAATTATCCTCTGCCACTTGAGTAAAAACCTAAATGTCTTTGAACCTGTGCCTGAGACAACGGCATCCGGTCATTCTTGTTATCGGCCTGGTAAGCTGCCGCTGCGTTTATGAAATTACTGTTTAGGGTAACGAGGCTGCTGACGCAATTCATCCCCTGTGCTGGCTTTTATGTTGCCGGTAGCGGAGACAGAAATGCAGCAAGCCAAATCTGTAAAAATCAGGCCGGTGTAACACCCGCCCTTCAACCATGAACTCTGTAATGTATGGCTGACGAGATTTCAGCCAGTAGACTGGCAGCGTTATTTTATTCACATTGATCTTTGCGCGCTCCGAAATGGGCCGCGGCTCTATTCCGTTGCTATAATTGCCCATCAAAACACGTTTCATACGCAATTCAGACTTTTTCTGTGCGCCGCTTGTATGCAAAAAACTGGATAGTGACGCGAGCCTGATAAAATAAAAGACAAGACAATCTCAAAACGATAAATAAAGACAATTAAGCGAAAATCCGGGAAATAAACATTGAGCCTCAATGACTACATTTACCGTCAAGAATACATAATCATTCCCGATATCAATTCATCTTTACGTGACAGATGCATTCGAGAAGGTACATCCCTCCCGGAAATGCAGGTCCGTGCAAGTTTTATGGACAGTAAACTGCGCACCAAACTTGTATCTCTTTGAGTTATCTATACAATGTTATCTCTGCTGGGCATCAATAGACCACCACCTCGCGTGTACCTCGTCAACAACGCCGCTGATTCAATCATGCTGACGGCAATTCCAGTACTGTTCCTCGCAATATCATCCTCAACGGAGACACCTTGAAAATTTTACTCTTACTCAGCCTCATCACCCTCATAAGCTCACCGTCGTTTGCCGCCACCGCTATTCGGCTCTCCTGTTCTTTACGGAGCAGTGTGACCATCTCTCACTTTAAATATCAGCTCAGCACCATGAAATGGGCCGATCGCTTTCAAATTGCCTCAGGTGTTAACCATGCCCGCACAAAAAATAACACGCCTTACGTGGTGACTCACTTCAGGAATGGCGATGACCTTGTCATTTTTGAGGATACCCAACAGTATTTTTTACTGTACGCGAATAGCGATACGCCCGACCGTTGTTATTTGAAAGACACTTACACCTACGATATTTTAGATCTACCCCGCTTTCATCAAGTAAAATCGGCTGCACGCTGATTTCGTGAAGCCTGTTGAATCATGTTAATCAGCAGGCTTTACAGCACTCTTCATAAAACATTAAACAGCAGGCTATCTGAACGTGGCGACGAATTATCACCACAAAACAGACGTTCATCGTTTTGCTGTCAAAATATCACTCTGTAAAATGACTTTCACAGATGACGCCAAAAGCCCTTTCGTCTAACACGGGTCGATAATAAAGCCAGATGACTCTTTAACGACGTTATTTCATGACTGTATCAGGTTATTTAACATCCTGTGGCACTCGAATAAGATGATTATGGTTTCATTATCCGGATATTTAAGAATCAATATTGGCGGTCGTACTTATGCAATATAAGTCGAAATACTGACGCTCGCGTTGTACTTTAAAGCCTATAATCCTCACCATCCTGCGCTTGCTTTTTCAGATAAAGTAGTCGTGGAACACGGTGTCCAACGATGCTACATTACGCAGCCTACCTTACATTGGCAGTGGTTATTGACTCCGTAAATATCGGTAAGCGCTGAAACTACTATCCTGAAATGCGGTCTACGCAAGCAGGTTGTAACGCGACGTTTGCGCTACCTTCTCAGGTTTTATATAGGTTCACTATTTTGTCTCAATGCAAATTCCAGCGTGCATTTCTTCATCCGCGTTACTGGGTAACGTGGTTTGGTCTTGGCCTCCTTTGGCTACTGGTTCAATTACCTTATCCCGCTATTCGTGTTCTGGGCTCGCGGTTAGGCAGTGCATCCCGCCACTTCCTGAAACGACGTGAATCCATTGCGCGCAGAAACCTTGAGCTCTGTTTCCCAAACGACACGTCCGCTCAACGTGAAAAAATGATTAAAGAAAACTTCAAAGCCATTGGGATGGCGCTGCTGGAAACAGGTATCGCCTGGTTCTGGCCCGACGAGCGCGTGCGTAAATGGTTCGATGTTGAGGGACTGGAGAATCTGAAAGAAGTGCAGGCGCAAAACCGTGGCGTAATGGTGATTGGCGTTCATTTTATGTCGCTGGAGCTGGGTGGTCGGGTGATGGGGCTGTGCCAACCTATGATGGCGACCTATCGTCCGCACAACAACTTACTGATGGAATGGGTGCAGACGCGCGGTCGTCTTCGGTCTAACAAAGCCATGATCAGCCGTAACAATTTGCGTGGCTTAGTGAGTGCTCTCAAAAAAGGCGAAGCCGTCTGGTTCGCTCCCGACCAGGATTATGGCCGCAAAGGAAGCAGCTTTGCCCCGTTTTTTGCCGTTGAGAATGTTGCCACAACGAACGGTACGTTTGTGATCTCACGTCTTTCTGGCGCACCGATGCTGACTGTCACTATGATCAGAAAAAGCGGATAACTCAGGTTACCGTCTCTTTATCTCACCTGAGTTGAAAAATTATCCCCAGGACGAGACGGCAGCCGCCGCTTACATCAACAAAGTGATCGAGAAAGAAATCATGCGTGCCCCTGAACAATATTTGTGGGTCCATCGCCGCTTCAAAACACGTCCTGTTGGTGAATCCTCTCTTTATACGTAACATCTTTGAAGGTTAGTTTCGTTGAGAAACTAACCTTTTCAATCACCTGCCATCACAGTCTCAATTGTTAATTTTCATCGTCGCTCAACGTCTATTTATTGCACGATGAAATTAATCTGTCGCCATTCCACGACACTCGTAAGTGACGGAAAGTATTTAAAAAAATGCCTCTTGTCACTCCTGTTTTTAGGCGTACATTAGCGCCGTCTGGCAACGGGAAGGCACAGAATTCTGAGCTGGAGTCGATGGCATAGCGGGATAATTCTTATTTCCGATAGCATCCGATTTCAACTCTCTATACTCAGTTGGACTTTGTTTTTTTAGGCGTATCAAAAGATGCGCGGAGCGACAAACGTGAAATATTTCTTTATGGGCATTTCGGTGATTGTATTTGTCTGGGCCGGAACCTTTGCCCTGATGATCTGAGCGAAGAACAACCGTTAAAAAAAAGAGGCGCCATTGGCGCCTCTTTTTTTATGCGTGCGACGGCTATTCAGATTCTGCTAAATTCTTTTTGTCCGACGGCAAAAGACCATCGGCTCGGAACATGCCTTTAATCCCTCTTACCGCCTGGCGTATGCGATCGCTATTTTCAATGAGCGCAAAACGCACATGCGTATCGCCATAATCACCAAAGCCGATGCCTGGGGAAACGCAGACTTTTGCGTCCTGAAGCAGCTTTTTAGCAAACTCCAGTGACCCCATGGCCGCATAGTGCTCAGGAATTTTTGCCCAGACGTACATTGAGGCTTTCGGCATGTCGACCATCCAGCCCGCTTCATGCAGCCCTTTCACCAGCACATCGCGGCGTCGTTTGTACTGCGCGGCGATGTCTAGCACACATTGCTGATCGCCTTCCAGCGCGGCAATCGCGGCCACCTGTAGCGGTGTAAAAGTGCCGTAGTCGTGATAGCTTTTGATTCGCGCCAGCGCATTGACCAGCGTTTTATTGCCGACCATAAATCCGATACGCCACCCAGCCATGTTGTAGCTTTTCGACAGCGTAAAGAATTCAACCGCCACATCGCGCGCGCCGGGTACTTGCATAATTGAAGGTGCTTTCCAGCCGTCATACACGATATCGGCGTACGCCAAATCATGGACCACCAGCACGTCATAACGCTTCGCCAGCGCTACCACTTTTTCAAAAAACTCCAGCTCAACGCACTGCGCCGTCGGATTCGACGGAAAGCCCAAAATCATCATTTTCGGCTTCGGATAACTTTCTCGAATCGCGCGTTCCAGCTCGTTGAAGAAGTCCACGCCTTCTACCAACGGCACGGAACGAACTTGCGCGCCAGCTATCACCGCACCATAAATATGGATCGGATAGCTCGGATTTGGCACCAGTACGGTATCACCATGATCCAGCGTCGCCAGCATCAGGTGTGCGAGTCCTTCTTTCGATCCGATCGTAACGATAGCTTCGCTTTCAGGATCGATATCAATCTGATAGCGATCCTGATACCAGCGAGAAATGGCACGTCGCAGTCTCGGAATGCCACGCGACGTCGAGTATCCGTGAGTATCCGGGCGTTGAGCAACGGTACACAGTTTTTCGACGATATGCGGCGGCGTAGGGCCATCAGGATTACCCATGCTGAAATCGATAATGTCTTCGCCGCGCCGACGCGCAGCCATTTTCAGTTCAGCAGTGATGTTAAAAACATAAGGGGGGAGACGATCGATACGCGTAAAACGGCGTTCAGGACTGAATTCAGCCATAGATTCCTCAGAGTCACGTTTGCGCCCGGACCGTCCGAGCGACGCTGCCACGTTTGTGGCGTGCTTAGAAAATAGCCTGATTGAAAACCCGCTGTCGAGAGGAGAATGAAAAAATAAAAAAAGAGGTTAAAATGGGAACAACAATTTACGGAAAACAGGAAGTGTTTATGCAAAAAGAGATCAGAGATGCCATTTTATTAACATCATGATATCAATGAACTTACAACAATCCGCTCATTCACCGTCATCATCAATCCCGTCAATCAGAATCCAACAATCCCCTTTGTAAATTAAGGTTTTTCCTCATTTGCTAAAAACAGTGATGTCTGGTCATTCGGCGCCAGGTTTTCTATCATAGATTTTTCCCGTTTTCCCAGGTTGTCTCGTGCACGAAATATTCACTATGCTGCTGGCGGTATTTGATCGCGCAGCATTAATGCTGATTTGTCTGTTTTTCCTGATCCGCATCCGGCTTTTTCGCGAGCTTTTGCATAAATCAGCACACTCGCCAAAAGAGCTGCTGGCCGTCACCGCAATCTTCTCGATGTTTGCGCTCTTCAGTACCTGGTCCGGCGTACCGGTAGAGGGATCGCTGGTCAATGTACGCATTATTGCCGTGATGTCCGGGGGGATTTTATTTGGTCCATGGGTGGGGATCATTACCGGCATTATTGCGGGAACGCACCGCTATTTAATCGATATCGGTGGCGTGACGGCTATCCCGTGCTTTATCACCAGCATAATCGCGGGTGTATTATCCGGCTGGATCAACCGTAAGTTTCCCAAAAAACAGCACTGGAAAGCCGGTATCGTGGCCGGTATGGTTTGCGAAACGCTGACCATGATCCTGGTGGTGGCCTGGGCCCCGTCTACCGAGCTTGGGTTGGATATTGTCTCGAAAATCGGTATTCCGATGATTCTGGGCAGCGTATGTATTGGATTTATCGTTTTACTGGTGCAGAGCGTCGAAGGCGAAAAAGAGGCCAGCGCAGCGCGCCAGGCAAAACTTGCGCTGGATATCGCCAATAAAACGCTGCCGCTTTTTCGGCATGTCAACGCAGAATCCTTGCGTCAGGTCTGCGATATCATCCGACGAGATATTCACGCTGATGCGGTGGCGATCACCAATATTGATCATGTGCTCGCCTACGTAGGTGTGGGTGAACATAACTATCGCGATAACGACGATGCCGTCAGCCCCACGACTCGCCAGGCCATTAACTACGGAAAAATCATTATTAAAAACAATGATGAAGCGCATCGCACGCCGGAGATCCACTCCATGCTGGTAATCCCGCTGTGGGAAAAAGGGATAGTTACCGGCACGCTTAAGATTTACTACTGCCATGCGCATCAAATCACCTCTTCACTGCAGGAGATGGCGATTGGCCTGTCGCAAATTATCTCTACACAGCTGGAAGTTTCTCGCGCCGAGCAGCTACGTGAAATGGCAAATAAGGCAGAGCTGCGCGCCCTGCAAAGTAAAATTAATCCCCATTTCCTGTTTAACGCGCTGAATGCGATTTCCTCTTCTATTCGAATGAATCCAGATACCGCCCGTCAGCTGATTTATAATCTTTCGCGCTATTTACGCTACAACATTGAGCTTAATGACGACGAGCAAATCGACATCAAAAAAGAGCTGTATCAGATCAAAGACTACATCGCGATCGAACAGGCACGTTTTGGCGATAAGCTGACGGTCATCTACGATATCGACGAAGAGGTGCACTGCGTCATCCCCAGCCTGTTGATTCAGCCGCTGGTTGAGAACGCGATCGTCCACGGTATTCAGCCATGCAAAGGCAAAGGCGTGGTAACGATTAGCGTGGCGGAATGTGGCAATCGCGTGCGCGTGGCGGTACGAGATACCGGAAACGGCATTGATCCCAACGTGATTGCGCGCGTGGAATCTAACGAAATGCCCGGCAATAAAATTGGCCTGTTGAATGTTCATCACCGCGTGAAATTACTTTACGGCGAAGGGCTGCATATTCGTCGTCTGGAACCCGGGACAGAAATCGCTTTTTATGTGCCTAATGAGCGCTTGCCCGTGCATACGCAAACATTATTGTGGCCCTGAATGAGGATGGATGCATGAAAGTCATCATTGTCGAAGATGAGATCCTCGCCCAACAAGAGCTGAGCTGGCTGATAAAAGAGCACAGCCAGATGGAGATTGTGGGTACGTTTGAAGACGGACTGGATGTGCTGAAGTTTTTACAGCACAACAAAGTTGACGCTATTTTCCTGGATATCAACATTCCGTCACTGGATGGCGTACTGCTGGCGCAGAATATCAATCAGTTTGCTCATAAGCCGTTTATTGTTTTTGTCACTGCCTGGAAAGAGCATGCCGTCGAAGCATTCGAACTGGAAGCGTTTGACTACATTCTCAAGCCTTATCAGGAATCGCGCATTGTGAGTATGCTGCAAAAACTTGAAATGGCCTGGCAGCAGCAAAACCACTCCGCGGTGAGCACAAGCCCTGTTATTACACGTGAAAACGATACGCTGAATCTTATAAAAGATGAGCGGATTATCGTCACCCCCATGGATGATATTTATTACGCCGAAGCGCACGAAAAAATGACGTTTGTTTATACTCGCCGCGAGTCTTTCGTGATGCCGATGAATATCACTGAATTTTGCAGCAAGCTGCCCGCGTCGCATTTTTTCCGCTGTCACCGTTCGTTTTGTGTGAATCTGAATAAAATCCGCGAGATCGAACCGTGGTTTAACAACACCTATATTTTACGGCTGAAGGATTTGGATTTTCAGGTGCCAGTGAGTCGTAGCAAGGTGAAGGAATTCAGACAGCTTATGCATTTGTAGCAGAATCCCCTCTCCACCTGGAGAGGGGATGACAATCAGAGATATTGGCCCAGCGTCTGGCGTAAATGCGCGCCGGAGCCCAGCAGTCCTGGATTATCATGTACGATCAGATAAACCGGAATGTCCTGCACATAGGATTTAAAACGCCCTTTATCTTCAAATCCGCCACGGAAACCCGACGCTTTAAAGAACTCCAGGAAACGCGGCACAATGCCACCCGCGATGTAAACCCCGCCAAACGTGCCGAGATTGAGCGCCAGATTGCCGCCAAAGCGTCCCATAATCACGCAGAACAGTGACAACGCGCGACGACAGTCAGTGCAACTGTCCGCCAGGGCGCGTTCAGTAATGTCTTTTGGCTGTAAGTTTTCCGGCAGACGATTATCGGATTTCACAATCGCGCGATAAAGATAGACCAGCCCAGGGCCGGACAGCACGCGCTCGGCGGAGACGTGGCCCAGTTCGGCGCGCAGTTCATGCAGAATGATCCCTTCTTCTTCACTGTTCGGCGCAAAATCAACGTGACCGCCCTCGCCCGGCAAGCTGACCCAACGTTTATCAACGTGAACCAGATGTGAAACACCCAGTCCTGTGCCCGCGCCATAGACGGCAATCGGCTTGCCTTCGACCGGTTCCGCGCCACCAAACTGAATAAGATGTTCGGGTTTGAGCATGGGGATCGCCATTGAAACGGCCGTAAAGTCGTTGATAATTTCCAGATGTGCGAAGCCGAGATTTTTTTTCATTTCGGCAATGGAAAAGGCCCAGGTGTGATTCGTCATGGCCACCCAGTCACCGGTAATTGGGCAGGCAATAGCAATACAACCGTCCTCCACACCGACCTGATGTTCATCCAGATAGACACGAACTACCGCTTCAAGACTGGGATAATCCAGCCCGGAATAGGTCTTTGCCTGAGAAATTTCACCGGTATCAATATCGCATAATGCCAGCCGCGCATTCGTGCCGCCTACATCGCCTACTAAAGCATATTTTGTCATTCTTCTACTGCTCCGCTAAAGTCAGAATAAATCTTTGGGACACTGTAAATTCAAGGCGGGATAACAACAACGGCCTGAATGCGAACTGCCCAGGATAATCGATCTTCGTCACAGAATCACTTTACCGTTTCAGCACCTTTTGCACTATTGCCGTCAAACTGAATGTGCAAAGTCACGCTAAATACTTTTGTACAAGGAAATCATCATGCTCCATCCGCGAGCCAGAACCATGCTGTTGTTAGCGACACCTGCGCTCATCATTGGTATTGCGTCAAGCCTGGTGTTAATCGTCGTGATGAAAGTCGCCTCGGTGCTGCAAACTTTTTTGTGGGCTGCCCTGCCGGGAAAGCTCGGCATCGATTTTGCCTCTCCGACCTGGATTATCCTGATGCTGACCCTCACCGGTATCGCGGTAGGCTTAGTCATTCGTTTTAGCCCTGGACACGCAGGCCCCGATCCGGCGCTGGAGCCGTTGATTAGCGCGCCGGTCAACCCGGCGGCGCTACCGGGTTTACTTCTTGCCCTGGTGATCGGTCTGGCGGGCGGTGTGAGTCTGGGGCCAGAACACCCCATCATGGCCGTGAATATTGCGCTCGCAGTTTATCTGGGTTCGCGCATTTTCCCCCGCGTTGGCGCGCTGGACTGGACGATTCTGGCGTCTGCCGGCACCATCGGGGCGCTATTTGGTACGCCCGTCGCCGCCGCGCTTATTTTTTCCCAAACGCTGAGTGGCGATAACGACGTCCCGCTCTGGGATCGCCTCTTTGCGCCTCTGATGGCCGCTGCCGCTGGCGCGCTCACCACCAGCCTGTTTTACCATCCGCATTTTTCGCTGCCCATTCCGCACTACGGGCAGATGCAACTGGCAGATATATTCAGCGGGGCCATTGTCGCTGCCATCGCCATCGCGCTGGGTATGGTGGCCGTTTGGTGCTTGCCGCGACTGCATCGCCTGATGCATAAGCTCAAACACCCGGTTTTGATTCTGGGTGCGGGCGGTTTTCTGCTGGGGATTCTTGGGGCAATCGGTGGGCCGGTGACGTTATTTAAAGGCCTCGATGAGATGCAACAGATGGCATTTAGCCAGGTCTTTAGCGTGTCGGATTATTTCCTGTTCGCCGTTATCAAGCTGGCCGCCGTTGTCGTGGCGGCCGCATGTGGTTTTCGCGGGGGGCGTATCTTCCCGGCGGTATTTATCGGCGTGGCGTTAGGACTGATGCTTCATGAGCATGTCGACGCCGTTCCGGCGGCAATTACGATTTCCTGCTCCATTTTGGGGTTGGTACTGGTCGTCACGCGCGATGCCTGGCTGAGCCTGTTTATGGCAGCGGTCGTGGTGCCCGATACCAACTTATTGCCGTTACTCTGTATCGTGATGCTGCCCGCCTGGCTCCTGCTGGCGGGCAAACCGATGCTGATGGCCTGGCGGAAGGATAAGTGATCACGCGCTGTTACGCGCCTCCAGCGCTTCGGTGATGGCCCTGAGAAGCGGAGGAATATCCGCTTTGGGCAACATCACCTCAATCAATGAAAGTCGCTCACGATGGGCGACTTTCTCCAGCACCTCCGCCAGCTGTACCGTTTCGCTGACCCGCCAGCATTGAGCCTGACAATTCAGGCTGAGCGCCTGCGGGATTTGCGTCCAGTTCCACAGCGCGATGTCGTTATAGCGCTGCTCCGCCCCATGAATCGCCCGCTCAACGGTATACCCTTCGTTATTCAGCACCAGAATGACCGGCCGCTGATTATCCCGCAGCATCGAGCCCATTTCCTGAATCGTCAGCTGTGCTGCGCCGTCCCCGGTGAGCACAATTACGCGCCGGTCCGGACAAGCGGTTTGCGCGCCGAACGCCGCTGCTAACGTAAAGCCGATCGATCCCCATAGCGGCTGAACGATAAAGTCGACGTCCGAAGGCAGTCGCAGCGCACTTGCACCAAACGCAGCAGTTCCTTGATCGGCAAGAATGATATCCCCGGGACGAATAAACGTTTGCAGCGTGTGCCAGAAATTATCCTGAGTCAGCGTGCCTTGATGATAATCCTGAGAAAGTGCGGGCTGATGAATCGGCAGCGTCTGCCGGGTAACGTGCTGCCTGCAAAGCTCAGATACGATTTCAACCGCCCGCGCCATGGGAATGCCGGTAAACCAGCGATCCCCAATCCGAGCCGCATAGGGTTGGACTTCAATGGTCTGGCCCGCAGTGAGTTTGTGAGTAAATCCCGCGGTCAAGGTATCGGTAAAACGCGTGCCCACGCAGATGACGGTATCCGCCCCTTCGATAGCCTCCCGGACGGCGTCGGTGCTCGCAGCCCCGCTGTACGTCCCGTAAAAACCCGTCTGTCGCTCATCAAAAATCCCTTTCCCCATCAGCATCGTCGCATGTGCCATGGGCGTCTCTTTCACCCACGCCTGAAGCGATTTTTTTAGCCCATACCGCAGGACTAAAAAATCAGCCAATAGCGCCGTACGTTGACTGGTTGCAAGACGCGCCTCTGCGGCTTCGCGGAACGCTTGCAAACAGGCGTGATCAAGGGGAAGAAGTTCATCAGTGAAAACGCTTACAGGGGGTATGGCAGGTTTTTTTGCCACATCCGCGGGGAGCATCAGATATCCCGGACGGCGCTCACGTCGCATAACTGACAATACGCGATCGATTTCATAGCAGGCATTTTGTTCGGTGAGAATAGCCTGCGCTGCGGTAATGGGCTCACTCATCTTAAAGAAATGGCGGAATTCTCCGTCACCCAATGTGTGATGCATCAGCTCCCCTTTTTGCTGTGCGGCGCTGCAAGGCGCTCCTACGATGTGCAATACCGGCACGTACTCCGCAAAACTGCCGGCGATTCCGTTCATCGCACTCAGTTCCCCCACACCAAATGTCGTGAGCAACGCGGCAAAACCCTTGCAGCGAGCATATCCATCGGCGGCATAGGAGGCATTGAGTTCGTTGGCGCACCCCACCCAGCGGATTACGGGGCTGTCGATAACGTGATCAAGGAATTGCAGATTGTAGTCACCCGGCACGCCAAACAGGTGCTCAACACCACACTGTGAAAGGCGGTCCAGCAGATAATCGGCGACGGAATAGGCGGTTCGCATAACAGGAGTCCTTCTGACGTTGACCTCACTTTGAGTATTAAAGAAGCGTGATGTCTGTCCAGGAATGCGGAAAAGAAGAGTCTGGAAAGAATGCTTTACGAAAAATGACGTAGTAATCTGATGGTCTGAACCAGCGTGTAAACGTATACACTGAGAATCATTATTCAGAACAAAGGGGCTAGAGCATGGTTTTTCAGGCTGATAAAACACGTTATGAGTCAATGCAGTATCGTCGATGCGGTCAGAGTGGTCTGAGACTCCCCGCCGTTTCGCTGGGTCTGTGGCATAACTTTTGGCGACAGCACGTTGATTGAAAATAGCCGTCAACTTTTACAACGCGCATTCGAGCTCGGGATCACCCACTTCGATCTGGCCAACAACTACGGGCCACCGCCAGGATCGGCAGAGAGCAACTTTGGACGTATTTTTCGAGAAGATTTTCACCCTTACCGTGACGAACTAGTGATCTCGACTAAAGCGGGATACACCATGTGGGACGGGCCTTACGGGGACTGGGGATCGCGAAAATATCTCATCGCCAGCCTTGATCAAAGCCTCAAGCGCATGGGGCTGGAATATGTTGATATCTTTTACCACCACCGCCCGGACCCAGAAACGCCGCTGAGAGAGACAATGAAAGCGCTCGATCATATCGTGCGCCAGGGCAAAGCCCTGTATGTCGGTCTTTCAAACTACCCGGCGGAACTGGCTCGCCAGGCCATTGATATCCTGGACGATCTTGGGACGCCTTGTCTCATCCACCAGCCAAAATACTCGATGTTTGAACGTGCTCCGGAAGAGGGATTGCTGTCCGTTTTGCAGGAAAAAGGGGTGGGTTGTATTCCTTTCTCACCGCTCGCGGGTGGGCAACTGACCGATCGCTATTTGAATGGTATTCCGGCTGATTCACGCGCGGCGAGCAAGAGTCGATTCTTGAATGCCGATCAGGTCAGCGATGAAAAACTGAGTAAGGTTCGCCAGCTCAACGCGTTAGCCGAACGCCGAGGCCAGAAGCTGTCACAAATGGCACTCGCCTGGGTGTTACGTCACGACACCGTCACCAGCGTGCTGATTGGTGCCAGTAAAACGTCACAAATCGAAGACGCAGTCGGCATGCTCAATAATCTTCACTTCACTGCTGAAGAGCTTGAAGCGATCGACGCGATTCTGAACAGCTCAAAATAAATGCGTCTTTAGCAAAAAGTGCTCCCCCCTGTGAATTAGGAGTTGAGGCGATTAAACGGGGCTTTACTGCCCCGTAAAATTGCATTAACAGGCCGCTTACGGCTCCGTTCGTAGGAGAATAACAATAATGTTCAGATCACTGATTCTTGCAGCAATCCTGATGGCGAGTGCGCCACTGATTGCAAATGCAGGCGAAATTACCCTGTTGCCGTCAATAAAATTACATATTGGCGATCGTGATAACTCTGGTAACTACTGGGACGGTGGCGGCTGGCGCGACCGTGATTACTGGCACCGTAACTACGAATGGCGTCAAAACCGCTGGTGGAGACATGATAATGGTCGTCACCGTGGCTGGGATAACCGCAAGGCGTACGAACGTGGCTACCGTGAAGGCTGGAGCGATCGTGATGACCGTCGCGGACCTCGGGGCCATGGACGAGGTCACGATCGTGGGCACGGACACGGGCATCGCCACTAATATCGTCACCGCAAAAAAGGAGCCATCAGGCTCCTTTTTCATGCTTATTTCAGTCTGGTTGTCTTACAACCCCAGCAGCGTGCCAATCAGCAGCCACAGGTTCAGCGCCACCACCAGTACCACGATCATCCATCCGATACGTTTAACCAGCGTCGAATTGACCAAATCACCCATCAGCGATTGATTGCCTGTAAAAATCAGCAGCGGTACCAGCGCCAGTGCGATACCAAAGCTCAGCAATACCTGACTCATCACCAAAATGCGGGTGGGGTCCAGCCCCATCAGAATGACGATAAATGAAGGCATCATGGTGACGGAGCGGCGTACCCACAGCGGAATGTGGAAACGTACGAAGCCCTGCATAACGACCTGCCCAGCCAGCGTACCGACCACCGTCGATGAAAGCCCCGCGGCGACCAGGCTTAAACCAAAAATGGTTGCCGCCGCATGGCTCAGCAGCGGTTCCAGCGTCAAATACGCCTGATCGAGATCGGCAACGCCAGTGTGACCGTTAAAATGAAACGCCGCCGCAGCAGTCGCCATCATGGCAAGATTAACGAATCCGGCGATCGTCATCGCAATACCCACATCCCATTTGGTTGCCGAATAGCGTTCCTGCCGGGTGCCATCATGCGCATTTTGCGTCAACGACGAGTGGAGATAGATAACATGCGGCATGATCGTCGCGCCCAGAACACCGGCTGCCAGAAACACAGCTTCCGAGGTTGGGAGGCTGGGTATTGCCATACCTTTGCTCAATTGCACCAGATTCGGCTGCGAAAACACGAGCTCAACAATATACGCTGCCGCAACGAATAACAGCAGACCGCCGATGACCAGTTCCAGCGGTTTTTGCCCCCGCCGCTGCAACATCAGAATAAGGAAAGTGGCAATCCCCGTCAGTACTGCGCCCTGAAGGAGCGAAACGCCGAGGATCAGTTTGAAGCCTATGGCCGCGCCAATAAATTCCGCGAGATCGGTCGCCATCGCGATGATTTCCGCCTGAACCCAGTAAAACCATACGACCGGGCGGGGATAATGATCGCGAATTTGTTCCGCCAGGTTTTTTCCCGTCGCGATCCCAAGCTTCGCGGATAACACCTGAATCAGCATCGCCATCAGGTTTGCCCACACGACAACCCACAGCAATTTATAGCCGAAGCTGGCCCCAGCCTGAATATTGGTCGCAAAGTTACCTGGATCAATGTAACCAATCGCAGCAATGAACGCCGGTCCCATTAATGCGAACCGCAACTTGCGCGCTGCTCTGCCACTGCTACCCTCAACGCGACTGTTATTCATTTCTACCTCTGGAGATATAGCCTTTGCTATGTTTCATGCTATCAAAACGAGAATGATTATCAAGATCATTTAAATGGGTTATAGCGATTTCATTGATAGTGAAGAACAATAGCAAGGCAGGACGTTTTGGAATTATTTAGAACCAACTGCGAAAGTGAATCATCTTTTGTGAAGCCTAGCACACAAACGTAACTTTTCACTCATTTACATAACATAACAGAAATGTATGGTTGATCACTATTTTTGAGACTCGTCACAGGATGTAACTATAGTGTGGTCTTGATCTCGTTTTCTTTGCACTTGTTACATAGAATGTGCACGGAAATTAAACCTGCCTCATATTTGGAGCAAATATGGACCGCGTCCTTCATTTTGTCCTGGCACTTGTTGTCGTTACTGCACTTGCATTGCTGGTCAGCACTGACCGCAAAAACATTCGTATTCGCTATGTTATACAACTGCTCGTCATTGAAGTTTTACTTGCGTGGTTCTTCCTGAACTCCAACATTGGCCTTGGTTTCGTCAGAGGTTTTTCCGAAATGTTCGAAAAACTGCTCGGATTTGCTAACGAAGGGACCAACTTCGTCTTTGGCAGTATGAACGATCAAGGTCTGGCATTCTTCTTCCTGAAAGTGCTGTGCCCAATCGTCTTTATCTCTGCACTGATCGGTATTCTGCAGCACATTCGTGTTCTGCCAGTGATTATCCGCGCGATTGGCTTCCTGTTATCCAAAGTCAACGGTATGGGTAAACTGGAGTCTTTCAACGCCGTCAGTTCCCTGATTCTGGGCCAGTCTGAGAACTTTATCGCGTATAAAGATATCCTGGGCAAAATGTCTCGCAACCGCATGTACACCATGGCGGCAACAGCAATGTCGACTGTATCCATGTCTATCGTGGGTGCATACATGACGATGCTGGAACCGAAATACGTGGTCGCAGCGCTGGTTCTGAACATGTTCAGCACCTTTATCGTTCTGTCTCTGATCAACCCTTACCGCGTTGATGCCAGCGAAGAAAATATCCAGATGTCTAACCTGCACGAAGGCCAGAGCTTCTTCGAAATGCTGGGTGAATACATTCTGGCTGGCTTTAAAGTTGCCATTATCGTTGCTGCCATGTTGATCGGTTTTATCGCGCTGATCGCTGCGTTGAACGCCCTGTTCGCTGCCGTACTGGGCATCTCCTTCCAGGGGATTCTGGGTTACATCTTCTACCCGATTGCCTGGGTAATGGGTGTTCCGGCGCATGAAGCACTGCAGGTCGGTAGCATTATGGCCACCAAACTGGTTTCCAACGAATTCGTTGCGATGATGGATCTGCAGAAAATTGCCAGCACGCTCTCCCCGCGCGCAGAAGGCATTCTGTCAGTCTTCCTGGTGTCCTTCGCTAACTTCTCTTCAATCGGTATTATCGCAGGCGCGATTAAAGGCCTGAACGAAGAGCAAGGAAACGTGGTTTCCCGCTTTGGTCTGAAACTGGTTTATGGTTCAACTCTGGTGAGCGTGCTGTCTGCGTCTATCGCAGCCCTGGTACTGTAATCAGAAGAAAAAACCGGAGGTGCTAAGCCTCCGGTTTTTTTATGCCTGTAATTCCTCGATCGGGCGTGGCTTCCCAATCAGATAGCCTTGAAGGTAATCCACACCAAACGCCAAAAGCATCTGCCGCTGCTCGTGCGTTTCAACATATTCAGCAACAACGCTGAGTGATTTGGTTTTCGCCAGATTACAGATCGATTTCACAATCATCGCATCCATGCTGTCGGTACAAATATCCTTTATAAAACAGCCATCTATTTTTATAACGTCTGCCTCCAGGCGCTTCAGCCGCTCGTAGTTGGCATAGCCCGTACCGAAATCATCAATGGCAATTTTGAATCCGAATTCACGCAGCTTCTGGATATTAAAAATACTGCTTTCAGACTCAGAAAAAGCCTGCTCTTCAGTGACTTCGATAATCACCGCTGCGCAAGAGACGCCATGGCGTTTAAATAGAGCAATAATCTCTGATGCTGTCTCTTTCTGCATCAGCGTGAGTGGCATGAGATTGACCGAGAACCGGGCGTAAAAGTGCGACACAGGATGATCCGCCAACCATATCACCATGGCTTCCACCACGCTCAGGTCAAAACGCCTGCTGAGGTTAAATTGTGCAAAGAGTGGGATGAATTGGTCGGGGAAAATCAATTCGCCATCACTTTCCAGCCGCGTCAGGATTTCGTGATATCCCCCGCCTTCAGCATTCTGAATGGGTTGCACATACAGACGCAAACCGCCCTCAGTGAGAGCGCGTTTGACACGGCTCAACAGGAAAACGCGTTCCGTCGTCTGGTCAGATATCGTTGCCAGGCTGTGCGTTAATGCTAATACGGTTTGATTTGCACAAGACTGCTCTGATAACCAACTCAGTTGACCCAGCACATGATGAAGTTTCTCACCCCATTCATCGCTCATGCTCCCCCAGGATGCGCCAAATTCGACATCAAGAGCCGTATTGTTCCAGTAAATTCTTCGATTATTAAGATGGTCAACAATGTGCTGCAAGCGCGCAGCCGTTTCGGTGCCGTTCAGTACAAGTACCAACTCGCTACCCGGTAGCTGGAAAAGTTTTTCATCGGTCAGTAAAAACGGCTGTAGAGCGCTCGTAACTTCACGCTTACAGTTTACGCGCATCATCATCCCATAATGCCGACTTAGAAACTCCAGGTTGGCTATGCGCAAGCAACACACATGAAAGTGCGGGTGTTTTTCTAGAAAAGCTTCCAGAGCGCGCATATTAGGTAAGCCCGTTAAGGGGTCGGTCAATGCCCTCTCCTGCCAACCCTGCTTTAACCACTCGCCATGCTGATAGATACGTGACATGTAAAGCAGACATAGCGTGAACGAAATCAGAACGGAGAGAACAAATGCCAGGGAGTAGCCATTCTCTACACCGTAAAGGAAATTTCCATTATAGGTGAGTAGCAAAAATACGCAGATAGCCCAACTGAACGAAATTACAATATAGCTTAATCGGCTAATACCTATAGTGAACAGGATAAATATGATCGGAACCAGATAGCCTGCAATGTAATTTGCGCGAAAAGGCGTGCACAGGGCAATCAGTACAGCGATCAGAAGCATCAACCAGAATAATGTAAAAAAGATATGTTTTTTAGAAAAAGAAGGTCTGACATGATACCGCCAAATTTTCATGGCATAACGAGGATTAATCATCATCCTTAAGGGGTAATAAAACATCATGGTAAATATTATTGCAGACGATATTAGGCTCTGAACATCGATAACGTTATCCATTGCTGAGCCTAGGCCAAAATAATTCGACAGCATCACAGGAAAATGGAGTAAATATCCTATCAAAAACATAGATAATTTAATGCTAATGGGGAGTATAAAACCCAACCAAAAAATCTGTATCCCTATGTTTCGATTAGGGACTCCAAACCGCCATCGTCGCCCAAGCTGCCATCGCATAATACCGCAGACAACCAACACAGAAAATACCTGGCAAAACAATAACGCTAATGACTGTATGAGCGTTAATTGTAAACCCCAGGCATTAATAAGTGCAGTGCTAACAATAATGGGGGCAATCGCACGTCGGCCAAATAATAGAATAACCGCCAGCATTACGCTCAGCGGAAGCCAGGCAAGATATATATCATTATCATTAACAATTGCACGAGGGGAGATATAGCGGGAAAGAGGAAGAGTCAGCAGGCAAATAATAGAAGCGATTGCGAATATTCTTAAGCTTTCAAGAATTTTTTTTGTCATTACGGTTAGCAACCTCATTTACCTGACAGTGCGTTAATGCGTAAGAATAGTAAGTTTATTAATTCCGCGAAGCAAGTCTCCCTTTAAGGGTCGCCAGCGTTTTTGCCAAAGGTTTACTCGCCGTATAAGAAATACGTTGTTTTGCAACAAAGGGAGGGATGTTTTTTACATTACCATAAAAAAACCCCCGCCATTCGGCGAGGGTCTGAATTTGGTGGAGCTAAGCGGGATCGAACCGCTGACCTCTTGCATGCCATGCAAGCGCTCTCCCAGCTGAGCTATAGCCCCACAGTGTCTTTACGTTCCAAACTCTTCTGGATAAGAATTTGGTGGAGCTAAGCGGGATCGAACCGCTGACCTCTTGCATGCCATGCAAGCGCTCTCCCAGCTGAGCTATAGCCCCAACGTAAAGCTGTCGTGTTGACGGGCGGCATAATATGAATTCCATTGAAGTGTGTCAACGGCAAAATCAGCCCCACTCTTTCAATCGTCGAAAAATCAGGCAAATAAAGCACATTGCGAAGCGGCTCGCAGTCCTAAGTTAAGCCTGTCACGTTTTCACGTAAAAGGGTGCTATAAGATGAACCACTAATTAACCCTACTGATACTCAGGTGATTGTATGATCAAGGAACGAATGACGCCGGAGGAGCTGTCCCGGCTCACGGGCTATAGCCGTCAGACCATCAATAAATGGGTACGTAAAGAGGGTTGGAAAACTTCACCAAGGCCGGGAGTTCAGGGCGGAAAAGCGCGTTTGGTACATGTGAACGAAAAAGTCAGGGAATTTATTCGTTCTGCCTGTCGAATAACCGACGACCCTCAGCTATCGGAAGGCAGTGCAAGCCTTAGCGCACTTAACGCGCTGCTCCTGACACTGGCAAATGAAATGACCCCGGATGAACAAAAGCAGCTGACCACGCTGTTACTGCGGGAAGGGATTTCCGGATTATTACAACGATTAGGAATACGTGACCAGAACTAATATGAATAAATTACGGAGCAAAATGACCACGGAAGAGTTGGCCGAAAGTCTTGGCGTGGCCAAGCAAACGGTAAACCGCTGGGTGCGCAAGCAAGGCTGGAAAACAGAGGGTATAAACGGGGTGAAAGGTGGACGGGCAAGGCTCATTCATATTGACGCCAGGGTCCGCGAGCACATCGTTAACTTGCCCGCCATTCGTAACCGTCAGGTCACCTATCATCTTGCTGAGCCATCAGCCACATATGGTGGTACTACCCCACCTCGTGTGTTGCGTCAGGTTATCGATACACTGGAAAATATGACCCAAATCGAGCAGGAGAGGCTTGCTGCGCTACTGACACGTGAGGGCATCCAGGGATTTCTCAACCGTCTCGGTATTGCTGAAGAGCACGCATAAAAAACGGCAGGGAAACCTGCCGTTTAATTATCGTCTGTTGTGAAAGATTACTGCTGACTTTCACGCTCAGCAATAAAGTCCAGGGCTTTGTTAATGCGCGCAACGCTGCGAGTCTTACCAATGGCGTGGACCGTTACGTCCAGGCCGGGTGACTGGCCTGCACCTGTCACCGCGACGCGCAGTGGCATACCGACTTTACCCATACCGATTTCGAGCTCGTCTGCAGTTGCCTGAATCGCATGATGAACATTCTCTGCTGACCATTCGGTAATGGCGGCCAGTTTATCGCGCACCACTTCCAGAGGCTGACGCGCAACCGGGCGCAGATGTTTTTTTGCTGCATCCGCATCAAACGCGTCGAACTCTTCATAAAAATAGCGGCAGCTTTCAGCGATTTCTTTAAGCGTCTTGCAGCGCTCACCGAGCAGTTTCACCAGATCCGCGAGCTCAGGGCCAGTGCGGGTATCAATGTTAGCCTGCTCAATATGCCATTGCAGATAGGTCGCCACGTACTCAGGCTGCATGGTGTTAATGTAATGGTGATTCAGCCACAGCAGTTTATCTGTGTTAAACGCACTGGCTGACTTACTTACCGCGCTCAGAGAGAACAGCTTGATCATCTCTTCACGACTGAAGATTTCCTGATCGCCACTGGACCACCCCAAACGCACCAGGTAGTTCAGCAACGCTTCAGGCAAATAGCCGTCATCACGGTACTGCATCACGCTCACTGCACCGTGGCGTTTAGACAGTTTCTTACCGTCGTCGCCATTGATCATAGAAACGTGCGCGTAAACCGGCACCGGCGCATTCAACGCTTTCAGGATGTTGATCTGGCGCGGGGTGTTGTTGATATGGTCTTCGCCACGGATAACGTGAGAGATCTCCATATCCCAGTCGTCAACGACGACACAGAAGTTATAGGTTGGAGAACCATCGGTGCGACGGATAATAAGATCGTCCAACTCCTGATTGCTGAATTCAATCGGGCCACGGATCTGATCGTCAAAAATAACGGAACCGTCTTGTGGGTTAGCGAAACGTACAACGCAGGGTTCATCATCAGCGTGATGTTCGTGGCTGTGGCGGCAGCGGCCGTCGTAGCGAGGTTTATCGCCATTCGCCATTTGTTCTTCACGTAATGCATCCAGACGCTCTTTTGAGCAATAGCACTTATAGGCTGTGCCCGCGACGATCATGTCATCAATTACCGCGTTATAACGGTCAAAACGCTTGGTCTGGAAGTACGGGCCTTCATCCCACTCCAGATTCAGCCAGTTCATCCCATCCATAATGGCTTCGATGGCTTCCGGCGTGGAGCGCTCAAGATCGGTGTCTTCAATACGTAACACGAACTCACCGCCGTGGTTACGTGCAAAAAGCCAGGAATAGAGAGCAGTACGTGCTCCACCGACGTGCAAATAACCTGTCGGGCTGGGCGCGAAGCGAGTTTTGATTTTCATGAAATGGCCTTACGTTATGAACGATGCCGACGACCGGCAAATGCTGGGAAAAAAACAATGGGCAATATTCTATCACTGTGGGGCGATTCCTCAATGATGTTGCCTGTTTGACGTGCAGGTTTGCTAATTTTGTTTAGAAATCATGCTGCATGGGTGGTTTAGCAATCCTTTTGTCTAATTTTACGACGAACGAACGAAAACTTTAGAAAAGGCGTTGACTCATTTTCAACTCTCCCTATAATGCGACTCCACACAGCGGGGGTGATTAGCTCAGTTGGTAGAGCACCTCCTTTACACGGAGGGGGTCGGCGGTTCGAGCCCGTCATCACCCACCATCTACTTCACGTAGACTCCGCAGTGTAGATAAGAATTTGAGATTGGGCGATTAGCTCAGTTGGTAGAGCATCTCCTTTACACGGAGGGGGTCGGCGGTTCGAGCCCGTCATCGCCCACCATTCTCAAAAAATTTCTTATCTGAGTAGTACCGAAATGGGTGATTAGCTCAGTTGGTAGAGCACCTCCTTTACACGGAGGGGGTCGGCGGTTCGAGCCCGTCATCACCCACCATTCGGGTCGTTAGCTCAGTTGGTAGAGCAGTTGACTTTTAATCAATTGGTCGCAGGTTCGAATCCTGCACGACCCACCAATGTAAAAAAGCGCCCTAAAGGCGCTTTTTTGCTATCTACGATTTGAAAGATTCGAGCCAGCAGCAGGTTCGAGCCGAACGAAGTGAGGCACCGGAGCCACTGGCGACGGCCCGAAGGGTGAGCAACGTGAATCATCCTGCACGACCTACTAATGCAAAACGCTTAACGTTACTTGCGTATCAACACGAACTGCCTGAAATTAAGTCGTCCGCTCAATATACTTTTCATCATAAGCCCCCTGCCCCTGCACATTTCGACTTTACTGCATTCTGACCTGCTAAATCTGGCAGGTACACTCAAGCTATTGTTACAAATGCCGATATTCTTGTTTTATGGCGAGAGGAAATAACATGACAACTATCCAGGCATCTACCCCTTCACTTCAGACGAGCAGCAGCGGTAGCAGTGGCAGTAGCTCAACGAGCAATGACATCTCATCACAGATCAGCCGCCTTATGACGAAGATCACCAAGCTGACCCAACAGCTTAAAGATGTCACAAGCGGGAGTGGCAGCGTCGAAGAAAAGAAAAAGCAGGCTGAGCTCATTCAGGAGCAGCTCAAAATGCTACAGGCCCAACTGGCACAGTTACAGCGCCAGCAAGCCGAAGAAAGCCAACAAAAACAAGCGCAACAACAGGGCAAAGCCGAAGGTGTGAATTCACCGACGGACAGTCATCAGATCGATATCTACATCTAATCGTCAGTTGCGTTAAACAGCGGATCGCGTATGCGGGCCTCCATTAATTGCTGTGCCTGCATACGAACGACTTCCCATAATGCGTGAGCCGCCCCCGAAAGTGAGCGGTTTTTGCGCCGCGCCAGCATCAACTTGCGTTCGATACACGGCGTAAAACGCTTTACAACCAGCCGACTTCCCTGAGGCAGCGGCAGTGCAAGCGCAGGTAACACACTGATACCAATCCCCGCCTCAACCATCGGGAATAGCGTCGCAGGATGACCAATTTCCTGCACGATTATCGCCTTAACGTTTTGCTCGGCCAGCGCCATGTCAATCAGCGGGCGGCTTCCGGACGCATAATCCTGCAGCACCAGATTCGCCCCCTGGAGTGCCTGCCATGTGACCTCTGGCAAGGCCGCCAGCGGGTCATCGTCACGACATAACAACAAGAAAGGCTCAGAGAGCACCATCTCGCACTCAAGATCCGTGACCGGACCGGGGTCGATAACAATCCCAAAATCGACATCCCCCTGACGAATGCTCTCCAGCACCCATTGCTGTGGCCGGTCATGCAGCACAAAATTGATATCGGGATAACACTGATTACTTTCAGCAATACACTGCGGAATGAGATGCGCTGAAATCGTCTGGCTTGCTGCCACGCGCACCGTTCCGGAAAGCTGCTGTCCGACTCGGCCCACATCACGCAGAGTGCTATTAAGTTCATCCAACAGTCTTTCAAGGCGTAAAGCCAGCTGCTGCCCCGCTTCAGTGAGCACCACTTCACGCGTGGTTCGATCCAGAAGACGCACGCCGGTCTGTAGCTCCAGCTCTTTCACGCTGTGGCTCACCGCCGACTGGCTCAGGCCAATTATCTCACCGGCGCGGCTAAAACTTTTGGCCTGCGCGACGGTGACAAAAACACGAAGCTGACGTAGAGAATAATTCATATTTTTAATTCATGAATGGATGCAATAAATCGATTTTATTTCTCAAACAGAACAAAGCACAATAGCGAAATCTGTTTTCAGGAGCGTTTATGAAACTCTTTCGCATTCTCGATCCCTTTACTCTCACCCTCATTGCCGTCGTGCTGCTGGCCTCATTTTTCCCGGCCCGCGGCAGCTTCGTTCCTTTCGTTGAAGGTTTAACGACTGCAGCCATTGCCCTGCTGTTCTTCATGCACGGTGCAAAACTCTCCCGTGAAGCCATCATTGCAGGCGGCAGTCACTGGCGACTGCATCTGTGGGTGATGTGCAGTACGTTCGTGATATTCCCGATCCTCGGCGTACTGTTCGCGTGGTGGGCACCGGTCAATGTCGATCCCGCGCTTTATACCGGCTTCCTCTATCTGTGCATTTTGCCCGCGACGGTGCAGTCAGCCATTGCCTTTACGTCTCTGGCCGGAGGCAACGTGGCGGCGGCAGTCTGTTCGGCGTCAGCCTCAAGTCTGTTAGGGATTTTTGTTTCGCCGCTGCTGGTCGGGCTATTGATGAACATGCATGGTGCGGAAGGCAATCTGGAACAGGTGGGCAAAATCTGCCTGCAGTTGCTGCTGCCATTTGTGCTGGGCCATCTTTCTCGCCCATGGATTGGCGACTTTGTGGCGAGAAATAAAAAGTGGATTGGCAAAACTGATCAGACGTCGATTTTGCTGGTGGTCTATTCCGCGTTTGGTGAAGCCGTCGTAAACGGTATCTGGCACAAAGTCGGCATCGGTTCGTTGCTGTTTATTGCGCTGGTGAGCTGTGTGCTGCTGGCGATAATTATTGCGGTGAACATGTTTGCCGCGCGTCGATTCGGGTTTAATAAAGCCGATGAAATCACCATCGTCTTCTGCGGGTCAAAAAAGAGTCTGGCGAATGGCATACCGATGGCGAATATTCTTTTCCCGACGTCGGTCATTGGGATGATGGTGCTGCCGCTGATGATCTTCCACCAGATCCAGCTGATGGTGTGCGCAGTGATGGCACGACGCTACAAACGTCAAACCGAAAAGCTGGCGCAGGAAGAGACCCACGCCGCAAAAGCTTAAGGCCGTTTGAGGGGCTGAACCAGATGGCTCAGCCCTTCTGATTTAATGAGCAGCGTGATAGCCATCAGTTCACCCAGTCGGCCGGCAGGAAATTCATCCTTTCGCGCGAACCACAGAAAATACTCTTCTGGAACATCAATCAGCCGACGGCCTTTGTATTTCCCAAAAGGCATTTCGGTATTGGCGATCTCGATGAGCTGTTCTTTCTCCACGTTACTCTCCCAGTAGCCTAATCATTTCGGCTTCGTCGATAACCTCAATGCCCAGTTCCTGCGCTTTCGCCAGTTTCGAGCCTGCCGCTTCACCGGCAATCACCAGATCGGTTTTCTTCGATACGCTGCCCGCTACTTTTGCCCCCAG
The DNA here is from genome assembly GCA_900635465.1 of Lelliottia amnigena. Taxonomy (NCBI): domain Bacteria; kingdom Pseudomonadati; phylum Pseudomonadota; class Gammaproteobacteria; order Enterobacterales; family Enterobacteriaceae; genus Lelliottia; species Lelliottia amnigena. Next base: position 3,087,946 of record LR134135.1, read on the forward strand.
CGCGACCAGACGCGCTTTGGCGTCGTCACGCGAAAGCTGGCTCAGACTGCCAGTGAGTACCACCGTTTTGCCCGCAAACGGGCTGTCGATTTCTTCGGCGTTGATAACAACCGGTGCGGGCCAGTGAATACCCTCTTCCAGCAGTTTGCCGATCACGTCGCGGTTACTCTCTTCAGCAAAGAAGTTAAAGACGTGAGTGGCGACAACAATCCCGACATCGGGCACTTTTTGCAGGTCGTCAATCGTCGCCTTTTCAAGCTGCTCAAGCGTACCGAAATGAGCCGCCAGACCTGCCGCTGTCGCCTCACCCACTTCGCGAATCCCCAGCGCATACAGGAAGCGGGCAAACGTTGTGTTTCTTTCGCTTTCTCCAGGGCATTAACGACGTTTTGCGCGGACTTCGGTCCCATTCGATCGAGCCCGGTCAGCTTCCCTGCAGTCAGGCGGAACAGATCGGCAGCCGTGTGGACATACTCTTTCTCGACCAGTTGGTCGATGATTTTATCGCCCATCCCGTCCACATCTAATGCCCGACGCGATACGAAGTGCTTGAGGGCCTCTTTACGCTGAGCACCACAAATCAAGCCGCCCGTACAGCGCGTTACCACTTCGCCTTCAACACGTTCGACATCGGAGCCACAGACCGGGCAATGGGCCGGGAAAACAATCTCACGGGTATCGTCAGGACGCTCAGACTCCACGACGTTAACGACCTGCGGAATGACATCACCGGCGCGGCGAATAACGACTTTATCGCCAATACGCAGGCCCAGGCGGGCAATTTCGTCGGCATTATGCAAAGTCGCATTGCTGACCAGTACGCCAGCCACCTGCACCGGCTCCAGGCGCGCAACGGGTGTGATAGCGCCCGTGCGTCCGACCTGGAACTCCACGTCGCGCACAAAGGTCATTTGCTCCTGAGCCGGGAATTTAAACGCAACGGCCCAGCGCGGCGCGCGGGCGACGAAGCCCAACTGTTCCTGAAGCGCCAGGGAATTCACTTTGATCACCACGCCGTCAATATCAAACCCCAGCGACGGGCGGTCTTCTTCCACCTTGTGATAAAACGCCAGCACGGCTTCGGGAGAGTCGCACAGCTGTACGCGGTTGCTGACCGGCAAGCCCCACGCTTTAAACTGCAGCAAACGTCCCAGATGGGTATCAGGCAATTCGCCCCCTTCCAGAATACCGACGCCGTAGCAGAAGAACGTGAGCGGTCGCTTCGCCGTAATGCGCGGATCCAGCTGGCGCAACGACCCTGCCGGCCGCATTTCGCGGGTTGGCGAAAATTTTTCCGCCCGTACGACGCGCTTCGTCGTTGATCTTCTCAAAGCCCTTCTGCGGGAGGAAAACTTCACCACGCACTTCAAGACGCGCGGGAATATTGTCACCACGCAGCGTTAATGGGATGGCGCGAATGGTCCGTACGTTGGCAGTGATATCTTCGCCTGTTGTACCATCGCCGCGCGTCGCAGCGCGCACCAGCAGACCATTTTCATACAGAATACTGACGGCCAATCCGTCAAGCTTTAGCTCACAGCACCAGGTCAGGGAATCCGCGCTTTTTAGCCGGTCCTGAACGCGCTTGTTGAACGCGAGAAAACTCTCTTCATCGAAAACGTTGTCCAGCGAAAGCATAGGTACTTCGTGGACGCACCTGGCTGAAGGAGGCCAGCGGCGCGGCACCCACGCGCTGGGTCGGTGAATCAGGCGTAATGAGCTCGGGGTACTGCGCTTCCAGCTCGCGCAACTCACGCATTAGACGGTCATATTCCGCATCCGGGACTTCCGGGGCGTCCATCACATGATAAAGATATTCATGATGGCGAAGTGTGGTTCTTAGCTGTGTCAGTTGTTGTTCGATTGAGTCCATAACGCACCATCAATGAGAAAAACCCCCGACATGCGGGGGTTCTGGAGGAGGGGAAGACACGCAGGTATTACGCGTTGGCTTCCTTAACTTCGCGGATGCGATCCTGATATTCGCGCAGTTTCTGCGGCGTCATCATACGACGTTGATCGTCGAGTACCATACCGCCGACTTCATCAGCGATATGCTGAGCGGATTGCAGCATCAGCTTAAAGTTTTGCAGTTCATCGCCGTAAGACGGGACCTGCATAAAGATGGTGATACCCGGCGTGAGGAAATCACCGGTCATTTCCGGATCAAACGTCCCTGGGTTCACCATATTGGCCAGGCTAAACAGCGCAGGACCACTGCCATCTGGGCTTAAATGACGATGGAAAATGTTCATATCGCCAAATTTAAAGCCAGCCTGCTGAATACTGTTAAGCAGTAACTCACCATTAAGCTGGGTGCCATGGTGAGCCGCCACGTTCATGATGATGACCGTTTCTTTACGCTGCGGTTTTTCAACCACTGGCGCTTCTTCTACAACCGGTTCTGGCTCAACAGGCGGTGCAGGCTGTGTTTGCACAGGCTGAGGTTCCGGCTGCGGCTGCTGAACAGGTTGCACAGGCTGATGCTGCGGAACCGGCTGTGGCTGCGCGACAGGCTGTTGATGCACAGGCTGCGGTTGTGGCTGGCGGACCGGCTCTTCCACAGGCTGAGGAGCCTGTGGACGCGGCTGTGCAGAAGCATACGGCGGCTGATACTGATGCTGCGGAGACTGACGAGGCGCTTCTTGCTCCCCATGGCCTACGCCGGGCGCCGTATTGACCCGATGGACGCGCACTTCACCCACGCCCTCGTCGTCGTTATCTTCGATGTCGTCATCACCGTCATCATTACGATGAGACTTCATGCGCTTCAGTGGGCGATCGCGAAACATAGACGAACGTTCTTTACGGCTGGTCCAAAAACCATGTACCAGTAAAGCAAGTATGGCGATCGCGCCAACAATGATTAATATCAGACGCAAATCCTGCATCATTATATTCTCTGTTGTTCTAACACCTTGCCACCACGGCAAACATTTACTCACTAAGAGTATTTGCCGATTACGTCAAGTGCAAGTGTGTGCGGAGCATTCACAGCATAAAGATGGATGAAATCGTGCTTTTTGCTGTTTTTTCGAACATTTCCGAACTGGTCATTGATCCATAACTCGATAATATAGGTGAGCAATTCCACTGGTTGTGAAAAAAGGAGTACAGCCTGGTTATGGTTTCAACCTTAAATTCAGCCCCGCGCAGCGGCATTGGGTATTTTTCACAGGGATGGAAACTGGTCTCCCTGCCAGGCATCCGACGCTTTGTGATCATGCCTTTACTGATCAATATTTTACTGATGGGCGCCGCATTCTGGTGGCTGTTTACCCAACTCGAAAGTTGGGTGCCCTCCATCATGAGCCACGTTCCAGACTGGCTGCAGTGGCTTAGCTATCTGTTATGGCCGATTGTGGTCATTTCGGTCCTGTTGGTTTTTGGCTATTTCTTCTCGACGATAGCCAACTGGATAGCTGCCCCGTTTAATGGGCTGCTGGCTGAACAACTGGAAGCCCGGCTGACAGGCGCTACGCCGCCCGATACCGGCGTGTTCGGCATCATGAAAGATGTGCCGCGCATCATGAAGCGTGAATGGCAGAAATTTGCCTGGTATTTGCCGCGTGCCATTATGCTGCTCATTCTCTATTTTATTCCCGGCATCGGCCAGACTGTGGCTCCCGTTCTGTGGTTCCTGTTCAGTGCGTGGATGCTGGCCATACAATATTGCGACTATCCGTTCGACAATCACAAAGTGCCGTTCAAGACGATGCGCACCGCCCTTCGCAGTCAAAAAGTGATCAACATGCAGTTTGGCGCACTCACCAGCCTGTTCACCATGATTCCGGTGCTGAATTTGTTCATCATGCCTGTTGCCGTTTGCGGTGCGACAGCCATGTGGGTGGACTGTTATCGCGATAAACATGCGTTATGGAAATAGTGCAAACCTGTGTAAACCGGAGTGGCTTATGCCGCGCCTTATTCCATACTTGAACGCATTATTTCTCAACAGCATATAGATATGCGATTTCCTTACTTCCCCATACCTTCTCAACAGGTATGCTGGAGCGGTATCCCAATTTCATACAGTTAAGGACAGGCCATGAGTAAGATTTACGAAGACAACTCGTTGACGATCGGTCATACGCCCTTGGTTCGACTGAACCGTATCGGTAATGGACGCATTCTGGTGAAGGTCGAATCACGTAACCCGAGCTTCAGCGTGAAGTGCCGCATCGGTGCAAATATGATTTGGGATGCCGAAAAACGCGGCGTTCTGAAGCCTGGTATTGAACTGGTTGAACCTACCAGTGGCAACACCGGTATTGCCCTCGCTTACGTTGCTGCAGCGCGAGGTTATAAACTCACGCTGACCATGCCAGAAACCATGAGCATTGAGCGTCGCAAACTGCTGAAAGCGCTGGGAGCTAATTTGGTTCTAACCGAAGGCGCGAAAGGCATGAAAGGTGCCATTCAGAAAGCAGAAGAAATCGTTGCAGGCGATCCGGCTAAATATCTGCTGCTCCAGCAGTTTAGCAACCCAGCAAACCCGGAAATTCACGAGAAAACAACCGGTCCTGAAATTTGGGAAGATACGGACGGTCAGGTTGACGTATTTATTTCCGGTGTGGGTACCGGGGGTACTTTGACCGGCGTTAGCCGTTATATTAAAGGCACGAAAGGCAAAAAAGATCTGATTACCGTTGCGGTTGAACCAACGGATTCTCCGGTTATTGCCCAGGCACTGGCAGGTGAAGAGCTGAAACCGGGCCCGCATAAAATTCAGGGTATCGGCGCAGGCTTTATTCCAGGTAACCTGGATCTGAAGCTGATTGATAAAGTCGTTGCCATTACTAACGAAGAAGCCATCTCTACGGCGCGTCGTCTGATGGATGAGGAAGGTATTCTTGCGGGCATCTCTTCCGGCGCGGCAGTGGCTGCTGCGTTGAAACTCCAGGAAGATGAAACCTTTACCAATAAGAATATAGTGGTTATCCTCCCCTCTTCGGGTGAGCGTTATTTAAGCACTGCACTGTTTGCCGATCTCTTTACCGAAAAAGAGCTGCAACAGTAATGCCAGCATGTTAAAAACGCGTAAAAAAGCACCCTAATGGGTGCTTTTTTGTGGTCCACTTCAAACTTTTACCCCTCCTGGCATTGATTCACCCCGTCGGGTCTGGTATTTAACCTGACAATTATTTTGAAGCGCGAAATTAATCAATGTGAGAAATCGACTTGCTGAATCGATTTTATGATTTGGTTCAAGTCTTGCTTTGACTGCATAATGTTTAATGACGAGCGAAACGTCAGCGCTAACAAGACAGGCTAAAGTTAAGCCGCCAGGCTAGACTTTAGTTCCACAACACTAAACCTATAAGTTGGGGAAATACAATGTTCCAGCAAGAAGTTACCATTACTGCTCCAAACGGTCTGCATACCCGCCCTGCTGCTCAGTTTGTTAAAGAAGCTAAAGGCTTCACTTCTGAGATCACTGTGACCTCCAACGGCAAAAGCGCTAGCGCCAAAAGCCTGTTCAAACTGCAGACTCTGGGCCTGACTCAGGGCACCGTAGTGGCTATTTCTGCAGAGGGTGAAGACGAGCAGAAAGCAGTTGAGCATCTGGTAAAACTGATGGCTGAGCTCGAGTAAGTTCCGGGTTCTTTTTAATATCAGTCACAAGTAAGGTAGGGTTATGATTTCAGGCATTTTAGCATCCCCGGGTATCGCTTTCGGCAAAGCACTTCTGCTGAAAGAAGACGAGATCGTCATCGACCGGAAAAAAATTTCTGCCGACAAGGTTGATCAGGAAGTTGAACGTTTTCTGAGCGGTCGTGCAAAGGCATCTGCGCAGCTGGAAGCGATCAAAACTAAAGCTGGTGAAACTTTCGGTGAAGAAAAAGAAGCCATCTTCGAAGGGCACATCATGCTGCTCGAAGATGAGGAGCTTGAGCAGGAAATCATAGCCCTGATTAAAGATAAAGGCATGACGGCCGACGCGGCTGCGCATGAAATTATCGAAGGTCAGGCAACTGCCCTTGAAGAACTGGATGATGAATACCTGAAAGAACGTGCGGCTGACGTACGTGACATCGGTAAGCGCCTGCTACGCAACATTTTAGGCCTGGCCATCATCGATCTCAGCTCAATTCAGGATGAAGTTATCCTGGTCGCCGCTGACCTGACGCCGTCTGAAACCGCACAGCTGAACCTGAACAAGGTGCTGGGTTTCATCACTGACGCCGGTGGCCGCACCTCCCACACCTCTATCATGGCGCGTTCTCTTGAACTGCCCGCGATCGTGGGCACAGGTAGCGTTACTTCTCAGGTTAAAAACGACGATTATCTGATTCTGGATGCCGTAAACAATGTGGTTTACGTCAACCCAACCAACGAAGAAATCGAGAAACTGCGCGCCGTTCAGGAGCAGGTTGCTTCCGAGAAAACCGAACTCGCTAAACTGAAAGATCTGCCTGCTATCACGCTGGATGGTCATCAGGTAGAAGTGTGCGCAAACATCGGTACCGTACGTGACGTAGACGGCGCTGAGCGCAACGGCGCGGAAGGTGTCGGTCTGTACCGTACTGAATTCCTGTTCATGGACCGTGACGCCCTGCCAACTGAAGAAGAGCAGTTCGCAGCCTATAAAGCGGTTGCTGAAGCTTGCGGCTCTCAGGCCGTTATCGTGCGTACCATGGACATCGGCGGCGACAAAGAACTGCCGTACATGAACTTCCCGAAAGAAGAGAACCCGTTCCTGGGCTGGCGTGCAGTACGTATCGCTATGGACCGTAAAGAGATCCTGCGCGATCAGGTTCGTGCGATTCTGCGTGCATCGTCCTTCGGTAAACTGCGCATTATGTTCCCGATGATCATCTCTGTTGAAGAAGTGCGTGCACTGAAGAAAGAGATCGAAATCTACAAACAGGAACTGCGTGACGAAGGCAAAGCCTTTGATGAGACAATCGAAGTCGGCGTGATGGTAGAAACACCTGCTGCCGCCGTTATTGCTCGTCATTTAGCCAAAGAAGTTGATTTCTTTAGTATCGGCACCAATGATTTAACGCAGTACACCCTGGCAGTTGACCGTGGTAATGATATGATTTCACATCTCTACCAGCCAATGTCACCATCCGTACTCAACCTGATCAAGCAAGTTATTGATGCTTCTCATGCTGAAGGCAAATGGACTGGCATGTGTGGTGAGCTTGCAGGCGACGAACGTGCTACACTTCTGTTGCTGGGTATGGGTCTGGACGAGTTCTCTATGAGCGCCATTTCCATCCCGCGCATTAAGAAGATTATCCGTAACACGAACTTCGAAGATGCGAAGGTGTTAGCAGAGCAGGCTCTTGCTCAACCGACAACGGACGAGTTAATGACGCTGGTTAACAAGTTCATTGAAGAAAAAACAATCTGCTAATCCACGAGATGCGGCCCAATTACTGCTTAGGAGAAGATCATGGGTTTGTTCGATAAACTGAAATCTCTGGTTTCTGATGATAAGAAAGACACCGGAACTATTGAGATTATTGCTCCGCTGTCTGGCGAAATCGTGAATATCGAAGACGTGCCGGATGTTGTTTTTGCCGAGAAAATTGTTGGTGATGGCATTGCTATCAAACCAACCGGCAACAAAATGGTTGCTCCTGTTGACGGCACCATCGGTAAAATTTTTGAAACTAACCATGCGTTCTCTATCGAATCCGATAGCGGTATCGAACTGTTCGTTCACTTCGGTATCGACACTGTCGAACTGAAAGGCGAAGGCTTCAAACGTATCGCAGAAGAAGGTCAACGTGTGAAAGTTGGCGACACCGTGATCGAATTCGATCTGGCCCTGCTGGAAGAGAAAGCCAAGTCTACCCTGACTCCGGTTGTTATCTCCAACATGGACGAAATCAAAGAACTGATCAAACTGTCTGGCAGCGTGACCGTGGGTGAAACCCCAGTGATCCGCATCAAGAAGTAATTCTTGCCGCACAGAGAAATGGCGCCTTAGGGCGCCATTTTTGTTTATGCCGTGAGCGCTTTTTTATACCGGGAGTATCAGCTCGTCGAAACCTTTTTGCTGGGTGTACTTCATCACTTCAGTCACCCGATCGCCTGCACGACGTATCGCCTCTGCAACATCACTCCCCTGCACAATGCCACTCACCAACTCTGAACAGAACAGATCGCCCGTTCCTTTTAAATCGGTCGCGACGCGCGGATGGTGAGTCACCACGACGTCCTCTTTCGTCACCAGCACCACATGAATATTGTCTGGATCAGCGGCCACCGGCGCGCTGGTGATCGCCACCCATTTGAGGGTCTCTGACAGCAATCCTTTTGCGGCAGAAATGGCGCTTTCAGGGGTGCGGCACGGCTGACCACTCAGCACCTCAAGCTCAAAGACGTTGGGCGTGATTCCCTGGGCCAGTGGCAGCAAGTGCTCACAATAGGCTTTGGGGATTTCAGGATTAACGTACATACCGCTGTCGATATCCCCCATCACCGGATCGACCAGTACCAGCAAATCAGGATGCTGTTGCTTCACCGTTTTAAGCCACTGCGCCAGGATTTTTATCTGACTGGCGCTGCCCATATAACCCGTCGTCACTGCTTTCAGTTCGCGCAACACGTCGCGTTCTTCCAGCGCTTTCAGATAACCGCTAAACCATTCGTCCGGGATCACGCCGCCATAAAACGTATCGTAATGCGGCGTATTGCTGAACAGCACCGTTGGAACGGCCATCACGGTGAGCTGATGCAGTCTGATATTTGGCACAGCGATACTGTTACCTACGCTGCCGTAAACCACCTGCGACTGCACAGCAACAATATCGGTCTGCTGCGCACGGGTTTTATCCCGAAATAAAATCATCTCCATGACGCTTAAATCCCCGCCCCCTGCGAATAACTCTCTTCACCAAACACGCCAGTAGAAAGATAACGATCGCCGCGGTCGCAAATAATCGCTACCACGCACGCGCCCGGATTCTGCTGGGCTACCCGCAATGCTCCTGCTACCGCGCCACCCGAACTGACGCCGCAGAAAATACCTTCGCGCACCGCCAGTTCACGCATCGTATTTTCCGCCTCGCGCTGATGAATATCCAGTACCACATCCACCAGCGACGCATTAAAAATGCCCGGCATATACTCCGCAGGCCAGCGACGGATCCCTGGAATGCTGCTGCCCTCTTCCGGCTGCAGGCCAACAATCGTCACTGCGGTGTCCTGTTCACGCAGAAAACGAGAAACACCCGTGATCGTCCCCGTCGTACCCATGCTTGAGACAAAATGGGTCATTCGCCCTTCTGTCTGCTGCCAGATTTCCGGTCCCGTCGTGGTGTAATGCGCGTAAGGATTATCAGGATTGTTAAACTGATCCAGTAGCTTACCTTCACCGCGCTGTGCCATTTCAAGGGCCAAATCGCGCGCGCCTTCCATACCCCGCTCTTTCGTCACGAGGATAAGCTCGGCACCATAGGCGCGCATCGCAGCCCGACGCTCCTGGCTCATGTTGTCCGGCATCAACAGCTTCATGTGATAGCCTTTCAGTGCGGCAATCATCGCCAGCGCAATACCCGTATTGCCGCTGGTCGCTTCGATCAGCACATCGCCAGGCTGTATTTCGCCGCGCTTTTCGGCCTCGACAATCATCGATAACGCCGCACGATCTTTAACGGAACCTGCCGGATTGTTGCCTTCAAGTTTGACCCAGACTTCACTGCCGTTGGTTGGCCCCATGCGTTGCAGTTTGACCAGAGGGGTATTGCCGATGGTTTGCTCTAATGTGTTCACGGTTTTTGCTCAAAAAAAAGCCCGGAAGCGCAACGCCACCGGGCGATAAACATACTGATTAACCTATCAGGCAGACTCGGCCAGAGCAAGTTCCTCACGCGCTTCGATTCGCTCGTTACCATGATAAATCCGCGCATTCTGCAAGCCGACAAACAGGCGCTCACCGCGATGTGGCGGCTCTTCATCCCGCATCACCACGGTCAATGGTTCGGTATACCAGCCCAGCGGTTGTACCACCAGATGGGTGTAATGCCCTTTAGGGCTAGCTTCCAGAACCTGCACCGGCAGCGGTGAATCGAGGCTGGTTCGGCGGCTCACATCTATTTCCCAGGGGCGCAGGAACAGATCAACCGGTCCCTGATGAGCAGGCGTATACCCCAGCGGCCAGCGATGTGCGCCGACGTGGAATTGTCCGCCGCGGATTGTGCCCTGCATGCGGTTCACTTCGCCCATAAATTCCAGCACAAACCGGGTCGCCGGTTCGCGCCACAGTTGTTCTGGTTCATCAACCTGCTCAATATTTCCCTGACTCATTACGACCACGCGATCGGCAACTTCCATCGCCTCTTCCTGATCGTGCGTGACGAACACGCTGGTAAATTTCAGCTCTTCATGCAGCTGTCGCAGCCAGCGACGCAGCTCTTTACGCACCTGTGCATCGAGCGCGCCAAAGGGCTCATCAAGCAGCAGAATTTGCGGCTCAACCGCCAGCGCACGCGCCAGGGCCACACGCTGTTTCTGTCCACCGGAAAGCTGCGCCGGGAAACGGTCGGCCAGATGGGCCAACTGCACCATCTCCAGCAGTTTGGTGACTTTCGCCTTGATGGTCGCCGCATTCGGACGCTCGCGACGCGGAAGCACGCTCAGGCCAAAAGCGATATTGTCGAACACCGTCATATGGCGGAACAGCGCATAGTGCTGGAACACAAAACCCACTTTACGATCGCGGGCGTGTAAACGGCTCACGTCGGTTCCATGGAAGCGAATATGTCCGCTGCTCTGATGTTCAAGACCGGCGATAATACGCAGCAGCGTGGTTTTACCGGAACCAGACGGCCCCAGCAGCGCCACCATTTGTCCGGAAGGGATATCCAGTGAGATATCGTTCAGCACCTGGGTGCGACCAAAAGACTTCTTAATATTGGCAATCTCAATGCTCATGATTTCCCTCCTGCTGCAGGCGTTTTTCCTGATTCTCTAAACGCCACTGCACCACACTCTTCAAAAACAGGGTCAAAATTGCCATCAGCGTCAGCAACGCTGCGGCGGTAAAGGAGCCGACGGTATTGTAGTCCTGCTCCAGCAATTCAATCTGTAGCGGCAGCGACAGGGTTTCGCCGCGAATAGAGCCTGAAACGACCGATACCGCGCCAAACTCACCAATCGCGCGCGCGTTGGTCAGCACCACGCCGTACAGCAACGCCCAGCGAATATTCGGGAGCGTCACACGTCGGAACATCTGCCAGCCGGATGCGCCGAGCAAAATCGCCGCCTCATCCTCATGACTGCCCTGGCTTAACATCACCGGAACCAGCTCACGCACCACAAACGGACAGGTCACAAAAATGGTCACCAGTACCATGCCAGGCCACGCAAACATGATTTGCAGGTTGTGCTCATCGAGCCAGCCTCCCAGCGGACCATTGGAGCCATAGAACAGCAGATACACCAGACCGGCGACCACTGGCGATACCGCAAAAGGAATATCCAGCAGCGTCAGCAGCAGCTGACGGCCAGGGAAATTAAATCGCGTCACCAGCCACGCCAGCAAAATCCCAAACACCAGATTCACCGGCACGGTAATCAATGCAATCATCACCGTCAGCCAGATGGCATGCAGCATGTCCGGGTCGGCCAGATTCTGCAGCGCGGGCATAATCCCTTTGCTGAACGCCTGCACGAAGATATACACCATCGGCACGACGAGAATAAACGCTGACACCAGCATGCCGGTGCCAATCAAAAACCATTTGCCCCAGTTAACGCGGGGCGCGTCATAGCGCTTCAATTGAGTCACTTCCGCCATTAATGACCTACCACGCGTCGACCAAAGCGACTTTGCAGAGTGTTAATCGAGAACAGTAGCAGCAGCGATGCCGCCAGGATCACCGAGGCAATCGCGCTCGCCGCCGGATAATCAAACTCCTGCAAGCGCACAAAAATCATCAGCGAGGTCACTTCGGTTTTCCATGCGATGTTGCCCGCGATGAAAATCACCGCACCGAATTCACCGAGGCTACGGGTAAAAGAGAGCGCCACGCCCGCCAGCAGCGCCGGAGACAGCTCAGGCAGTACCACTTTGCAAAAGCTCTGGATGCGCGTTGCACCGAGCGTTTCCGCCGCTTCTTCGTACTCCGGACCTAACTCTTCGAGCACCGGCTGCACGGTTCGCACCACAAACGGGATGCTGGTGAAGGCCATCGCCACCGCAATACCCAGCCAGGTATAAGTGACTTTAATATCAAACTTCGCCAGCCACTCGCCGTAGAAACCGTTAACAGAAAACAGCGATGCCAGCGTTAAACCCGCGACGGCCGTGGGCAGCGCGAACGGCAGATCCATCAACGCATCCAGCAGAACGCGACCAGGAAAGCGATAGCGGGTTAAAATCCACGCCATCAGCAGGCCGAACACGCCGTTGAAAATGGAAGCCACAAACGCCGACAGCAGCGTGACTTTATAGGCCGCCACCACCTGCGGGTTAGTAATCACTTCCCAGTATTGCGCCCAGCTCATCTGCGCGAGCTGCATCACCAGCGCGCTTAACGGCAACAGCAAAATCAGGCAGACGAACAGCAGGCTGGTCCCGAGACTTAACGTAAAGCCCGGGAGCACACGTCTGGAAGAAACAGCAAACATTACTTACGCCCCGCCGCCAGCAGTTTGTCTAACTCACCGCCGGTGACAAAATGCGTTTTCATCACTTCCGGCCAGGAGCCGAATTTATCTTCCACTCGGAACAGCTCGGTCTGCGGGAATTTGTCTTTCAATTTGTCCATCACGTCCGGATTGTTCACGCGATAGTAGTAATCAGTAATGATGGTCTGCGCCTGCGGGCTGTAAAGGAAATTCAGGTAATCCTTGGCGGCCTTTTCGGTCCCGTTGGCTTTGACGTTTTTATCAACCCAGGCAACCGGGAATTCCGCCAGAATATTGGTCTCAGGAATCACCACCTCGAAACCCTGCGCTTCGTACTGTTTGCGGATGTTGTTCACTTCCGATTCGAAACTGATCAGCACATCGCCCAGCCCACGCTCTGCGAAAGTGGTTGTCGCCCCACGACCACCGGTATCAAACACTTCGACGTTCTTCAGAAACTGCGTCATAAACTGTTCGGTTTTGGCTTTGTCGCCGCCGTCTGCTTTATCGGCAGCCCCCCACGCAGCCAGATAGGTATAGCGCGCGTTACCGGATGTTTTTGGATTCGGGAAAATGAGCTTCACATCAGAACGCACCAGATCGTTCCAGCTGTGAATATTTTTCGGGTTGCCCTTACGCACCAGGAAACCCATGGTGGAGTAGAACGGCGAGCTGTTATTCGGCAAACGGCTTTGCCAGTCCGCCGGGATCAGGTTGCCTTTGTCATGCAGGATCTGCACGTCGGTAATCTGGTTGTACGTCACCACATCGGCTTTCAGACCCTGCAAAATTGCCAGCGCCTGCTTTGAAGACCCGGCGTGGGATTGCTTGATGGTCAGCTTGTCGCCGTTATTCTCTTTCGCCCACTGCTGTTCAAACGGTGGATTCAGGGCAGCAAAAAGCTCACGCGAGACATCATAGGAGCTATTGAGCAACTCCGTGGCCTGCGCCTGCGCAACCAGCATCAAACCAGCCAGCGCCAGCGTTCCTTTTTTCAGTACAGTAACGGTCATTGCGCACCCTATATTTGTGATGACGTTTATGAAGTCATCATATTTATAACGAGTACTAAAGGAGTAACGGTTTTATATACCGTTTGGTGATTTAGAAGCAGAAAAGGGAATAAGGGGGGGATTTCCCCTCTCCCAAAGGAGAGGGTCAGGGTACAGACTCACTTACAGCGCGAGTAAACGCTCAACGGACGGTGCGAAGTAATAGCCGCCGGTCACCGGTTTGGTGAAGCGCAGCATGGCATCACGCTTGCCGTCGGTATCGCCAAACATGCTCAGCAGCTGTTGCTCGATGTTGTACAGGCGCGCGCAGTAGGCGCAAAAATACAAACCGTGCGTACCGCTTGCCGTACCGTAAGGCAGGCTCTGACGAACAATTTTCAGGCCTTTGCCGTTTTCTTTCAGGTCAACGCGGGTCAGGTGAGAGGTCACCGGGCGGTCATCGCCGTCGATCTCTTCATTGGCGTCTTTCGTACGCCCCATCATCATCTCCTGATCGTGAACGCTCATGCGGTTAAGCTGTTTGAGATTGTGCTCCCAACGCTGCACGAACACGTAGCTGCCGCCCGCGTCCACGCCATCTTTGATAACCGCCACGTCGCGGCGCGTTTCTTCACCTGCCGGATTTTCAGTACCATCCACAAAGCCGCTCAGATCGCGCTCTTCCACCCAACGGAAGCCATGAATTTCTTCCTGCACGTCCACGCTATCACCAAAAGCCTCCACCGCGGCCTGTGCCACAGAGAAGTTAACATCGTGACGCAAAGAAAGGATGTGGATCAGCACGTCGTATTGGGTCGCGGGTGCCAAACCTTTACCGTAAGGGATAAAGTCTTTAAGCTCCTGCGCCCCTTCACCGCCGCTCAGCTGACGCCAGACGTTATTGCCAAAAGCCACGACGGCACCCAGATGCGCATCCGGGAATTTGGCCTGGAAGGTGGCCAGTTTATCGATAAACACTTTGCTGGCCGCACGCAGGGCATCCACATCCCCTTTAACATTGGCTTCAATCCAAATCGCCGCGCGGCAATGTTCTGGCAAAATGCCACTCTGAACCTGAGACATCGCTCCTCCTGAAAAAAAGATGCCACGGAGTCGTGGCACGGATGGCGGCTATTATACTGATATTTCAGCGAGACGGTTTGTCTGGGCGCAAATTACTGCTTCCAGATAATCTTGCTGATTTTCCAGTTTTTGAGCGTATCGTCAGACGGCATTAAACCTTCCGGGCCGCTCCATTCGCCGGTGAAGAGATAGCTAACATGCTGGCGACCATCGGCTTTACATTCCACGGCGACTTTCTCTTCCGCAACGGCGCTTGTGCAGTTGCCGAAGGCTTTCTGATAGAGCGCGCTGAACGGTGTCCCCACTTTTACGCCGCTGTCGGTCTCAATATCGCTGTCCAGCACGTCGATGCGGTTTACCGTGCCTTTATCGCCGTTAATCACCATCGCCAGCTTGTCGTCTTTCAGCGCTTCAAAGTAACGGACAATATTGCCATTTTCCGTTTTCATCCCGCTGCGCAGGCGGTAATCACTGCCTAATGCGGATTCGATGGCGTCCTGATCCAGCGCCGTTGCGGCGGTAATATTGCCGACGCCTTGATCGGTCACTTCAATGGATGACCCAAACCAGTTCCACGGATACGCCGCCGACCAGTTAATTGAGGAGATCGACGAGAGTGTCGAACACCCCGTTAACACCAGCGGCAGAGCGCATAAAACTAAACGCAGCGATTTCATTGAAACGTCCTTTCTTGTTAATTCAACGCTTGTTGGAGTGCAGCATCGGTGAAAAGTGCCGTTTAATCTTTTTCGAGGGCAAAACTGGCGCGCAGACGGGGATTGGTCAAAAGCCAAATCAGCGCCACGATGTCGACAACCACCAGCGTAATCCCGATGCCGCTCAGCGGCTCACCGTAAAACCACAGCAGCGGCTGCCAGGCAACTAACACGATCTGCGCCAAGACCAACAGCCATCGCAGGCTGTTCCACACGCGCGGGAAATGTTGTCGACGTCCGCTCAGCAAAAACGCCATCACCGCAGGCACGCCGGGCAATAACCCAAGCCAGAAATTATCATGATCGGGATAGAACAAATTCAGCAGCGTGTTTCCCTGATCGCGCGACGCCCCCGCGACGACGAACAACACCCAGGTTCGGGCCTGGAGCAACAGCACGCACCAGAATAAAAACGGCAGCCTGATGCGCCCGTGCACGTCATAATCGCCGGGATGGAATTCAGTACTCTTCATCTTCGATCAGGCGCTTACCCAGATTCAACACGTCGGCATGTTCATAGCCGAGGCGTTCATACATTCCCAGCACCACGTCGTTATCTTCGCGCACCATGATTTGAATCTTCGGACAGCCACGCGCGATCAGCTTCTTTTCCAGTCGATTAAGCAACGCATTGGCAATGCCGCGTGCGCGGTATTCCGGGTGTACGCCCAGGTAATAGGCCGAGCCGCGATGCCCGTCGTATCCGCCCATCACCGTGCCCACCACTTCGCCGTTCACTTCAGCTACCAGGAACAGGCTGACGTCATGATTAACCTTTCGCTCGATATCCATTTCGGGATCATTCCACGGACGCAACAGATCGCAGCGCTCCCAAAGGGTAATCACCTCTTCGAAATCTTCCTGGCGAAAAACGCGTATCTCCATGGTATTAACCGCCTTTTTGGGTTCAAAAACAGTGATTATGACGCGAACACCGCCTTTAGCCAATAACCAGCGAAAAAGGCGTGAAATTTTGGCATAATGTCACTCTGTCACGTATTGAAATGAAAAGTAAAACAATTCTCAACATGGACTGTCGTAACGGAAAAACGCGATACGATATAACACCAGGACTCCCATTTTTTTACAATCCAGGCCGCATGAGCACATTCAAACCCTTAAAAACACTCACATCGCGTCGTCAGGTTCTCAAAGCGGGGCTGGCGGCTTTAACGTTAACCGGCATTGCGCAAGCGCAAGCAAAAGATGACAGCACGCTGAAAACGGCTAACGGACACAGCAAACCGAAGGTAAAAAAAGCGGGTGCGAAGCGGGTCGTGATGCTTGATCCCGGTCACGGCGGAATCGATACCGGCGCTATCGGTCGCAACGGTTCTAAAGAAAAACACGTTGTGTTGGCGATAGCGAAAAATGTCCGCTCAATCCTGCGTAGCAACGGTATTGACGCGCGTTTAACCCGCAGCAGTGACACCTTTATCCCGCTGTACGATCGCGTGGAAATTGCCCATCAGCACGGTGCGGATCTGTTTATGTCGATCCATGCCGACGGTTTTACCAACCCAAGCGCGGCGGGTGCTTCCGTGTTTGCTTTGTCGAATCGCGGCGCGAGTAGCGCCATGGCGAAATATCTTTCTGACAGGGAAAACCGCGCGGACGAAGTGGCGGGTAAAAAAACCACTGATAAAGATCATCTGCTGCAGCAGGTTCTGTTTGATCTGGTCCAGACGGACACCATCAAAAACAGCCTGACACTCGGCTCGCACATTTTAAAGCGTATCAAGCCCGTGCATCGCCTGCACAGCAAAGGCACCGAGCAAGCGGCGTTTGTGGTGCTGAAATCGCCATCGATTCCGTCTGTGCTGGTCGAAACCTCATTTATCACCAATCCGGAAGAAGAACGCCTGCTCGGAACGACGGCGTTTCGCCAGAAAATCGCCAATGCGATTGCCTCCGGCGTGATCAGTTATTTTAACTGGTTCGATAATCAAAAAGCCCACTCGTCGAGACGCCGATGAAACCGAATGTACAGCAGGTCAAAACCTTTCTGATGCAGCTTCAGGATGATATTTGCCAGAAACTCAGCGCCGTTGACGGCGGCGAATTCCACGAAGACAGCTGGCAGCGCGAGGCCGGTGGCGGTGGGCGCAGCCGCGTGTTGCGAAACGGCGGTGTGTTCGAACAGGCGGGCGTCAACTTTTCCCACGTTTATGGCGATGCGATGCCCGCGTCAGCGACGGCGCATCGTCCGGAGCTGGCCGGACGCAGTTTTGAAGCGATGGGCGTGTCGCTGGTGGTTCATCCGCACAGTCCTTTTGTCCCAACCAGCCACGCCAACGTGCGCTTTTTTATTGCTGAAAAGCCCGGTGCCGATCCGGTCTGGTGGTTTGGCGGTGGTTTCGACTTAACGCCCTATTACGGATTTGACGAAGACGCCCAGCACTGGCACCGCACCGCGCGGGATATCTGCCAGCCGTTTGGCGAAGAGGTGTATCCGAAGTACAAAAAATGGTGCGATGATTATTTCTATCTTAAACATCGCGATGAGCAGCGCGGCATCGGTGGCCTGTTCTTTGACGATCTTAATGCGCCGGATTTTGACACCGCGTTTAACTTTATGCAGGCCGTCGGCGAGGGATATACCGACGCTTACCTGCCAATAGTGGAACGTCGCAAAAATACCGATTACGGCGTACGCGAGCGCGAGTTCCAGCTGTATCGCCGGGGTCGTTACGTGGAATTTAATCTGGTGTGGGATCGCGGCACGCTGTTTGGCCTGCAAACCGGCGGTCGTACGGAGTCGATTCTGATGTCGATGCCGCCGCTGGTGCGCTGGGAATACAATTTTGAACCAAAAGAAGGCAGCCCTGAGGCTGCCCTTGCTGAGTTTATAAAAGTGCGGGACTGGATTTAACCCCTCACTCTCAGGCCCTCTTCCCACCGGGGAAAGGGCCTGAAGGAGAAACAATTACAGCGGCTGCGTCTGCGCTTCAACCACCGCCAGCGCCACCATGTTCACAATCCGACGCACAGAAGCAATCGGTGTTAACACATGCACCGGTTTCGACACGCCCATCAGCACCGGTCCAACCGTCACCCCTTCAGAACTGGAAACGCGCAGCAGGTTGTAACTGATACGCGCCGCTTCGACGTTCGGCATAATCAGCACGTTCGCCGAGCCTTTCAGCGGGCTGTCCGGCATGCGTTCATTACGAATGCTTTCGACCAGCGCGGCATCGCCGTGCATCTCACCGTCAATCATCAGCTCCGGCGCACGTTCGCGCACCCGTTCCAGCGTCTCGCGCATTTTGCATGCGGCTGCAGATTTGGATGAACCAAAGTTTGAGTGCGACAGCAGCGCCACTTTCGGTTCAATACCAAAACGACGCACGGTTTCAGCCGCCATAATGGTGATTTCCGCCAGCTGTTCCGGCGTCGGATCGTCATTGACGTAGGTGTCAGCGATAAAGGTGTTGCCGCTTGGTAGCAGCAGCGCATTCATCGCGCCTGCAGTGTGGACGCCTTCGCGATAGCCGAAGATCTCCTGCACCACGCTGAAATGTTCATGATAATCGCCAATCGTACCGCAGATCAGCGCATCCGCTTCGCCACGATGAACCATGATCGCCCCGATAACCGTTGTATTGGCGATCACCGCGCGCTGCGCCTGCTCCTGCGTGATCCCGCGGCGCTTCATGATGCTGTAGTACTCGCTCCAGTACTCCTTAAAGCGCGGATCGGACTCGTTGTTGACGATCTCAAAATCCACGCCCGGCTTAATTTGCAGACCGAGTTTCTGGATGCGCATTTCGATAACGCTCGGACGGCCAATCAGAATCGGTTTCGCCAGCCCCAGCGACACCAGTTCCTGCGTGGCATGCAACACGCGCGCCTCTTCCCCCTCGGCCAGCACCACACGTTTTGCGTCGGTACGTGCCTGCGAAAAGATCGGTTTCATGAACAGGTTAGTTTTGTAGACGAATTCCGTGAGCTTATCGACGTAGGCGTCAAAATCCTCAATCGGACGCGTCGCCACGCCGGAATCCATTGCCGCTTTAGCAACGGCTGGAGCAATCTTGACGATCAGGCGCGGGTCGAACGGTTTTGGAATAATATAATCCGGGCCAAAACTCAGATCCTGATCGCCGTACGCCGATGCCACGACTTCGCTCTGCTCGGCGTGCGCCAGTTCAGCAATGGCGTGTACCGCCGCCAGCTTCATCTCTTCGTTGATAGCCGTTGCGCCCACGTCCAGCGCGCCACGGAAGATGAACGGGAAGCACAGCACGTTGTTCACCTGGTTCGGATAATCAGAACGCCCGGTACAAATGATCGCGTCTTCACGCACCGCTTTTGCCAGCGGCGGCAGGATTTCAGGTTCCGGATTTGCCAGCGCCAGGATCATCGGCGCACGCGCCATTTTTTTGACCATTTCCGGGGTCAGCACTTTCGGCCCAGAACACCCGAGGAAAATATCCGCACCGTCAATCACGTCATCTAACGTGCGTTTGCCGTCATCGTCCACCGCATAGGCGGCTTTGGTTTCGGCCATATTCGGTTCGCGATCTTTGTAGATAACCCCTTTCGAATCACACACCACAATGTTGTGCTTCTGCATGCCCAGCGCCACCAGCAGGTTCATACAGGCAATTGCTGCCGCACCCGCACCGGACACCACCATGCGAACATCAGAAAGCGTTTTCTCAACCACACGCAGACCATTTAAAATGGCGGCCGTACTGATGATTGCCGTGCCGTGCTGATCGTCATGGAACACGGGAATGTTCATGCGTTCACGCAGTTTCTGCTCAATGTAAAAACACTCTGGCGCTTTGATGTCTTCGAGATTGATCCCGCCGAAAGTCGGTTCCAGCGCGGCGACCACGTTGATAAATTTGTCGGGATCGAGTTCGTCCACTTCGATATCAAACACGTCGATTCCGGCGAATTTTTTGAACAGTACGCCCTTGCCTTCCATCACCGGTTTTCCGGCCAGTGCGCCGATATTACCCAGCCCAAGCACCGCCGTACCGTTAGAAATAACGGCAACCAGATTGCCACGCGCGGTGTATTTGAACGCGGCGAGCGGATCTTTTTCGATCTCAAGACAAGGTGCCGCCACGCCCGGCGAATAGGCCAGCGCCAGATCGCGCTGAGTGGCGAGTGGCTTAGTCGGTGAAACCTGGATTTTGCCCGGTACAGGGAATTGATGAAAATCGAGGGCGCTCTGTTTTAACTGATCATCCATCTTGTTGTTCCTTTCAGGTATCGATCAAAAAGGGTGGCGTGCTCACGTTCCTGATGCTCACCCTGGAGTGGCGCATAGTATCGCCCCTGAAAGCCGCACAAACTTTGAAGGCTGCCAAACTCTCACCATCCCAGAGCAAAATTTGTTATCAATTTATAACAATCCTGTTACCCCTTCCAAAAACAAGGCCTCCCCCGTCTGCTATGCTTTTTTGTTAAGTACGTCATGTATTTCGCAGAAGTGTGAACCAACGCACTCGCCTGGGGCTTTGTTTTCGAAGGAGTATTTCTTTATGAACCAGCTAGACGGCATCAAACAATTCACTACGGTAGTCGCGGATAGCGGCGATATCGAGTCGATTCGACACTATCAGCCAGAAGATGCGACCACCAATCCCTCGCTGCTGCTTAAAGCCGCGGGCCTTGAGCATTTCAGCCATCTGATTGACGACGCGCTCGCCTACGGCAAGCAACGCGGCAAGACTCAGGAACAGCAAGTTGCTGAAGCCAGCGACAAACTGGCAGTCAATATCGGTGCGGAAATTCTGAAAAGCATACCGGGACGCGTCTCAACGGAAGTGGACGCACGCCTCTCTTTTGACCAGGAAAAAAGCATCGCCAAAGCGCACCGACTGGTCGAGCTGTACCAGGAGCAAGGTATCGATAAATCGCGCATTTTGATCAAACTCGCCTCCACCTGGGAGGGTATTCGCGCCGCCGAAGTGCTGGAAAAAGAGGGCATCAACTGTAACCTGACGCTGCTGTTCTCCTTTGCACAGGCACGCGCATGCGCTGAAGCGGGTGTCTATCTGGTCTCGCCGTTTGTCGGTCGTATTTACGACTGGTATCAGGCCAAAAAACCGATGGAACCCTACGTGGTGGATGAAGATCCAGGCGTGAAATCAGTGCGCAATATTTTTGATTACTACAAGCAGCACCGCTACGAAACCATTGTGATGGGTGCGAGCTTCCGCCGTATTGAGCAAATTCTGGCGCTGGCGGGCTGCGATCGCCTGACAATCTCCCCGACCCTGTTGCAAGAGCTTCAGGATCACGATGAGCCGGTGATGCGCAAGCTGGTGCCGACCTCTACCGTTCTGCCAAAACCGAAACCGTTAACGGAAGCCGAATTCCGCTGGGAACACAATCAGGACCCGATGGCCGTGGATAAGCTGGCAGATGGCATCCGCCTCTTCGCCGTTGACCAGCGCAAACTGGAAGATCTTCTTGCCGCCAAACTTTAATCTCGCCATGGAGTGAAATATGTCCCGTAAAGAGCTCGCTAATGCCATCCGCGCCCTCAGCATGGATGCCGTGCAAAAAGCCAATTCCGGCCATCCTGGCGCACCGATGGGCATGGCCGACATTGCCGAAGTGCTGTGGAATGATTTCCTGAAACATAATCCGACCGATCCAACGTGGTATGACCGCGACCGTTTTATTCTTTCAAACGGTCACGCCTCTATGCTCCTGTACAGCCTGCTGCATTTGTCCGGCTATGATTTGCCGCTGTCGGAGATCAAAAATTTCCGCCAGCTGCATTCCAAAACGCCCGGCCACCCTGAGCTTGGCTATACGCCGGGCGTCGAAACAACCACCGGACCGCTCGGTCAGGGGCTGGCGAATGCTGTCGGGCTGGCGGTCGCTGAACGCACCCTGGCCGCCCAGTTCAACCAGCCAGGCCATGACATCGTCGATCACTTCACCTACGTCTTCATGGGCGACGGTTGTCTGATGGAGGGGATTTCGCACGAAGTCTGCTCGCTGGCCGGCACGCTGGGGCTGGGAAAACTGATCGGTTTCTACGATCACAACGGTATTTCCATCGACGGTGACACCGATGGCTGGTTTACCGACGACACGGCAAAACGCTTTGAGGCCTATCACTGGCATGTGGTGCATGAAATTGACGGCCACGATCCGCAGGCGATTAAGCAAGCGATTGAAGAAGCGCAACGCGTCACCGATAAACCGTCGCTGATTATTTGCCGCACGACAATTGGTTTTGGCTCGCCAAATAAAGCGGGTAAAGAAGAGGCGCACGGCGCAGCGCTGGGTGAAGAAGAAGTGGCCCTGACGCGTCAGAAACTGGGCTGGAAATACCCGGCGTTTGAGATCCCGAAAGAGATCTACAAAGCCTGGGACGCTCGTGAAGACGGCGAAAAAGCCCAGCAGGCGTGGAACGAAAAATTCGCCGCCTACAAAAAAGCGCATCCTGAGCTGGCTGCCGAATTCTCTCGCCGGATGAGCGGCGGCCTCCCGGAAGACTGGGAAGAGAAAACCCAGGCGTTGATCGAGAACTTACAGGCGAATCCGGCAAAAATCGCCACCCGTAAAGCCTCGCAAAATACGCTCAATGTGATTGGCCCGATTCTGCCGGAATTACTCGGCGGCTCGGCGGATTTAGCGCCTAGTAACCTCACCATCTGGTCCGGTTCAAAATCGCTGAAAGAGGATATCGCCGGGAATTACATCCACTACGGCGTGCGTGAATTCGGGATGACCGCCATCGCTAACGGTATCGCCCATCACGGCGGATTTGTGCCCTATACCGCAACGTTCCTGATGTTTGTCGAATATGCGCGTAATGCGGCGCGTATGGCCGCCCTGATGAAAGCGCGACAAATCATGGTGTATACCCATGATTCAATCGGTCTTGGCGAAGATGGGCCCACGCACCAGGCTGTCGAACAGCTCGCCAGCCTGCGTCTGACGCCAAACTTCAGCACCTGGCGTCCGTGCGATCAGGTGGAAGCAGCGGTCGGCTGGAAACTGGCGGTTGAACGTCACACCGGCCCCACTGCGCTTATCCTCTCGCGCCAGAATTTGCTGCAAATTGAGCGCTCACCGGAGCAGGTGAAGAACATCGCCCGCGGAGGTTATGTGCTCAAAGACAGCGGCGGCAAGCCTGACGTGATCCTGATTGCGACCGGCTCTGAAATCGAAATTACCGTGCAAGCCGCAGAGAAATTAACCGCTGAAGGCCACGCGGTGCGCGTTGTTTCTCTGCCCTCCACGGATATTTTTGATGCGCAGGATGAGGAATATCGCGAATCGGTACTGCCCTCAAACGTCGCGGCCCGCGTGGCGGTTGAAGCGGGGATCGCCGACTACTGGTACAAATATGTCGGTCTGAAAGGCGCCATCGTCGGGATGACCGGCTACGGTGAATCCGCCCCGGCGGATAAGCTGTTCCCGTACTTTGGCTTTACCGTCGAAAACGTGGTCGAGAAAGCGCTAAGCGTGCTTTAACGCGTGATCCACAGGGTGGGCCAGGCGTCTGGCCCATGCCAGTTATCACAGCTCGGCTCTTCAGCATAACGCACCAGACGAAAACGCTGGCCGTCAAACCGCCAGCGCGTCTGGATACCGCAGTCCGCCATGCCACGTCCTAGCGACAGCGTGGTCAACTCGCGGGTTTTCTCATCAAAACGCGCATTCATCAGCTCCATTTCACTGCTCTCGCTCGACGAGACAAACGGCAAACGCAATCGCACCGCGCGGGCAGCAAACGGCTTCTTACGCGACACTTGCCACGCCAAATCAACCGTATTGTACGCACCCGCTTCGCAGCTGATGATCAGCAATGCTTTGTCATCGGTGAGCGCCGTGACGCGCACTTCTCGGCGATTTGGATCGAGCGAGCACTGGCTGTTATTCATACGCCATGAGCCGTAATCCAGCAGATCGTTGAGTTCTTCATGCGTGAGCGGCGTAGGGGTGGGGTTAACAACGGCGACTTCTTTAAGGGCCGGCGCGGGCGGGACGCTCAGCGGGGGATCGTCGCCTTTCTGAATCCAGGCCGTTTCGCTTCCCACGCGTTTTTGCTGCGCGTCGATAAACAGCAGTGCGGCTTTTAGCCCTGCGAGCGAAATCGTCTGCTTACCGCCGTTCAGCGTCAGTGCCTCCCCTTCCTGAATTGTTTTCAGAAACTGAGTCACCGTTACGGCATCGTCGGTCATGAGTCGCAAGGGCGAAATCTGCCAGCGCTGCGTATTCAGCGTTAAACGTGCGTTGTCCAACAACAGTCTTTGCGCAATTGGCGCTTCCTTACCTGAAGCCCTCGACAATCCGCCTAATTCGATACGCAGTGATGCATCGGTTTTGGCACCGGCACTGCGGCTCAACGTCATCACCAGCCCACCGTGTTCACCCGTATTACGCGCGACGCAAAAGTTCTGGTTGTTGCAGGTGACTTGCCAGTCGGCGAAAGACTGTTGTGCAGGAGCCGCCCATACCAGTGGCACAGGCAGCACGCTGAGAAATAAAATAAGTAAAACACTGAGGCGCATGAAAGGCACAATCCCGGATACATAGACTCGAAAACTGGCGGTATCTTCGTGTCATGACCGGGGTTGCTCAATCAGATTTATCGGATAGATTTATTTGAAATGCAATTTATTAACGGCATAAAGATCAAGACATTAACCCTGAAAGCTGCAAATACTGCAACAGGATCAACGCCTTACCATCCTGAATTTCTCCGGTTTTGACCATCTCTAGCGCCTTTTCAAACGGAATCTCCAGCACCTCGATATCTTCATCTTCTACGCCACCGCCCGCATTAGCGCGCTGCGCGTCGGTATATTCCGCAATAAAGAAGTGAATAATTTCCGTCACGCCGCCTGGTGACATATACAGCTCGAAAAGTTTTTTGACTTCACCCACGGCAAAACCGGTTTCTTCGATGGCTTCTTTACGAATGCAGACTTCTGGCGCGTCATTATCCAGCAGCCCGGCACAGGTTTCGATCAGACGTCCATCGGGATTGCCATTGACCCAGGTAGCCACGCGGAACTGGCGAATCAGCACTACGGTTTGCTTTTCACGGTTGTATAAAAGAATGGTTGCCCCATTGCCACGGTCATAAACCTCACGTTTATGGCGGATCATCTCGCCATTTTTGCGTGTTAAGTCATAGGTGATATTGCGCAGGACGAAATAATTGTCGGAAAGGATTTTATCTTTGATGATCTCAATTTTCAGACTCATACGGGCTCCAGAACGTAATGAGTCATTCATAGTACGCCGTGAAACCCGCTTTGTCGCCCCACTGATTTAATGAATATCGTGCTGTTTTATTTCCAGCCAATCCATCATGCCCTGCGCCGCATGACGCCCTTCCGCCATCGCTGTGACAACCAGATCCGCGCCGCGCACCGCATCGCCACCGGCAAAAATTTTCGGGTGGCTGGTTTGATAACGATAGCGACTCTCAACGCTTGCCACGATACGGCCCCAGTCATCTACGTTCACGCCTTGCGCCTGCAGCCACGGCATGGCGTGCGGGTTAAAGCCAAACGCCATAATGACCGCATCCGCGGGCATGACAAATTCGCTGCCCTCAATCGGCACCGGACGGCGACGCCCCTGCCCATCAGGCTCACCAAGCTGAGTCCGCAGCAGGCGGACGCCGTTCACTCTGCCAGCGTCATCAAGCACCAGCTCAACGGGCTGGACGTTAAATTCAAAGTTCGCCCCCTCCTCTTTGGCGTTTTTGACCTCTTTTTTCGAGCCTGGCATGTTGGCTTCATCCCGACGATAGGCGCAAGTGACGTTGGCAGCACCGTGGCGTAACGCGGTGCGCACGCAATCCATCGCCGTATCGCCGCCGCCCAACACCACCACATTCAGACCAGCGGTGTCGATGTAGGGTTCGGTTACGGATGGCGCGAGGCCCATCAAATGCCGTGTATTCGCGACGAGGAAAGGGAGTGCGTCATAAACGCCTGGCGCATCTTCGTGGGGGATACCCGCTTTCATTGAGCGGTAGGTTCCGACGCCGATAAACACTGCATCATAGTCGCTGAGCAGACGGGACAGCGGGATATCCTTGCCCACTTCGCAGTTCAGCTCAAAGCGGATCCCCATCGCGGTAAAGATCTCCCGACGGCGCGTCAGCAGGGATTTGTCGAGCTTAAAAGCCGGGATGCCAAACGTCAGCAAACCGCCGATTTCCGGATGACGGTCATAAACCGTGACGTGCACGCCATGCCGAATCAGCACGTCGGCACAGGCTAAACCCGCAGGCCCTGCGCCGATAATGGCGACGTGTTTATCGACGGACACCACGCTGCTCATATCAGGTCGCCAGCCTTTTGCCAGCGCCCGATCGGAAATATAACGCTCAATATTGCCGATCGTGACTGCGCCTGATTCGTCACGAATCGTGCAGGCACCTTCGCATAAACGATCCTGGGGACAGACGCGTCCGGTGATTTCCGGTAAACAGTTGGTCTGATGTGAGAGTTCCACCGCGCCGTCGATATCTCCGGCCTTAACGCGTTCAATCCACTGGGGAATATGATTGTGCAGCGGACAGGTCCACTCGCAGATGGAATGCTCACCGCATTTCAGGCAGCGATCCGCTTCGCGATGCGCCTGCTCGGTACGAAACGGCAGATAGATCTCGTCAAAGTTTCCGGCTCGTTGAGCAGGCGTGAGTTTGTCCGGTTCACCGCGCGCCGCCAGCGCCTGCATTTGGCTGACTTTGCTCTGTCGCGTCTCAGTTGGCGCGGATGTGCCGTGCCACGGCTGTGCTTCCTGGCTGGCGGTACGCTGACGTCGCATTTTGGCCAGTTGATTCAACCCTTTTTCCGTGACCAGCGTCAGCGCATCGGCGGGGCAATTCTCGACGCACGCAGGTCCTTGCGGTCTGTCATGGCACAGATCGCATTTATACGCTGAGGCTTTAACGTGACCGTCCGCAAGCGGCGTCACGACTATTTCCATCGTCCCAAAGGGGCAAGCAACAACGCACGCTTTACAGCCGATGCATTTTTGCTGATTCACCTGTACGCTGTCGTTGATTTTTGCGATCGCGCCATTTGGGCAGCGTTGAGCACAGGGCGCGTTTTCACAGTGATGACACGTCACCGCACTGCGACGCGATCCCTGCTTCAGGACTGTGATCCGGGGAACAAACTGGCGCAAACTGAGCACGTGTTGTTCATTATTGTGAGCCATCACGCAGGCAACTTCGCAGGCATGACATCCAATACAGCGCAGGTTATCGGTCATAATAAATCGATTCATAAGACACCCGTTCTGGTAGCATTACCCTTAGTTTTTATAAGAATATTGTATTTAACTGGGCTGACGGTCTCAGGCAATGTTCATTTGCCCAGAAAGGGGCACTATTTACGACTTACCTGTGGCAGATCAATTTATTTCATCACAGGTGAAATTGCGTTTCAGTAACGTTCAGGAAGCCGTGTTGTGATCGTTAAACGTCCTGTTTCAGGAAGCCTGGCCCGGGCTTTTATCTCGATTATTTTGCTCTCCGTTCTGACCAGCGGAATTGCGTTAATGACGCTTGCCAGCAGCCTGCGTGACGCTGAAGCCATTAATATTGCAGGCTCTTTGCGCATGCAAAGCTACCGTCTTGGTTACGATCTGGAACGCAACAGCGCCGGTTTTTCCGATCATCGCCTTCACTGGCAAAACACCCTTAACTCCCCCGTGTTGAAAGAGCTGGATCGCTGGTACGTTCCGGAATCAGTAAAAACCGGTTATCAGCAGTTGCAGATCGCATGGCATGAGATGGACAGCCATCTCGAAGCGGGGGATAAGGCGTGGTATCAGGATCATATCCAGCAATATGTGGAGCGTATTGACGCTTTCGTGCTCGCACTTCAACACTATGCGGAACACAAAATGCAGCTGGTGGTGGCGATTTCACTGGCCGGTGGTGTGGGGATTATGCTGCTGGTGGTGGTCACACTGCGCCGGATACGCCGACAGGTTGTCGCCCCGCTTAACCATTTGGTTGCCGCCAGCCTGCAAATGGAACAAGGTGATTTTGACATTCAAGCTCTGGGCACCAGCCTGCCCAACGAGCTGGGGCTGCTTTCGCGCACCTTTAACCATATGTCCTCGGAATTGCATAAACACTATCGATCGCTTGAGATAACGGTCGAAGAAAAAACCCGTCACCTGAATGAAGCCCACCAGCAGCTCGAAATGCTGTTCAAATGCTCCCAGGCGCTGAATACCAGTCAGATAGACGCGCACTGTTTCCGGCATATTCTGCAGATTGTTCAGGAAGATACGGGAATGAGTTTCCTGGAACTGCAGGCCAGCGATAACTGGCAGCTGTGCGAAGGGGTAAAACAAGACGATCGGGAGACGTTTACCCTGCCGGTCATTATGCAGGACACGCGTTTTGGCGAGCTGCGCTGGCAAAGCGAGAGTGTGGCTGTTTCTCTGCCTTTGATGAAAAGCGTGGCGACAATGCTCGGGCGCGGACTCTATTTTAATCAGGCGCAGAAGCACTACCAGCAATTGCTGCTTATGGAAGAACGCGCCACGATTGCCCGCGAACTGCACGACTCTCTGGCGCAGGTGCTCTCGTATTTGCGCATTCAGCTGGCGCTGCTCAAACGTGCTATCCCGGACGATAACGTGCCTGCGCAGACCATTATCACCGACTTCTCACGCGAACTGAACAATGCCTGGCGTCAGTTACGCGAGCTGCTGACCACGTTCCGATTGGCGCTCAATCATTCGAATCTTCCAGCCGCGCTGCAAGAGGCGCTGGAAGGTCTGCAAAGCCAAACCACCGCCAGACTGGCGCTGGACTGCCGACTCTCATCCTTAGCCCTGGATGCACAAAAGCAGGTCCATTTGCTGCAAATTGTGCGCGAAGCGGTGCTGAACGCCATCAAGCACGCCCAGGCGAGTGAGATTACCGTCAGCTGCATCACTGCGCCTGATGGCATGCACACGGTTTATATTCGTGACAACGGCATTGGTATTGGTGATGCCAGCGAGCCGCCAGGGCACTACGGACTGAATATCATGCGCGAGCGTGCCGGACGACTTGGCGGGTCGCTGGGCTTCTCACAGCCGCAAAATGGCGGAACGCAGGTATGTATTCGCTTTCGCACACCCGAGGTCGTAGAGGGTAAATAACGGTAAATAAAAGGGTATTGTTGCCAGTCTGCTTCGCTTGTGGGCAATAATTCGCTGTGCGGAACGTCAGGAACGCGCTGTAAATGCGCATGATAATTTACACTATCTCCTTATTTTCTCCACGTTTGGCATCCGCCTTGCCGCTAGAGTTAAGCGGGCAATGTACAATAACGATGCGCAGCAAAACGAGGTCTTATTTTCATGGCGAATTTCTTCATTGATCGCCCCATTTTTGCCTGGGTGCTGGCAATTATTTTATGTCTGACAGGCACTCTCGCTATTCTGTCACTTCCTGTTGAGCAATATCCCGATCTGGCTCCGCCGAACGTTCGTATCACCGCGAACTATCCCGGGGCATCAGCCCAAACGCTGGAAAACACCGTTACCCAGGTCATTGAGCAGAACATGACCGGGCTGGACAATCTGATGTATATGTCCTCGCAAAGCAGCGCAACAGGCCAGGCGACCGTTACGTTGAGTTTCACCGCCGGTTCTGACCCGGATGAAGCCGTACAGCAGGTGCAAAACCAGCTGCAATCAGCCATGCGAAAACTGCCGCAGGCGGTGCAAAATCAGGGCGTCACGGTCCGCAAAACCGGTGATTCCAATATCCTGACGATTGCCTTTGTTTCCACCGACGGTTCGATGGATAAACAGGATATCTCAGACTATGTCGCCAGTAATATTCAGGATCCGCTGAGTCGTATTAACGGCGTTGGCGATATCGACGCCTATGGCTCGCAATATTCCATGCGTATTTGGCTCGATCCGGCGAAGCTGAATAGCGTGCAAATGACGGCAACGGATGTGACCAATGCCATCAAATCCCAGAATGCGCAAATCGCTGTCGGCCAACTTGGCGGTACGCCGTCTGTCGATAACCAGGCGCTAAACGCCACCATCAATTCGCAGTCATTACTTCAGACGCCGCAGCAATTCCGCGACATCACCCTGCGCGTCAATCCGGACGGTTCGGAAGTGCGTCTGGGGGATGTGGCAAAAGTGGAAATGGGTGCGGAAAAATACGACAACCTGAGCCGATTTAACGGCAATCAGGCGTCGGGTTTAGGGGTGAAACTGGCCTCAGGGGCGAACGAAATGGCCACCGCAAAGCTTGTTATTGAAAGGCTGGACGAACTCGCGCCCTATTTCCCGCACGGCCTGGAATATAAAGTCGCTTTTGAAACCACCTCCTTCGTAAAAGCTTCCATCGAAGATGTGGTCAAAACGCTGCTCGAAGCCATCGCGTTGGTGTTCCTGGTGATGTATCTGTTCCTGCAGAATTTTCGCGCAACGCTTATCCCGACGATTGCCGTCCCGGTGGTTCTGCTCGGAACGTTCGCCGTGTTATACGCCTTCGGCTACAGCATCAACACCCTCACCATGTTCGCCATGGTGCTGGCGATTGGCTTGCTGGTGGATGACGCCATCGTTGTGGTGGAAAACGTCGAGCGTATCATGACGGAAGAAGGCCTTTCGCCGCGCGAAGCGACGCGAAAATCGATGGGGCAAATTCAGGGCGCGCTGGTGGGGATCGCGATGGTGCTCTCCGCCGTCTTCGTGCCCATGGCGTTTTTTGGCGGCACAACCGGCGCGATTTACCGCCAGTTCTCGATAACCATCGTTTCTGCCATGGTGCTTTCGGTGCTGGTGGCCATGATCCTGACGCCCGCCCTTTGCTCAACGCTGCTCAAACCGTTGCACAAAGGCGAACAACACGGACAAAAAGGGTTCTTCGGCTGGTTCAACCGCATGTTTAATCGCAATGCGGCGCGCTATGAGGCGGGCGTCGCAAAGATATTGCACCGCAGCCTGCGCTGGATCGTAATTTACGTTTTACTGCTCGGTGGGATGGTATTTTTATTCCTGCGCCTGCCGACCTCGTTCCTGCCGCTGGAAGACAGAGGCATGTTTATCACGTCAGTGCAGTTGCCCAGCGGTGCCACCCAGCAGCAAACGCTGAAGGTGGTGCAGAAGGTTGAACAGTACTTTTTCACCCAAGAAAAAGACAACATTGTGTCGGTGTTTTCAACCGTCGGATCCGGCCCTGGAGGTAACGGGCAGAACGTCGCGCGGATGTTCGTCCGCCTGAAAGGCTGGGACGAGCGCGACAGCAAGACCGGCTCTTCTTTCGCCATTATCGAGCGCGCCACCAAAGCATTTACGCGCATTAAAGAAGCGCGGGTATTTGCCAGTAGCCCGGCGGCCATTAGTGGCCTGGGCAGTTCGGCAGGTTTTGATATGGAGTTACAAGACCACGCAGGCGCCGGGCACGATGCGCTCATGGCCGCCCGCGACCGGTTGCTGGATCTGGCGGGTAAAGACCCTTCGCTCACCCGCGTGCGCCACAACGGTCTTGATGACAGCCCGCAATTACAGATCGATATCGATCAGCGCAAAGCCCAGGCGCTGGGAGTTTCCATCAATGATATTAACGATACGCTGCAAACGGCCTGGGGCTCCAGCTACGTGAACGATTTTATGGATCGCGGACGCGTGAAAAAGGTTTACGTCCAGGCGGCGGCGCCTTACCGCATGCTGCCCGACGATATTAATCTGTGGTACGTGCGCAATAATACGGGTGGGATGGTGCCGTTCTCCGCGTTTGCGACATCCCACTGGGAGAGCGGCTCCCCGCGACTGGAACGCTATAACGGCTATTCCGCGCTGGAAATCGTTGGTGAAGCCGCGCCGGGAGTAAGTACCGGAACCGCGATGGACACCATGGAGAAGCTGGTTCAGCAACTGCCCGCAGGGTTCGGCCTGGAGTGGACCGCGATGTCCTATCAGGAACGGCTCTCAGGCGCACAAGCCCCTGCTCTGTATGCCCTGTCGTTACTGGTGGTGTTCCTGTGCCTCGCCGCGCTCTATGAAAGCTGGTCCGTTCCGTTCTCCGTCATGCTGGTGGTGCCATTAGGTGTCATCGGCGCATTACTCGCCACCTGGATGCGTGGTCTGGAAAACGACGTGTACTTCCAGGTGGGGTTGCTCACGGTCATCGGCTTGTCAGCGAAGAACGCGATTTTGATCGTCGAGTTTGCCAATGAGATGAATTCGAAGGGGCACGATCTGCTGTCGTCTACGCTACACGCGTGTCGTCAGCGTCTGCGCCCGATCCTGATGACGTCTCTGGCATTTGTGTTTGGCGTGCTGCCTATGGCGACCAGTTCTGGAGCAGGTTCCAGCAGCCAGCATGCTGTGGGGACGGGGGTGATGGGCGGAATGATTTCAGCCACGGTTCTGGCTATCTATTTCGTTCCGTTGTTCTTCGTGCTGGTGCGTCGTCGCTTCCCGCTTAAAGAACGGCCAGAATAAACGTGCATTAAAAAAGGCGGCTCCAGAGCCGCCTTTTTATTGTGTGATGAATCACATCGTTTTTATACTAAATAAGTGCTCTTGCAATTCTTCCTGAATGTCATTTACGAAGCATGTCTTCGATAAAATCTTTCCAGTTCCCCAGTTCACGTTCAATCATAACAACCTCTCTTATTATTATGCGTATTCTATGAGAATATATCGGTGTTGTGAAGATAATTTAATCAATCGGTTTGCTTTCCTTCCCCCTTGCTGTGCCTGACGTGCTTCAAATATGGTCTTTTAACCATAAATTTTATGTGACCAATAGCAATATTTAGAAACAACCACACGTGTGGGTGATATTCTTATTACCTACTGACTTTAAGCCAAATTTTGCTTATCTGGACATTTATGCGGTCCTGATGAAATAATATTCAGCTTACATGTGTAGGTTGAATTATCAGGCATAGTACAATCAGGCATAAGGTAAATATGTTATGTTTGGTCAAATAATATAACATCGAAAAAACTGAACATTTTTTATTAATAAAGACAAAAGGATTCATCATGATTGTGATGTATGGAATTAAAAACTGCGACACCATAAAAAAGGCACGCCGCTTCCTGGAAAGCCATAATGTCGAATATCGCTTTCATGATTACCGCGTTGATGGGCTTGACGCTGATTTCCTTCAAACCGCCATCGCGGAACTGGGCTGGGAAGCGCTGCTGAATACGCGCGGAACAACCTGGCGTAAACTGGATGAATCCGTTCGTAGTAGCATTACCGATGCCGATAGCGCAGCAAAATTAATGCTCGAAATGCCAGCAATAATCAAACGCCCATTGCTCTGCGCGCCCGGTCAGCCTATGCTGCTGGGCTTTAGTGAATCCAGTTATCAGACTTATATTTGAGGTGCAGTTTATGTCATGCCCGGTCATTGAGCTGACTCAGCAGCTTATTCGCCGCCCTTCCCTTAGCCCGGACGATGCAGGTTGTCAGGCTTTAATGATTGAACGTCTGCGCGCGATCGGTTTTACCGTTGAGCGGATGGATTTTGGCGACACCCAGAACTTTTGGGCATGGCGCGGCCAGGGTGAAACGCTGGCTTTTGCCGGACATACCGACGTCGTTCCGCCAGGCGATGCTGACCGTTGGATCAATCCGCCGTTTGAACCGACCATTCGTGACGGCATGCTGTTTGGTCGCGGTGCGGCTGACATGAAAGGCTCGCTGGCTGCGATGGTGGTGGCCGCCGAACGGTTCGTCGCCCAGCATCCAAACCACAAAAACCGTCTGGCATTCCTGATCACATCCGATGAAGAAGCCAGCGCTAAAAATGGCACGGTGAGAGTCGTTGAAGCGCTGATGGAACGCCGCGAACGCCTGGATTATTGTCTCGTAGGCGAGCCGTCCAGCACTGAAGTGGTGGGCGATGTGGTAAAAAATGGCCGTCGCGGATCGCTGACCTGCAACCTGACGATCCACGGTGTGCAAGGCCACGTCGCGTATCCGCATCTTGCCGATAACCCGGTGCATCGCGCTGCGCCCATGCTGAATGAGCTGGTCAATATCGAATGGGATAAAGGCAACGAATTCTTCCCGCCGACCAGCATGCAGATTGCGAATCTTCAGGCGGGTACGGGCAGCAATAATGTGATCCCCGGTGATTTCTCCGTGCAGTTCAACTTCCGTTTTAGTACGGAACTGACCGACGAGATGATTAAAAGCCGCGTCATCGCGCTGCTGGAAAAATACGAATTGCGCTACTCCGTGGACTGGTGGCTGTCTGGCCAGCCGTTTCTGACCCAGCGCGGCAAGCTGGTCGATGCGGTGGTTAACGCCATCGCGCACTATAATGAAATTAAACCGCAACTGCTGACAACGGGTGGCACATCAGACGGACGCTTTATTGCTCGTATGGGCGCGCAGGTTGTCGAACTGGGACCAGTGAACGCCACCATTCATAAAATCAATGAATGCGTGAATGCGGCTGATTTACAGCTACTGGCGCGTATGTATCAACGTATCATGGAGCAACTCGTCGCCTGACGAGGGCTCTGAGAAGGAATAGCGAATGGACTGGCTGGCTAAATACTGGTGGATTTTGGTGTTGGTGTTTCTGGTAGGCGTCTTGCTTAACGTCATCAAAGATCTTAAGCGCGTTGATCATAAGAAGTTTCTCGCCAACAAGCCCGAACTTCCGCCACATCGTGACTTCAACGATAAGTGGGACGATGACGACAACTGGCCGAAGAAAGACCAGAAGAAATAATCGTCTTATTTCCTCTCTCCGCCAGGAGAGAGGAACGCCACATCATAAAAACTCAACGATATCGTCGTCATTCGGCTTACCGCCGCTCAGCGCTTCGTCAAAATAATGCTTCGGCACGGTAAAGCGCAGATGATCAAGCGCCAACTGCATGCTGCGATCGTCAATCGCATGACCCAGCTCATCAACGATATCCAGCGTCACGTCCCCGCCTTCACGAATCAACGCGTCCTGTGCCGCGACTGCGTGAGACAGCTCGATGACCCGATCTTCACCACCGTGGATCAAGTGGATCGTTGTTGATGTGGTCGACGTTTTTGGCAACGTGGCAAAACGGCCGTTAAACGCAATCACGCGGGACACCAGGCCTGGCTGCGCTTTCACGCTCTCCAGTGACATAATCGCCCCTTGAGAAAAACCAATCAGCGCGGTGGCCGCTGCGCCAACGCCACTCTGTTTTTGCCAGTAACGTACCGTTTCAATAAACGCCGGCATGATGGCATCAATGCGCGCCTGACGATTTTCTTCCGTCACACCCTGCACCGAAAACCACTGGCGTCCATTCGGACCGCACGGCTCAACGCCGCCCACGCTGACAATCAGCGCATCGGGGAAGATGGGCGCAAACCAGCTTCCAATCTGCCCCATATTGACGGCGTTATCGCCCACGCCATGAAACAGCAGCAGTAATTGTTGCGCGGGTTTTTCGGGGCTTTGAACAACAAAATGGTCATGTTTCATGGCAATCTCCTTAATTCGATAAAGTGGAGTTTACGCCTCCGGAAGGTAATCACCATGCCACTTTACTGAAGGAGTCATTGAAAAAATTGCCATTGCAAAATGTCACTTTTAAGCCGTTGGCTACGCTGAATATCTAATGAATCAAGGGCCTGACACGCTTCACGACGCTGCATTGCGAGCAACTGTTTGCGCCCCTGAAGGGCAAGATCCGCGCACAGCTGGGCATCATCCCGTTGGCGTTCTATTTTCCCGCGCAAGGCCGTAAGCGGGAGATCCACCGCCAGCAGTAATCGCGTAAGCGCCGCCGCAGACGTGGCGAATGGCCGATGGGCGAAAGCAAACCCAGCCAGCTCAAGCCAGTCATCATTATTAAGAACAGGTTCCCACGCCTCTTCTACGGGGATCTTTTCGCCGTTCCATCTCTCAATGATTCGGGCATCACGACATAAACGCTGATGCGCCTGCACGCAAAGCGCCCTGCCCGCCTCGCTTATGGGCAGCAGCGCCATTGCCGTAAAGCAACCGCTACTGGCTTCACGATGCGTGCCCATCCGCACCAGAACAAACCCGCAGCGCTGCCAAAATCGCCATAGCTCATCGGTGAACCCGAAGCTGACGGAGAGATAATCCTGCTGAATATGCTGACCCGCGCACGCGATAAGAGCCTGCCCAATGCCCTCGCGCTGACGCGCCGGATGTACCGCAACGCGTGTGATGCGCCGCCCGATAAGCGTAGCCGCCAACGGTGAGCCGCCGTGAGCCGCCAGCGACTGCGCCACCAGATTGCCGCGCGGCCGCCGATACCCCGCCCATACCGCCTTGCTGAGTTCCGGGCTCAAACCGCCTTCCTCCACCAGCCACATTGCGCCGATAAGTTTTTCTGCGGCGCGGGCAATGGCGAAATGCTGCCCCGGCGCGTCCATCATGCGACGTAAATCGAGGGGCGACGTGCGATAGTGAGCGGAGCAAAGAAGTTTATAAATATCTGCTGCGAGGTGTGGATGGCTCTCCCATAGCGGCTGTGCGAGCGCGGTGATCTGCGCGACGTCGTCAGGGATCGCATCAAGGGCTTCATCATCAAACAGCAGCGCGTTGCTCACCACGCGTTCCAGCGGGCATCCTGCCGCCCAGCGGACGGGCGTCGTGAGGGTGAAATAATGCAAATGCGGAAAGCGTGCGCAGAATTTCAGTAAAAACCCGCGTCCCGTGCCTTCATAACCCTGGACTGTTGTGGTCAGTAGCACCCGCGGGAAACGGGCAACCAGCTGTTCAAGCAGCGGGCCAGGAATGGCGGCGGCTTCATCAACCACCAGCCAGTCAGCGCGTTCATCAGAAGCTAACAGCGCATCCGGTGCGATAAAACGGAAATTATCACCGGCAAAACGCGCAATAACGTCAGTCGCGCCTTTCGCGGGCGCGGTCACAATGGCGCGGCCTACCACGCGTTGCAGCAGCATTCCGGCCAGCGCTGATTTTCCTCGCCCACGCGCTGCAGTGACTACCGCGATCCCTGCGTTCATCTGTGTGAGGGCATGAAGAATGTCGGCCTGTTCGCACAGCGGCTCACCGCTGGCGGGGTACCAGTCGTGCAACGGTGGACAGCTTGCCACGTAGAGTGGCTGTTCCTGCTGCCAGAGAATCACGTCGGGATCGTCGGTTATGATTCGACAAAAATGATGAACAAAATGTGGCGTGGCAATCGGCTCTGCGCTGTCGCTCCAGCGAAGGGAATCGGCATCGGCCTTTTCAGGCCAACGCGAGAGAGGCGGCACCAGCAAGACCAGCAAACTGCCCGCGCGTAAGGTGCCGCTCAGGGCCGCAAATGCCGCGACGTCAAAACCATCGCGGGCATCAAAAATAGCGTGGAGATATTCGCGCCCGAGCAGGCTTTTCAGATTTTGCGGCGTGCAAAAAGGTTCGACAGCGTTTTTTTGACCGACCCACAGCCAGTCGCCTTGCAGTGGGTCGCGTAGCGCCAAAGAGTGCGTCTGCAACCAGTCGTCATCGCCGCTCAACACCAGCAATCGGCGATGGCCAGAACGCGCAAGTTGGGCAGTCAAATTGTCAAACGTCATGCCGATCTCATCCCTGGCGCGCAACGTCACATGGCTTTGCCGAAGGTATTGCATTGCGCCGGATCGCCGCTGGCGAAACCGCGTTTAAACCAGCTGTAACGCTCTTCTGATGTGCCGTGGGTAAAACTGTCCGGAACAACACGCCCTTGACTCTGCTGTTGCAGACGGTCGTCGCCGATAGCCTGTGCGGCGTTGAGCGCCTCTTCAAGGTCACCGGACTCCAGTACGCCCTGCTGCTGCATGCTATGACCCCACACGCCCGCGAAGCAGTCAGCCTGCAGCTCCATTTTCACGGAAAGACGATTGACTTCGGTCTGCGATGCATTTTGCTGAAGCTGACGGACTTTCGGTTCGATACCGAGCAGTTTCTGAACGTGGTGGCCGACTTCATGCGCAATAACGTAGCCCTGGGCGAAATCACCGTCCGCGCCGAGCTTGCGTTTCATGTCGTCATAGAAAGAGAGATCGATATACACGGTGCTGTCTGCCGGGCAATAGAAAGGCCCCATCACCGATTGGCCCGTACCGCAGCCAGTGCGGGTCGCGCCGCGATACATCACCAGCTTGGGTTGCTGGTAAGTGCGCCCCATTTTTTCGAACTGCTGACCCCAGGTGTCTTCCGTCGTCGCCAGAATGACAGAGGTGAATTTTGCAGCTTCGTCTTCGTTCGGGCTGATGGAGCGCTGAGAGGTTTGCTGTTGCTGAACGGGGTCTCCCGTGATTAACCCCGTCAGATCAACGCCGTAATAACCCGCAACCAGCACAATGGCGAGCAGAATAATGCCGCCCTTTCCGCCAGGCAGGCGCATACCGCCGCCGCCCATTGATGGGCCACCGCCGCCATTGCTGCGCCGATCTTCTACATTGTCACTTTCACGACGCCCTTGCCAGCGCATAACCACCTCGAATAAATCCCATCATCAATAGAGTGATCGTAGGCGGTTAGGGGAAGAATTACCATAGGAAACAGAGGTAAGACGCCAAAGGATATTTTCACCCTTTGGCGTGATTGGGGAGGATTTAGTCGAGCTTAACGCCCAGACGATGGGCAACCGCTTCATAGGCTTCAATCAGGCCACCCAGGCTCTGACGGAAACGGTCTTTGTCCATTTTATCCAGCGTCTCTTTGTCCCACAGGCGGCTACCGTCCGGGGAGAACTCATCGCCCAGCACGACTTCGCCTTTATAGAGACCGAACTCCAGCTTGAAATCGACCAGAATCAGACCCGCGTCGTCAAACAGCTTTTTCAGGACGTCGTTGGCTTTGAAGGTCAGCTCCTGCATACGCGCCAGATTCTCTTTGCTCACCCAGCCAAAGGTTTCGCAGTAAGATTCGTTGACCATCGGATCGTGCATTTCGTCATTTTTCAGGAACAAATCAAACAACGGCGGGTTCAGCTCGATGCCTTCTTCAATGCCCAGACGCTTCACCAGGGAGCCTGCGGCACGGTTACGGACCACACATTCAACCGGAACCATATCCAGTTTTTTGACCAGACATTCCGTATCGGACAGCAACGCTTCCATTTGAGTCGGAATACCCGCGTCAGCCAGTTTGCTCATAATGAAATGGTTGAACTTGTTGTTCACCATGCCTTTACGGTCGAACTGCTCAATGCGTGCGCCATCTCCTGCTGACGTATCATTGCGGAACTCGAGCACCAACAGATCCGGGTTTTCCGTGCTGTATACGGTCTTCGCTTTGCCACGATACAACTCAGCTTGCTTCTGCATCTTGATTACTCCTGGTGTGATGATTTGTGTTCAAAACTGGGGATATTATGCCACGCACACGTTTGCGTAGCACTAAAATAAAAAGGGCTGGATTAACCAGCCCTTCTTTTTTATTTGCTGAATGCCGCCTGGAAGACAGCGACCAGCGCATCATTCTGCGACTGGGTCAGCGTGTGACCTTTCGGATCGATAAACTGCAAGCTGCTGCGGTTATCGAGGTCACCGACCTGAATTTTGTAATCGCCAGAGGCCAGTCCTGGATCGCTCGCGCCCAGTGCTTGCCATGCGCTGTCAGAAAGTGGCTTGTAGGTCGCGGTGATGCTGCCCGTTGAACGGGTGCTGTCACTGACTTTCATACCCACTTTTTCAAGCGTTGCTGGCAGACGCTGCCATGTCTGGTTGAACGGTGCACGCACCACCAGCATTGGCAAACCGGTATCATCCGCGGCGCTTTGTACGTCGAAGGTGACACCGCTGCGGCTTTGTGCAGAGTTTGCCGCATCGGTCGCCGTTTTATCCAGACCGGTAGCAATCACGTTCAGCATTTCGGTGCTGTAGCGTTGCAATGAAGAGGCGTCTGCAACAGGCTTACCAGCCTGCTCGAGGTTCAACAGTTTGACTGTCACAGCCTGCTGATAACCTTGTGGTTTCACGGAGACCTGATAACGACCACGATACTGCTGATCCTCATCCAGACGGTTCCATTCAATCCAGTCGGTAGTCAACGTCTGGCTGGCATCATCGCGTTTATCAATCGTGTAGTTCTTCAACTGAATGACGCTCACAACCTGCGGCCACAGCGTGTTGCTGCGGTTGTTTTCAACCAGCAGCGTCGCGGTATCACCCGTAAACTGGGTACGCGCACCGCTCACCAGTGCCAACGGCTGCGCAGGTGGACGAATATCAAGCGCTTTACCCACTGCACCGCTGCCGTTAGTGACAGGAATGTTGTAATCGCCGTTCTGAATCGGCAGGATCATACCCGCTGGGGAATGAAGTTCAGCAAGCGGGGCTGCATCCAGATAGGATTCATCACCGCTCACCTGGCGCTTGTAGCGCGAGTCTGAACTACAGGCAGCGAGCAGCATAACAAGCGAAACACCCGCAACCTTCACCAGGCGCGTTTTCTGTACTGAGTAAGCCATCAAATCTCCCTAAACTCTACAGCAAACCGGCATGCTTCAGCGCCCCGGCAACCACATCACGACCATGGTCGGTGATAGGGGTCATCGGCAGACGCAGCGTATCGGTTGCTACAAGTCCCAACTCCTTACATGCCCATTTCACTGGGATCGGATTGGGTTCGACAAATAATTTTGTGTGCAGCGGCATCAGACGCTGGTTAATCACGCGCGCTTCATCGAAATGACCCGCCGCAGCCAGTTTGCACATTTCAGCCATATCGCGCGCCGCAACGTTAGTGGTTACGGAAATCACGCCATGGCCGCCGAGCTGCATAAAGTCCAGCGCGGTCGCATCATCACCACTGAGCAGAATAAAGTCGTCTGAAACCAGCTCTTTGATCTGATGAACGCGGCTTAAGTTCCCGGTCGCCTCTTTAATTGCGATAATATTTTTAACTTTCGAGAGGCGGCCTACCGTTTCAGGCAGCATATCGCAGCCAGTACGTGACGGCACATTATACAGAATTTGTGGCAAGTCAGTATGTTCAGCAATCGCTTTGAAGTGTTGGAAGAGCCCTTCCTGCGTCGGGCGATTGTAGTAAGGCGTCACCGTCAGGCAGCCGACAATGCCGCTATTGTTGAAACGCTGCGTCAGGCTAATGGCTTCAGCGGTGGCGTTTGCACCGGTACCGGCAATCACCGGGATACGCCCGTCAGCCAGTTCAACGGTCATCATCACCACATCACCGTGCTCATCGTGGCTCAGGGTGGCGGATTCTCCGGTAGTCCCTACCGAAACGATCGCCGCAGTCCCGTTGGCGACATGGTAATCAATCAGTTTTTTCAGGCTTGACCGGCAGACATTACCTTTCTCATCCATCGGCGTAACAAGCGCAACAATACTTCCCGTGAACATGGGCCATCCTCTGTGCAAACAAGATTCTCAATGGTACGTTTGGAACTGTAATAAAAGCAAGCGACGTAAGGCGTCCAGGCTGTTGTATGCATGTTTTTTTTATGCTTTCCTTAGAACACTTGACCACGCAAAGGAAGAACAGGTTTGACAACCTCATCACAACATTACCTGGTTATCACTGCGCTGGGTGCTGACAGAGCCGGTATTGTGAACACCATCACCCGCCACGTCAGCAGTTGCGGCTGCAATATTGAAGACAGCCGCCTTGCGATGCTTGGCGATGAGTTCACGTTTATTATGCTGCTCTCCGGGACCTGGAACGCGATTACGCTCATCGAATCGACGCTGCCGCTTAAGGGCGCTGAACTCGATTTACTGATCGTCATGAAGCGCACCACCGCGCATCCGCGCCCGGCGATGCCAGCAACAGTGTGGGTTCAGGTTGAAGTCACCGACTCCCCGCATTTGATTGAACGCTTTACGGCACTTTTTGACAGCCATCAGATGAACATTGCAGAACTGGTGTCGCGCACACAGACAGGGGCCACGCCAAAACTGTTTATCCAGATTACCGCGCACAGCCCCGCGTCACACGATGCATCAAATATTGAGCAGTCATTCAAAGCACTCTGTACAGAACTCAATGCGCAAGGCAGTATAAACGTCGTAGATTATTCACAGCATGAACAGGATGGAGTTGAGTAATGAATCCACTGAAAGCCGGTGACATCGCACCGAAATTTAGCCTGCCCGATCAAGACGGCGAGCAAGTAAATTTGACCGA
The DNA here is from genome assembly GCA_900635465.1 of Lelliottia amnigena. Lineage (NCBI taxonomy): Bacteria > Pseudomonadati > Pseudomonadota > Gammaproteobacteria > Enterobacterales > Enterobacteriaceae > Lelliottia > Lelliottia amnigena. The sequence goes on from LR134135.1 coordinate 3,130,390, forward strand.
CTTCCAGGGACAGCGCGTTCTGGTCTATTTTTACCCGAAGGCCATGACCCCAGGCTGTACCGTACAGGCTTGCGGTTTACGCGATAACATGGACGATCTGAAAAAAGCGGGCGTCGACGTGCTGGGCATCAGCACCGACAAGCCGGAAAAACTGTCACGTTTTGCCGAAAAAGAGCTGCTGAACTTCACGCTACTGTCTGACGAAGACCATCAGGTCTGCGAGCAGTTTGGCATCTGGGGTGAGAAGACCTTTATGGGCAAAACTTACGACGGCATCCATCGCATCAGCTTCCTGATCGGTGCAGATGGCAAAATTGAACATGTATTTGACGATTTCAAAACCAGCAATCACCACGATGTGGTATTGGCCTGGTTAAAAGAAAACGCCTGAAGCCTATAAAAAATCCCGGTTCAGTGAACCGGGATTTTTTTACTCTTCAACCGCCGGCGCATCCGGCCAGGCGTGAACCACCGCTTTGATAAGCGTGGCGAGTGGGATCGCGAAGAACACGCCCCAGAATCCCCATAAACCGCCGAAAATCACCACCGATAAAATAATCACCAACGGATGCAAATTGACCGCTTCTGAGAACAGCACGGGCACCAGCAAGTTACCATCCAATCCCTGAATAATCAGATACACCGCGAAACAGCTCCAGAACTCGGTTCCAAGACCAAACTGGAACAGCGCCACGCCGATAACCGGAATCGTCACCACAAATGCGCCGATATACGGGATCAGCACCGAGAAGCCCACCAGCACCGCCAGCAGCAGTGAATAATTAAGCCCGAAGATCACGAAGCCAATCCAGGTGGCGACGCCTACCACAATCATCTCCAGCACTTTGCCGCGAATGTAATTGGTGATCTGCTGATTCATCTCCTTCCATACCTGCCCTGCCAGCCCGCGATTACGTGGCAGAATACGACGCACCGCGTTCAGCATCTGCTCTTTATCCTTCACCAGGAAGAAGACCATCAGCGGCACCAGTACCAGATATACGGCCAGCGTCAGCAGCCCAACCAGCGAGGCGAGAGAATATTTCACCACCGAATCGCCCATCGTCATGATGCGGGCGCGCATATTTTCAGCCATTGCATCAATAATGCCGGCGTCCATCAGGGCCGGATAACGCCGCGGCAACGTCGCAGAAAAATCGGACAGTTTATTCAGCATGCCCGGCATGTCACGGATCAGGTTAATCCCCTGTTGCCAGGCAATGGGAAGCACCACAAACGACATTAGCAAAAGAATGCCGACGAACAAAATGAGGACAATACTGCTAGCCCAGCGACGAGAGCAGCCGATCTTTTCCAGACGAACCGTCGGCCATTCGAGAAGATAAGCCAACACTAAGGCCACCAGCAAAGGTGCCAGCAGTCCGCTAAAGAAGAATAAAATACCAAATCCGGCGACCAGAATGACCAGCAAAGCAATGGCCTCGGGATCGCTGAAGCGGCGCCGATACCACTGCATTAACATTTCGAGCATACAACCCTTCCCTGAATCGGATGGCGGGACTGAGAGAGCGAATTGTATCTAACTGTCACAAAAAAGACTTTCGCTTTTTGTATCTCTCTCACGTTTAGCAAAAGCCGGGTGAATGGGATTTTCTTCACGCCTCAACACGGCTACACTCGCAGAGCAGTCGAAGGTGAACGATATGCGGGTTCACCGGTCAAAAGAGCACATCCAAAATACAGGGCAGAGGCTATGTTCAGGCAGTTGAAAAAAACTCTGGTTGCGACGCTTATCGCCGCGCTGACTGTCAGTCAGGTGATGCCCGCTTTCGCGGACTCGGCGGATACATTGCCGGATATGGGCACCTCAGCAGGCAGCACGCTGTCCATCGGGCAAGAGATGCAGATGGGTGATTTTTATGTCCGTCAGCTTCGCGGTAGCGCACCGCTGATTAACGACCCACTGCTGGTGCAATACATCAACGGGCTTGGAATGCGTCTGGTCGCCCATGCTGACTCGGTGAAGACCCCTTTCCACTTCTATTTAATTAATAATGACGAAATCAACGCCTTCGCCTTCTTTGGTGGAAACGTGGTGCTGCATTCGGCCTTATTCCGTTATTCCGATAACGAAAGCCAGCTTGCGTCCGTTATGGCGCATGAAATCTCCCACGTCACCCAGCGCCATCTGGCGCGTGCGATGGAAGATCAAAAACGCACAGCCCCGCTGACCTGGGTGGGCGCACTGGGCTCTATTTTACTGGCAATGGCCAGCCCGCAGGCGGGTATGGCTGCACTGACCGGTACGCTCGCCGGCACGCGGCAGGGTATGATCAGCTTTACCCAACAGAACGAACAGGAAGCCGATCGCATTGGCATTCAGGTGCTTCAGCGCTCAGGCTTCGATCCCCAGGCAATGCCTACGTTCCTCGAAAAATTGCTGGATCAGGCGCGCTATTCGTCTCGCCCGCCAGAGATCTTACTGACGCACCCGTTGCCAGAAAGCCGTCTGTCCGATGCGCGAAACCGTGCCAACCAGATGCGCCCTGTCGTTGTGCAGTCGTCGCAAGATTTCTACATGGCAAAAGTCAGAACGCTCGGGATGTACAATTCAGGGCGAAATCAGCTCACCAGCGATCTGCTCGACAATTTGTCTAAAGGCAATATCCGTGAGCAAAATGCAGCGCAATACGGACGTGCGCTTCAGGCGATGGAAGCCAGCAAATTCGACGAGGCGCGTAAAGCGATACAGCCTTTGTTAACCGCTGATGCCAATAATCCGTGGTATCTCGATCTGTCGACCGATATTGATTTAGGCCAGAAGAAAACCACCGAGGCGATCAATCGCCTGAAAGGGGCAAAAGATCTGCGCACCAACCTAGTGCTACAGCTCAACCTGGCGAACGCTTACTTACAGGGTGGACAGCCGAAAGAGGCCGCCACAATACTCAATCGTTACACCTTCAACAATAAAGACGATCCTAACGGCTGGGATTTATTGGCTCAAACGGAAGCACAGCTCGGCAATCGCGACCAGGAACTGGCGGCACGCGCTGAAGGTTTCGCGTTAGTCGGACGTCTGGATCAATCCATTTCGCTGTTGAGCAGCGCCAGTTCGCAGGTGAAGCTGGGTAGTCTGCAACAGGCCCGATACGACGCGCGTATCGACCAGCTGCGTTCACTGCAGCAGCGGTTCAAGCCCTACGAGAAGATGTAATGTTTCACGTTGCCGAAAAGCCAAGGCATCCGCAACGTGAAGCGTGATGAATAAAAGGAGAATTCATGTCAGACGCGGTAAAAATTTATCATAACCCACGCTGCTCCAAGAGCCGCGAAACGCTTGAACTGGTGAAGTCAAAAGGCGTCGAACCGGAAGTGGTACTGTATCTGGAGACGCCGCCAGACGCACAGACTCTCCGCCAACTGTTGAGCATGCTGAATATGACAAGCGCGCGGGAACTCATGCGCCAGAAAGAAGATCTGTATAGGTCGTTAAATCTGGCGAACAGCCAGCTGACGGAAGATGAGCTGATTCAGGCAATGGTCGACAATCCGAAACTGATTGAACGCCCAATTGTCGTCGCGCATGGCAAGGCGCGTATTGGCCGTCCGCCGGAAGCTGTGCTCGATATCCTCAACTAATCCTGACGCCGCAGCGCTTTCAGAAAGGCCTGCGGCGTGCGATCTCCCAGTTTTTTCTGCGCTTTCCCCTCGTTATAAAACGCACACATTGTTGCCAGTAAGCATTCCACCGGCTCAGCCTGAATACGCGGAATAATCTCCACCAGCCGCGCCGTCACCAGCACGGTATTTTGCTTTCCACTACCGATTTCAGGGTTATCCCATCAGGGATAAAGGGCGACTCAAAACCAAAAGTCTCAATAGATTGTATATCGGTCGGACAAGCCTCTAGCAGCTCGCGAGTCCAGTTCACAAGTAATTGTGGCGATATCCCCGCGTAAACCCGCGCAAAACACCAGCCGCTGACGGGCTCCCGCGCCCAGAGCACATGGTGCTCGCCGCCGTCGTCCATATGCAGTGAAAGTGAAAGATGATGAAGTTCAAGATGGTCCGGTCGTTGCCCCGCCTTTATCGCTTTGATGCCGCTCAGCGGCGCGCCCTGACGCGGTGTCACCGCTGCTTTTAGGTAGCGGTTTAATGTCGCGCGAGAGACGCGAATACCCAGAAAATCGTTGACCACCAGCAGAAGCTCATCAAGCGGCGCGCCTGTGGCATCACGCAGGGCATTAATCAGCGAGATCTGCTCTTGTCTCATCGCTTTGTGTATCAATTTGGGTGTGGTGTGGTTATCTGAAATATGCTCGCGGTGACGCCAGCGCCGAACGGTGGTGATGGATATCCCCAGTTCCAGAGAGAGCTCTTTGTCACTTTTATCGGACTTCTGAAGATACCGGCGAATACGCGGCGTGGTGGTTGCATTGGCGTGCAGTTTAATTTCCATCGAAAGGATTCCGTTAAATTTTCTCTAACCAATCTTATGAGATATACATTCACACTGTGATTGCATTGTGACCGATTTCACCTTTTTATCGTCACGCTCCACTGATAATCCACACACATAACATAAACCACGTCACTCAATCTTGTACGGAGTTCACAATGAACAATGTTCTGGGATTTCTTGAAGCAAAACTGATGCCACTGGCGGCTAAAACGGCTCAGCAGCGTCATCTGGGGGCTATTCGTGGCGCCTATGTTTCTTTCATGCCATTTATTATTGTCGGCTCGATCCTGCTGGTTATCTCTTCTTTCCCTAATCAGACCTACCAGCAGTTTATGTCTCAGGCTTTTGGTGCGAGCTGGAGCGCCATTATCGAGATCCCCTTCAATGCAGTGTTCTCCACAATGTCGCTGTTTATCAGCTTCCTCGTCGCCTACCGACTGGCGGAGCACTACAATGAAGACCGCGTGTCGTGCGGCATTCTTGCGCTGGTCAGTTTCCTGATCCTCACGCCGTTTATCAAAGTGGCAGAGAACGGCGGCATCACGGTCATACCCGTGGAATGGATCGGCAGCAAAGGGCTCTTTGTGGCGATGATTGGCTCGCTGCTGTGGACTGAATTGTTCTGCTGGCTCAAGCGCAAAAATCTGGTGATCAAAATGCCAGAAGGCGTACCGCCTGCGGTACAGGAATCGTTCGCCGCGCTGATCCCCGCACTGGTGGTCATGATTCTGGTGCTGATGATTCGCATCGCGTTTGAAAACACCCACTACAACACCATTCACCAGTTCATCTACGACGTGGTCGCCACGCCAGTGCGCCATTACGGGACATCCTACTTTGGTGCGCTGATGACGGTGTTCAGCATCACCATTCTGTGGTCAGTGGGCATTAACTCCGGCTCAATGATTAACGGCATTATTCGTCCACTGTGGATGGAAAATCAGACCGACAATATCGCCGCCATTCAGGCTGGCGTCACCCCGCCGCACATTATCACCGAACAGTTTTTTGACATGATTTGGATGGGCGGCGCAGGTGCAACGCTGTCTCTGGTCATTGCTATGCTGATTTTTGCTCGCAGTAAAAACATGCGCGAAGTGGCACGACTTGGCGCGGGGGCGTCGGTATTTAACATCAATGAGCCAATTCTGTTTGGTCTGCCGGTCATCATGAATCCGATCATGCTCATCCCGTTCAATCTGGTGCCGCTGGTGCTCGTCACCGTGCAATATGCCGCGATGCAACTCGGCGCGGTGGCGGTGACGACGGGTGTGTTCATCCCCTGGACGCTACCGCCGGTGATCAGTGGATTTATCGTCACCGGGCACATTAGCGGCAGCGTGATGCAGCTCCTCAATCTGCTTATCGGCGCGATGCTCTACCTGCCGTTTATGCGCATCCTGGACAAACAATACCGCGCCGCGGAGCTTGCCACCGCGATGCCAACTGAAACCACGCTGGCTAAACAGGAGTAAACCATGTGGGGAATTATTGCGACCTGGCGAATGGCGCTGGAAGGGGTCACGGAGTCGGCAGCGGCCCTGGCTGCGGGAAAGCCGGTTTCAACGGCGGTGGTCGATGCCGTCGCGACCGTCGAGGACTTCCCGTTTTATAAGTCCGTCGGTTATGGCGGTCTGCCAACCGAGAACGGTGACGTTGAGCTGGATGCCGCCTATATGGATGGCGACACGCTGGCCTTCGGCGCAGTCGGCAATCTGGTCGACATCGCGAATCCGATCCGCGTGGCGCATGCCTTGAGTCGCCAGCGCTATAACAGTCTGCTGGTTGGTCAGGGTGCGCGTGAATGGGCGCTCAGTCAGGGCTTCGCCGACAAGAAAATGCTCACCGACAGAGCGTTGCAGCACTATCGCAAGCGCTGTCGTGAAACGCTGGATAAAGGATTAAGCCCCTATAACGGGCACGATACGGTCGGGATTATCGGGCTGGATAGTCACGGTTCGATGAGCGTCGCCACGTCCACCAGCGGTCTGTTCATGAAAAAGCGCGGGCGACTAGGCGATTCGCCCATCATTGGCTCCGGTTTTTACTGCGACAGCGAAACGGGTGCGGCGACCGCAACAGGCGTGGGAGAAGACCTGATGAAAGGCTGTACCAGCTACGAAATCGTACGTCGTATGGCTCAGGGTATGACCCCGCAGCAGGCGGCGGATTCCGTGGTCTTCGAACTGGAAGACAAGCTGATGTCGCGCTTCGGGCGCGTGGGCGATCTCTCGGTGGTCTGCATGAATAGCAAAGGGGAATTTGGCGCAGCAACCAATATCAAGACGTTCTCGTTTGTCGTCGCCACTGCGCGTCAGCCCCTCACCGTTTTTCGCACCGAGCGTCAGCATGAGAAAACCCATTATCAGCCTGTCGATGACCTGTGGATGCAGGATTATGCCGCACGCATTCGTGCGCCGATTGAGGAGTAATCATGACGACTTATCAGTTCATTAGCGCCCTTTCCCAGGCGGAGCCTGAGGGCCATTTGATTGCCCGCGCGTCATGCAGCCAGCTACCCGATACCGCCTTGCTGCATGAGATGCGCGACGCAAAAAATGTCGCCGATACCCGCTTCGGCTGTGCGCCGTTTGCGCGCATCACCCTTCTGCCGGACGCATTGTGGCAGGACAATTCAGGCGAAAGTTTGCTCGCTGCGCTGCGGCCCCTTTTTTCTGCTCCGGCAAGCGAAAACGTGATTATTGACGTCACTCACGTTGATGACACCGTACTGGCGAAGCTGCTGCGTTTTCTGTTCAACCAGGCGCATCGGCTCAGCGATTTGCAGTTGAAAAAGACGGATTCCTCGGCAATTCGCCTTCGCCACATCACCGCACTGTGTCTGCCCGAGCAGCAAGAACGTTTAACGTCGGTTTTCCTTCAGGAACAGGCGACGGCGAACGGGATGATCGCCGCGCGGCGGCTATCGGATATGCCCTCTGACCGTTGCACGCCGCAGTTTGTGGTCGAGGAATCGCAAAGATTTTGTGCCGCTTTCCCTTCCCTGCGCTGCGAAGTACTTGATGAACAGCAGATTATTGATCAAGGGATGGGGCTGCTGCATGCCGTTGGTAAAGGCGCTACCTGCCCACCACGACTGCTGGCAATCCATTACGACGGTATCAAGGACGGCCCGGTGCGTTGTTACGTCGGTAAAGGCATCACGTTTGATACCGGGGGTCTGTGGCTTAAAGACGGTGCGGGCATGTACACCATGAAATACGACATGTGCGGTGCAGCAAACGTGATGGGGCTCATGCTGACTATCGCTGAGCTGAATCTGCCTGTGCGGGTGATGGGCGTACTGGCGCTGGCGGAAAATGCGATCGGGCCAGACGCGATGCAGCCCGGTACGGTGGCGCGCGCCTGCAACGGCATGACGGTAGAAATTAATAACACCGACGCTGAAGGGCGATTAGTGCTGGCCGATGCCATTGCGTGGGCGAGCCAGCGTCATCCGCAGGCGCATTATATTATCGACATAGCAACCCTGACGGGCGCGGTGGTGAAGGCGCTGGGATATGAACTAAGTGGTTTGATGACGCAGGATGAGCGTTTAAGGGATCATTTAACCCGAGCAGGAATCAAGAGCGGAGACGAAGTGTGGTCGCTGCCGTTGGATGCGCGGCTGAAAAAACAGACTGAAAGCGCGATCGCCGATCTGTGTAATACGCCCACCAACAATGCCGCGATAAGTGCGTCGGCGGCGTGGTTATTACATCATTTTTGCCCGCCGCAAATTCCGTGGGCACATCTGGATATCAGCGGTACGGCGTTATGGCGCGAAAGTGGCCGTAGCGTGGCATCAGGCAGACCGATTCCGCTATTGGTGGAACATTTGTTGCTCGATATTAAAATAATGGATGAATGGATCGAAATGCATCAAAAAAGGCAGAGGTTGTAGGCCAAAGCAAGTGAAACGCCGCCGGGCAATGACGTCGGGCGGCAAAATTATAGTTTCAGTGTGTCTTTCACAAACGGGATCGTCAGCTTACGCTGGGCGGTAATCGACGCATGATCGAGCTGATCCAACGTATCAAAGAGTGTACGCATTTCGCGATCCAGGCGCTTAAGCAGAAAACGGCCCACGTCTTCAGGAAGCTCAAATCCACGCAGGCGTGAACGCAGCTGTAACGCCTGAAGCTTATCTTCGTCGGACAGCGGCTGCAGCTTGTAGATTTGCCCCCAATCCAGGCGAGATGCCAGATCCGGTAAGCCAAGATTGAGCTGGCGCGGCGGGCGATCGCCGGTGATCAGTAAACGGGTTTTGCCCGATTCCAGAATCCGGTTATACAGATTGAACATCGCCATTTCCCACTGCTCATCCCCGGCAATACATTCGATATTGTCGATGCACACCAGCGAAAGATGTTCCATGCCGTCGAGCACTTCCGGTACGAACCACGTGCGCTTGTCCAGCGGCACATAGCCAACCGCATCACCACGTTGCGAAAGCTCAGCACAGGCGGCATGCAAAAGATGGCTGCGTCCCGCGCCTTCGCGTGACCAGATATAAATGTATCCGCTGTGATCCTGGCGCAGCACGTTTTGCAGCGCAGCCAGTAAAGAGGGGTTATCACCCGGCCAAAAACTCGCGAAAGTTTCGTCGTCAGGAAGATAAAGTGGCAGAGAGAGCTGTGCCGGTCCGTTCAGAAATACCTCGATTAAGGTCTTACGTAAAATCGGCGAAGAGTTTACCACGGAACCTGCAATGAGAGAACCGGGCGGATCGTCCACCCGGTTTAACGATCAATGTGACACGTTTTCGCTGTCTTCCGCGTCCAAAATTTCTTCTTCAGGACGCAGTACGGAGATCAGTTTGAAGATCAGGCTCAGCCCCACGCCAACGATGGTGGCCAGCGCCATGCCTTTCAGCTCTGCCGCACCGATATGCACCTTCGCACCGCTCACGCCGATGATCAGAATGACCGAGGTCAGGATCAGGTTTTGCGTTTTATTGTAATCCACTTTGGATTCAATCAGCACGCGAATACCGGACGCACCAATCACGCCGTAAAGCAGCAAAGACACACCGCCGATGACCGGAACAGGGATGATCTGAATGGCTGCCGCCAGCTTTCCAACACAGGAGAGCAGGATCGCAAAAATTGCCGCCCCGCCGATTACCCAGGTGCTGTAGACGCGGGTTATCGCCATCACACCGATGTTTTCACCGTAAGTCGTATTTGGCGTTGAGCCAAAGAAACCGGAGATCATGGTAGAAAGCCCATTCGCAAACATCGAGCGATGCAGACCAGGGTCACGGATCAGGTCTTTTTTAACAATATTCGCCGTCACCACCAGATGGCCAACGTGCTCGGCAATCACCACCAGCGCGGCAGGCAGAATAGTGAAGATAGCAAACCATTCAAAGCGCGGGGTGTAGAACGTTGGCAATGCAAACCAGTGCGCTTGCGCAATCGCCGAGGTGTCGACCACGCCCATCGCAAAGGAGAGCGCGTAGCCCGCCAGCACCCCGATCAGAATCGGGATAATTGCCATAAAACCGCGGAACAGGACGGAACCAAACACGGTCACACCCAGGGTGACCAGCGAGATGATAATGGTTTTAGAGTCAGGCGATTGCCCATCGGCCGGCAACAGACCCGCCATGTTTGCAGCGACGCCTGCGAGCTCAAGACCAATGACGGCAACGATTGCGCCCATCGCCGCAGGAGGGAACATCACGTCCAGCCAGCCGGTACCGGCTTTTTTGACGATAAAGGCAACAACGCAGAACAACACGCGCACATGATGAAACCGCCCAATGCCACTTCGTATCCTAACGGCAACAGCAGCAGAACCGGCGAAATAAACGCAAAGCTTGAACCCAGATACGCTGGGATTTTTCCTTTACAGATGAAGAGATAAAGCAGCGTACCGACGCCGTTGAACAGCAGCACGGTGGCCGGGTTAATGTGAAACAGGATTGGCACCAGCACGGTTGCGCCAAACATGGCAAACAGGTGCTGCAAACTAAGCGGGATTGTTTGCAAAAGCGGCGGTCTTTCACTCACCCCGATAGTACGGCGCGTCATAGTGTTTTCCTCAAGTGTTGTGAGTTGTTGGTGTTTTTATTCAAAAAAAAGCCGACTATCAAAGTCGGCTTCTTATTCGTTATTCGATTATTTCGTACCAAAAATCTTGTCGCCGGCATCGCCAAGCCCCGGGATAATGTACCCGTGCTCGTTCAGACCCTGGTCGATAGAAGCCGTGTACAGCTCAACGTCCGGGTGCGCTTTTCCAGCGCCGCAATACCTTCTGGAGCCGCAACCAGCACCAGCACTTTAATGCTGTTACAACCGGCGTTTTTCAGCAGATCGATAGTCGCAATCATCGAACCACCGGTTGCCAGCATAGGGTCAACGACCAGCGCCATACGCTCATCGATGTTAGAAACCAGCTTCTGGAAATACGGAACAGGCTCAAGGGTTTCTTCATTACGGTAGATGCCGACAACGCTGATGCGCGCGCTCGGGACATGCTCCAGCACGCCTTCCATCATACCCAGACCTGCGCGCAGGATTGGCACAACGGTAATTTTTTTACCTTTGATCTGCTCAACCTGAACCGGACCGTTCCAGCCCTCAATGGTCACTTTTTCTGTGGCCAGATCGGATGTTGCTTCGTAAGTGAGTAAGCTTCCAACTTCAGAGGCCAGTTCGCGAAAACGCTTCGTGCTGATGTCATGCTCACGCATCAGGCCCAGCTTGTGTTTAACGAGTGGGTGCTTCACTTCCACAATCTTCATTCTCATTCTCCTCTGAGGTGGCTACCGCAAAAAAAATCGCCGGATTATACCGCTTTTTTCGGAGTGCGCCATACCCATCTTGCTTGACGACGATCAAGCAAAGTGATGAATACTGCGATATTGAGTCTACATCAAGACAAAAAAGAGCCCCGCATCGCGGGGCTTATTGGTCATTTACAAGGGTTAGAGCGACTCGCCGTTGGTCGCAATCACGTTCTGATACCACTCAAAAGACTTTTTCTTGCTGCGATTAAGCGTGCCGTGGCCTTCGTTATCTTTATCAACGAAGATGAACCCGTAGCGTTTTTTCATCTCGCCGGTTCCAGCAGAAACCAGATCGATGCAACCCCACGGGGTGTAGCCCATCAGATCGACGCCATCTTCAACGACGGCTTTTTTCATCTCACTGATATGCGCGGCAAGATAATCAATGCGGTACTGATCGTTCACCGTGCCGTCGCTTTCCTGCACGTCAATGGCACCGAAGCCATTTTCAACAATAAACAGCGGCAGCTGATAGTGATCCCAGAACCAGTTCAGGGAATAACGCAGCCCAACCGGATCAATCTGCCAGCCCCAGTCAGATTTTTGCACGTACGGATTGGAAACCAGACTTTTACTTTCGTCGTAATCCAGCTGCGGGTTATCTGGCGTCGCTTTGGTGGCGAACGACATGTAATAGCTGAAACCGATGTAATCCACACAGCCTTGTTGCAGCGCGGCAATATCGTCTGCCGTGATGTCCAGCGCAAAGCCGCGACGTTCAAAGTAGTTGAGCAGGTGCTGAGGATATTTTCCACGGACATGCACGTCGGTGAACCAGTAGCGACGGTGCATGGCGTTCATCGCCATCATGATGTCGTTCGGCGCGCAGCTCAGGGGATAGATTGGACACATCGCGATCATGCAGCCGATTTGCAGCGACGGATTAATTTCACGTCCGGCTTTGACCGCCAGCGCGCTCGCCACCAGTTCATAATGCGCCGCCTGGAACATGACCGGCTCGCGATCTTCACCCGGCTCATACTTCAGACCGGAGTTGGTAAAGGGCGCGAAATCTTCGTGGAAATTAGCCTGATTGTTGATCTCGTTAAACGTCATCCAGTACTTCACTTTGTGCTGGTAGCGCTCAAAAGCCACCGTTGCGAAACGCACAAAGAAATCGATCAGCTTACGATTACGCCAGCCGCCGTATTCAGTGACCAGATGGTAGGGCATCTCAAAGTGGGAAAGGGTAATCACCGGCTCGATACCGTATTTCCGGCATTCGTCGAACAGATCGTCATAGAACTGCAAACCGGCTTCATTGGGTTCCAGCTCATCACCATTCGGGAAAAGGCGTGTCCAGGCAATCGAGGTGCGGAAACATTTAAAGCCCAGCTCGGCAAAAAGTTTGATGTCTTCTTTATAGCGATGGTAAAAGTCGATGGCTTCGTGGTTTGGGTAGTTTTTACCCGGCAAAACGCCGTTGGTGATTTCTCGCGGTACGCCATGGGCGCCAACGGTCATCACATCGGCAACGCTGACACCCTTGCCGCCCTCTTTCCAGCCGCCTTCCAGCTGATGTGCCGCGACCGCGCCACCCCACAGAAAACCTTCTTTGAATACTGGCATGCTTTTTCCCTCAGTCTGCGTTATGTTCTGCAAAAACCATTACAGAAACCGGTTTCAGTGGAATCATGTGCAATGCCATAAGGGGTTGCAAGCACATTACAGAAACCGGTTTCATTTTCGTGAACGGTATCAAGTTTGTCTTCGCGCGAGGGTTAAATGTGTAAATTTCCAGCGACTTTTTGTGACAACAGATTAGGCTCGCAAACGTTTGCCTGGACTGTTAGAATTGCGCCGATTTTTCTTACTATCGCAATGCAATCGCGTGGGGACTTGAGCCGTGACCAACAAAACTTCTCTCAGCTACAAAGATGCCGGTGTTGATATTGACGCAGGTAATGCGCTGGTTGACCGAATCAAAGGTGTGGTGAAAAAGACCCGCCGTCCTGAAGTGATGGGCGGTCTGGGTGGATTCGGCGCACTGTGTGCACTGCCGCAAAAATATCGCGAACCTGTTCTGGTTTCTGGCACTGACGGCGTGGGAACGAAACTGCGTCTGGCAATGGATCTTAAACGCCACGACACCATCGGTATCGATTTGGTCGCTATGTGTGTCAATGACCTGGTCGTACAGGGTGCTGAGCCGCTGTTCTTCCTCGACTATTACGCCACCGGCAAACTCGACGTTGATACCGCAGCAAGCGTAATCACCGGGATCGCTGAAGGCTGTCTGCAGTCTGGCTGTTCGCTGGTCGGTGGTGAAACGGCAGAAATGCCGGGGATGTACCACGGTGAAGATTATGACGTCGCGGGATTCTGCGTCGGTGTAGTAGAAAAATCAGAAATTATCGATGGCAGCAAAGTGACCGATGGCGATGTGCTGATTGCGCTGGGATCCAGCGGCCCGCACTCTAACGGTTACTCGCTGGTGCGTAAAATCCTCGAGGTGAGTGGAAGCAATCCAGAAACTATCGAGCTTGAAGGCAAGCCGCTGGCCGATCACCTGCTCGCGCCAACCCGCATCTACGTCAAAAATATTCTTGAGCTGATTGAGAACGTTGATGTTCATGCCATCGCCCACCTGACCGGTGGCGGATTCTGGGAAAATATCCCGCGTGTTCTTCCTGATAATACCCAGGCCGTGATTGACGAATCCTCATGGCAGTGGCCAGCCGTGTTCAACTGGCTGCAAACAGCGGGTAACGTTAGCCAGCACGAGATGTATCGCACCTTCAACTGCGGCGTTGGGATGCTCATCGCGCTGCCAGCCAGTGAAGCAGACAATGCCATTAGCCTGATGCAGGCAAAAGGTGAAAACGCGTGGAAAATCGGTATCATCAAAGCCTCTGATTCCGACGAGCGTGTGGTCATTGAATGAAAAATATAGTGGTGCTCATTTCCGGTAACGGAAGCAATTTGCAGGCAATCATTGACGCCTGCAAACAGAAACAGATTAATGGCACCCTACGCGCAGTTTTCAGCAACAAGGCCGATGCGTTCGGCCTTGAGCGCGCACGCGAAGCGCACATCCCCGCGCACGCGCTTGAAGCCGCTCAGTTTGCCAGCCGCGAAGCGTTTGACCGCGAACTGGTCCAGGAAATTGACGCCTATGCACCAGATGTCGTGGTGCTCGCCGGTTACATGCGAATTCTTAGCCCCGCGTTTGTCTCGCATTATTCCGGACGCCTGCTGAACATCCACCCTTCTCTTCTGCCAAAATATCCGGGTCTGTATACCCACCGTCAGGTGCTGGAAAATGGTGATGAGGAACATGGCACGTCGGTGCATTTTGTCACCGATGAGCTGGATGGCGGGCCGGTTATTCTGCAGGCCAAAGTCCCGGTGTTTGATGGCGACAACGAAGATGACATTACGGATCGCGTTCAGGCGCAGGAACATGCCATTTACCCGCTTGTGGTGAGCTGGTTCGTCGATGGGCGCCTGGAGATGCGTGAACACGCAGCCTGGCTCGATGGCGTAAAACTGCCCCCTCAGGGGCATGCTTCAGAAGAATGATTATTCAAGCCGGCGATTGCCGGCTTTTTGTTGCCTGCCATTCATAAAAACCATAAATAATCAGGAGGTTTAGCGCTAATTTTCACGCTGCGTGGTCGGTTTACTGTCATACTTTTCTGGCACAGTTGGACATCTCGTGGCAAAGCTCGCCATAATAGAATCGAGACGGATTTGCTGCGTCCCGTGATTGAAACGGAGTGTAAGTTGTAATGGGTCAGGAAAAGTTATACATCGAGAAAGAGCTAAGCTGGTTAGCGTTCAACGAACGTGTCCTTCAGGAAGCGGCTGATAAGAGCAACCCGCTGATTGAGCGTATGCGTTTTCTGGGGATTTACTCCAATAACCTGGATGAATTCTACAAGGTGCGTTTTGCTGAGCTGAAACGGCGGATTATCATCAGCGAAGAGCAGGGTTTGAACTCTCATTCGCGTCATCTGCTAGGCAAAATTCAGGCGCGAGTACTGAAGGCAGATCAGGAATTCGACGGTCTGTATAACGAACTGCTGCTGGAAATGGCGCGCAACCAGATTTTCCTGATTAACGAACGTCAGCTTTCTGCCAATCAGCAAGCCTGGCTGCGGCACTATTTCAAACATTATCTGCGTCAGCACATCACGCCGATTCTGATCAATCGTGAAACGGATCTGGTGCAATTCCTGAAGGATGACTACACCTATCTGGCGGTTGAAATTATTCGCGGCGAGTCCATTCGCTATGCGCTGCTGGAAATCCCGTCGGATAAAGTGCCGCGCTTCGTCAATCTGCCGCCGGAAACGCCACGCAGACGCAAGCCAATGATCCTGCTGGATAACATCCTGCGCTATTGCCTGGACGATATCTTCAAGGGCTTCTTCGATTACGATGCGTTGAACGCGTATTCGATGAAAATGACCCGTGATGCCGAATACGATCTGGTTCATGAGATGGAAGCCAGTCTGATGGAGCTGATGTCGTCGAGCCTGAAACAACGCCTGACGGCAGAGCCGGTGCGCTTTGTCTATCAGCGCGATATGCCCGATGCGCTGGTGGAAATGCTGCGCGATAAGCTGACGATTTCCCGCTATGACTCCATCGTGCCGGGTGGTCGTTATCACAACTTTAAAGACTTTATTGGTTTCCCGAACGTCGGCAAAGCCAATCTGGTCAACAAGCCGCTGCCCCGCCTGCGTCATATTTGGTTCGATAAATTCCGTAACGGATTTGACGCCATCCGCGAGCGCGACGTGCTGCTCTATTACCCGTACCACACGTTTGAACACGTGCTGGAACTGCTGCGCCAGGCCTCGTTCGATCCCAACGTATTGGCAATCAAAATCAATATTTACCGCGTGGCGAAAGACTCGCGCATTATTGATGCGATGATCCACGCTGCGCACAACGGCAAAAAAGTCTCGGTAGTGGTGGAGTTGCAGGCTCGCTTTGATGAAGAGGCCAACATTCACTGGGCGCGTCGTCTGACTGAAGCCGGTGTACACGTTATCTTCTCGGCACCAGGCCTGAAAATTCACGCCAAGCTGTTCCTGATTTCGCGCAAAGAAGGCGAAGACGTGGTGCGCTACGCCCATATCGGCACCGGCAACTTTAACGAGAAAACCGCGCGGATTTACACCGACTACTCGCTGCTAACCGCCGATGCGCGCATCACCAACGAAGTGCGTCGGGTATTTAACTTTATTGAGAATCCGTATCGTCCGGTGAATTTCGATTATCTGTTGGTTTCGCCACAGAACTCGCGCCGACTTCTGTACGCGATGATCGACAAAGAGATCGCCGCAGCGCAGAAAGGCGAGCCATCAGGCATTACGCTGAAACTCAACAATTTGGTCGACAAAGGACTGGTGGACCGACTTTACGCCGCCTCAAGCTCCGGCGTGCCGGTGAACCTGCTGATCCGCGGAATGTGCTCGTTGATTCCTGAACTTGAAGGCATCAGCGACAATATTCGGGTGATCAGTATCGTTGACCGCTATCTCGAACACGATCGCGTTTATATTTTCGAAAATGGTGGCGATAAACAGGTTTATCTCTCCTCTGCGGACTGGATGACGCGTAATATTGATTACCGAATTGAAGTCGCCACCCCGCTGCTGGACCCGCGTCTGAAGCAGCAGATCCTGGATATTATCGAACTTTTACTGAGTGACACCGTAAAAGCGCGTTATATCGACAAAGAACTGAGTAACCGCTATGTGCAGCGCGGCAACCGCCGCAAAGTGCGCGCACAACTGGCGATTTACGATTATATCAAATCACTCGAGCAACCTGATTAACCTATGCCGATAAATGATAAGACCCCACGACCGCAGGAATTTGCTGCGGTCGATTTAGGTTCTAACAGCTTCCATATGGTCATCGCCCGCGAAGTCGATGGCGCGATGCAGATCATCGGTCGCCTCAAGCAGCGCGTCCATTTGGCCGACGGTCTTGACGATAAAAACATGCTCAGCGAAGAGGCGATGGAGCGTGGCTTAGCCTGCCTGTCACTCTTTGCTGAGCGGCTGCAAGGCTTTTCCGCATCCAGCGTCTGTATCGTCGGCACGCATACTCTGCGCCAGGCTTTGAACGCGCCGGAGTTTTTGAAACGCGCCGAAAAAGTGATCCCCTACCCCATTGAAATCATTTCGGGCAATGAAGAAGCGCGTCTGATTTTCATGGGCGTGGAACATACCCAGCCGGAAAAAGGCCGCAAGCTGGTCATCGATATCGGTGGAGGTTCGACGGAGCTGGTGATTGGCGAAAATTTCGAGCCAAAACTGGTCGAAAGCCGTCGTATGGGCTGCGTCAGCTTTGCACAAATGTACTTTCCTGGCGGCGCGATCACCCGTGAGAACTTCCAGCGTGCGCGCATGGCCGCAGTACAAAAGCTCGAATCACTGGCGTGGCAATATCGTATCCAGGGGTGGAATGTCGCGCTAGGCGCATCCGGCAGTATCAAGGCCTCTCACGAAGTGCTGCTGGCGATGGGCGAAAAAGACGGTTTTATCACCCCGGAACGCCTGGAAATGCTGCGCGAAGAGGTTCTGAAACACAAGAGTTTCGATTCGCTCAGCCTGCCGGGGCTTTCCGACGAGCGTAAGGCTGTATTTGTGCCTGGCCTCGCGATTTTGTGCGGCGTGTTTGATGCCCTGGCGATCCGCGAACTGCGTCTTTCTGACGGTGCGCTGCGTGAAGGTGTGCTGTACGAAATGGAAGGTCGCTTCCGCCATCAGGATATTCGCAGCCGCACCGCGCAAAGCCTGGCGAATCAGTACAACATTGACCGTGAGCAAGCCAAGCGCGTTCTGGAAACCACAACGCATATCTATGAACAGTGGGAAGCGCAAAATCCCAAACTGGCGCACCCACAGCTGGCGGCACTGCTCAAATGGGCCACCACCCTGCACGAAGTGGGTCTGAACATTAACCACAGCGGAATGCATCGCCACTCGGCCTACATTCTGCAAAACAGCGATCTGCCAGGCTTTAATCAGGAACAGCAAACCATGATGGCGACGCTGGTGCGCTACCATCGTAAAGCGATCAAGCTGGACGATTTGCCGCGCTTTACGCTGTTCAAGAAAAAGCAGTTCCTGCCGTTGATCCAGCTGTTGCGCCTGGGTGTGTTACTCAATAATCAGCGCCAGGCGACAACCACGCCGCCAACGTTAAGGCTGAAAACTGATGACCATCACTGGACGCTGAGCTTCCCGCATGGCTGGTTTAGCCAGAATGCGCTAGTACTGCTGGATCTCGAAAAAGAGCAGCAATACTGGGAAGCCGTAACGGGCTGGTTGTTGAAAATCGAAGAAGAAGAATCACCGGAAATTGCGGCATAACGCGTGAGACTCAGGCGTCTGACAACGACGTCTGAGTCTCGACAAGCTCTTCAAGCGGTTCAGGTTTACCGATCAAATAGCCTTGCAAATAGTCAATTCCTAACGCGGTGACGGCGCTGCGTATCGCTTCACTTTCCACGTATTCCGCCACGACCAGCATTTTCTTCATCCGCGCCAAATGGCAAATAGAGGCAACGATTTGATAGTCGAGGCTGTTGTCGGCGATATTGCGAATAAAACTGCCATCAATTTTCAGAATATCTGCGTCGACGCTTTTCAGTCGGGCATAGCTTGCGTATCCCGTACCAAAATCGTCGATAGCAATTCGACAGCCCATCATCTGAAGCTGTTTGACGATCTGATCGGCCAAAACGGCATTGCCAAAACCGCTACTTTCGGTGATTTCGAAGATTACTTGCCAGGCTTCAATCGCGTATTTCTTAAGTAACCGATTAACCTCAAGGGGGAATTGCGAGCGGCATACCGTTGAGGGCGATAGATTGATGGCAAACCGCATGCCCGGCAGCCTTTCGCGGTGTGTCGCCATAAACTGCAGCGTGCGGTCAAGCACCCATAAATCCACTCGCGACGACAAACCAAATTCCTGTGCAACGGGGAGGAAGGTGTCCGGTGAGAGTAACGTGCCATTATCATTCGGCATGCGCAGCAAAATTTCATGGTAGTGATCGCCACGAATGGCTTGCACCCGCTGCACCATCAGCACAAATTCGTTATGTTCAAGCGCCGCTTGCAAACGATTCATCATCGCCACTTTATCTTTCAGGCTCCGTTGCAGATGCGCTGCCCCGCGCTGCTGTAAGCTCTCAGGATGATTGGTGGATAATGATAAATCCGCAATGATGCTCAGCTCACCCAACAGCAAATAAAGATGGTTTACAGGAGAACGCACGCAGCAATAGCTCACGCCGATCTGCGGCTGCAGCGGCATGCCATCCCAGATAAACCGAAACTGCTTGATGTGTTCATCCAGCGCCTCGATTCGCACGGAATGCGACTCTGTATTCAGTCGTACAGCCAGATCGTATCCCGACAATTGATAGACGCACTCATTTTGCTCGAGCGTACCGTTAATCCACGCGGCGAGCTTTTGCTTGTACTGGATCCGCAACAGCACGCCGTAATTGCGCCCTAACACTTCCAGCTCTGGGATGCGGAGCATGCACAGCGTTGACCACGGTGATTTTGTCAGCGCACGCGACAATGCACGCAGGTTAGGCATATGAACGACGGGATCGAGAAACGCCAGTCGGCTGGCGCGAAGCATGATGACGCGCTGACGTGTCGCCAGCATGGCCATATAAATCACCACAAACGAGAAAACGAGATAGCTTGATGATGTGATCGCCAGCTGGATATCGTAACCCTGATACAGCGGGATGTAGCGGTAAAAATAATGAATGGACACCATCAGAACCGGAGTCCAGATCAACGACATCAGCTTGTAGCCAAAACGCATTGAGCCCCAAAGCATCACAGGCATCAGCAATGACAGCGTATAGTTGGTGCTGAATATTGAGCTGTTTTCATTGATGGGTATGAGCAGTAGAGACAACAGTCCAACCAGTACTCCGCCCCAGATGACAACTTCTGCGACGCTCACTTTTTTGTCAATTTGCAGTCGGATTTGGGAGATAAGCCCTTTCAGATAGCGGGGATGGCGAATCACACGAATCAACAGATAGCTGAACGGCACGCCCGTCAACCCTCCCACCAGCAAGCCTTGATAATTAATCAAGGTGCGGATACTCATTGGATTTATACCG
This sequence comes from Lelliottia amnigena, assembly GCA_900635465.1. Taxonomy (NCBI): domain Bacteria; kingdom Pseudomonadati; phylum Pseudomonadota; class Gammaproteobacteria; order Enterobacterales; family Enterobacteriaceae; genus Lelliottia; species Lelliottia amnigena. The sequence goes on from LR134135.1 coordinate 3,150,733, forward strand.
ACCATGCTCTGACGCGTCGCGTAGATACCCAGATAGACCGCAAACTGGAACAGCAGCAAAAAGAGGGTCGACGGACAGATGACCTGCCAAAAGATACGTTGCGCCATCAGCCGGTCATCACCATATGCCACCATGTTGCGATGCGGGGCAAACACGCGATATCCCCCCCCAACTGAGGATCAGCGGAACGATAAAATGACAAATAATAGCGATGGTTTCGAACCACCCGGTGGTAGGGTAGTAGCGGCAAAACAGCGCCAGAATAATACCGGGCACTGCCGCGAGGCCAAAAAACAACATCGTGGCGAGTAAAAATGCCAAAGGCATATAATAGAGCGCAACCAGGCCACCGCTTAATTGCGCATACGTGCTGGCGACACTAAATACGGGGAGTAAAGCAACCGGCAAAATGAGAGGAAGAGCCCACCAACGGTCTTTATTTTTCTTAAGGAATGCCAGAATTTTCATAGATGTCCAATATAAGTCCTTTAATCCAGAGAGAATTTCAGACAGGCATCCATCCTGACATCATTGCCACATACTGCTTGCGAGATATAAACACGATGGCAGGAGAATTTTAGTGCTCAATGACCGACAGGAATTGACTTAAATCAAACTATATTGTTCAAAAAAGGTTTTTATGACAAGATTATTGTGCTGTTTTCTCTTTTCTATCAAAGCGATAAATACTTGAATCATCATCGATAACAATAATTAATGTAAACATTGACGAATTTTTACACTTGCCATAATTGACCCCTTCTTCCCACTGTGCCTTAATAGCCGCATCGCCCGAAAGGGTATGCCCAGGAAAATACAGTGAGTCAGGCAACGCGTATGCACAAACGACATCGATTTAACACTCGAATGACCCGCATTATATTGCTGATTAGCTTTCTGTTTTTCTTTGGTCGCTTCGTTTATTCCTCTATTGGCGCCTGGTATCATCATCAGGACAAAATTCAGTCTCAACAGGTTACTCAGCCACTGGATACCACAAACCGCTAGCTTCCTGACGCAGCAACCGAATCACTTCAGCCATTCCTTTACTGAGAATTTTGTCCTGACGCATGACGATACCTAACTGCCGATGCAGAATGGGATCCAGTGAACCGACGGTTAAACCCTCGCGATCCGCTGCATGCTGAACCGCCATTCTCGGGACAATACTGAATCCCAGCCCTGCTCTCACCATACGTTTGATGGCTTCTATACTGCCTAACTGCATCACTGGCGTGACCGAAAAAGCACTCCCTTGAAACCAACCATCGATAAGCGCCCGCGTTCCGCTCCCTGATTCAAACGCAATCAGCGGCAGCGTATGCAAAATCGCGGGGGTGAGCTGCGATATTCGGTCCCCCTGCTCGCGCGCAATAATAAAGACAAACTCCTCATCCAGAATCGGCATCACATCAAGCGAACGACCGCTTGCCGGAAGGGTCACAAGTCCGATATCAAGACGGTTTTCCTCGACGGCTCGGACAATATCAAGCGTGTTGCCTGTCGTCACGCCGACGCCCAGCAGCGGATGATCCTGTCGTAGTTGCTGTAGTAGTCGTGGCAGCAGATGAATACATGCCGTTGCGCCCGTCCCTATCGTCACTGTGCCACCGATCTCGTCACTCAACGCCCTCACCGAGCAAATCGCCTCATCGACCACATGTTCAATACGATCGCTATGATTCAGTAATGCCAGGCCCGCCGCCGTGGCTTTGACGCCGCGTCCGGTGCGTTCAACTAAACGTGTCTGGAGAAACTGCTCAAGCTGGCGAATCTGCAAACTCACCGCAGGTTGAGAAAGCCCAAGCGCATCCGCAGCAGCAGAAAAACTGCCGCGCTGGATGACCAGTCGGAAGGTCGCCAGATTACCCAGATTCAACACCGTCATCGCAAAGTTTCTCTTATCGCGTTCATAAACACAGGGACCTGCCAGCACCATACCGCGCGCAGTATGCTGAGGACAACTGCCTAAAGGAATGAAACATAATGAAAACACCGGCCGCCCCCCGCCTTCTTTCGCTTGCCGCTGGAAGCAATCAGCTAATCAACTGGGGAATTTCGTTTTATATGCCGGGAACCTTCGCGCGCGCCATTGCGACCGAGACGGGCTGGTCATCACCACAAATCTATCTGGGATTGACTATGGCCATGCTGGTGATGGCTGGCGTTTCACCGTTTGTGGCCCGATTACTGGCCTGTTTTGGCGGGCAGAGAGTGGTGATGTGCGGCACGCTACTGATTTCGATTAGCTGCCTGATAATGGCTCAATCACACGCTTTAGCGGGTTGGTATTGCGCGTGGCTGCTGGCGGGAGTCGGTATGCGTCTGTCTTTGTACGACGCGTTGTTCGCATCCCTTGTGAATCTTTACGGGCAAAATGCGCGACGGATGATCTCTCGTGTCACTCTGGCTGGCGGACTCGCTTCTGCAATTTTTTGGCCGCTGGGTGCAGCGTTGCTGACGATAATGAGCTGGCGAGAAGCGCTGCTGATGTATGCTCTTTTCGGGCTATTGAGTGCGACGTTGATACGCGTGCTACCCCATCAGACCCTTACAGTAAAAGCTACACCGAAGGCTCCTGTCGCCCCACAACCTCACGCTCGCTTAAACGCTTGGCTTTATGCTGCGTTTATCGCGTTGATCACGTTTGTCTCAAATGGAACATCCACGCACCTTCCGGAATTTATCGCGAACGCGGGTTTGCCCGTTACGATTGGGATGCTATGGGGCATTGGTCAGACGGGCGCGCGCTTGTTAGACGTGATGGCTGGCGCGAGATTAACGCCAACGCAGCTCATGCTCATTACCGCGCTCGCCATGCCACTGTGCTTTTTACTGGGAATAAGCAGCTCGGTGTTTATCGAATCTGCCGCCGGGTTTGTTCTGGGGTATGGCGCGATCAACGGCCTGGTCACGATCGTCAAAGCCACCCTCCCTCTGGAACTTTTCGCACCTGAGGATTATGCACGGCGAACGGGCGTGCTATTGATCCCCGCTCAGCTCATGGCCGCGGTATCGCCTTATGCGTATGCGGAGTTAAACAAAGCATTAGGGATCAGCGGTTCGATGTGGGTGTCGTGGGGACTCACGCTCATTATTGGCGGCCTGGCAGTAGGGATTGCCGTGAAACAAAAACAGCCATCCGTTCCTGCACGAGCAGAGAGCACAATACCGTAAAAAGACGATAAGCACGGCAAGCCGTGCTTATCGGTACCCATCATGACCGGGCGCTGCACTTCTCATCTGAATTTACGTTTAAGCATTTAATAAACACGCGATTCAAAGGCTTCCCAGCTATACGTGTCACTATCAACTAATGCATCGCCCAACTCCTGATAATTGAAATTGTAAAACTCAGCGCGGGCGTCGTAACCAGAATAGTCCACAGCGGCCAGGCCAACGAATGCGCCGGTAAAGAACCCGCCATAGCTTTGCAAAACATAATCATCTGAAAGAACGGCGGAATCTAATTTGACAGGGATTTCAACAAATGTGATCCCATCAAAACTGTATTCGTAAGTATAAATTTCCTTGCGAACTTTTGTGCGGAACCAAACGTATTCCGCATCTTCTGGAATCTTGATTGCTTCATCTTTCAGATGTGACGTATATTTCCCGCGATTATTCTCGCCAACTTCGATTACGGCGCCATTAATTTCATTCCAGGTAATGAATACAAAACTCCAGTGACGGTCATTATAATAATTCGTTAAGCCTGCCATTTGTTGATAATTAAAGGGATTAAATTTAACTTTGACGTGCGCGTCAAAATAAAAGGCTTGCCAACGTCGGGCAATAAGCGACAGGTCATGGGTATTCGCTAAAGAACCCTGGCCTATTAACGTTAGCTTTCCATCGCCTGTTGTTCCCATTTTTTCAGTGAAAGGGACACGGAGCGTACTCCAGTTAGGATCGAGTGTCGGCGTTTTAAATTCATCGTATTGGCTATGATCTTTTGCACTTTCGGTATAAATGGCATCAGTGGGTCCTTCGACAAACGTTTTACCACCGTGACCGCCATCGATACGTGGCCAGCCCTCTTTATCCCAATACACTTTTTGGATGGACGTTTCCCTACCCAAAGTTGACCAGCCACGAGGATCGTAAACAGACTCACCAGGCCGATTCCACGGGCGCGCGCACAGCGAAGCGTAATACCATTCACCTTTAGGAGTTGAAACTAAAGAGCCATGTCCTTGCTTCTGAATGTAACTGTCTGGCGTATCGACATTCGTTAAGAACACTTCCCCCGGCTGCGTCTCAAAACTATTGGCATCTAACGTTTTTGACCGTGCCACAACCTCCTGATGGGTAAATACGGTTCCCCCCTGAGCAGCAAAAAGATAATAATACCCGTTCAGTTTGTAGAGATGTGGCCCTTCGACGAGAGCAACGGCAGTGCCTCGATAAAGAGTCCGCGCTGTTTCGGGTTTTAATTTCAGAGTTTGTGTATTGAGCTCAGTCAACGTAATGCCATCAAAGGGATGATGGTATTCTCTGTGATCCCAGGTTTGCTGAACGATATATTTACGCCCATCGTCGTCATGGAATAGTGACGCATCAAAACCCACACCATTAAGTTTAATCGGATCGGTCCATGGACCACGAATATCTGTCGCGGTGGTCAGATAGTTTGTCATATCTTTAAAAGCGCCTTCCGTGATTTTCACATCCGTATAAACCAGCCAGAATTTGCCATCAGCATAAGAGAGAGCCGGTGCCCAAATCCCCCCGGATGAAGGATTGCCTTTCATATCTAAAAGCGCAGTGGTTGACAGTGGGCTTGGGAGAAGATTCCAGTGTTTAAGATCTTTCGACTCATGTAAACGAACACCTGGGAACCATTCAAAGGTTGAGTTTGCAATATAGTAGGTGTCCTCTACACGGATAATACTCGGATCTGCATTAAATCCAGGTAAGATAGGGTTTTGAATAAGCGACATATCATTAGACCTTTTCTGAGAATTTTATTTTATATTTACTAAGTTTTATAATGACTCTTCAAACTATACGCGTATCTCATCAAGCTGGCGGTTAATATCTGTGACATTTTCGTCTGAGATTGGATAGATTTGAATGACAATCATTGAAATAACGGCTAAAGCGATGGGAATCCAAACCGCTGTGATGATGATTCCGTCGATCGCATTTGTATTTTGATATGCGCCCGTTTCGTTAAAGCCATAAGCGGCGAGTAACCAAAGTGGAATCGCACCGCCAATCGTAAAACCAATTTTGAAAAAGAGCCCCATAATCGCATTAATGATTGCTGCATTTCGCTTGCCTGATTTTAATTCGCCATAAGCAATCACTTCAGGGACAAGTGCCCACATGAAACCCGTGGCTGAACTTAAGCCCCACTGTTTAATGAATGTTGCGATGTAAGCAAGCCAGAGTTCATCATGCATTCCTGAGCGTGACCAAACGTAAGTCAACAACTGGCCGACAATAAACATGGCGAGGAACAGATGGAAGAAGCCTTTTTTGCCAAAAATTTTCTTGAGTTTTGACCAAAAAATTGGGAATAAAATGCCCGGAATTGAAGCAACAAGGCCGATAGCCCCCATCCATTCAGAATGGTTAACAACATATTGATTGAAAAAGCCATTAACGGTGTTCACAAAAAACATGAACGTGAAGGCCAACATGAAAAATAATCCGAGTATGATAAGCGGTCGGTTATTTTTGAGTTCAAGGAACAGATCTGTCGCTTTAACGTTGGCCGTCTGTTCTGCAGTTGCCACCACACGTTCTTTGGTAAATTTATAGCAGATGAAAAGCGCCACCGCGCCTAATATCATATATATCGAATAAACGCCAAACCAGGCATAATTCGCTGATGGATCCGTGTAGTTCCCCATATTAAGTTTAAGGCCAAAGAAACCCGTATCCTTGAGGCTTCGATCTTTTGGGGAGGCCATTTGTACAAACATAGGGAATAAAGTATAGACAAGAAGATTGGCACTGTTGGCCAGCATCATGCGCGTGCTGGTCAGTTTATCAATGGATTCCGGATCTCTTGTCAGTGATGCATTAAGCGAACCATAAGGAATGTTCACAACGGAATAGACTAAATCCAGCGCGAGGTAAACGATAAATGCAAATGGAACCGATCCCCTGATGCCAGGAATGGGTGCGAAAAGTAAAGCTGACAGAATAACAAGTGGAACGCCTGCTCTCAAAAGCCAGGGGCGATATTTCCCCGCGGGTGAACTTCGTTTGTCTACATAAGTCCCAACCATCGGGTCCCATACAACATTGATGATTCGGACAAACAGAAATATAAACCCTGCAGTTGCTGTGCTGATTGTATTTACAGTCAACATATGAAGAGCCAGAAAACCACCTATTGTACCGAACACAAGGTTTTGCGCAAAGTCACCCATGCCATAACCAATCCGCTCGCCGCGGGTTAATTTATGATATTCATCATGCCGGTTTTGCAATATTTTTTCACTCATTCTAATCCATTCTCCGGTTTCTTTTGTGAAGGTGAAAGAGTTTCTGACACAGGCCCCCCAGAGAATCCATTACGTTTTTAAATTAATTAATTATGTTTTTTTATTTCTGTGATCGTCGATACAAATGCCATTTATAAATCCTATATTCGAAATGGTAACTAGCAGCTCTCAAAATCACCTCTCCGACCAGTGAATAGTTCCCGCTAAAACGATATTTTTACCCCCTGAATTTCCTGACAAACCATGCTTCGCAGGCCTAATATCGCGTTTTATACATGACAGTCATTTTTGGGAGATATGTCACGTTTGAGTATTATCTTAACGTCAGAGTGAAATAACGTAATTGAGTAATCACCCCGGAAAATACAGGATATGCTTCAGTCATTTATTTGCTGAAATTTAACGCAGGAAATTCATTATGTCCGTTTATTTTGTTCAATCCGCCTGAAACCGATTTGGACAACCCTTCAACGAACACAACGTCTCAAAATAGTCGCTCACACGATGGAATTCATAAAACGGGATAAACGAGTTACACACCCTGTAGCGCAGAAAATGCCAGATACAAAAACAGAAAAGCCCGCAGTTACGCGGGCTCAGAAGTATTTTACTGCTTTACGTGCAGGCGATAGTCGGACGTAAAATTATTCCCACTCAATCGTCGCTGGCGGCTTCCCACTGATGTCGTACACGACACGGGAGATACCGTTCACTTCGTTGATGATGCGGTTGGACACGCGACCTAAGAAATCATACGGCAGGTGCGCCCAGTGTGCCGTCATAAAATCGATGGTTTCAACTGCACGCAGGGATACAACCCAGTCGTACTTGCGGCCATCGCCCATCACACCGACGGAACGAACCGGCAGGAACACGGTGAACGCCTGGCTCACTTTGTTGTACAGATCGGCTTTGTGCAGTTCTTCGATGAAGATAGCATCGGCACGACGCAGCAGGTCGCAGTACTCTTTCTTCACTTCGCCCAGCACACGCACGCCCAGACCTGGGCCCGGGAACGGGTGACGGTACAGCATGTCGTATGGCAGACCCAGCTCAAGGCCAATCTTACGCACTTCGTCTTTGAACAGCTCACGCAGCGGTTCAACCAGACCCATCTTCATCTCTTTCGGCAGGCCGCCCACGTTGTGGTGAGATTTGATGACGTGCGCCTTGCCGGTGGCAGAAGCAGCAGACTCGATCACATCAGGGTAAATCGTACCCTGCGCCAGCCACTTCACATCTTCCAGACGCAGCGCTTGCTCGTCGAAGACTTCAACGAACACGCGGCCGATAATTTTACGTTTCGCTTCTGGATCGTTCTCGCCCGCCAGTGCGGTCAGGAAGCGCTCTTCGCCTTCAACGTGAACAATATTCAGGCCGAAATGGTCACCAAACATGTCCATAACCTGCTCTGCTTCATTCAGGCGTAACAGGCCATTATCGACGAAAACACAGGTCAGATTTTTACCGATAGCACGGTGCAGCAGCATCGCGGTCACGGAGGAGTCAACGCCACCGGACAGGCCGAGAATCACTTTGTCGTCGCCAACCTGCTGACGGATACGCGCAATGGCATCGTCGATGATTTTGGCCGGCGTCCACAGGGCTTCACACTGGCAGATATCGCGCACGAAGCGGTCCAGCATGCGCATACCCTGACGGGTGTGGGTCACTTCCGGGTGGAACTGCACGCCGTAGAAGCGTTTTTCTTCGTTAGCCATAATGGCAAACGGACAAGTTTCGGTGCTGGCAACGGTCACGAAGTCTGACGGAATAGCCGTCACTTTATCGCCGTGGCTCATCCACACGTCCAGCAGCGGTTTACCGTCTGCGGTCAGGGAGTCTTCGATACCACGCACCAGCGCGCTGTCAGTCAACACTTCGACCTGTGCATAACCAAATTCGCGTTCGTTCGAGGCTTCAACATGGCCGCCCAACTGCATCGCCATCGTCTGCATGCCGTAGCATACGCCAAATACAGGAACGCCGGCTTCAAAGACGTACTGCGGCGCGCGCGGGCTGTTGTCTTCAGTGGTGCTTTCCGGGCCACCAGACAGAATAATGCCGCTTGGATTAAATTCACGGATCTGTGCTTCCGTGACATCCCACGCCCACAGTTCACAATAAACGCCAAGTTCACGAACGCGACGAGCAACGAGTTGCGTGTATTGGGAGCCGAAGTCCAGGATAAGAATGCGATGTTTATGAATGTTTTCCGTCATTGACGATAATTCCGAGGCAAGTGAAACAAAGCGCCCGGCATTGAGCCGGGCGCGGAAACTTATCAGGAGCCTAAACGGTAGTTCGGGGACTCTTTAGTGATCGTGACGTCGTGAACGTGACTTTCCTGGATGCCCGCACCGCTGATACGTACGAATTCCGCTTTAGTACGCAGCAGATCGATGGTACCACAGCCGGTCAGACCCATACAGGAACGCAGGCCGCCCATCTGCTGGTGAATAATCTCTTTCAGATGGCCTTTATATGCCACGCGACCTTCGATACCTTCCGGCACGAGTTTGTCGGCTGCGTTATCAGTCTGGAAGTAGCGATCGGAAGACCCTTTGGACATCGCGCCCAGAGACCCCATCCCGCGGTAGGACTTATAAGAACGGCCCTGGAACAGTTCGATTTCGCCAGGAGACTCTTCAGTACCCGCCAGCATTGACCCCACCATCACCACGCTTGCGCCTGCCGCGATGGCTTTCGCTATATCACCGGAGAAACGAATACCGCCATCGGCGATAACCGGAATACCGGTGCCTTCCAGCGCTTCTACTGCATCAGAAACCGCCGTGATCTGCGGTACACCGACGCCGGTGACGATACGGGTAGTACAAATGGAGCCAGGACCGATACCGACTTTGACTGCGCTGCAACCGGCTTCAGCCAGAGCACGTGCACCAGCACCTGTGGCTACGTTGCCACCGATGATTTGCAGGTCAGGATATTTCGCGCGAGTTTCGCGAATACGTTGCAGAACGCCTTCGGAATGGCCGTGTGAGGAGTCAATCAGCAGAACATCAACGCCTGCAGCAACCAGCGCGTCAACACGCTCTTCATTGCCCGCACCTGCGCCAACCGCAGCACCAACGCGCAGACGGCCATGCTCGTCTTTACAGGCGTTCGGTTTGCGTTCTGCTTTCTGGAAGTCTTTCACGGTGATCATGCCGCGCAGATGGAAGCTGTCGTCAACAACCAGCGCTTTCTCAACGCGTTTTTCGTGCATTTTGGCCAGCACGACGTCGCGCGTTTCGCCTTCACGCACGGTAACCAAACGCTCTTTCGGCGTCATGTAAACACTGACGGGTTGAGACAGGTCAGTCACGAAACGCACGTCACGGCCAGTGATAATACCCACCAGCTCGTAATCTTCGGTAACAACCGGATAGCCCGCAAAACCGTTACGTTCAGTCAGCGCTTTGACTTCCGCAAGCGTAGTGGTTGGCAGAACGCTCTGTGGGTCGGAGACAATACCGGATTCATGTTTTTTCACGCGGCGAACTTCTTCGGCCTGGCGTTCGATAGACATGTTTTTGTGAATAAAGCCGATGCCGCCTTCCTGTGCCAGGGCGATCGCCAGGCGCGCTTCAGTCACGGTGTCCATTGCCGCAGAGAGCATAGGAATGTTCAGGCGAATGGTTTTAGTCAACTGCGTGCTGAGATCGGCAGTATTCGGCAGAACGGTAGAATGAGCGGGAACGAGGAGGACGTCGTCAAACGTCAGTGCTTCTTTGGCAATACGTAGCATGGGCAATATCTCTGACCTGGAGGGTTAAATATTGCCGTGGCATTATACAGAGCGTAACCGATTGCATCTACACTTTTTTATAAAAAATGCTTGCGATCGTGTCTCATCGGGTTACTATCGATTGAATAACTTGCTGATTTAAAATTTGATCCCGCTCACATGTTATCTTCCCAAAGCCCCTCAATTTATACCGTTAGCCGTCTCAATCAATCGGTTCGTTTACTGCTCGAGCAGGAAATGGGACAGGTTTGGATCAGCGGTGAGATTTCCAATTTCACGCAGCCGTCATCCGGTCACTGGTATTTTACGCTTAAAGACGATAACGCTCAGGTGCGCTGCGCAATGTTCCGCAACAGTAATCGCCGCGTGACGTTTCGTCCTCAGCATGGCCAACAGGTGCTGGTCCGCGCCAATATCACGCTGTACGAACCGCGCGGTGATTATCAAATCATCGTTGAGAGCATGCAGCCCGCAGGCGAAGGGTTGTTACAGCAAAAATATGAGCAGTTAAAAGCGAAGCTGTCAGCGGAAGGTCTGTTCGATCAGCAGTTCAAAAAATCACTCCCCTCGCCTGCGCACTGCGTCGGCGTCATCACCTCTAAAACCGGTGCAGCGCTGCATGATATTCTGCATGTGCTAAAGCGTCGCGACCCTTCCCTGCCCGTCATTATCTACCCAACAGCGGTTCAGGGTGACGACGCGCCGGGGCAAATTGTTCGAGCTATTGAGCTGGCGAATGCGCGCCATGAGTGTGACGTGTTAATTGTCGGACGCGGCGGCGGATCGCTGGAAGATCTCTGGAGCTTTAACGACGAACGCGTCGCACGGGCGATTTTTGCCAGTCAGATACCCGTCGTCAGCGCCGTTGGGCATGAAACCGATGTCACTATCGCCGATTTTGTATCGGATATGCGTGCGCCAACGCCGTCCGCGGCGGCTGAGATAGTGAGTCGAAATCAGCTGGAACTGCTGCGCCAGATACAGAACGGACAACAGCGTCTGGAAATGGCGATGGACTATTTCCTGGCCAATCGCGCCCATCGCTTTACGCAATTGCACCATCGGCTGCAGCAGCAGCATCCACAGCTGCGACTTGCGCGCCAGCAAACCGTACTGGAACGCCTGCGTCAGCGCATGAATTTCGCGCTGGATAACCAGCTCAAACGCGCTGTTTCTCGTCAGCAGCGCATGACGCAGCGCCTGAATCAGCAAAACCCGCAGCCAAAAATCTATCGGGCGCAAACCCGTATCCAACAGCTGGAATATCGTCTCGCTGAGAACTTACGCGCACGTTTGAGCACTACGCGAGAACGTTTTGGGAATGCGGTCACCCATCTCGAAGCCGTCAGCCCGCTCTCCACGCTGGCACGTGGCTACAGCGTGACCACAGCGACGGATGGTAAAGTGTTGAAACAGACTAAACAGGTTAAGGCGGGAGATTTGATGACGACCCGCCTGGCTGATGGCTGGGTAGAAAGCGAAGTCAAAGGTATAACGCCTGCCAAAAAAACGCGTAAGAAAAAGCCGGTTTAAACCGGCTCAAACTCAACGCGTTTTTTTGAAATCAACCCATGGCCGTTCTGGCAAAAATAATCGATCGCGCCGCAAGCCTTTAAGACCTGAAGAGGCTGATGGCACTCAGGGCAACGCGCCACCAGAGCGATATCGTTACCACAGTTGCCGCAATGCGCCATCCCATTTTCAGGCTCAAGCTTTGCCTGGCACTCCGGACAGATAATCGTCATTGTGACTCCTCAATTGAATGTTAGTTACACGATCATTCTAACATGGCGTCGTTAACACCCGCTGTAATCCCCTGCGATCATTTAACTGCCCTGACCCATTGTGAATCCCAGCGGATAAAAAAACAAAAAACCCGACAGAGTCGGGTTTTATCGCGCAATTATTTGCTTTTCTTAATGTGCTTAATCAAACGCTTACGCTTACGCATCTGGTTTGGCGTTAGTGTGTTGCGTTTATCCGCAAACGGGTTTTCCCCTTCCTTGAACTGAATTCGGATAGGCGTGCCCATCACATCCAGCGATTTTCGGAAGTAGTTCATCAGATAGCGTTTGTAGGAATCAGGCAGGTCTTTCACCTGGTTACCGTGAATGACCACGATTGGCGGGTTATAACCACCGGCGTGAGCATACTTCAGCTTCACACGACGACCACGAACTAACGGCGGCTGATGGTCTTCGGAGGCCATGGTCATAATGCGCGTCAGCATCGCGGTGCTCTGACGACGCGTTGAGCTGTCGTAGGCTTCACGAACGGATTCGAACAGATTGCCCACACCACTGCCGTGCAGCGCCGAGATAAAGTGTACGCGAGCAAAATCGATAAAGCCCAGACGGAAGTCCAGCATCTCTTTGACTTGCTCTCTCACATCATTGCTCAGGCCGTCCCACTTGTTGACGACGATAACCAGTGAGCGCCCACTATTGAGGATGAAGCCCAACAGGGAGAGATCCTGATCGGAGATACCTTCCCGCGCGTCGATAACCAGCATGACCACGTTAGCGTCTTCAATCGCCTGCAGCGTTTTGATAACCGAGAATTTTTCCACCACATCGGTGATTTTCCCACGTTTACGCACGCCCGCAGTATCAATCAGCACGTATTCGCGCTCATCACGCTGCATCGGGATATAAATGCTGTCACGGGTGGTGCCCGGCATGTCATAAACCACGACGCGATCTTCACCAAGTATACGGTTAGTTAGCGTTGACTTACCTACGTTCGGACGGCCGACAATCGCCAGCTTGATCGGCAGATCCTGCGGGTTAAAGTCGTCCACAGGCTCTTCTTTACCTTCCGCGGCCTCTTCGAATTGCGCCCAATATGCGGCGTCTTCGTCAATTTCTTCTGGCGGATTGATTTCGTCAACCCATGGCATCAAAACTGTTTCCAGCAGGCTGGTAACGCCACGACCATGAGAAGCTGCAATTGGATAGATTTCTCCCAGGCCCAAAGCCCAGAAATCCGCAACAGCCTGATCGGCATCAATACCGTCAGTTTTGTTCGCCACCAGGAAGGTTGGCTTCTCGCGAGAACGCAGGTGTTTGGCGATAGCCGTATCGGCTGGCATTAAACCTGCACGGGCATCAACCATGAAAAGCACGATGTCCGCTTCTTCGATTGCCAGCAGAGATTGTTCCGCCATACGCGTTTCCACGCCGTCTTCTGTACCATCAATACCACCGGTATCGATACAGATAAACTCTCGTCCTTCCACTTCAGCACGACCGTACTTACGGTCACGAGTCAGCCCCGGGAAATCCGCAACCAGCGCATCACGGGTGCGTGTTAAACGGTTAAAAAGAGTGGATTTTCCAACGTTCGGGCGCCCGACAAGCGCGACCACAGGTACCATGTTTGAAGCCTCATAAAATTCAAAATAACGCCGTATTCACGACGTCTATAAAAACAGTAAAACGGCTCCTGAGTTAACAGGAGCCGTTTATTATACTACAAACGCTACGATTAACGCGTGATTGCGTACAGCGTTCCGTCTTTTGCCTGGATCAGCAGCTTGCCATCCGCAACAACAGGGGTCGGTCAGGAATCCTGAACTATCGACTTTCTCCTGCGCCACAAAGCGTCCGTTTTCTGGATCAATCCAGTGCATGTAACCTTCGCTATCACCCACGACCAGGCTGCCATTATACAGCGCCGGTGCAGTCAGCAGACGGTGCAGCAGATCGCTTTGCGTCCACAGCGTAACGCCGCCATCGGTGTTCAGCGCCAGCAGGCGATCGTTCTGATCAACCAGATAAATGCGATTACCTTCAACGACGAAATCATTCACAGAACCCAGCTCACGTTTCCACATGACCTGGCCGCTGCGCAGATCCAACGCCGTCAGGTTACCGTTATAAGCCAGCGCATAAACCACATTGTCGACAATGACTGGGGTGGTATCAACATCGCTCAGGCGGTCGATTTCAGTCGGACCTGTAGCCTGAGAAATACGCTGCTGCCAAATCATCTGTCCTTGCTGCATCAGTACGGCGCTCACGCGGCCGTTGTCACCGCCCACGATTGCTGCACCAAAAGCCGTAGCCGGAGCAGATTCACCGCGCAGAGAAAGTGATGGCATGTCCAGGTTAACGGTCCATTTCACGGCACCGTCAGCCTCGTTCAGCGCTTGCAATTGACCATTGCTGGTGTGAATCAGCACAACACCGTCACTGACGACAGGACGTGACAGCGCTTCACCCGCAACGCGAGATTGCCACGCGATGGAGCCATCGCTGGTGTTCAGCGCATAAACCTGGGCTTTTTCGCTACCGACATAAACGTGTCCGCCGGAAACGGTCAAACCGCCAGAGAGCAGCGCAGGTGCACGAGAGAACCAACCGTCTTTTTCTGCCAGGTTCACAGACCAGACTTCTTTACCGTCATCAGCATTAAATGCGCGAACAGTGCCTTTGCGATCAGCCGCGTAGACAACGTTGTCTGCAAATGCTGGATGCAGATTGGAGTAGAAATCACCAATACCGCTACCCACAGAAGAACTCCACGCGGTGGAGGGGGTAAATTGGTTTTCAACGGTTGGCAACGGTGACATTTTTACAACATCTTCTTCGCCACTGAACAGTGAACAGCCGCTCAATAACGTAACGGAAAGCAGTCCTGGCAGAAGTAATTTACGCAATTGCATCGGGTCCCTCTCAGACGGACAAATTATTTATTTTCATCTGCATCATTTCGCTCAGCGCAGGTGAGGCGTTACTTTTCACGCCTGATTCCCACGCGCTGCGCGCGCCTTGTTTGTCGCCTTTGCTCAGCAGAGCTTCACCGCGCAGGTCAGCTACAATGGCTGCAAAACCTTCGCCTTTAATGGTGTCGAGCGTTTTCAACGCATCGTCAGCCTTTTTCTGCTGAACCTGAATACGGGCAAGACGCAGATTGATCACCGCTTTCAGATTATCATCGCTCGTCGCAGAGAGACCCTGCTGGAGCTGCGCAGCCGCTTTATCCAGTTCGTTCTTATCAACGAATTGTTGAGCAACTTCAAGCGACGCAAGTGCGCCGTAGATGTTTTTATTGTCAGCAGCGAATTTTTTCAGCGGCCGTCAGCGTTTGAGGCTGATCGGCGCGAATTGCGCTAACGGTATTTTCGTAAGCCAGGGAAGCGCCACGCGCGGAATCAGCCTGATGGCTGTTCCAGTAACGCCAGCCCATCAGCGCGCCCACACCTAAAATCACACCAACAGCCAGGGCTTTGCCGTTTTCAGCAAAAAAGCGTTTAACCGCATCAACCTGGTCGTTTCGTTCTCGTACATTTCCACGCCGTTCTTCCCCTTAGCCCAGTAAAGTGCGCAAGTGCGCCGCAACGCCATCCTGCGTTACCGTTGTTTGCTCACCAGAGCGCAGGTCTTTCACCACGACTTCACCAGCGGCCACTTCGGACTCACCCAGTACCAGTGCAACACTTGCGCCCCATTTATCAGCACGGGCAAACTGTTTTTTGAAGTTGCCACCACCGTGGTTGGTCATCAGTTTAACGCCCGGTAGCGCATCGCGCACACGTTCGGCAAACTGCATGGCCGCAGACTGCGTGTCCGCACCTGAAGCGACCAGGTATATATCGACAACGGATTCTGCTTTAAATTCCGGATTAACTGCCTGAACCAGCAAAACAAGTCGCTCAAGGCCCATCGCGAAACCAACTGCCGGCGCAGCGCGACCACCCAGTTGCTCGACCAGACCGTCATAACGCCCACCAGCGCAGACAGTGCCCTGCGAGCCGAGGCTGGTGGTCACCCACTCAAACACGGTGCGGTTATAATAATCCAGGCCACGCACCAGACGCTGATTTACGGTGTACGCAATGCCAGCGGCTTCAAGCAATTTACACAGCCCTGCGAAATGCTCGCGAGACTCTTCGTCGAGATAATCACCCAGCGCAGGTGCATCGTTCAACAGTGCCTGAACATCCGGATTCTTGGAATCAAGAACGCGCAGCGGGTTGCTGTACATGCGACGCTGGCAATCTTCGTCAAGCTTGTCCTTATGCTGTTCGAGGAACGCAACCAGTGCATCACGGTAGTTCGCACGCGCTTCAAGGGATCCGATTGAGTTCAACTCCAGCGCAACGTGCTGAGAAATCCCCAGCTCGCGCCACCAGCGCGCCGTCAGCATGATCAGTTCAGCGTCAATATCCGGGCCTTGCAGACCGAACACTTCGACACCCAGCTGGTTAAACTGGCGGTAACGGCCTTTTTGAGGACGTTCGTGACGGAACATTGGGCCGATATACCACAGGCGCTGCTCCTGATTGTACAGAAGACCATGTTCGATGCCGGCACGTACGCAGCCCGCCGTTCCCTCAGGACGCAGCGTCAGGCTATCGCCATTACGGTCCTCAAAGGTATACATCTCTTTTTCAACGACGTCGGTCACTTCACCAATCGCGCGTTTAAATAACGGGGTCTGCTCTACAATCGGCAAACGGATTTCACTATAACCGTAGCTGCCGAGCACCTGTTTCAGTGTGCCTTCAATGCGCTGCCAGATGGCGGTTTCGCCAGGCAGATAATCGTTCATGCCGCGAATGGCTTGAATGTTTTTTGCCACGTTTATTCTCTTTCTATATACAAAAAAGAACCCTAAGAATGGGTTCAATCATACATGGGAAGCACCGCTTCCCATCACGTTATTTCTCGATCTGCTGAATGCTGATGCGCTGCGCTTCATCCAGTATTGTCGCTTTCGCTCGGATGCGGGCTTCAAGCTGATCGATCATGTCGTTATTATCAAGACGATCCTTACGAATACCATCTTCATAAAGGCCACTTTTCTTGTTGCCGCCAGTCACCCCGAGGGTAGACACCAGCGCTTCACCAGGACCGTTAACGACACAACCAATGATCGAAACATCCATTGGCGTAATGAGATCTTCGAGACGTTGCTCGAGCGCATTTACCGTACCAATAACGTCAAACTCCTGACGTGAACAGGTTGGGCACGCGATAAAGTTGATGCCGCGCGCGCGGATGCGCAGTGATTTCAAAATATCGAAACCAACTTTGATCTCTTCGACCGGATCGGCCGCTAACGACACGCGTAACGTGTCGCCGATGCCTTCGGATAGTAACAGTCCCAAACCAATGGCCGATTTAACGGAACCGCTACGCAAGCCACCGGCTTCCGTGATCCCAAGGTGCAGCGGCTGTTCGATCTGTTTTGCCAGCAAACGATAGGATTCGACCGCCAGAAACACATCAGACGCCTTAACGCTCACTTTGAACTGGTCAAAGTTAAGACGATCAAGATGATCGACATGACGCATAGCTGATTCCAGCAGCGCCTGCGGGGTAGGTTCGCCGTATTTTTCCTGCAGATCTTTTTCCAGCGATCCGGCGTTAACGCCGATGCGGATAGGAATATTTTTATCGCGGGCACAATCCACTACCGCGCGGATACGCTCTTCGCTACCGATATTACCCGGATTAATACGCAGGCAATCGACGCCGTATTCCGCCACTTTTAGCGCAATGCGATAGTCGAAGTGGATATCAGCAACCAGCGGAACATTGACCTGTTGCTTGATGAGTTTGAATGCTTCAGCCGCATCCATTGTCGGCACGGAAACGCGAACAATATCCGCCCCTACGCGCTCTAATGCTTTGATTTGATTAACTGTCGCAGCAACATCCGTGGTACGGGTGTTGGTCATCGACTGGACGGCGATAGGTGCACCATCGCCAATCGGCACATTCCCAACGTAGATCCGTTTGGATTTCCTACGCTGAATCGGAGCCTGGTTATGCATGAAAAGTCTCCCGCGTTACTCGCCTGTTACTGTGCTGCAGATTGTTCGGCACTAACGGTAAGACGCGCAACCTGGTTTGTTCTGATAAAACGGCTCAGATCGACAGGTTTACCTTGATACTGGATCTGTACCGCAGATGGAGCGCCGATTTTAAGCTTATACGGTGCCTGACCCGTTAGATTTAACGTGCCATCTTTACGCTGCAAACCGCTGAACAGCTTTTTACCTGTCGCGTCTGTCACTTCAAGCCAGCAGTCGGCGGAGAAGTTCATGACCAGCGCGTTGGCATCGGTAGCCGTTGCAGCAACGCCAGCCTGATCGGTAGGCAGTGGCTGAGCAGCGTTAGTATTATCCGTCGTTGTGGGCGTTGCCGCCGGTGCAGCATCAACATTTGCTTGAGAAGGCGAAACCACTGCGTTTTGCGCAGTCGTCTGATCTGGCGTCATTGTCGGCGCTGGAGTCTGGACAGGTTCAACAGTCTGAGAGTCCGTCGCAGCGGTTTGAGGTTCACTTGACGTCGAAGCGCTGTCGGTGTTTAACGGCACGCTTTGCGCGCCGTTGTTACCGGAATTATTCAATGCCGCTGAAGATTGATCGGCCATGGTGGTGATCTCTTCCTGCTGCGCTTTGTGGTTTTGCCACCACCAGGCGCCGGTCAGGCCGATAACCACAAACAGAACCAGCCAGGTAAAGCTCATTAACCAGCCGTCACGTTTTTTACGACGTTTGCCCAGAGAGAAGGTCTGCATCGGAGCGACTTTCGCCGCGCGAACCGGTGCATGCTTTTCCATCATCGGCAACAGTTCTTCTTCGGGAATATGCACCAGTTTTGCATAAGAGCGGATGTAACCACGCAGAAACGTTGAAGCAAGATCGGCGGGTGCCTTATCTTCTTCAATATCGCGTACCGTGGAAACTTTCAGGCACAAGCGTTCTGCAACAGCTTGCTGGCTGAGTCCGAGTTGTTCACGGGCGTTGCGAAGACGAACGCCAGTGGAGAGTGCTTCAGTTTTATCGTGAGTGGCTTCAGTATTCATTCGCTACAACTACTGGTACGTGTAAATTAGGATTCAGGTGCCGGTCAGACACAATGCCACCCGCACCGCGAAACTTCTGGTCAATTAACCTTAGACAGACAGTATAGGACTGCCAGGCCTTAGTTTACAGTGCAGCTCAACTCGCGAAGCTAAACTGTTGTTACGACGTTACATACTGCCTTAAAGTCGTCAGAAACGCACCGTAATTATTAAGTGATTACAATGAATCTGACTGATTATTCAGTAAGCTAATGCTTCACGACGCAAAGCATGCGCCGTGACTGCATAATAATCAAACAGCTTTAACGTCGATCGTCTCACCCTGCATACGCTTACGCAACGTGCGTTTGGTACGGTCAATCACGTCGCCCGCCAGCTGTCCGCAGGCTGCATCAATGTCATCGCCACGGGTTTTACGCACGATAGTGGTAAACCCATAATCCATCAGCACTTTGGAGAAACGGTCGATACGGCTGTTCGAGCTACGTCCATATGGCGCACCCGGGAACGGGTTCCATGGGATCAGGTTGATTTTACACGGTGTGTCTTTAAGCAGCTCAGCCAGCTGATGTGCATGATCGGTTTCATCATTCACATGATCCAACATCACGTACTCGATAGTGACACGGCCCTGATTCGCATTGGACTTCGCAAGGTAGCGGCGCACGGCAGCGAGGAAGGTTTCGATATTGTACTTTTTGTTAACCGGTACAATTTCATCACGGATTTCATCGTTGGGTGCATGCAAAGAAATCGCCAGCGCAACGTCAATCATGTCGCCCAGCTTATCCAGCGCAGGGACAACGCCAGACGTAGAGAGCGTCACGCGTCGTTTGGACAGGCCAAAACCGAAATCGTCCAGCATGATTTCCATCGCTGGAACGACGTTGGTCAGGTTCAGCAGCGGCTCACCCATGCCCATCATCACCACATTGGTGATAGGACGAGTGCCCGTAACTTTGGCCGCGCCAACGATTTTCGCTGCGCGCCAGACCTGGCCGATAATTTCAGAAACGCGCAGGTTGCGGTTAAAGCCCTGCTGCGCCGTTGAACAGAATTTGCACTCAAGTGCACACCCCACCTGAGAGGAGACGCACAGCGTCGCACGATCTTCTTCCGGGATATACACCGTTTCAACACGCTGATCGCCTACTGCAATCGCCCATTTGATGGTGCCGTCGGCAGAGCGTTGCTCTTCGACCACTTCAGGAGCGCGGATTTCAGCCACTTCTTTCAGCTTATTGCGCAGCACTTTGTTGATGTCCGTCATGTCATCAAAGTTATCGCTGCAATAATGGTACATCCACTTCATGACCTGGTCGGCACGAAACGGCTTTTCGCCCATTTCCAGAAAGAACTCGCGCATCTGCTGACGGTTCAGATCCAGCAGGTTGATTTTTCCATTTTTATTGGGAACCGCGACAGTGGCGACTTCGGAGGTATTCACTAATTCAGACATAGTATTTTCCGGCCTCGTTGTTACACGTTATGGCCCGTGGAGGGTTAAAAAGAAACGCCCCGGTGAGCAGTCTGCTCTTCCGGGGCGTAGCATTGTACAAATTCTGGCGCAGGGATGCCACGTTTGCACGCAGCATTTACGAAAAAATTAACGTGTGCGTGGGCACACTTCGCCTTCACCAAAGAAATAGGCGATTTCGCGCGCGGCAGATTCCACTGAATCAGAGCCGTGAGTTCCGTTCTCAGTGAAGCTATCCGCATAATCAGCACGCAGAGTACCCGCCAGGGCGTTAGCCGGGTTGGTTGCACCCAGCAGATCGCGGTGACGCTGTACTGCATTTTCGCTTTCCAGCACAGAAACAACGATCGGGCCGGAAGTCATGAACTCCACCAGACCGTCGAAGAAAGGTTTACCGTCATGCTCTGCATAGAAGCCGCGAGCCTGTTCAACGGTCAGATGCAGCATTTTAGTGCCAACGATTTTGAACCCTGCAGATTCAAAGCGAGCAAAGATGCTGCCAATAACGTTTTTTGCCACCGCGTTTGGCTTAATGATGGAAAAAGTACGTTCAATAGTCATGATAACCCCTGTAATTTGTTCTGTTGTTTTGCATACGTCTGTATGACCTGGCGCGGATTATAGAGAGCATTAGTCCTATTGCCTATGGATCTAAGTAACATTTTTTTAAAATAAGACGAGCTTTAGCAACAGACCCTATCGCCCATTTGATTTTGTTCACTGCAGGACGAAGTTTACTGTGGCGACCTGCCCTGTTTCATCCATGATCAGTACCTGATAATCGCCTGCTTTATCAAGCTGTAAAGTGTAAGTACGCCCTTGAGCATCCAAAGGCTCGCCGTTCAGGAACCACCAGCGTCTCCCTTCCCCGCCAAATGTGGCGAGCGGCAACGATACGCGCGATTCGCCAGGCAAACGTTTGATAACAGCCCCCTCGCGCATCCCGGTTAACTGGAAGGGTGCGGGTGAATCCTGTGCCAAAGGGGGACAAACGGAAGATGATGGCGGAATACGCGCCCTTCTTCGCTCAGATGCAGGCAGCCACGGCTCAAGCGGTAGCGGCCAGACATCTAACACTTTTTCTTGCGCGCCCGGACAATCAGCTGCAACGCGCTTGCCCGCTTTATCTAACCAAATTGGAAAACGAATTCCTCGAATGCCCTCCTGCTCCGGCAGCAACAGCGTTGGCGGCTGGCTCCCGTCAAGGAGCCATGTCGACAACCGGCGGCGACAATTTTCACTTCCTACGGGTAGCGATTGTCCGCCCGGCCAGCAAATAACGCCGCGCCCCACCGAATCAGGACGCAGATCGCGTGGCAGGCGAGATTCGTCTGTCATCGAGTTTGACTGAAGCACGTTGTTGACCTGATTCAGCAGCGGCACAGCGCTGGCAAACCCAAACTGCCCTGCGACAGGTGTGCCGTCGGGGCGACCCGTCCAGATACCAATAAGATAACGCGCGTTCAAACCCACCGCCCAGGCATCGCGGTAGCCATAGCTGGTGCCGGTTTTCCACGCCAGCGGCGCAACCTGTGGCAGCGCAGCATCAGGCAGCGGTTGCGACTCGTTGGCTAAAATACGCCGAATAATCCACGCAGCGCCCGGCGAAAGTAAAGGTCGCTCGACGAGCGGATCGCCTGGCTGCACGCGCAATCGACCGGCTTTACCGTGCCGGGCAAATGCACTGTAGGCTGCCGTAATATCGGCAAGTCGTGCCCCTGCTCCGCCGAGAATGAGTGATAAATTAGGCTGTGCGCCTGCAGGGAGGAGTAGCGGTAAACCGGCGTTACTGAGCAACGCTGCAAAACGTTTTGGCCCGTAAGCTTCCAGCACTTGCACGGCGGGTAGATTCAGCGAACGGACCAATGCTTCACTCATGCTGACGGGGCCGTGAAATCCACTGTCGAAATTACCAGGCCGATAATCTCCCGTACGGCGCGGAACATCCTGTAGCAGAGAGGCGGGATGAATCAACCCGTCGTCGAGCGCCATACCATAAATAAACGGCTTCAGTACCGATCCCGGCGATCGGATCGCATTGACCATATCTACATGGCTAAAACGGCTGTCATCAGTGATGTCTACCGACCCCACCCAACCGCGCACCTTCATGTTGGTATGATCAACCACGATCATCGCCAATGAGCTACGCGACGGGAGGCGGGATTTCCAGTTCATCGCCAGCTCTTCCAGCTGTCGCTGAAGGGAGGCATCCAGAGTCGTGACAATTTTATTTTCACGGCTTTTGTTGAGCATCATGCGCGAGAACAGCGGGGCTAATTGCGGCATCTGTCGTGGTGCAAGCCAGACAGGCTCTTCGCGCGACTCTTTGACCTGTTGCGCCGTCCAGACCCCTTGCGTCACCATGCGCTCCAGAACTTTATTTCTGGCCGCCTCAGCGCGATCCGGCCAGCGGTCTGGCCGCAGGCGGCTTGGCGCCTGAGGGAGCACCGCCAGAAGCGCGGCTTCTGAATAACTCAACTGGGCAGGGGATTTACCAAGATAAGCCCAGCTTGCGGCACCAACTCCCTGTAACGTCCCGCCAAACGGGGCACGATTAAGATAAAGCGTGAGAATATCGCGTTTGGAAAGATGCCATTCAAGCTGCATGGCTCGCCATAGCTGGCGGATTTTTCCGCCAAAGGTGCGCGGATGAGGATCAAGAAGCCGCGCAACCTGCATAGTGAGCGTGCTGCCACCTGAGACGACTTTACCCGACCGCAAATCCTGCCAGGCCGCGCGCATGACTGAGAAGGGATTCACACCGGGATGCTCCCAGAACCAACGATCCTCATACTGGATCAGCGCTTCAAGATATCGCGGAGAGACCTCCTGAATGGTGACCGGATAGCGCCATATCCCTTCGCTATCCGCAAACCGCCAAAGCGGAATTCCTTTTTCATCTGTAACCACGCGGGCGGGACTGACCTCTTTTAAAGGCAACGGCCACAGGCGATCGGCGGCGAAAACCAGTCCCCATAGAATAAGAAGAACGCCCACCAGCCATAGCCAGCGGGACCGTCTCAGATGCATTAACCGCACGTTACGGAACGACAATCAGCGGGCCACTTGCCGCACCTGTTGCCCGCCACTGCGGAACATACATGGACTCTACCAGGGGAACCGGAACCTGGTATGTTCCTGGCGTTACAGCACGCGCCAGATAGACCAGCGTAACGGGTTGCCCTTCGTTTACTGGGACTGCCGCAACGAAACGATCGTCGCGGAACTCCATATGCTGGATATCAGCCTGTTGCATCTGGCTGAGCAGATTCTGGACTTCACTGCCGCTGTCCTGCAGGCTGGCGCTACTGCTGGCCAGGTTTTGGTTTTCAAGCTCAAGCCCGGCAGGCAATAAGTCGACCACCAGTGCATCAGGGACATTCTGATTGGCTTTGACCTCCAGCCAGACCAGCACCAGCTCACCGCTTTTAAGCGAAGAGAGCGATTTGGTGCTGCCATCGGTGGCCAGAATATGGCGTTCGATTTGCAGAACGTTTGAACTCGGCTGCGGCGCATATTCCGGATAACCTGCGGTATCAAGACGCACCCACATCGGTCCTGTCCCGCTGTTTGTGACCTGCAATGCGCCAAGCCGATCGCCAGCGACATTTTGCACCTGCGCACGATCGCCACTGAGCATATTTTCAGACAGGCTGGTCGTTGCCTGCCATGTTCCGGAAAGCGTCTGTAATGAACGTCCGGCCATGAACAGGGCATTGCTTTCTTGAGTTGACAGCCAGCGCTGGCTGAAGGCCTGCTCTGACAGCACATTCAGCAGGCTATTTTGCGCATCCGGCAGCAGCTTGTACTCTTCCAGCAGCGAGAGCATCAGCGCATTATCACGAAGCTGGCTACCATAATCTGCCATCCAGTTTCTGGAATCACTTCGCGGAGTTTTAAGCGCTAAATCCAGTGCCTGCTGGCTTCGCGGTGCGTCACCCATCAATTTCAGCGCCATACCTAACTGCATCAACGGCAGCCCTGAAGCGGCCTGATCATGACGCTGCCAGATTTCACGCAGCGCCCCCAGCGGTGCTTTTTGCTGACGTGCTAACACCAGCGCAGCATAAGCCTGCACGGCAAATTTACTCGCCTGCGCATTGTCGCTGTAGCGAATCGACATCATGCCGGGGTCTTGCAGATAGCGCAGCAGACGGCTGTTGGCATTATTGATGGCATCAACTGGCACGCTGTAGCCCTGCTCACCGGCACGTACCAGGAAGTCAGTAACGTATGCGGTGAGCCAATACTCTTCGGGACCGTTTTTATCCCACAAGGCAAAACCACCCTCGTCGCGCTGCATTTGCAGCAAGCGCGAAATGCCAATATCAATGGCCGCACGACGTTTATCGTCGGTGTCTCCTTTGATGCCCAGTGCTGCGAGTTGTGCTGCATTGGTATAAAGCGACGGGAACAATCCGCTGGCGGTTTGCTCCAGACAACCATAAGGGTAAGCCTGTAACTCGCGGATATAACGTGCCAGGTTTAACGGTGGCTTGCCGCTGAGCAGCAGTTGCCCTTGCAGGGTTGCCGGAGAGAACCCGGTGAGGTGTTGGGCAGGTGCCGTCCAGCTTTCGCCCGGATTGAGCATCGCACCCGTATTGACCGTTTGTGCAGGGAATGCCGGACGCACGCCGACTTTCCAGCTTTTCTGCTGCGCAGCGAATGTCTCGCCCGGAAGCGTCAAACCTGAGACTTCTGCAGCGATCTCACCGTCACCGTAGCCCTCCAGAGCCCGCACCGGGATAAAGAGCGTGGTTCGCGCACCCGGTGCTAATTTAACCGGTTGCGGCTGGCTACCTTCAAGTGCCATCAGCCCTGAAACACTCAGCGCGACATTCAGCATTTGCGGCTGGTCGGTAAGGTTAGTGAGATCGAGCGTTAAGCGTGTGGTGTCGCCGCTGGCCAGGAAACGTGGCATGTTCAGTTCAGTAATGACGGGCGCGGCGACGATCACTTTGCTTTCATTGCTACCGAAGTCATCCTCGGTCCAGGCCTGCGCCATCAGCCGTAGCTCGCCGTTGAAATCGCCAATCGGTAATGAAACCGTTCCTTCTCCATTGGCATCCAGCACGACGGGCTGCGCCTGTTCAGCAATAATAGTGACATGATTCACAGGCGGTTTACCGCCGCGTTTAAGTTCATCGCCATCACCACCAAAGCGTAGCGCCGCCAATCGGCCCTGCCCTTCAATCACCTGACCATAAATATCATAGATATCTGCGCCGTAGCGTTTCTGGCCGAAGAAGGCCTGCCACGGATCCGGGGTGGCGTAATCGGTAATATTCAATACACCGCTATCCACGGCGGAAACCAGTACGTTCACTTTTTGAGGGATCGTCCCCTCTTTGACGCTGGCCTTAACTTTTACGGACAGCGTTTGATTTGGGCGCATTTTCTGCGGATTATCCAGCGCGATATTCAGACGGCGATTTTCATCTCCCATTGGCAGATGCAGCAGACCCACCGCACGTTTTGGTGTGGCCGATTTGGATTTATCCCCCGGACGAACCACCAGCGTGCTCAGGTAAAGATCGTGGCGCTTCCAGGTTTTATCGACCGGTATTGCAAGCTCCAGCCCGTCTGCCGGCACATCGATCTCTTTCCACCACAGCGGCCCCTCGCTGGACTCTATCATCGCATAACCTTTGCCTGCGGCCGGTGCGGCGATGTGCAACTTAATGGTATCGCCTGGTTGATAGGCGGGTTTGTCGAGCTTCAGCGTTACGCGATCCGGACGAGCCGCACCGGTGCCATCGCTGTTGTCCTGCCAGCTATAACCGGCCCAAAAACGCACGCTGCTGACCACATTGTCTGGCGCTTTGACTTCCAGACGGTATGAACCCCACTCTACGGGGAACGTCACTTTGCCCGTCTCGTCGGCTGCCAGCGTCATCTCCTGCTCACCTTCAACCAGCTCTTTCTGATCAAACTGGGACATCCAGCCTTCGCTTTCCGACCAGTTCCAGTAGTAGTCACGGCGCTCACGGATCAGACGAACCTGTAAGCCTGAGACGGCTTTTTTTGCCCCGCTAGCATCGGCATAGACGATATCGAAGCTGGCGTTACCGTTTTCATCAACAATCGGCTGATTCACCGTGGTATCGGTTCGGTAGTCATAGACCGCTTTGCTGGCAAACTGTGGGCGAATACCTGGAAGTGTCTCCGCAGGCCAGATCGCCTGCTCCGCACGACGGGTTATCGGACGGCCACCGGATTCCAGCAGGCTTGCCTGAAGGATAAGCTGCAGCGGTGAATGGGTTTCTTTCCACTGACTCTCGGTTGAAATCTGCCCTCTCCCCATTTCATCGAGCGTCAATTGCACTTCATCCAGACTGCGGCTGAGATTCTCTTCTGCAATGTCACCAAACTGGAAGCCAGGTAATGCGGTGACAGCTTCACGCAGTGGTCGCAAGAACAACTGCCCTTGCAGGCTGTTCCCATTAGCGGGGGCACCGTAAAGGTAATAACCCACCACATTGAAATTCACTTCATCTTGCGGCGAAACCGGCGTTTTCTGCGTTTTAAGTTCAAGCGCCATGCGCTCCGGCATAAAATCTTCGACATGGAAATCCCACATCCGCTGCTGGTTGTCGCCCGTATTTGCGCGAATATGCCACATGCCGGTCTGCGCGCCGCTATCAAGCGAATAATTAAAGCGATACAACCCATTTTCTGGCTGGCTGACAAACGTGCGCGCCACTTGCCCGTCGGGACGGAGGACTTCCAGCTTCACAGGCTGATCCGGAAGCGGCTTGCCGTCGCTGTCACGCAGCAAACCGTTGAGAATGACCGTTTCGCCCGGACGATAGAGATCCCGCGGGCTAAACATAAAGAATTGTTTGCTGAAACCGGGCGCACCGGCGATATCAAACTCAGCCAGATCGAGCGCCGGGAGTTTCAGGTCGAGCAGCGTCGTTTGCCCGTCTTTACGCGCCAGGATCAACGCGGCCTCTTTATCGGTTTCGAGCTTCGCGTGCCCCTGCTCATCACTGGTGCCTTGCGCCAGGGTTTGCCCCTTATCATTCAGCAGCGTGACCTCGATGCCGGATTGCGCGGCGCCGTTTTCCAGGCTCTGGGTGAAAATATCAAGACGATTGTGGTAGCGATGCGCAGACAGGCCGATATCGCTCAATGTGAACAGTGTGGCGGCATTGCTGTAGTTGTAATGCCCGGCCTGATTCATCACGGCGATGTAGACACCTGACTGCTGTAACGGCTTGATATCGCGCAGCGGGAGCAGCAGTTTTTCACGGGTGTTACGCGCCGGATTCAGGTCAAAGCGTCCGGTATACACCAGCTCTGCCATTTTGAGCAGATTATCGGATTCCCAGTTGGTCAGAGAATTGCGGTATTCCCACTGGCTAACAAACGCCGCCAGCGATTCCGGCTTAATTCGATAGAAATTCACGTCCACGTTGTTGACGTTCAGGGCCATGACCGGCAAACCTTCGACCACTTTTCCCGGCAGGAGTGAACCCCGGCTGGCAAACCCCACGCTGGGTTCAATATCGCGCGTAGTCAGGGCTTTTTCGTAATCAATACCAAATGTGGCTTTGTTCAGTGCCTGAAGATCGCGCTCGATAGTCACCACCAAATTGCGGTTCGGTTCCAGGTGACGCAGGCGCAACTCTTTGAGCGTGGGAGAGAGTTCCCACGCGCCGTCCACTTTCCCGCTTTTTTTATCGACGACGTGGACGGTACGGGCGAAATCTTGATCAGGATTGAGCGGGACAGAAAACGTCAGCACCAGGGTCGATGCGCCATCAAGCTGTACTTCAGACGCATCCAACAGCGTCAGCGCTTTCCCCTCGCTTTGCGCAGCCAGTTTCGCAAGCTTTTCACCATCAGGTTTTTCAGTCGCTTTGGAAGGCGCGGCGGCCGATGCAGCTGGTGCAGCGACCTGTGTTTTATCGTCGCTGTTATCACAACCGAAGAGCGTGAACGTGGAAAACAGTGCCAGCGAAAGTGCGGCTATACGAAACGGTTTCATCTTTTGTCCCTGGCCTGTGAGGCCTGTTGATGGTCATCCGGGTAATTATTATCGGCTAGTTTGATTAATTCAAAAGTCCAGTGCAAGAATTTGGAAAGCGCCTCGCATATCGCTTTGCCTGAACCCCTGCTGCCACACCGGTCACAGTGTCGCACGTTACATGTAACCTTCTAAGTCATTTGTTTTTAAAACAATAAGATAGCTGGATACCTTGCCCCATCACCTGCTAGTTTTAAGCCTGAGACGCACTCTGAGTGCGCGGTTCAATAAGAGAGATAGCCATGAAACGAGCCGTGAACGCCCTACAAAACTTCGGAAAATCATTGTACGGACCGGTACTTATCTTACCCATTGTCGGTCTGTTCATCGCTTTCGGCAACGTGTTAGGTAACGGTAATCTTGCCGAGTACCTGCCGTTTCTGGGGAATCCGCTGATTCAACACATTGGACAGTTGATTGCCAAATCTGCCGTATCGGTGCTGGTAAATCTGGCATTAGTGTTTGCCGTCGGGATCCCTGTTGGCCTGGCGGCGCGTGACAAAGGTTACGCGGCGTTAATCGGTCTGGTGACATTTGTGGTGTTTATCAACGCCATGAATGTGACGCTTCAGTTGCAGGGGGAACTCGCTCCCGCCGAGCATATGAAAGCAGCCGGCCAAAGCATGGTGCTGGGCGTGCAGGTTCTGGAGATGGGCGTCTTTGCCGGGATCCTGACCGGTGCTCTTTCTGGATACCTGTACAACAAATACTCCGGCGTACAGTTTAGCGGGGCGATGGCGATCTATTCCGGCCACTGTTTTGTCGCCATTATCATGCTACCGGTCTCAATGCTGCTGGGCGTCATAATGAGCGAGCTGTGGCCCTTTGCTCAACACCGGTATCAGCACGATGGCGCTGGCGATTAAAGGGTCTGGTCCGTTTGGCGTGGCCATTTATGGGTTCCTGGAGCGCATTCTGGTACCGACCGGCCTCCACCACCTTGTCTACACCCCTTTCCTCTATACCGAACTGGGCGGCACGCAGGAAGTCTGCGGGACGACTTACCAGGGCGCGCGCAATATTTACTTTGCCGAGATGGCCTGCCCGGACGTGAAGCAACTCAGCAGCACCGTGGTATGGGACGCGCGCGGCATCAGCAAAATGTTTGGCCTGCCCGCCGCGGCTCTGGCGATGTACATGACCGCTAAACCGGAGCGCAAAGCAATCGCCAAAGCGATTCTGATCCCTGCGGCGCTGACGTCGCTGCTGGTGGGCGTCACCGAGCCCATTGAGTTTTCCTTCCTGTTCGTTGCCCCGCTGCTTTTCGTTGTGCATGCGGTGCTGACCGGCCTCGGCATGATGCTGTTTTATCTGTTCGGCGTTCACGCCATCGGCGCCAACGGCATTATCGATTTCATTCTCTATAACCTGCCGCTCGGCACGGAGAAGTCGAACTGGCCGATGTACATCGTGGTCGGGCTGATTATGTTCGCGCTCTATTTCATCGTGTTCCGCTTCCTGATCCTGCGATTCAACATGAAGACGCCGGGGCGTGAGGACGAAGATCAGGAGACCCGCCTGTACAGCAAGCAAGAGTATCAGGCGAAAGGCAATAACGACGGGCTGGGAGAATCCATTGTTATCGGCCTCGGCGGACGAGAAAACATTGAAGTGGTGGATAACTGCTACACCCGACTGCGCGTCACCGTGAAAGATGTCGCCATTATTGATGAGCCACGGCTCAAGGCGACCGGCGCGAAGGGAATTATCAAACAAGGTAACAACGTTCAGGTGGTCTACGGGCTGCATGTCAAAAAAATGCGAGAAGCCGTTGAGACGTTTCTCTGAAGGAGATAAACATGTTTAAACCCCTTTTATTCTGTCCATCGCCGGTGGCGGCAGCACCTATACGCCTGGCATTGTGAAAAGCCTGATGGTGCAGTTACAGGATTTTCCGCTGGCAGAAATTCGCCTCTATGACATCGACGCCGCGCGTCAAAACACGATTGCCCCGGTCGTAGAAAAAGTCATACGCGATCACAGCCAGAGCATTATTTTTACCGTCACTGACGATCCCGAAGTGGCATTCAGCGGCGCGCATTTTGTGTTCGCTCAGATGCGCGTCGGTCAGTACAAAATGCGCGAGCAGGACGAGAAGATCCCACTGCGTCACGGCGTGGTCGGCCAGGAAACCTGCGGACCGGGTGGGCTGGCCTACGGACTGCGCACAATCCTGCCGATGGTTGAGCTGATCGATCTGGTCGAGCGTTTCGCCCACGAGAAGGCCTGGATTGTGAACTACTCCAACCCGGCGGCGATTGTGGCAGAAGGCGTGCGCCGTCTGCGTCCGAACGCACGCGTGCTCAACATTTGCGACATGCCGGTGGCGGCGATGCGCAATATGGGGGCGATTTTGGGCGTTGATCGCCACAAACTGGAAGTCGATTACTTTGGCCTGAACCACTTCGGCTGGTTTACGCGCGTGATGGTGGACGGCGTCGACAGACTGCCAGAGCTGCGCAGCCACATTGCTAAATTTGGATTACTGACCGAAGACGCGGCCAAAACCGATCCGCAGCACTCCGATCCGTCATGGGTCAAAACCTGGCGCAACATTAAGCCGATCATGGATAACTTCCCGGAATATCTGCCGAATCCGTATCTGCAGTATTACCTGATGCCAAACCAGATAGTCGAACATCAGAACCCGGAGTACACCCGCGCCAACGAAGTGATGAACGGGCGCGAGAAAAAGCTTTTCGCGGCGGCTGAAGAGTACAAGCGTACCGGCGTGTTATCCGATGCGTTCCATGTCGGCGTTCACGGCGAATTTATTGTGGATGTTGCCCGTTCGTTGGCATTCAATTTGCGCCAGCGCCATCTGGTGATGGTCGAAAACCGTGGCGCGATTACCAATCTGCCTTACGATGCGGTTGTTGAAGTCCCTGCGTACATCACATCCGAAGGGCCGGAACCGATTCGCGTCGGACAGGTGCCGCTGTTCCATCAAACGCTTCTGCAGCAGCAGCTCGCGTCTGAGCAACTCCTGGTAGAAGCGACCGTCGAAGGCAGCTATGAAAAAGCCCTGCAGGCCTTCACGCTGAACCGCACGGTGCCGACAATGGATCACGCGAAAGCGATTCTGGATGACATGATTGAAGCTAACCGGGATTACTGGCCCGCGCTGCAAAAAGCCTGGCAGGACGGCGAAGCGGTGAAAAAATAAGGGGTTGCTCGCGAGTTGAACGTGGTTTGCTTGTCGGTGTCAGAAAAAACACCGACAATCCATTTTTACCGTCAATCCTTCGAGCTGCAGTATTTGCAGCACTGAGTAGAACGGTTAAGTGGCGAAAATGGAGGCAACCATGTCCACCTCATATTTTGTTGCAGCCGACTGGCTGATTGAGCATAGCGACGATCCGGAAGTACAAATTATTGACGCCCGTATGGCGCCTCCCGGTCAGGAGCACCGCGACCTCACCGCTGAATACCGCGCCGGACATCTGCCGGGCGCGGTCTTTTTTGATATTGAAGCCCTGTCCGATCACACTTCCCCGCTTCCCCATATGCTGCCGCGCCCGGAAGCCTTTGCCGTGGCCATGCGCGAGCTGGGCGTGAATCGCGAAAAACATCTGGTCGTGTACGACGAAGGGAATCTGTTCTCCGCCCCGCGTGCGTGGTGGATGCTGAAAGCCTTTGGTGCTGATAACGTGTCTATTCTGGCGGGCGGTCTCGCGGGCTGGAAGCGTGATGAATTGCCCTTGCAGCAGGGTGATGTTGCGTTGCCAGAGGGGGATTTTGACGCCTCGTTAGACGCAGCCCTGGTGAAACGCCTCACCGATGTGTTGTTGGTCAGCCACGAAAAAACAGCGCAAATTGTCGATGCCCGTCCGGCTCCGCGGTTTAACGCGCAAGCGGACGAACCCCGTCCAGGCTTGAAGCGCGGGCATATTCCCGGCGCGCTCAACGTGCCGTGGGGCGATTTAGTCTTTGAAGGTGAGCTGAAAACCACCGATGAACTGGTCGAAATTTTTGAGCGTCAGGGGGTGGATCTTCATCAGCCCATTATTGCCAGCTGTGGTTCCGGCGTGACGGCATGCGTGGTGATTCTGGCACTGGCGACGTTGGGTGTTTCCGACGTCACGCTCTACGACGGTGCCTGGAGCGAATGGGGTGCGCGCGACGACCTGCCAATTGAACCTACGCCGTAATGGATAATCGCCTGGCAACGCTGCTGACGCGCGGTGAATCCTTGACCCGCGCAGAGTATCGCGTTTTAGCGCATCTGACAGAACACCCGTTGCTGGTGGGCAATATCACCGTACGCGAACTGGCGCAGGCGACATTTGTCTCGACCGCGACCATCATGCGGCTGTGCCAAAAGCTGGGGTTTAGCGGTTTCAGCGAGTTTATCTGGCACTGTAAACAGCTGCTTTCCGATACGCCGCATATTGCGTCGCAGGCTCAGGATTTGCCCCAACTCCCTGCTCTGTTTAATCAGTTTATCGCCAACTATCAGCTGACGTTTCAATGGGCCACGCAGGAGAGACGACAGCAGTTTGCGGCGCTATTGCGCGAGAAAGAGAGCTTCTTTCTCTACGGCGCAGGCTTTTCATATTTGTTTGCTGAATACCTGACAAAAAAGTTACAGGTGTTAGGAAAAACGGCGTTTATCTCCGGGCCCGGCGATAGCCGAAATATCTTTTTGAGCAACGCGGCGCGCTATCAGGTGTTTATCGCCGTTTCCCGCAGCGGTGAAACGGAACAGGTGCTGGATAAAGCGCGGATTGCGAAAAATGTCGGCATGACGGTGGTCGCCTTTACGCGCGCGTCGGCGAATACCCTGGCGGGAATGGCGGATGTGCATTTCGCGCTGTATGACGAGGCGGTGCATTACGCTGCCGAAGCCGCAGGCGTGACGTCGTTTGAATCAAATCTGGTTTTGCTGATGGATTTATTGCTGCTGGAAGCGACGGGGTGAGTGCTCACCCCGGCCACTTTAGAGAATGCGGTTGGTTTTAAGATCGCGCAGGAATCCGCCCCAGCGACGCTCGTAAAACGGCGTGATGTGTTCAGTTATAAAGTGGCTGATGCCCTTTTCACCTTTCACAACCCGACAAATATCAATCGGCTCATCGCCCGGCAACGTGTCAGTGGCCACACTTCCCGCCGCCTGAATAATGTCTTCAATGTCGCCGTCCGCCTCAATACCGATCAGCAGAATCGGCTGTTCGTCGGCACTCTCTTTGATAGAGCACAGGAACGCGCGTTTGACCGGCTTGATGGTTTTGAACAGCGTGGTGAGAGAATCAATCATCTGCGCCGGTGGTTCCGCTACTTCAGACAGCAACAGCGTTTCGCCGCCTTCCAGCACTTCTTGCGTGCTCAGCGGATTGCCCTCTTCGCCAATCAGATGGCTGATTTCACGCGGAGTGAACTCTTTACCCGTCGGCAGCTTGGCATTGAGGAACAGCGTTTCGCCAAGCGTCATTTCAAAGAGCGTACGCACCGGCATAACGACGAACGCCTGCTCGTCTTCCACCGCTTCCTGCAACGTTTCGAGCGAGGTAAAGAACGGGATCACCGAGGTGCCGTCGTCTTTTTCCCAGTGCAGCAGGTCCAGCGCGCTGTCTTCAACAACCTGCTCGCCTTCCGCCGCCGTTCCAGGCACCCACACCGTGGATTCCAGCAGAGTGCGGAAAAATGCCGGGCGATGGGCTGGCTCAGTCGCCGCTTGCTCCAGCAGAGTTTCTAATTCGTTTTTGGTATCGGACATAAACTTTCCAGATATCGCATTTACCCCCTCACCCTGGCCCTCTCCCTCACGGGAGAAGGAGCAAAACCTCTTCTCACGTTGGAAGAGGATTCGGGTGAGGGGCAGTCATTACTCAGCCGTCAGCAGATTCGCAACGGTGCGTACGCCCAAACCGGTTGCGCCCGCGGACCATTGCTCAACGCCCGCTTTACGGTAGGTTGCGGAACAGTCGATGTGCAGCCAGCCTTCATGGTAGTTCTCCACGAAATGGGACAGGAAACCGGCCGCAGTGCTTGCCCCCGCTGGATACGCCGCGCTCGCGGTATTGTTCAGCTCGGCAAAGTTAGACGGCAACTGGCTGCGGTGGAATTCAGCCAGCGGAAGACGCCAGAACGGTTCGTTCTCAGCCGCCGCGCTCGCCATCAGACGGCTCGCCAGTTTGTCGTCAAAGGTGAACAGCGCATGATAATCGTTGCCCAGCGCGGTTTTCGCCGCACCGGTCAGCGTAGCCATATCAATGATCAGCTCTGGTTTCTGCGCAGACGCATCAATCAGGCCATCCGCCAGGACCAGACGGCCTTCGGCGTCGGTGTTCATCACTTCGACGTTTTTACCGTTACGATAACGAATGATATCGCCCAGTTTGAAAGCGTTACCGCTCACCATGTTGTCCGCACAGCACAGATACAGCTTCACGCGCTTGTTCAGACCACGGGTGATAGCAAAAGCCAGCGCACCGGTAATGGTGGCCGCGCCGCCCATATCGGACTTCATCGAGTCCATGAACGCGCTCTGCTTCAGGCTGTAACCGCCGGTATCGAAGGTAATGCCTTTACCGACCAGACAGGCGTATACCGGCGCTTGTTTGTCGCCCGTCGGGTTGTAGTCCAGCGCCAGCAGGACGGGCGGACGCTCAGAACCACGGCCGACCGTATGCAGACCCATGTAGTTTTGCTCGCGCAGATCTTCGCCTTTGGTGATGCGGTAAGACATTTTGTCGCCTGCCGCTTTGCACAGCAGATCCACTGCGCGCTGTGCCAGCTGTTCCGGACCTAACTCTTCCGCCGGTGCGTTAATGGTGTCGCGCACCCAGTCGATGATCATCAGACGGCTTTCCAGCTCTTTCTGACCGGCTTCGTCGAGGTTTGCCCACTCGATTTTACGCGTCCCTTTCGGGCCTTTATAACCCGCCCAGAATGCCCAGCTGCGATCCGTATCCCAACCTTCACCGGCCAGCGTCACGTGCTTAATACCCAGGCCGTCAATTTTGCGAGCAGCGCGCTGGATCAAGCCCAAATCGTCGCTGCCATTCAGGTGCAGGGTGATGCCATCGTTGTTGATGCTGTAGGTGGCTTTTTCGCCCCAGCGTGCATCAGCAGGCTGATTCGAGAGCGTAATCTTCATCGCTTCGGTCATTTTATTTATCCTTATTAGCAACTAGCAAACGGGCCGCCAGAAGGCAGCCCATAGAGTCTCTTTCCACTAAATGATTCGCGTTGCAGGAAGGCGGGAAGCGAGTGAATCTCCGGGAGCAGAGATAACTCTGTGACCGGGGTGAACAAGCGCAGCCAACGCATCGGCAACGTGAAGCATGACGTGGGAATTATTCTGCTTCATCTAACCAGACTAACAGAATTGCCTCCAGAATTTTTTCACTGGATGCGCTGGGATCGTCATCAAAATCTTCCAGATCGCAGATCCACTGATGCATATCGGTGAATCGCACGGTCTTCGGATCGAGATCGGGGTTGGCATCGTACAACGCCTCGCCGATTTCGCGGCTATCAGTCCACTTCAGTCCCATACTAACCTCTGTTAATGCTCGCGGGCATGGTTAATCGTGTAACGAGGGAATTCGACCACCAGGTCTTCATCGGTGACGCGCGCCTGACAGCTCAAACGGCTATCGGGCTCCAGACCCCATGCCTTATCCAGCATGTCATCTTCGTCTTCCGTGCTTTCCGCAAGGGAGTCAAAACCTTCACGAACTACGCAGTGGCAGGTCGTACAGGCACAGGATTTTTCACAGGCGTGTTCCACCTCGATACCGTTGCGCAGGGCAACATCGAGGATGGTTTCGCCGGTCTCAGCTTCCAGAACTACGCCATCCGGACACAGGTCCGCATGAGGCAAAAAAACAATCTTTGGCATATTAAACCTCGTCCACGGACTGGCCTTTCAGCGCAACACGGACAGATTTATCCATGCGGCGAGCGGCGAAGTCCTGGGTTTCTTTATCAACGTTTTTAATCGCTTGTTCTATTGCGTCAGCGTCATTTTCTTCAGCAACGATCCGTAAATGGGCCGTTGCTTCATCAATCACCTGACGCTCTGCGGCGCTGAGCAGCGCGGCATCTGCAGTGAGTGCGCCTTCAAGACTTTCCAGTACGCGTGCGGCTTCCACTTTTTGTTCTGCCAGCATGCGCGCTTTCACGTCCTGTTCGGCATAGCTCATTGAATCCTGAATCATGGAGGCGATTTCGCTATCCGTCAGACCGTAAGACGGTTTTACCTGGATAGACGATTCGACACCGGTCGATTTTTCCATCGCCGTGACGTTCAGCAAACCGTCAGCATCGACCTGGAAAGTGACGCGAATATGCGCCCCACCCGCAGGTAATGCCGGAATACCCCGCAGCGCAAAACGCGCCAGCGAACGGCAATCCTGAACCAGCTCGCGCTCGCCCTGCATCACGTGGATCGACATCGCAGTTTGACCGTCTTTGAAGGTGGTAAATTCCTGCGCGCGCGCCACCGGAATGGTGGTGTTACGCGGGATCACTTTCTCGACCAGGCCACCCATGGTTTCTAAACCGAGGGAAAGCGGGATGACGTCCAGCAACAGCATTTCGCTGTCCGGCTTGTTGCCGACCAGAATATCAGCCTGGATAGCCGCGCCAATTGCCACGACTTTATCCGGGTCGATAGACGTCAGCGGCATGCGGCCGAAGAATTCACCCACGCGCTCGCGCACCAGCGGCACGCGGGTCGAACCACCAACCATGACCACTTCGAGCACTTCGCTGGCGTCGACATTTGCATCTTTCAGCGCACGACGACACGCCAACAGCGTGCGTTTAACCAGTGGGGCAATCAGTTCATTGAACCGATCGCGGGTGATTTCACCCTGCCAGCCCGCCACATTCACGGTGACAGCCTGGGCATCACTGAGCGCGATTTTCGCGTCAATGGCGGCATCCAGCAGTTCACGCTGTACGCGGACATCGCTACGGTCGGCGATACCCGACTGCTCGCGAATGTAATCTGCCAGCAGATGGTCGAAGTCATCGCCACCCAGCGCGGAATCACCGCCTGTCGCCAGTACTTCAAACACGCCACGGCTCAAGCGCAGAATGGAAATATCAAACGTCCCGCCGCCGAGATCGTACACGGCAATGACGCCTTCCTGACCGGAATCCAGACCGTAGGCGATCGCCGCAGCCGTCGGTTCATTCAGCAGACGCAATACGTGCAGGCCCGCCAGACGCGCGGCATCTTTGGTGCCCTGACGCTGTGCATCATCAAAATACGCGGGTACGGTGATCACGACGCCATCAAGATCGCCTTCAAGCGTCGCGGTCGCGCGCGCGGCCAGGGCTTTCAGGATATCGGCGGAAACGCGAATCGGGTTCAGCACTCCGGCATCGGTTGCGATCATCGGCAGGCCGTTTTCACTCGCCTGGAGTTGATACGGCAGATGTGGATAGCGTTGTTGAATATCCGCCAGCGAGCGGCCCATCATGCGTTTAACGGAGCTGATGGTGTTGGCAGGATCTTTCGCCGCGTTGGTACGCGCGTCATATCCCACCGAGTGGCCCTGCTGCTGGTAGTAGACGACGGACGGCAGCAGATGACGCCCTTCGGCGTCGGCCAGCGTTTCAGCCTGGCCGCTACGAACGGTCGCCACGAGGGAATTGGTGGTGCCTAAGTCAATGCCCACCGCCAGACGACGCTGGTGTGGTGCGGCGCTTAAGCCAGGCTCACTAATTTGTAATAAGGCCATAATCGCTTCCGAAATTAAAAATCGAGCAGTTTTTCTTCGAGTTGTTCTGCGCTGCTTCGTAGTTTATCGAGAAAACGCAGCTTGCGTACAGAGTCGGCCGCCACGTCCCACGTCTCGTGATTCAGTTGTTCAACCATCTGCTGATGGCGGGAATCGAACATTCCCTTCACCCGCTTGATGAAGCTTTCCAGACGCGCTTCGTCTTTCGCCTGGCCGATTTCATCCAGCTCTTCACGCAGCTCCAGCTGTTCCATCAGGAACGCGGTGTCACGTACAGTGTGCTGTTCGCTCGTCAGATCAAAACCGTGCAGGCAAAGCAGATACTCCGCGCGAGCCAATGGGTTACGCAGAGTTTGCCATGCCTGATTGATGGTTGCAGACTGTGATACAGCCGCCAGTTGCTCCGCCGGGGTACCGCTGGCGAATTTATCCGGATGGAATTGACGTTGCAAATCCTGAAAACGGATCGTCAGCGCGGGAAGATCAATCGAGTACTGGGCGGGCAACCCAAAGAGGGTGAAATAATCCATAACAATCTCAGGGTTAGCCTGTTAAAACAAACCCCACTGCAGGAGCGCTGCGCGTGGGGTTATACCTTCTTCCTTCACGTTGCAAATGCGTTGTCTTCACTTGTTCACCCCCAGTCACTTACTCAAGTAAGCTTCTGGGGTTCACCCGCTTGCCGCCTTTCTGCAACACGAATTATCGGTATAACAGCGGATCGCGACTATACGTGGAAGCTTTCGCCGCAACCGCACTCATCTTTTACGTTCGGGTTGGTGAATTTAAACCCTTCGTTCAGGCCTTCTTTGACGAAGTCCAGCTGAGTGCCGTCGAGGAATTGCAAGCTCTTGCCATCGATCACTACCTTCACGCCTTTGTCTTCAAACACGGTGTCATCCGTCGCCGGTTCGTCCACAAATTCCAGTACATAAGCCATACCGGAACAGCCGGAGGTACGTACGCCCAGTCGCAGGCCATAGCCTTTACCACGGTTCTCCAGGAAGGAGCTTACTCGCGCGGCAGCGCTGTCGCTAAGGGTAATCGACATACTTAAACCTCAACTCTTATTTTGCTTCACGTTTGCTTTTGTAGTCCGCAATAGCGGCTTTAATCGCGTCTTCTGCCAGGATTGAACAGTGAATTTTCACGGGTGGCAGTTCGAGTTCGTCAGCAATATCGGTATTTTTAATTGCCTGTGCTTCGTCCAGAGACTTGCCCTTCACCCACTCGGTTACGAGGGAGCTGGACGCGATTGCAGAGCCGCAACCGTAAGTCTTGAAACGTGCGTCTTCAATGATACCTTCATTGTTGACTTTGATCTGCAACTTCATCACGTCGCCACACGCTGGCGCGCCAACCATGCCGCTGCCTACGCTCTCGTCGCTGTTGTCGAAAGAGCCAACGTTGCGTGGGTTCTCGTAATGATCAATAACTTTTTCGCTGTATGCCATGATTGAATCTCCTTACCTACCGATTAGTGATGTGACCATTCGATGCTGTTGATATCCACGCCTTGTTTGAACATTTCCCACAGTGGAGAAAGGTCGCGCAGACGGCCAATGGAGTTGCGAACGAGCTTGATGGTGTAGTCAATCTCTTCTTCGGTAGTGAAACGACCTAAAGAGAAACGGATAGAACTGTGTGCCAGCTCATCGGTCATGCCCAGTG
This sequence comes from Lelliottia amnigena, assembly GCA_900635465.1. Taxonomy (NCBI): domain Bacteria; kingdom Pseudomonadati; phylum Pseudomonadota; class Gammaproteobacteria; order Enterobacterales; family Enterobacteriaceae; genus Lelliottia; species Lelliottia amnigena. The sequence goes on from LR134135.1 coordinate 3,190,646, forward strand.
CGCGCAGCACGTAGGATGGCTCAAGGCTTGCAGACGTACAGGCAGAACCGGAAGAAACGGCCAGGTCTTTCAGCGCCATAATCAGCGATTCACCTTCAACATAGTTGAAGCTGACGTTGAGAATGTTTGGAACACCCTGCTCAAGATCGCCGTTCAGGTACACTTCTTCCATGTCCTTCACGCCGTCCCACAGACGGTTACGCAGAGTGCGCAGGCGCGCCATCTCGGTTTCCATCTCTTCTTTCGCGATACGGTAGGCTTCGCCCATCCCCACGATCTGGTGAACAGGCAGAGTCCCTGAACGCATGCCGCGCTCGTGACCGCCGCCGTGCATCTGTGCTTCGATGCGGATACGTGGTTTACGACGAACGTACAGCGCGCCGATACCTTTCGGGCCGTAGATCTTGTGGCCGGTGAAGGACATCAGATCCACTTTCAGCTGGCTCAGGTCGATAGGCAGTTTGCCCACGCTCTGGGTGGCGTCAACGTGATAGATGATGCCGCGCGCACGGCACATTTCGCCGATAGTCGCGATATCCTGAACCACGCCGATTTCGTTGTTAACGTGCATGATGGAAACCAAAATGGTGTCATCACGCATTGCCGCTTCGAGCTCTTTGAGGTCGATGATACCGTTGCTTTTTGGCGCAAGGTAGGTGACGTCAAACCCTTCACGCTCCAGCTGACGACAGGTATCGAGCACGGCTTTGTGTTCGGTTTTGCTGGTAATAATGTGCTTGCCTTTCTTCTGATAGAAGTTGGCTGCACCTTTTATTGCCAGGTTATCGGATTCGGTTGCACCGGAGGTGAAAACAATTTCACGCGGATCGGCACCCACCAGCTCAGCAATCTGATTACGGGCGATATCAACCGCCTCTTCAGCATGCCAGCCAAAACGGTGAGAACGGGAAGCTGGGTTACCAAAGTTTCCGTCCAGGGTCAGACACTGCATCATTTTCTCGGCAACACGCGGGTCCACCGGCGTGGTTGCGGAGTAGTCGAGATAGATCGGTAATTTCATTGCTCTATAAACTCCGTACATCGCTTCAATGCAAGGAATCAGGCAACCGGCTGGATGTACGACCGAGTTAACGGGGCACGGATGCCCCGGCCTGATTCTAAAATCTCTTTTATAATTTTTTACCCAAACTGTTTTGCGGTGCAGCAAGGCGGCAAGCTTGTGAATCCCAGGAGCTTACATGCGTAAGTGGCTGGGGTGAACACGCGCGGCCAACGCAGCTGCGCCCAGAAACAGGACAGGTAAATTATGCGCGTAACTTAACGTCGATAGCGTCTTGCGCGCGGGTACTGCGTTGCGTTTCATGGCTCTGCTGACGACCAGAAACATCCAGAACTTCCTGGTTATTCACCAGCTCACCCAGAGTGATGTTATTCAGGAAGCCGGTCAGACGGTCACTCAGATCGCGCCACAGCGCGTGGGTCAGGCACTTATCGCCGCCCTGACAACCGCCTTTGCCCTGGCAACGCGTCGCATCTACAGACTCGTCAACAGCGCTGATCACTTCGCCAACTGCAATACTGCCCGCGTCTTTACCCAGCAGATATCCACCGCCTGGGCCACGAACGCTGGAAACCAATCCATTTTTACGCAGTCTGGAGAAAAGCTGCTCCAGATAAGACAGGGAAATTCCCTGACGTTCTGAAATATCTGCCAACGGAACCGGGCCCGTTTCGGAGTTGAGCGCAACGTCCAGCATCGCGGTCACGGCATAACGCCCTTTAGATGTCAGTCTCATGTCTTACTTAACCTCAAACTCGCCCCTGCCCGGGGTTTTTTATTGTAAAATGGGGGTATTGCATAGCAGGGGCAAGTCTGACATTCCCGACTAAATTGGTCAACTATTTACTTGACTGTTTTAGTCAGGTATTTAACCTTCTGTGCCGTTTAGGATTCTTTGTTTTTTTGCTCAATAATTGACGCCAACATGCCGCGCAGAATGTTCAATTCCTGGGTTTCTGGACGGGCACGGGTAAACAGGCGGCGCAGCTTATTCATGACCTGACCTGGATGAGAGGCGCGGATAAAGCCGGTCGTGAGCAGCGTTTGCTCCAGATGGCCGTAAAAACGCTCAAGATCATCCACCAGCGGATACGGTGTTTCTTCGGGTTCAGCGGTCTCGCCTTTTTCCTGCGCGGCCAGCCATGCCATGCGCACTTCGTAAGCAATAACCTGTACCGCCATCGCCAGATTCAGCGAGCTGTATTCAGGGTTGGCCGCAATCGCCACGTGGTAATGGCACTTTTGCAGCTCGTCGTTAGTCAAACCAACGCGTTCACGGCCAAACACCAGCGCCACCGGCGCATGTTCGGCTTCTGCAGTACTTTTCAGACCGCATTCGCGTGGATCCAGCATCGGCCACGGCAGCGTGCGCGAGCGCGCGCTGGTGCCAACCACAAGGCTGCAACCCGCCAGCGCTTCGTCGAGCGTGTCTACGATTTGCGCGTTGCCGATGACATCACTGGCACCCGCAGCCAGCGCGATTGCCTGAGAGTCTGGCTTCACCAGTGGATTCACCAGCCACAGATTGGTTAAACCCATTGTTTTCATTGCACGGGCAACAGAGCCCATATTGCCGGTATGCGATGTTTCGACCAGCACGATTCGAATATTTTGCAGCATAGTTTTAGTTGTCTGAGGTCATTGTCTGAAGAATATTCCGGCATATTATCATAAACGAGAGACATGATCCGAACTCGCTGCTATACTCTGCGCCGTTTTCGTTTCCCTGTTCTTTAACATCCAGTGAGAGTAACCGATGCAACATCCTATGTTGACCATCGCCGTGCGCGCAGCGCGCAAGGCGGGTAATGTAATTGCCAAACACTACGAAACTCCCGATTCTGTAGAAACCAGCCAGAAAGGCAGCAATGACTTTGTGACTAACGTCGATAAAGCCGCAGAAGCGATTATTATCGAAACCATTCGCAAATCTTACCCGCAGCACACCATCATCGCCGAAGAAAGCGGTGAGAATGAAGGCGAAGATCAGGATGTTCAATGGATTATCGATCCACTGGATGGCACCACCAACTTCGTCAAACGCCTTCCACACTTCTCTGTTTCTATCGCAGTACGCATCAAAGGCCGTACTGAAGTCGCTGTTGTTTACGATCCAATGCGTAACGAACTGTTCACCGCAACGCGCGGTCAAGGCGCACAGCTGAACGGTTATCGTCTGCGTGGGACCAACTCTCGCGATCTGGATGGCACTATTCTGGCG